>JBIIXU010000036.1:0-15014 GCA_044347145.1 Flavobacterium sp.
TTTTTCTTTGGGTGTAAGCAAACTCAAAAATTCTAATTTTTCTAAATGAAAGTTATGATATTCAACAACTTCATAAGTGAAAAGTTTAAACAATTGAGGATGCTTGGAAATTAAATAGTAAAAATCTGATTTTGCAATTCCTAATAATTCTGTATTTTCCAAACATTCTATCGTTTCTCGACTAGGCTTTTGTTTTTGGAAACTTAAAAAATTGTTGAAAAATTTACTTTGATAAGTTATGAGCCTTGTATATTCAAGACCATTAATGTCAATATAAAAATTTCTAGTAATACCAGTAACAAGAAAAAAGATATGGGTGCAAATATCTCCTTTATTGACTAGAATTTCTTTTTTCTTTTTGCTTATTGAAATAAACTTTTCTAAAACTTCAAATATGATACTATCGCATATTTCTGTTTTGGATTGTAAATATTGAATTAATACATGATGACTTTTCATTATTTGTTCTTTTTTTTAGGGTTTTGGTCAAAGGTATCATACAACGTTTTGGCGCTTGGCGAAGAAGCGGATTTCGAAGCACTAAACTGTCAACCCAGCACAAAACTTGATACGAGGTAGAATGCTCAATTAACCACTGAACCCGCTTTTTTGCCAAACGCCTGTTATAGCCAGCCTTTCTAATTTATATTTGTCAAGGTTCGCACTTATTGTTTCGACATGCTATCATTATCTTTAAGTCTAAAAATATTGCTCAATGATTCATTATTGATTAATCGGTCAAATATGATTTGTTTGTGTTCTTTTTCTTGAAAAGGATGTTTAGCGAAAATGTCGGCATAATTTTCAGTTACAAAATCATCATATTCATCTTTTTTTTGTCCGATTACTTCCTGAATAGTTTTAAGATAGTCTTTGTTAAATTGTAAATTGTCAGGATTTACTTTTCCTGCTCGAATGAATCCCTTTGTCTTACCTGAACACTTGCAAGGATTTTCCTTTCTTATAAGCCCGCACTTATTATTCATAAAGTTGTAAAGGTCTTTTCGTGCCCTTGACAACTTCTGCCTAAAATTATCTTTTGAAATATTCAACAGATTTGCTCCTAAATCATGACTAACATTGAATAATTCGCCAAGTATGAATACCAATCTTTGGTCACGTTCAAGACACAACAACATCCCATTCATGCAGGTTAGTTTTGTTTCTTCAATTTCAACTCTCATCTCGGATTCTTCCAATAAGGATAAGGCTTGACTCGGAATTGAATCAAGTTGCTTTTCAACCACTTCAAATGACTCAGTTGCCATTTCTGACATTGACTTTTTCATTTGCAGAAAGTGATTAAAAGTAATCCGATATAACCAAGTTCTGAAGTTGCTCTCCTTTTTGAACTGTGATAGTTTGGTAATTATTTTGATTAGAATTTCTTGCGTAATATCTTGAGCATCCTGAACATTACCCATCATTTTTAAGGCTATGTTATAGATAAAATGTTGGTGCCTGTAGATTAAAGCTTCTAAGGCAGCCACAGAGCCATTTACTGCACTATCAATAAGCTCGTCATCTGATTTATCTCGATAATTTGACGAAAACGGATTCTGCATTTCATGATTTATTAAGTGCTTTCCTATTTTTGGATGGCACTGTTTATTAACTTGTCACGGACGCTTTTTTTATTGTAATAAAGAAGTAGAAGCCCAAAAATAATCGGCATTGGTAGCATGACCCATTCTTGGAATTGAATATGTACTAATGTTGCGGCAGGCATAATTCCAAGCAAGATTATAGTGCCATATCTTTCCCATTTGCTAAACATAAGTAAACCTGCGACTATTTCTACGAGAGCGACTAAATATCGCCACTCGTCACCCAAGAGCCACTTATTGAAATTATCTACCGCCATTTGCAAACCAATGGCTTTGGGTATGGCTGATAAAATAAACAATACCCCAAGAATTTTTCCTAGAATAATTTTCTTTCCTTGTCCCATAGCTTTACTATCTTTTTTTTTGGTATGAAATTCCTTTAGCATCGTTTTCTTCTCTTTCTTTCTGGCTCATCGTGTTGATGTTGGCCACAGAATTTAGTGGGCAACTTGCAGCAGCGGAAGTACCAATTAACATAATAGCCGCTACTCCAATTACTATGGCAATTGTCCCTGCAACGGCACCAAAGTACCACGCTCCAAGAGCAAGGACACCAATAATCAGACGAATAATCCTGTCAGTCCGACCAAGATTTCTTTGAAACAACTTTTTACTCATAATTTCTACATTTTAAAGGTTTGTAATACCAATTAGATTACAGTTCTTAAAAAGTGTGACAAGTGTCATTGTTAAAAATGGCACACAACATTTTGCAGCTACAAGAAGTTGGCGATTTCGAAGCATTAAACTATCTGCCAACACTGTATTTGATATGAAGCACAAAGCTTCATTTAACCACTGAACCGCCAATTTCTTGTAGGTGCTGTTATGGGCTGGTTTTCTTTTTGGTGGTAAGAAACAGACTGTAATCCGCATCATTTTCTCCTCCAAGTATATCAACTATTTTAAAATAAAAGCTGAACCTTTCATCTGAATCAAAAGCATTACCTAAGTCAATTATTAAATCAGATAATAAGTCAAAGTTCTCCAAAAAACATCTATTTAAACATCTCTTTTGTTTGACAATGCACTGAGCCAACCGGGTACTTACTAAAATCAATTCCAATTATCTTATAACTTGGCATAGCTTTTCGATATGCATCAAGAGCTGCAATATCCTCGGTAACACCAAAAACAGGAATAATTACCGATCCGTTTAGGGTTAAACTGTTGATGTAACTCCAGAAATTAACCGATTCATCATCGGTTTTAGGCATTCGAAGCCGAATAATCTTATAATTGTTGCCATCGATGGATTTTGTTTCTGAAAGCTCTTTCGCTATATTTTCAAAGTCCTGATACCACTTATAAGAAATATCGCTCTCGATAACCATTAGAGTGTTTTTATCGACAAACTTAACTACCATATCTATATGGCCAGTAAGCTCATCTTTTAGCAATGGTAAAAGAATTAGATTTTTGCACCCATAGTAATCCTTCATTACCTTCTTTAACTTACTCAGGTTATAGTCTGGATTATTGACTAAAACTGAATTAAACATAATAAAAGTACCCTCTCCATCGGTAATAATATTACCGCCCTCAACAATCAAAGGAACCCTATAAACGGGGATGTCAAAGTATCTTCCCAAATCACAAGTTGCATCTGCACTAAGCTTGTGGTACGAATTATACTCTTCATAATAGTTATTCCAAATAAAAATCTTTTCACCATTACTATTTATCACTGTTGTAGGTCCATAATCTCTTGTCCAAACATCATCGGTATTTATGTAAGCAAAACGGATATTAGCAAGCGATATAGCTTTCTGCTCAAAGTAAAGCATAACAGCTTTTTGCCAATACTCATTGGGAACCATAACTATTGCTTCTGCCTCACTTGAAATTGAATTGATCAACTCTGTATGCGTTTTCCATTGCCCTGGATAATATATTGGGAAGGAAACAAATACCGATTTAATTGGCTCAAATTCAGCAGGCAATCTAACGGGATGGGTGGGTGTTGCATTCATAAATGCTTTTGTAAAGTCATTTTTGGGAACTATTAGATTTTGAGAGATTGATATTTTCTCCAATTTGAATTGTGCTTGCTCAACGGATAATTGCATCTCGTTTAACAAACTGGTCACTTTCAAATAGTTCACTATATCATTTTCTGATTCAAGTGAGTTGATAGCAGCATCAAACCTATAAGCATATTTTTTTCGTACTTTCTTTTCAATACTTGAAATCATGTTCTCATCGATAAACTGTTTTGTCCACGGAGCTGCATTGGCAATTATATTTTCGTAACCAAAACTTGTATAGGTTTGAAAAGGAAGATTTACATCATTATTCTCAAAATAATCATTGCCTTGCTTTTCTAATTGCCATTGTACTAATTTGCGAGGCAGAAAATAGCCCGCAATTATTCCTATTACAAAAAACACGCATCCAATCATAATTAATTTTGCTTTCATTTTATTTCTCTACGTAATTTTTATATCTATTCTTTATTTAATTAGCCAACTTTAGTCCAACAATTCCTATAACAATCAAAAGAGCAGAGAACATTCTCCAGAAACTGGCAGAATCGCCAAAATAAAATATCCCAATCAATAAAGTGCCTACGGCTCCTATTCCTGTCCATACAGCATAAGCAGTCCCAATAGGGATAGTTTTTTGAGCAAGCCATAAAAACACCCCACTCAAACTCATTGAGATTACAGCGATTAGTATTCCTAATATCTTTGAGGGCATAGTCTGGGATAATTTTAGTCCCAACGGCCAGCCAATTTCAAAAATACCTGCCAAAATCAAATAAAACCAGTTCATATATATTGTGCTTTTTACTACTTCCTTTTAAGTTTGGTCGTACTAAAAACCTTCCATGTTTTTCCCAAATCGTATGAACGTTCTTCTAAAATGTCGAATGAATCAGGAGTAATATTTGTCCAGCGATTTCTATTCAGATAATCTGATTTTGAAGAACTAGCAATTCTCACCATCACCACGTCTTTCCCTTCAACTACCCACTTGTACTTGGTGTAATTTCCATTTCTAAACATAAATGTTTCGATCCAAGCTTTTTCTGCAGGGTCATAGTACCCACTTGTTAAGTAAGAACCACTCCTATTATATAACAGAAATTTCTTGTTGAGACTACACCCCTCGGTACTTAATGAAATAATTAGTCTTCCAAATAATTGTTCTTTTCCATCTTCAACAATATATTCTTCCCAATCTCCTAGGAAAGGTCTTAAAATTTCAAATTGTTCTCCAATACACGGAGCGGAGTATTTTATATCCGATTTGTTTTGAACAGTCTCCGATTTAACGATTTTCCCTAAGTCTTTAAAGCTTAATCCGTTTATGTTTATTGTTTGATGGGCTTTACTTATAGCTTGCCATTTTTCAGCAATATCAGTATAAGTTCCAGTGGTGAAATATTCAACAGCTACAATAAAATCCCAAGTTAAAGAGTCATTTTTACTGATGTTTTCAATTAACTCGTAGTCATTGAATAGTCCTTGCCTTACCGCAATACTATCCATTGCAAACCAATTTTTCTTTAAAAATATTTTGAGATTCTCTTTTTGACCATTAGCAGCTTTTAAATATGTGTATGTCCAAGTATTTTGATTATTCGACTGGGCTTTCACCTTAACAGCTACACTAAAAAACAGGAAGATCAATACTAAACTTACTTTTCTCATAATCATTATTATTATTATTATTATTATTATTATTATTATTATTATTATTATTATTATTATTATTATTATTATTATTATTATTATTATTATTATTATATTGAAAGCCTACTTTTTATAAGCCTCTCCTAAATTAGCTTTTCTTTGCTTCATTAAATTTCGTCAAGAAGTAATTATCTAATGATACCTTACCGGGGCCTGCCAAAAAGATCGTTAACATCACAGCGGCATAGGCAAACGGCATTTCGCCATCTCCAAAAAAATCTCCCTTATCAGCAATGAATCCAGCTACCAACATCGTTACAAAAATTAAGAAGGCTCCAAATCTAGTGAATAGTCCAAACACCAACATAATACCTCCAAATAACTCAGCTCCTGTTCGCAAGTAAGCCATGAATAAGGGTAGCGGAAAATGTAAATCTTTTTCAAGATAGTCAGCAAAACCAACCATGGCTTTTGTATCAAAAAAGCCGTTCCCATGATTGATAAATAAAATTCCCATTATTACTCTCAGCACTAAGATGTAGTTTTGAGTAATTGGTTCTGTTCCGTAAAATAATTTTGTCAATTTCATAGTGAAAGTATTAAATTTTGCCTACTTAGTGAATGGGGTTTCGGCATGTCCCAAATTCGTTCATATTTTCAATTACAAGTCTTTCTATATTGCTACTTACTTATTATTTTTTACAATCGCTCATTCTAAAAATCAAACTATTTTAAATAGTTCTGCCTCTAAATGTTGCTGATGGTCGGGTGTGTTTTGTGTTGCCATTTTTTTGATATAAGATAAATTTTGATTGGAGATGGTAAAAATTCGTTCGCTACTGATTACTCGAGGATCGTTTTGTAAAAGCTTCATTTTAAAATGCAAAATATGCTTTCCATGTTCAGTTACTAGTTCACCTATCAAAACCTCTACACGACCACTATCTTGTGCGTTTGAAATTTCAAAAACATTTTCTTTTCCTTCAACAGGTTTTATAAAACCACTTTCCCAATGGGACGGTGTGTGATTCGGCTTTAACCAAGTACGTTGTTCGTAATGAATGAGATCATTGGCGCCATCCATTTTAAACGTTAAGATTTCGGTGTATTCAAACGAACTGATGGTAGGAAACTGACCTTTTCCATTTCCATGCCATTCACCCAAAAGAAAGTGAAGTTTAGTAGTTTTTAAATTATCCATTAGCCAGGTTGTTTTGTGGGTACATACAAGCTTGTCCTTGTCCTATGGGCAGTACTGAAGCAGTTACCGCATCACTGATTTTTTTATCATACATTTTTGTAATAGCCCATGCGATTAAATCAACTGCGGCCAAACAACCGGCTGCTGTTCCAATAGATTCATGAGTTACTAAATGAGTATCTTCAATAACCTCAACTTCGTAATTTCTTAATGCTTCAAATGCTGTTGGATAAGTTGTTGCAGAGAGTCCTTTTAAGTGACCAAGTGCTGCTATAATCAGAGCCCCAGAACACATAGAAGCAATAATTTGTTTTTCAGGATTCAATTGAAAACGCCCAAGATACGTCTTATCTTTAATAACATCTCTTGTTCCTGGTCCACTCGCAAAAAATACAAAATCCGCTTCATTGGCTTCTTCTATAAAGCCATGTGTTTTTAAATCGATTCCGCTAACGGATACATGTGAATAAGTGGTACCTAGTAGTTTCACTTGAAATTCCTTATCTATTAATTTAACGCGATTAAGTAAGTCCCAAGGCAAAAAGACATCTATATCGGTAAATTGATCAAATGTAATGATTGCTGCTTTCTTCATAATTTAATTTTAATTATTCTAATTTCTATTAAGTTTACATACTCAACGAACTCTTAAAAACGGTAATTAATGTAAAAGTCTCTCAAGTATTTTAGAAACTTCATACGGTTTTTCTAGAGGGCTAATATGTCCAGCATTTACTTTCAATTTAGTACTGAACCCGCCATTTTGCTAAACCGCTATTGTATGCTGTTTTTATTGAAGACCCTTAAAAAAGTTCCAAACTTCTTCCGCAAATTCAATATCTCGATTTTGTACTCCTTGTGCAGGAGACGAATTGGAAAATACTGTTTTGCTTGGAGCTTGATGTCCTGCATTATTTAATATGAAATAAACTAATGGATTTGCACCGTTATATATTCTTTTTTCTACGTTTCCGGCATCGCTAGTGTTAAGGTCAAATGTTGAAGTTGTTGGTGTGACATTTTGCAAACCGTTTCTTTGTAGCCAATAACTTACGGTCGCTAGCTGTGAAATTACTTTTCCACGATTACAATTTCCACCTACATTAGCAACACATCCACCATTTGCTGGCATTGCTGGGTCACTTGTTCCATGTGTTAGCAAAATTGGAATGGGAAGTGTGGAGCCATTTGTGCAAATTCCACTTTCAGGAAACTCAGGTAAATTGCCACTACTCACAGCTATTGCCTTAATTGTTTCAGGAAATTGAAAAGCATAAGAAAAAGTCATTAAAGCTCCATTACTTCCACCTGTCAAATACATTTTTGATGAATTGATATTCAACTCAGCTATTAGTTTTGCATTTAATTGCTTCAAAAACGTAATATCGTCACCTTGACTGCCTGAAATATCATCACTTCTACAATCATTCCAACCAGGATTTCCAAGGTTATCAGGCGAACCTTCAGGATATACTACTAAGAATTTATCAATGTCTGCAAGTGTTCTGAAAACAGAAAGCGGATGCTCGCCAAGGTTTGAAACTCCTAACCCTGTGCCACCACCTCCGTGCAAAACTGTTACAACAGCATTTACAGTTGTCATTCCTGTTGGTCTATAAACTAGATATTTCCGTGTTATATTGTTTACCGTTATGTAATTCGTTGTCAAGCCTTCTTGGTATGGAATAACATTAGGATTTGAAGGATTTGGATTGTCGTCATCCTTGTTACAACCAAGAGTAAAAATCACGACAAATAATAAAAATGTTCTAATCATAATTTATATATTTTGATAGTTATACTTAGTTAGACATTATTTTCATTGAAAGGTTTAATCTTGGTACGTTTTTTTTTAAAATAGCACACAACGTTTTGCAGCTACAAGAAGTTGGCGATTTCGAAGCAGAAAACTGTCTGCCAGCACTAAACTTAATACGAAGCACAAAACTTCATTTAAGCACTGAACCGACAATTTCTTGTAGGTGCTGTTATGGGCTGGTTATTTTATTATTATACCACCAAGATTTTTTCATTCCGTCTTTTTAATGAATTTATTTCTTAGCATTTTTCCTGAATTAGATTTTAAAATCATAAGATAAGTACCTGTTAGTAAATGACTAACATCAATTGGTTGAGCATAATCATAATTTTTAATAGTAAGTACTTCTTTCCCCATCATATCTGTGATTAAAATATCTGCATTATATTCATCATTGGGTTTTCCTAAATACAATAGTTGAATAGTCGGGTTGGGATACAATAAGACTTCGTTCGATTTTATTGGATCTTCGGTTCCCAATGAACAAAATGACCAATCACCAAAGTTAAGTTGAAGGAAGGAAGGCAATCCTAAAAACAAGCATATATCAGGACAATAGGATGTACAAGCCCAAAAACCATAAAAACCTGTGGTAGTAGCAGTATAAGTATCGCCATTCTCATTTGCAATTATGCAAGGATCACCTTGAACGGGTGGTAATGCACTTGGAATACATTTATACCAAGTATGAAAACCATAAACTTGATCGAATCCATTTTCTAACAATACAGAAGCACCATTACAAACATTATATGTCCCATTTCCAATAAATTGATAAGTTCCGGGTTGAAAAGTTGCTATTAGATATGGCAAACCAAAAGCATAGCCGTCTGCCAAAATAGCAGGACTTTCTTCTGTACACGTATCTAGAGTAGCTACCACTTTGAAATAATACAACATGTCGTCAGTACCATTGATAGTATATGTTTGAGAATTTGCTCCCTGAATCGCAATCCATGGGTTTGGATTTGGCGCACCCGGAGGCACAGCCGCCCACTCTTGTCTGTACCATTGATATGAATCGTATGCTTGGGTTGCTAAAATTTCAGTATCGTTGTTGTCGCAGAAGTTAACTGAGTTTGGCGCATTATTAAAATAACCCAACCTGGGACTAGTAATTGTTGGACTGAAACATGGCTGAGCATGTAAGTGCCATGATGTAAATGCGATTACAACATTTAAAACAAATAAATTTCTCATAATGCTAGATTTAAAATTTTCCTACTCGTATGGCTTTTCGGTGTCGCCCCGTTTGTTTAGTGGTCGCTAGTCTCCACTTTTATTATGTAATTGTAATTTAGTTTGATGTCCTTATGAACCGTCAAATCTTTGTTGTGGTGGTTCTCTTGTTTGTTTCATTACATTGTGTCGTTTTTTTTAAACTTGCCCATAACCGCTGTTGTGTGCTGTTTTTTTATTCAATCATCACTTCTTTTAACTCTTTTCGTGCTGAATATGGCATTGGGTCTGCGTACCCTATTCTCATTAACAACATCGGATATTCATTATCAAGGGCAATTTGTTCTCTAACCTCGTCAGCTAATGATTTCACCTCACAGGGTTGGTTGGAAAAGGCAACTGCAATTCCCAATTCAGTACATTTCAAGAAGAAGCGTTCTAATGCTATTCCTGCTAAAATCCAATTTTCAATTGTGTTCTCTTTTGTTGTAATCAAGACCAAATGGGACGAAGAGCTAAGTTTTTCCCTTTCTGCTTTATTTTGAGATTTTGGGGTAAGAAAACTTTTCACAAGGGGTTTTCCCACCCATTTGGGCAACGCAGGCGACCCCAATACGTTGTAGGCTAAGCCGTCTTTTTCTTCTTGTACGTGTCTGAAATTGAAACGCATCCAGTCAAGCAGTTCGATTTTAAAATCGTTGTTTGTAAAAAGTATTTCGTTTCCCTTGTAGATAAGTTCGCAAAGTTTGGTAAAATCATTTTGCCCTTTTTTGAAGAAGTGAACAGAAACAGAGCTTTCACTTTTCAGATTCTTCAGCTTGCTAATGGTGTCAGTCGGTATAATTCTCGCTTTGTAAATACTTCTGTTGGTTTGTCGCTTGTCAATTTGGGCGAACAGTGGATTTTTATTGACGTCTGCTTTTTTAAGCTGAATCCTTATGAACGACAAACTGTCTTGGTTGAGGATTTCGGTTTTGTAATCATACCCCAATTCATTGGCGGCAATACAAATATTTTCAACCGCACAACCTAAACTTATGTACAGTTCCCGGTGCTGGCTATCAATAATTGGAAGTTCTTTTGAGAGGTTCGGATAAACTTCTATTCTATTTTCCTTTAGTTTAAATTTCCAAGGTTGCGTGTTGTGCCCCGACGGGGCTTTAACCCCATACTCCAGCATCTTTAAAAAATCTTGATTTTGTCCGTTTACCAAAATGGTTGAAAGTGTCATAACTATGCTGATTAGAAATATTTTTTTCATTTCATTTTTCCTTTATAATGTTCATCTGTTGCCGTAATTAGCTCTCACAAAATTGCACATAACGTTTTGCAGATTGGCGATGGGCGGGCTTTTCAGCACTGAACTTTATGCGGAGCACAAAACTTTCGGCTACCACTAAACTGTCTGCGGAGCACGAAACCCCGCCTATTGCAAATGTGCTGTTATAAGCAGTGGTTTCTTGTTCTATATTCAAAATTTGGCTCAAAATAATGTTGTTGTCAACCCAATTGATATTCCAAATGTACTAAATGATTTGTGCCAAAATGCAGAATTTGATGTTTGCAAGATATAAACTGTTTCTATTGTTAATGCGGCATTTTTGGCTACATAGTATTCAAACCCCAAGGTTATTTTTGCAATAGGTGTTGTACTTTTTTTCTCTGTTACACTAAAATTGTTTAGAGTACCACTAACTACTGGGTAATTGTAATCGCTTATTCCGCCTTGAAAAAGCCCAAATCCTTTCAGTTTTTTCTGCCCAAAGCGATAACCCAAACCAATACTGTAATCATTAAAAGTCAGCTTTCCATCGACCACGTTTGTAGTTTGATTTTCTTGTGTGGTAAATTTATTATTTCGATTATCAAAATTAAACCGAAAGAAAACTCCCTGCTCCTTTCTTAGTCTGTACTCTAATCCGGTTTTGATGTAGCCACCTGATGAAATGTTTTTTTCTGAAGGAAATGTAGCACCAAAGTCAAAGGGAAAATACAGTTTTTCCAAAAAAGTTTCGGCATCATTGGTTTGTGCATTCGCTTTATTACACATCAAAAAACAATAAAAGAAAATGGAAGCAAAATTGCTTTCTTGGTGTAAATAATTTTTTCAATTTATTTTTTATTAATTTGATTGATTGGTAATATTTAGATAAATTCTGTTTAATAATACGTTGAAAAAATCCCAATAACATGACCAGTTAGCCTTTTTAAAGGATTTTTTGTCGTTGAAAGGAAAAAGTGGATTGCAATCGTATGTGGATGTAGGCTATCCAGCATTGCTATAGGGATCAGTAAAAGTAAAATATCAATCATTCAAATTCGTTAGAAGCGATTATATATAAAAATTGGTTTTTAAGGAGTGGGCAGTACCTCACTTCGCTAATTTGTACTGTTTCGCCACTAGGTATTCGAAGCAACGAGCAGGTAATAAGTGCTTCAAGGGTATCATCCACCGCTCCATCAAAGTGCCGCCTACGTAACGGAGGGAAGGTTTGCTCTCGGAAATAATCTGTTCGATCTTCTTGGCTATTAACAGGGGATGTGATCCATTTTTTTCGTTCGCAACGGACGCATCCTGAACCTTCTGCAAATAGAGACTATAGGGCGATAACTCATTGATAGTTCTGCCTGTTTTTGATTTAGCCGACATACCAGTGTTAATATCCCCTGGCTCGAGGATGACGACCTTGATGCCAAAGGGTTTCAACTCGAGGCTCAGTGCCTCGGATAGGCCTTCAAGGGCAAATTTCGAGGCACTGTATATGCCATCAAATGGAATCGCAATTTGGCCACCTATTGAAGTTGTATTGATGATGAGCCCCTTCATACTCTGTCGCATAGATGGAAGTACCGCTTGTATTACCCTAAGAGGGCCTAAGGTGTTTACTTCGAGTACTTGACGAGCTTCGTTTATGGCTGTCTCCTCAAGTGAATTCGGAAAGCTGATACCTGCATTGTTGATGAGAATATCAATTTTTTGAACTTCTGTCAACACTTTATTGACGGCAAGTCTTACTGAGTCTTCATCACGAACGTCCATCGAAATTATACAATAACCATCAAGGTGTGGTTGAATGCCGTCAATTTGCTCCAAAATGGTGCCAAAAACTGTCATCCCCTTAGATGCCAAGTAGCCTGCCGTAGCCATGCCGATGCCTGATGATACTCCCGTTATGAGAACGATAGGGGCCGCTATGTTATGATTTCCTTTCATAATTTTGAGATTTTCTCTATTATGTTTAAGATGTCTTATGGATGGTGGCATCAGAGGCATTCAGTAGGTCTGCTATGAAACGATCCACTGCGTTCTGAAGAGGATAGTTAGCCCTGATAATAGGGCGTAGGAGAGCGTTTCTTACCTCTACCTCCTCATATACATATATCGTAGTCGAGGTTTCAGTAACTATTGAGAAACGTACTAACCAGCGACCGCGAAACCCTGGGCCTTGGAAATGTGCTTCAAACAGATGATTGGCTACCGAGCGAACCTCCACGTAGTTGACGGGTGGTGAGTCTTTGGTAAGCTCTCTCCAGCGAGTGCTGGAGAGAACTTCAACCTCCCTGAGATCACTGCGAAATGATTGCCTGCGATCCACCGCGATGACATGGAACAGCCAATCGATAGGAGCTGCAATGCTAATAGTTGCAGTGGCAACAGCAATGCGTGCTGGCATGACAAAACTCGCTATGACGTATCCGAGAACTGGCAATGCTGTAATGAGTGTGATAATGATGATATTCATGATGCTTCCTTTTTTATGTGGATTAAATTGTTATTTGCACTGCAAAAGTATAATCCTATGTTTTGAAAGCTTTTGATGTAAGACAAAAAGTAATTTGATATAGATCAAAGAAATCAAACTTTGCCAGCCCGAATTCTACTTAAAGTTGCTTGAGTAATGTTTAGGTAAGATGACAGGTGGCCAAGGCTTATGCGGTTAGTGATATTAGGATAAAGGGCTACTAATTTATGGTATCGCTGCTTTGCATCAAGAAATTGTAAATCATCTACCCTGTCTTCTATTTGAGCAATATAATGCACTTCCACAAGTTTAATATACCACTGTGCAAAAACATGATGCTTTTTAAGTAAATTTTGAATAGAATTATATTCAATAGCATAGAGTTCAGAGTCTTCTAATAGTTGAATACTTTCATGTGCAGGTTCTTGTTTTACAAAACTGGTTGTATCTGTAATTATTTGTATGTCTAGGCTAAACCAAGTGTTTAATTCTTTACCTTGTTCGTTGATATAAAAAGATCTTACTGCACCATTTGTCATGAACCAAAGGTGTTTACAAGTTTTACCTGGTTTGAGTAAAAAATAGTTTTTAGGATATTCTAAATGCTGAAATTCAAGTATCACTTCCTTTAATACATCTTGTGGTAAAGGTAAAATTTGTTGAATTATATTATCTAACGAAAGGTTCATCATTGATGTCTAATAGTTTGCAAAATTATTAATAGTTAACTCAATTATTGAAATTAATTTTATGTGTGTTTGATGTCACTTTTTTGTTTTTAGCACGTTGTCACGTTTTAAGGTTGGCTATAACGTTTCGCAGATTGGCGATGGGCGGGATTTTCAGCACAGAAGTTAGTTCGGAGGACTGAACTTTCTGCTACCACAAAACTGTCAAGCGGAGACGAAACCCCGCCTATTGCCAATGTGCTGTTAGCTGCTGCCCATTCTGTCCAGAGGTTAGTTGAGTTCTCTCGTTTCATAATTTTTGTCCTATTTATATGCTTTTCCATATGGCTTTTTAATTGTCATTCTATATAATTAAGTCTATGAGTCCACATAAGCCTGCACCAATTATAATTGTCCAAGAAATCCAGTCTTTAAATTCATTGTTTTTGTGTTTAAGAAACAAAATATGAAGTCCTAAATGCACGATCATAAAAACATTAAACCCCTTTATAAATGCGTCTATGTCTTGGCTATGTGTCAGCCGCCAAAATATAAAAAAGAATAAAGGAATATGTGCGAAAACAAATATTATGTGTCCTAATTTGTCACTGAGCAATGAAAGTCCGGGAAAAATGCGCCACTCTCGGCAACGTATTGCGTCCATTTCGTGCATTGTCAAAAGTGAAAGTCCTAAATAAAAGAATATGTGTCCTGTCATAATATTTTGTCTCATTAATTTTATGTCTTTTCGTGTCTTGTCACTTTCTGAAATACGTTGACTCTTTTTTTGTTAATAATTCATTTTAAAAAGCCAAATTGGCAAGCCAATTTGTATGTAGGTTTTTTAAGTTTTTTCACCCCCAAAAAAGAAAATGTAATTTTAAAAAAGGAGGTGTGTTTTTGCACCTTGCAGTTTCAAGTTTCTAGCGCAATTTATTTGGTTTTAAATCTACCGTTTTATTTCCCGAATTTCTACAGCAAATTATTAAAGATTTGCTTTCAAAATTCGAGAATAAAACTACGTCTTTTTTTTTAATTATGGTCATTTCTTAAATTAAATTTTGTTTCATATAAAATCTGTTTAACACGTTTAATGGTGTGTCTCTTTCAAGAACTTTTCTTGGTCTTTCATTGAGCCAATCTTGAATTTGTTTTAATT
>JBIIXU010000015.1:0-48762 GCA_044347145.1 Flavobacterium sp.
CAAGTGGAAACATCACCAACATTTAAAGCTTTTGTAGATCCAAAAGTTGTAACTGGGTTTGTGCGGTTATAACAGCTCGTAAATGAATCTGATACTGAGGCGCCAGTAGGTGCTGCAATAGTTAAAGGTGCATAATAAGTACCGTTGCCAACAGGAAATGTATAGGCTGTATTGCCTATCTTTCGCATCACACCGTTAACGTGGCTGGTTGCTGAGCCACCAGTATATGTTGATCCTGAACGCATGGATAAAAGAGGAGTGTTTGATGTACCAGTACTGCAAGTACCTGTTTTGATTATACCACGTTGTAAGGATAAACTATTTTTTACATCTACTGAATTTGTCAAAGAAACTTCTACATCTGCATTTTTAAAAGCATACAAATTAACCACTTCACTTGGCAAGGCATTACCACTGACCATATTTTGGCTTCCTGTGAAGCCATAAGAAGCGTTTGTACTGAATGTTCTTGTGCCAGAAATCCGTATATTACCATCTGAAGTTCCTGTTCCTGAGGTTTTTATACCATTGTCATTGGCATACAGTAAAGTTGCGCCATCATTAACAACAAAATTTCCTGAACCAGAAATGCTGTTATCAAAATCTAATCTGAATGATGCAGGTTTATTGACGTTTAATGTTCCGGTTATAGCAAAAGAGGCAGATGGTGTTACATTTCCTAAGTCAGATCCACCACTAAAATATAAATTCATGGCGGCAGCATTTATTTCTATGTTATGGTAGGTTATATTGTTGCCATTACCATCAGTGCCTCTTAAACGCTGAATTTGTGTAGCACCGGATCCATAAAATTCTATAGTGCCACCCGTTAGGTTGCAGTTTAATGCTGTACCAGCAAGTTCTGGATTTGCATCATTCAATTTTTTAATTCTTAAAACTCCACCATCCATAACTAAACCTCCTGCTCCTACAAAAGAAGCTGTTGCGCCAGAAGAAGATATACAATCTACAACGGTTGAGCCAGTCAAAATTAATGAAGAATCAAAAAATCAAACAAAAAATTATCATCAATAGTAAACAGTCAAAAACTCCTTAAAAATTTTATCTTTAATTTTACATTGAAGTTAGTAAAAACCTAATCTAAAAAAAAAATTCATACTACTGCAATATTTTAGCAATTGAAAACGACGAGATAATTAACCTAAACATAACACCACAAAATTGTCAAGTTTATTTGACGCAACTATCTTTGCCTCGGATTAAAACAAAAAGTAAGTTCTTTTTTCGTAAGTAAAAGTTAGAGTTAAATGAAGAAACGTTCCTTCTGCTGGAGCGTTTTTTTTATCCCAAATTTTTTAATCCAGCTTCAATCGTTGCTATTTTAGCCATGGTGTCCGCTTCTTTCTTGCGCTCATTGGCCAACACTTGTTCGGGTGCGCCATTCACAAATTTTTCGTTAGATAATTTGCCTTGCACACTTCTTAAAAAGCCTTGCAGGTACTTTAACTCTTCGTCCAACTTAGCTCTTTCTGCTTCTAAATCAATCGTTTGACCTAAGGGTATAAAATATTCATTGGCATTAACTCTAAAAGCTAGTGCACCACTTACACTGTCTTTGACGTAGGTAATTTCAGCGACATTGGTCAATTTCTGAATCACGGCATCAAAGGTATGAGATAATCCGTCATTATTTAAAACCATCAAACTTAAAGCTTCTTTAAACGGGATATTTTTATCTTTTCTAATCGTTCTGATGTTTGCAATCACTTCGGTAGTCGTTTCAAAAGCCTCTATCAATGATTGGTCAAAAACTTTTTGCTCAGGCCAAGTTGAAACAATAAGGGCTTCATCGGCTGGTCTATCCACGATGTATTGCCAAATTTCTTCCGACAAAAATGGCATAAATGGATGCAGCAATTTAAGGTTTTGCTCCAATAAATGAATGGCTGCATTAAAAGTTGTTTGATCAATCGGTTGCCCAAAAGTTGGTTTAATCAATTCTAAAAACCATGAACAGAAATCATCCCAAACCAATTTATAAATCGCCAGCAAGGCATCTGATAAACGGTATTTTTCAAAATGATCTTCAATCTCGGCTAATGTTTTTTGCAATTTGGCTTCATACCAAACAATGGCCATTTTGGCGGCTTCAGGTTGTGGCACCTCCCCTACTTCAAACCCTTTGATTAATCTAAAGGCATTCCAAATTTTATTGGCAAAAGATTTACCATTTTGACAAAGTTCTTCATCAAAAAGAATGTCATTGCCTGCAGCTGCGCTCATCAACAAACCACTTCTCACGGCATCTGCCCCAAATTTTTCAATTAATTCAAGCGGATCTGGCGAATTTCCCAAAGATTTGGACATTTTTCTGCGCTGCTTATCTCTTACAATTCCTGTTAAATAAACATTAGAGAAAGGTTTTTTATCTGTATAATAATAACCTGCAAACATCATTCTGGCTACCCAAAAAAACAAAATATCTGGACCTGTTACAAGGTCTTGCGTTGGATAATAGTACTTAAAATCTTCATTTTCTGGATTCAAAACGCCACCAAAAACAGACATCGGCCACAACCATGACGAAAACCAAGTGTCGAGTGCATCTTCATCTTGTTTTAAATCTTCTAAAGTCAAATGCGGATTATTTGATTTTTCCTTGGCTAAACTTAGGGCTTCTGCTTTACTCATCGCCACAACAAAATCTTGTTTACCATCACCATAAAAATAAGCTGGAATTTGTTGACCCCACCACAATTGACGGGAAACATTCCAATCTTTGATGTTTTCTAACCAATGTTTATAGGTATTGTTGAAACGATTGGGATAAAGTTTTACTTCTTCTGTTTCTAAAACCGCTTTGATGGCAGGTTTAACCAACTCATCCATTTTCAAAAACCATTGATCAGATAAACGTGGTTCAATAACTGCTTTGGTTCTTTCAGACGTACCAACATTGTTGATATAATCCTCAACTTTGGCTAAAGCACCGCTATTTTTTAATTCAATTTCAATTTCATCACGAACCACAAATCGGTCTTTGCCTTCATAATGCAGACCATAATTATTCAAAGTGCCATTGGCATGAAAAATATCGACAATGTCCAAATGATGTTTATCGCCCAAAACTTTGTCATTGACATCATGAGCAGGTGTAACTTTTAAGCAACCTGTGCCAAAAGCCATATCTACATAGTCATCAAAAATAATCGGGATTTCTCTGCCGCATATCGGCACCATAGCGGTTTGTCCTTTTAAGTGTGCATAACGTTCATCATTCGGATTCACACAAATAGCAGTATCACCTAAGATGGTTTCAGGTCTTGTTGTGGCAACAACCAAAAAATCATTGGTGCCCGTAACTTGATATTTGATGTAATAAAGTTTTCCTTTTCTTTCTTCAAAAATGACTTCTTCATCAGACAAAGTGGTTTGCGCTTCTGGATCCCAATTGACCATGCGATAGCCGCGATAAATTTTACCATCATTATACAAATCCACAAAAGATTTAATGACGGACGCACTCATATCATCGTCCATCGTAAACTTAGTGCGGTCCCAATCACATGAACAGCCCAATTTTTTTAATTGTTCAAGAATAATGCCGCCATGTTTATCTGTCCATTCCCAAGCATGCTTTAGAAAAACTTCTCGCGTTAAATCTGCCTTATTAATACCTTCACTTTTTAGCTTGGCAACCACTTTGGCTTCGGTTGCAATAGATGCATGGTCTGTGCCCGGTACCCAGCAAGCATTAAAACCTTTTAATCTCGCGCGTCTAATCAACACATCTTGAATGGTATTGTTGAGCATATGCCCCATGTGCAAAACACCAGTTACATTTGGTGGTGGGATAACAATGGTATAGGCTTTTCTATGATCTGGCGTAGAATGAAAATAGTTGTTTTTCATCCAGTAGTCATACCATTTGTTTTCAACGGCTGTATGATCAAAATGTGCGGGTAAACTCATGAGTGATTTTTAAAATTAAAGTGGCAAAAGTAAACAAATTGGCTTATAAAAAAAAGCCATCAGTGCAGTATTGATGACTTTTTTAATAAGCTATAAAAACTAATTTTTATTTGTTCATTGATAACAAAAATTCATCGTTATCTCTTGTGCGTTTCATGCGATCTGATAAAAACTCCATGGCTTCGACAGGGTTCATATCTGCTAAATATTTTCTCATCAACCACATGCGTTGAATGGTCATTTCGTCATGCAATAAATCATCTTTCCTTGTGCTGGAAGACGTTAAATCGATAGCTGGGAAAATACGCTTATTGGCAATTTTTCTATCTAATTGCAATTCCATATTACCTGTACCTTTAAATTCTTCAAAAATTACCTCATCCATTTTTGAGCCAGTTTCAGTTAAGGCCGTGGCTAAAATACTCAATGAACCACCATTTTCAATTTTACGAGCTGCACCAAAGAAGCGCTTTGGTTTTTGTAAAGCATTGGCATCAACACCACCAGATAAAACTTTACCTGAGGCTGGCTGCACTGTATTATAAGCACGGGCCAAACGTGTAATGGAATCTAAAAGAATAACCACATCATGACCACATTCTACTAATCTTTTTGCTTTTTCTAGAACAATGTTGGCGACTTTCACGTGTCGATCTGCAGGTTCATCAAAAGTGGAAGCAATAACTTCCGCTCTTACACTTCGCTGCATATCTGTAACCTCTTCAGGTCTTTCGTCAATTAATAAAACAATTAAATAAACCTCTGGATGATTGGCAGAAATGGCATTGGCTACTTCTTTTAATAACATGGTTTTGCCCGTTTTAGGTTGCGCGACGATCATCCCTCTTTGTCCTTTTCCAATAGGTGAAAACAAATCAATAATTCTAGTTGACATGGAGCTTCCTCGACCTGTAAGATTAAATTTTTGATTAGGAAACAAAGGTGTTAAATGTTCAAAAGATATTCTATCTCGCACCACTTGTGGATCTAGTCCGTTAATTTTTAACACTTTAACCAAAGGGAAGAATTTTTCAGATTCTTTTGGAGGTCTCACCACACCTTTAACGGTATCGCCAGTTTTTAAACCAAACAACCGTACTTGTGATTGAGATAAATAAATATCGTCAGGCGAAGCTAAATAATTATAGTCAGAAGATCTCAAAAATCCGTAACCATCGGGCATCATTTCTAAAACGCCTTCGGTTTCTATAATACCGCCAAAATCAAAGTCAGGCTCTTTTACTTTAGACTGCTGATTAGGATTATTTGGGTTATTGTTATTGCTATTGTTATTGTTATTGCTATTGTTATTGCTATTTGGATTGTTTTTATTATTTTGATTATTAAACTTTTGTCTGTTCGGATTTTCACTTTTTTGCGGTTCCTCTTCTTTAATAATCGGCTGTTCTTGCTGAACTATAACTTCAGGCTGACTCTCCACATGACCTTGCAAACTGTCAGACAAAATTGAATCACTTTGATTTTCCTTTTTAAAACCAATTCTTTTTCTTAATCTACCTTTATCTTGGTGATTGCCATTTGTTAAATTCGCATCAGTTAGTTGCACATTTTTGGTCTTTTCTACAACCACATTCTCTATTTCTGATGATACAATTTCAGGGGTTTGAGACTCTGAAAATAAATCAGCCGTATTTTTACCCACTCTTTTTCGAACCGGTTTATTATTATCGGCAAAAGAAACCTCCTCAGCCTTCTGCAATGGGGCCTCAATAACTTTATTATCGTTATCACTTGCACCATTGTTTTGCAAAGTAATTATTTCTTCAATGAGTTGATTTTTCTTTTTGCCAGCAAATTTAATTTGGTTTGAAGCTTTTGCAATATCTTGCAAATCAGAGAGCTTCATTTCACTTAAAGTGGAAATGTCGAACATATAAATGTAAGTAATGGATTAAATTTTGTACTTATTTTAATAATAAATATTTTTTTGGATAAACGTCTTTCCGAGAGATAAAGACTTATGAAATGATGGGACAAATATACACTTTTTTTTAAAACAAAAATATTTTGAAAAAAAAGTTATTTATCTATCTTTGCAACTACAAAATCAAATATGCTACAAAGAGTACAAACCTTGTTTATGATTGGTGCTGTTTTATTGAATGGCTATGTGTTTATTGATTCACTATCAAAATATAACAGCCAAGAAGAGTTCATATGGTTAGCGATGACTATATTAAGTTTATTGGCTTCATTAATAACCTTTATTAATATTGCAAATTTTAAAAAAAGACAACTGCAGTTTGTTTTAAACAGGCTGTCTATCATATTTAACTTTATTTTATTAAGTTTATTTATCTTTCATTCACTAAAACTATCTGGAGATGTTCCGTCATCAATGAAGGGTATTGAGGTGTTTTTGATCTTAATTTCTATCGTCTTATTAGTTTTGGCTAATAAGTTTATCAAAAAAGACGAAGACCTCGTAAAATCTGTGGACAGAATTAGATAAACTTTGTAACTTAGTTTTTTAGTGCGTTGAAGCCGTTTTTATCCAAAAACGGCTTTTTTTTATGATATTAGTCACGAACATCTAGTTAATTTGTCTAAAATTTATACAATTAAAAGCAATTTCTTGCCAAACAAACTGAAAACCCAAATCAATGAACTGCAAAATTTGAATTTAAATTGGATTTAATTATAGAAAATATCTTATTTTTGCGACCAATGAACATTTTATATGGCAGTGCAAAAATCAGACTTAAACTTTTTTAAAGGTAGACTGAAAAGTTTAACCTATGCGACGAAAGGTGCATTTAATCTAATTTTTACTGAGCATAGCATTATGGTTCAAACAACCATTGCTATTTTAATGACTATTTTAGGTCTATATTTCAATATCTCCAAAACTGAATGGTTATTTCAAATTTTAGTTACGGGACTTGTTTTGAGCATAGAAGGCATAAACACTGCCGTTGAGAAGGTTTGTGATTTTGTTCATCCTGATTTTCATAATAAAATTGGTTTTATAAAAGACATAGCTGCAGGTGCTGTTTTTTTTGCAGGCATAACAGCCATGATCATTGGTTTAATTATTTATACTCCTTACCTTTTAAATGTCAAGTAAAAAAGAAAATAATAGTCCAAGCGCAAATAGTTCAAACCGATCCCTCATTGGTTTACTGATTATTTTACTTTCTGCGGCCCTACTTGTTGCCTTTGTATCTTTTTTTTATTATTGGAAAGAAGACCAAAGCATTTTGTCAACTTTTACAAATAGAAATGAGCTTGCTAACAATTGGTTAGGCAAAATAGGCGCTTTTGTATCTGATTTACTAATTTTCAAAGGATTTGGTATTGCGTCTTTCCTTTTCGTCAAAATACTGTTTACCACAGGCTTATATATTTTATTGAATATTTCAATGTTTAAACTGAAGCGCATTTGGTTTTGGGATTTATATGCGGTTCTCGTTCTTTCTGTTTTTTTTGGTTTTTTTGCCAATCACATACCGGAACTTGGCGGTGTTGTTGGCTATGAAATGAATATATTTCTGCAGGATTTTATTGGTCCTGTTGGTACTTCAATTCTTTTGGTTTTTGGCGTTTTGATTTATATTGTTTACAAATTGAAAGTTTCTATTGATTATATTAGAGACTATCTGAAGGAAAAGTCACAAGCCCTGAAAGCAGATTTATCTGAACTTAAATCTAAAAAAATAGACAAATCTTTAGACGAGGATTTTGATCACCAAGAACTTACAGGCTCATTTTCAGACCAAAATTCAAGCATTACTGATGAAACGCAAGACGGAAAAATAGTTCAACCACATAAAAAGTCGGTTTTAACGATTGAGGAGGAAAACTTGGCTGAACCCTTTCTAAAAACTAATCATTTCGAAATTAATAAAGAAGAATTAAAACCGACCATTCAGCATGCGTCGGAAATTACTTTACCTAAAGATCGCGCTTTAGAAGTGACCGTAGATAAGGCTGTGGAAGAAACCATCGAACCTGAAGTTGTTGAAAAGATTGATGAACTAATCGTTGAAAAACCAATGGAAGAAGCTATGCTTCAAGTGAACTTAGCAGAAAAATTAGTCAAAGATTTTGGTGAATTTGACCATAAGTTAGACTTGCCGCATTTTAAATTTCCACCTTTAGATCTATTAAAAGATTACCCTGATGCTGGCATCACCATTAACCAAGAGGAATTAGAAGAAAATAAAAATAAAATTGTTGAAACCTTAAGAAATTACAAAATAGAAATTGCGCAAATTAAAGCGACGATTGGTCCATCAGTAACCTTATATGAGATTATACCAGAGGCAGGTATTCGCATTTCAAAAATAAAGAGTTTAGAAGACGATATTGCCTTGTCCTTATCGGCTTTAGGAATTCGCATAATTGCACCAATGCCAGGCAAAGGAACCATCGGCATTGAGGTGCCCAACAAAAAACCGACCATTGTGCCGATGAAGTCAGTCATTAGCTCGTCTAAATTTCAACAAGCAGAAATGGAATTGCCTATTGCCTTTGGCAAGACGATTTCAAATGAAACCTTTGTGGTCGACTTAGCAAAAATGCCACACCTTTTGATGGCTGGTGCAACTGGCCAAGGTAAATCTGTAGGTTTGAACGCTGTTTTAACTTCCCTGCTCTATAAAAAACACCCAGCGGAGGTCAAATTTGTTTTGGTTGACCCTAAAAAAGTGGAGTTAACTCTCTTTAATAAAATTGAAAGACATTATTTAGCCAAATTACCAAATAATGAGGAAGCGATTATTACCGACAATACCAAAGTTATCAATACGTTAAATTCTCTTTGTATTGAAATGGACGATCGCTACAACTTGCTCAAGGATGCCATGGTACGAAACATCAAGGAATATAACGAAAAGTTTAAAAATCGCAAGTTGAATCCTTTAGAAGGTCATCGCTATTTGCCATATATTGTTTTGGTGGTTGATGAATTTGCCGATTTAATTATGACGGCTGGCAAAGAAGTTGAAACACCAATTGCCCGTTTAGCGCAGCTAGCACGTGCTATTGGGATCCATTTAATTATTGCTACCCAACGACCTTCAGTCAATGTAATTACGGGAATTATCAAAGCAAACTTCCCGGCGCGTGTGGCTTTTAGAGTAAGTTCAAAAATAGATTCTAGAACCATTCTTGATGCCGGTGGTGCTGATCAATTAATTGGTAGAGGTGATTTATTATATACCAATGGAAACGATTTAGTGCGCGTGCAATGTGCTTTTGTTGATACACCAGAGGTTGAAAAGATTGTGGATTTTATCGGTGGACAAAAAGCCTATCCGGATGCTTATTTGTTACCAGAGTATCAAGGAGAAGAAAGTGGCACAAATCTTGATATTGACCTGTCTGAACGCGATAGTATGTTTAGAGAAGCAGCTGAAGTTATTATTACTGCCCAACAAGGTTCAGCGTCATTACTGCAACGCAAGCTAAAATTGGGTTATAATCGCGCTGGTCGACTAATTGATCAACTTGAAGCAGCGGGCATTGTTGGACCTTTTGAAGGAAGCAAAGCCAGATCAGTTAACTTCACTGATTTAAATTCACTTAACGACTATTTAAACAAGGAACAATTATAACAAATGAAGAATTTTCTACTATTATTATTTTCAATTACCAATCTTTTCCTTTATTCACAAGATGCTGAGGCCAAAAAACTGTTGGATGAAGTCACTGAAAAAGTTAAATCTTATAAAAACTTTGAAATTGATTTTAAATATCAAATATACAATGCCAAAGAGGATATTAATCAAGAAAGTAAAGGCATCGTTAAAATGCAAGGCAATAAGTATCATTTAACATTTATGGGAAATACCATTATTTTTGATGGGCAAAGCACTTATACTGTTATTCCAGAAGATGAAGAAGTAACCATTTCTAAAGCTGATGACAGCGACCCAAATGCCATTACACCAAACAAAATGCTAACCTTTTTTAATAAAGGCTATAAATATAAAATGGATATTGTTCAAAATATTAAGGGCAGAAAAATACAATATGTGAAGCTTACACCAATAAGCACTAAGGATAACAGAAAAGAAATCTTACTAGGCATTGATACAACGACCAAACATATTTATAATGTGATAGAAACAGACAAAAAAGGTACTAAAACAACTTTAACTGTTAATTCTTTTAAAACTAATCAAGTTTTTTTAAATAATCAATTTACCTTTGACAAGACAAAATACAAAAATTATTACATCAATAGAATTGATTGATATTTGTGAAAATTCTTGATAAATACATTCTAAAAACCTATGTAATTACATTCCTTTCTGTGGGTGTAATTATTTTTTTTATATTAACGCTGCAAGGCATTTGGATGCTAATTGGTGAGCTTGCAGGTAAAGATTTGGATTTTTTCACGCTGTTAAAGTTCATTACTTATTTTTCTCCAACCATTTTACCGCTTTCGCTACCTCTTACCATCTTGTTAACCTCTATTATGGTTTTTGGTTCATTTTCTGAAAATTATGAATTTGCAGCGATGAAGTCATCAGGTATTTCGCTGACGCGCGCGATGAAGCCGCTCATCATTTTTATTGCTTTAGTTGGTGTTTTTGCTTTTTTTGTATCAAATACCATCATCCCAAAAGCACAATATGCCTATTTAAATATGCGAAGAGACATTGTCTATAAAACGCCCGCAAGCGCCATTAGAGAAGGACAATTTAGTGCAATGGGTAACTTTTATATTAAAGTTAGCAAAAAGTATGGCGAAAATGAAAATTTAATTGAAAACGTTACTATTCACCAAATTTCAAAGAGTGGAAACGGCAATACCCTAGTTATCAGATCAAAAAAAGGTGAATTTATTAGTGATGAAAAAACGAATACCTTGCAACTCATCCTTTTTGATGGCAATTATTACGAAGATATCATTCCTGCAGATTATCAAGATCGACCCAAAATGCCTTATGCGAAAAGTGCTTTCAAAAGATACATTATAAATATTGATTTAGCACCTTTAACCAATACTAATTTGGATGGTGACTTTACAACCCATAATATGTTAAACCTCGATGAACTTAATTTTACGATTGATTCATTACAATTTGAAAAGAAAAAGGAGGCGCTTTCTTTTGCTGATAATGTCAATATCAATTATACCTATCCAGTTATTGATACAACGACAACCGCAATCGCAACCGTTGTACCAAAAAAAATACAGCAAAAAACAAATGTCCTTGACTACGTAAAAACGGAGCATAAAAAGCAAATCATTGAAATGGCTTTTAATAATGTAACTAATTTAAACTATAGCTTAGTCGCGGCAAAAGCAAATTTGAGCTTTAGGCAAAAAACGATTAATGAACATCAGTTAGCATTAAATGAAAAATTTGTTATAGCCTATGCCTGTTTATTAATGTTTTTCCTAGGTGCACCTTTAGGGGCAATCGTTAGAAAGGGAGGATTGGGCTTGCCAATTGTATTAGCCGTTTCCATTTTTATTATTTTCCATTTTATGAATGTTCTGGGTAAAAAATTAGCAGGTGGAGCTAGCCTTTCTCCATTCCTCGGCGCTTGGATTGGTTCAATCTTATTAACACCTTTTGCCATCAACATGACCAAAAATGCAACCCGAGATAAAGGCGCGATGGATGCTTCGGCAAAATTCAAAACCTTTTTTGAAAATATCAAAAATAGATTTACTAAAAACACAGAAACTGATGAGCACGTTCAAACTTAACACCATAGAAGAAGCCATAGAGGATATTCGACAAGGAAAAATTATCATTGTGGTTGATGACGAAGATCGAGAAAATGAAGGTGACTTTTTAGCCGCCGCAGAAACAGCGACGCCTGAAATGATTAATTTTATGGCAACGCATGGGAGGGGTTTAATTTGTGCACCACTAACCGAATCAAGGTGTAAAGAACTGCAGCTCAATCCGATGGTTACCAATAACACTGATCCAATGGAAACTGCGTTTACGGTATCTGTTGACCTCAAAGGTCATGGTGTAACTACTGGAATCTCAGCAGCAGATCGTGCACTGACTATAAAGGCCTTAATCAACGATGATATCAAACCGCATGATTTGGCAAAACCTGGACATATTTTTCCACTGATTGCCAAGCAAGGTGGCGTATTAAGACGAACTGGACACACTGAAGCCGCTATAGATTTTGCCCGATTAGCAGGTTTTAAACCAGCAGGTGTTATTGTAGAAATTATGAATGAAGACGGTACGATGGCGCGTCTACCAGAGTTAATGAAAGTTGCTAAAAAATTTAAATTGAAAATTGTTTCTATTGAAGCACTTGTCGCCTACCGCATGCAACATGATAGTTTAATTCAAAAAAAGGAAGATTTTAATATAAAAACGCGTTTTGGTGAATTTAGACTGCGTGCCTATTTGCAGTTAACCAATAAAAAAGTACATATCGCTTTAACCAAAGGGCAATGGAACTTGGGTGAGCAAGTGTTGACCAGAATTAATTCAAGCTATCTCAATCAGGATATTTTAAGTACTTTGACTTCTAATCCGGATGAAAAACTGCAAAAAATGTTTGAAAAAATAAATGCAGCTGGTAAAGGTGCTATTATTTTTATACAAAAAGAAGTTGATAGTTTTGAAATGCTTAAAAGACTGCAATTGCTAAAGGATTACCAAAACAAAAATGAATTACGCGCACCAAAAATTGAAATGGATGCCAAAGATTTCGGCATTGGTGCACAAATTTTGCATGATATCGATATCAATAAATTGCAGTTGATGTCTAATGAAATCCAAGCCAAACGTGTAGGCTTGATTGGTTATGGCTTAGAAATTACAGATTATGTTGGCTATTAATTTCTTTTTGAGGTTCCTGCCACCCTATTAATTTTTCTTGCCAATTCTGCCACTTGTATATTTTTGAAAAAGCAAAAATAAGCACCGGAAATACCACAAATACGGGTAAAATAATCTCTAAACCAGCACTTGGTTCTGCTGTACTTTTGAGAATGGCATGTGTTTGCAAAACAGTCCAATCACTAGTGACTAATAGCGCAGCCACAATATTATTGGCCGCGTGAAAACCTAAGGCCAATTCTAAACCCTCATCCATTAACGTGATGATTCCTAAAAAGAACCCCGTACCAATATAATAAACCATCACAATCATACCCAATTTGCCAACTTCTGGATTGGAAATGTGCATTAATCCAAAAAGTATAGAGCTAACAACCAATGGTATCCAACGTGTTTTTGTTGCCAAGCCTAAACCTTGCATCATGTGACCTCTAAATAAATATTCTTCAAAACTAGTTTGCATTGGCAACAAAACCAAGGCTATAATCAAAAAGGGGAAAAACTTTTTGGCATTAAAATTCCACACATAATCTTGACTATTCATGTCATAGTCAATAATGATAAAAGTTGCGGCAATAAAAGCCCAAAGTATAAACGAAAAAAATACCCTTTTCCAGTCTACTTTCGCTCTAGATGTTGTTAAACTTGTTAAACTTTGCCCTTGAACAAATTTTATCCAAATCAGTAAAAAAATTAAAAACACCGCCAATTGCCCAACAAAAAAGGCAAAGGTCAAAGTTTTGCCCAACCTATCAATCATAGTAGCAATAACCTCACCTGCATCAACATCTCCACTAAATAGGCGATCAATACTAAAAAGGGCTAATAATCCTAAAATTGGCGGCAGATATAGGGCCAGATGTTTATGCTTGTTAACAAGTTGTTCTATGTACATAAATATTACACTTTAAAAATTTGGCATAAATGTACAATTTTATTTACTTTGTATAAAATTAACTTTCATGATTAAAATTTATCATAATCCGCGCTGCGGCAAATCTAGAGAAGCTCTGCAAATTGTTGAATCTTGTGGACAACCTTTTGAAATTGTAAAATATTTGGACGAAAAACTCACAAAAAAAACGATTTTAGATCTAATCAAATTATTAAAAATCAAACCGATACAACTAGTCCGTGTCAAGGAAAAGATTTGGCTTGATAACTTTAAACATCAAAACCTTTCGGACATTGAAATTATTGAGACCATGGTAAAATTTCCTATATTAATAGAAAGACCCATTGTTATCAATGGAAATCAGGCGGTTATCGGTAGACCACCTGTTTTGATTAAGGCCATCCTCTAGTTTCACTCCTCTAAATTCTAACTTCTAATTTCTTTCCTCTAATTTCCTACCTCTAAATTCTAACTTCTAATTTCTAACTTCTAATTTCCTACCTCTAAATTCCAACTTCTAATTTCTAACTTTATTTAACTATATTTGCACACTTTTAAAAAAAACCATAATGAGCAATATTGTAGCCATCGTAGGCCGACCAAATGTAGGAAAATCAACCCTTTTTAATCGATTAATCAAGCGAAGAGAAGCTATAGTTGATGCAGTAAGTGGCGTAACGAGAGACCGCATTTATGGAAAAAGCGAATGGAATGGCAAAGAATTTTCTGTAATTGACACTGGTGGCTACGTCAAAGGATCAGATGATATTTTTGAAGGTGAAATTAGAAAGCAAGTTGAGTTGGCGATAGAAGAAGCTGACGTCATCTTATTTGTAACAGAAGTTGAACAAGGTGTCTCACCTTTAGATCAAGAAGTTGCAAAAATGCTACGCAAGGTAAAAAAGCCCATTTTACTGGCTGTAAACAAAGTAGATAATGCCAAACGCGAGAACGATGCCACCGAATTTTATAGTTTAGGATTAGGCGAATATTTTACCATTTCTAGTACATCTGGCAGTGGCACTGGCGATTTGCTTGATGCCTTGATTGAAGCCTTTCCTGATAAAGCCTATGAAGAAGATGATTTTGAGCATTTACCAAAAATAACCGTTGTTGGTCGGCCAAATGCTGGTAAATCGTCATTCATCAATGCCTTGATTGGCGAGGATCGT
This sequence comes from Flavobacterium sp., assembly GCA_044347145.1. Classification (GTDB taxonomy): domain Bacteria; phylum Bacteroidota; class Bacteroidia; order Flavobacteriales; family Flavobacteriaceae; genus Flavobacterium. The sequence goes on from JBIIXU010000015.1 coordinate 14,802, forward strand.
TTTGTGGTGACCGACATTGCAGGCACTACTCGAGATTCTATTGACACACGTTTTAACAAATTTGGTTTTGATTTTAAATTGGTTGACACGGCTGGTATTAGAAAAAAATCACGCGTAAAAGAAGATTTAGAATTCTACTCGGTGATGCGGTCGGTAAGAGCCATTGAAAACAGTGATGTTTGCATCATCATGATTGATGCTACTAGAGGTTTTGAAGGCCAAGACATGTCGATTTTTTGGTTAGCTGAAAAAAATAGAAAAGGCGTGGTGATTGTTGTAAACAAATGGGATTTGGTTGATAAAGAAACCATGACCAGCAAGCGCTTTGAAGAAGATATCAAAGAAAAGATTCAACCCTTTACAGACGTGCCGATTCTTTTTGTGTCTGTGCTCAATAAACAACGCCTATTGAGAGCCCTTGAATTGGCGATTGAAGTCTTTGAAAACCGCAAACAACGCATTGCAACCTCAAAATTTAATGACCTTATGCTTGGTATTATTGAAAAATATCCGCCACCAGCAACCAAAGGTAAATATGTGAAAATTAAATATTGCATGCAATTGCCTACACCTGTGCCGCAATTTGTCTTTTTTGCCAATTTACCACAATATGTCAAAGAAGCCTATAAACGTTTTTTAGAAAATAAACTGCGTGAACATTATAACTTTACTGGTGTACCCATAGATATATATATCAGAGAAAAGTAACACGCGTGGTCAAGCTACATTTATTTTATTTTTATTTTATCTAAAACTTTTAAAAGAATTTCGCAACCTTTTTCAATTTCTTCAAAACTGATGGTTAAAGGTGGTGTGATTCTAATGGCATTGGGTTCAAATAACAACCAAAAAAACAAAGCACCTTCATCTTTACATTTTAAAATCACTTGATTGGTAATATCAGCACTTGCCGTCATGGCTGCAAGCATTAAGCCTTTACCCCTCACCTCTTGAATATGCTTGTGAACCAATAATTTTCTAAATAACTTTTCTTTTTCTAAAACCTCTTGCATAAATGCAGGTTTAGTAACCTCTTCAAGCGTAGCTAAAGCAGCTGCAGCGACCACCGGATGACCACCAAAAGTGGTAATATGTCCTAATTTAGGGTTATCGCTCAACAAATCCATATAATCTGCGGAAGACGTAAAAGCCCCAACGGGCATGCCACTCGCCATACCTTTCCCCATCACCAAAATATCTGGCACCATGTCATAATTTTCAAAACCAAAAAGTTTGCCTGTTCTGCCAAATCCTGGTTGAATTTCATCAATGATTAATAAGGCGCCAACGGCTTCGCAACGTTGTTTTAATTTTTTGAGATAACCGTTTTTTGGCTCTATAAAACCCGCGCCGCCTTGAATGCTTTCAACAATGACACCCGCAGTTTTAGTTGTAATTTTCTCTAAATCCTTTTCATCATTAAACCATAAAAAATCTACATCTGGAATTAAAGGCCTAAATGCGCGTTTGCGTTCTTCAAAACCCATCACTGACATGGCGCCCATGGTATTGCCATGATATGCGTTATGAAAAGAAATCAATTGGCTTCTACCTGTGACTCTTCTGGCTAATTTTAAAGCGCCTTCTGTGGCTTCTGTGCCAGAATTAACTAGATAAGTTTTTTGAAGTTGTGGTGGTAAAAATGAGGCCAGTTCTTTACAAAATTCAACTGCTGGACTTTGGGCAAATTCGCCATAAACCATCACGTGCGCATATTTATTGAGCTGATTGATAATGGCTTCCTTTACCTTTGGATGTTGATGACCCAAAGTACAGGCAGAAACGCCAGCCACCATATCAAGGTAGGCTTTGCCATCCACATCATAAATGTATGACCCTTCCGCATAGGAAACTTCTATCGCTAAAGGATAGGGAGAAGTTTGTGCTTGGTATTTTAAGAAATCTGCGGTCAATGATTTATAATTTATGTAACAGTATATTATAAAAAAACTCTAGCCAGTTTAATTTATAGAAAAACTAGATACCATATTTGTCTTAGTCTGGTTTTTCCTCTTCCTTTTTCTTATCTCGCTCGGTATCTTTCAGCATTTGCTGATGATAGGCTTCTTCTTCTGGTATAAATAAATCTTGTAATGATTTAATCCGTTCATCGCCCCGCCAAATAAAACCTTTGAGGAGACGATCCTTTTCATGGAGCTTGTCTTCGGGATAAATATTGCCTTCTACATTATCAAAGAAAGTAATTTCATCAACTTCATTTTCTTCAAAAATCATGTTAATTTTACTAGAAACATTTTTGTTTATACCAATCAAAGCTTGTTGCTCATCGCGCATATAATAGACCACTTCGGTATTTTTAATGACATCCGCTTCTTTTAGTGCATCGTTTTCAAACCTTCCGTTTAAAAACACCCCTTTCACCTGATTATAACCTGTACCTATAGTATCTTTCGAAATGATAAAAACATTATTAAAGACTTTCAAAGAATCTAGTTTTTCAGTCTTCGTATTGGCTATCAAATGCATGAGATCGCCAGTCATTTGATTTTCAAAATTCCAAATAATTGGATTGCCAATAAGCTTCGTTAAGCCAGTTTTTTCAACCCCATGAATCGAATCACATTTGCCAGCCATATCGGTTTTAAAAAAGCGGGCATTGTCATAACCTCTAAATACACGCTGACCTTCTTTGCCTGTAATGACAAGTCTTCTGGCGTGGGTGTACATCGTATCTTTTTCAACTAATAACTTCCCTAAAGCTCTTCGCGTAATGACTGCTGAATCAATTTTTTGATAAATTTCAGCATAATGGCCAGTCACAATCAATTTATTAATTGTGTCAGTAATCTTCACATTTCGAGTAGCTGTCGCAAATTCTTTGGCTTTATCATAATAAATAAAGTCGCCTTCAATCAAACGGTCATTATAGAAAATCTTTGTGTTCTTATCAAAATTAGCTTTGTCTAATTTGGTGTCATACATGCCTTTTTCAGTTTCAATGATGCCGTCTTTGTTGGTTATTTTTGATTTTCCAAACAAATAGGCATGGCCTGAATTTTCATAATAGTCCAAAATATTTGTTTCTATCTTGGTTTGAGGGTTGGTCACCATCACTTTATCTCTAAATTCAAATAAACCATAATAAGCCAAATATTTGCCCTTTTGACTAACCAAAGTCGATTGACTGTTTTTGATGGTTGCACCAGTTGAATAAGTGGCTTGTTGCGTATTTCTATCAAAATTTAATACTTCGGTTGTTAAAACAGAACTTGGTGTAGTCATAATAACATCGCCTTTGGCATAAGCTAATTTGGTATTCCCGTCATATTCACCATATTTACTTCTTAAATTAAGCGTGTCTTTTTGGGTCATGTTCACTTGGCCAAAACACTTAATGATATTGGCTTTTCTATACAAATAAGCCTTGTTACAAGTTAAAATAGAACCATCGTGGAAAACCCGGACATTGCCTGTTAGGATAGCTGCTTCTGGCAATTTATCTTCGTCAACATCAAAAAAATCAGCATGTTCTACGCGAATTTTATTTTGGTTAAGGGTATCTAAAGCAACTGGCGTTTGCGCAAATACAAAGCAAGCCATCAAGCAGAAAAAAAAGAAAAATAACTTATTCAAAGATTAAAATTTGGGCAAAAATAATTAAAAGCTTGCTAATAGATTTTGTTTTTGGAAAAAATTAGTAGTTTGTTTGTTTGTTTAGCTTTTTGATTTTTCGCGCAGAGGCGCAAAGGCGCAAAGCATTTCTTTGAACCTTTGCGAGAAAAAGAAATTGTCAAATACTATTGAATCATTTCAAATAATGGATTTCCCATGCAAAATCCTTACCTTTGCAGCATATTCTACAACGAGATGACCAATTTCAAAATGCTAGCCAAAACCTTCTTTGGCATGGAAGATATTTTAGCCAATGAACTAATAAAACTAGGTGCGCAAAACGTAAAAACAGGTACCCGTAGCGTTGAATTTTATGGCGATAAGGGTTTTATGTATAAAGCTAACTTAGCCCTTCGGACAGCCGTTCGCATATTAAAGCCAATTCATGCTTTTAAAATAACGAATGAACATGATTTATATCAAGCGGTTAAAGCTTTTGATTGGTCTACTTATCTCAACATCAACCAGAGTTTTGTGATCGACTCAACCATGTATAGCGAAGTGTTTAATGATTCCCAATTTTTATCTTTAAAAGTGAAGGATGCCATTGTTGACCAATTTAGGGAGCGCACGGGTGAAAGACCTTCGATTGATAAAGTAAAACCAAATTTATATATTCATGTGCATTTAGACAGAGATAATTGCACCATATCTCTAGATTCTTCTGGAGAATCTTTGCACCAACGCGGTTATCGAACCGCAACAAATGTAGCACCACTTAATGAAGTTTTGGCAGCTGGTTTGTTGCTTTTAGCTGGCTGGGATGGGTCAAAGCCTTTTCTTGATCCCATGTGCGGCAGTGGCACCTTACTTATTGAAGCAGCGATGATTGCTTGTAATATTCCTGCCAATATCAATAGAAAAGAGTTTGCCTTTGAAAAATGGAACGATTGGGAACCAGAACTTTTTGATACTATTGTTGATGCCTTATTATCAAAAACAAAAGACTATTCGTTTAAATTGCATGGTTTTGATATTTCAAAAAGCACTTTAAGCAAAACACAAGAAAATATTGAAAACGCGAATTTAACGGAGTATATCACAATCGAGCACCAGGATTTTTTCGAATCAAGAAAGGAAACAGAGCAAGGCCTTTTTATGATGTTTAATCCGCCTTATGGTGAGCGTATGCCAATAGAAATGGATGAGTTTTACAAAAAAATAGGCGATACACTTAAACAAAATTACCCCCATACTGAAGCCTGGTTCATCACCTCAAATATTGAAGCCATTAAGCAAATTGGTTTACGTCCATCTAGAAAAATAAAGGTTTTTAACGGCAATCTCGAATCTCGTTTGTTGCGATATGATATGTATGCCGGCAGTAAAAGGGCAAAGTTTAATAGTTTCTCAGACTAAAAATAGTTATCAGTTTATCAATAAATCAAACAAAAATAACATTATTTTCAAAAAAAACATCTTATTTTTGCCTAACTTATAAAACTTACATGACACATTATATTACCTCTGATATACTTAACATTGATCAGATTCATCAGATATTAATAGAAAACCAATCCTTAGCATTGTCTCAAGATGTCATTGCTAAAATTGAAAAATCTCGGCTTTATCTTGATGAAAAAATGAAAAACCAAAGTGAACCTATATATGGTATTAATACGGGTTTTGGCTCACTTTGTCATGTAAAAATTTCAAATGAACATTTAAGTCAATTGCAAAAAAATCTCATGCTTTCTCATGCATGCGGCACCGGAGAAGAAGTCCCTCAAAATATTGTAAAAATCATGCTATTGCTCAAAATTCAATCGTTGAGTTATGGTCATTCAGGGGTGCAATTGCAGACTGTTGAACGTTTGATTGACTTTTATAACCATGATGTTTTACCAGTTGTTTATCAACAAGGTTCACTAGGTGCATCAGGCGATTTGGCACCTTTAGCGCATTTATCTCTGCCACTAATTGGCGAAGGTGAAGTTTATTTCGATGGCGAAAAGCAAACCGCTATGCAAGTGCTCGAAAAAAATAATTGGCAGCCTATTGCATTGGCTTCAAAAGAAGGATTAGCTTTACTCAATGGTACACAATTTATGACCGCTTACGGTGTGCACTGTCTACTTGAGGGGAAACGTTTAAGTTATTTTGTTGATGTTGTGGCAGCCATTTCATTGGAAGGTTTTGATGGCTGTAAGCAACCATTTCATGAACTCATTCATCATATTAGACCACATAAAGGTCAATTAAAAACAGCCAAACATATACTTGAATTACTTAACGATAGTGAATTGATTAACAGACCTAAACAACATGTTCAAGATCCTTATTCTTTTCGATGTGTACCACAAGTACACGGGGCGAGTAAAGACACTTTAACTTTTGTTGAAAAAACTATTTTAACTGAGGTGAATGCCGTTTCAGACAATCCAAATATTTTTCCAGATGAGGATTTAATCATTTCGGGCGGTAACTTTCATGGTCAACCTTTGGCTTTAGCCTTAGATTATTTAAGCATTGCCTTAGCGGAACTAGGTAGTATTTCAGAGCGACGAACCTTTCAATTGATATCGGGTCAAAGAGGTTTACCGCCATTTTTAGTTGAAAAACCTGGCTTAGATTCTGGCTTAATGATTCCGCAATATACTGCTGCTAGCATTGTCAGTCAAAATAAACAATTGGCCAACCCAGCTTCAACTGATAGCATTGTTTCTAGCAATGGACAAGAAGATCATGTAAGTATGGGCGCTAATGCGGCAACTAAATGTTATCGCATCGTTGAAAACCTCAAGTCAATCATTGCTATAGAACTGCTAAATGCTTCGCAAGCCTTATATTTTAGAGAGCCACTAAAAAGTAGTCCTTTTTTAATGTCCTTTGTAAATGCTTTTCGCGAAGTTGTGCCAATAGTGCATCAAGATCGCTTTTTGCATATTGACATAGAAGAAGCGAAACGGTTTTTAGAAAATATACATATTGATTTGAGCGATAAGTAGTCCCAAACAAGTAGATTGGGATATTTTATATAGGTGTTTGGTTTAGACTGCTATAAGCTACTATCTTTTCCCCTCAAATAGTGTTCCGGTGTCAATATAGCCATATGACTTCTTTTGAAATCCTTAATATTTCTAGTTAGAATAATATTAATTTTTCCATTTTGAACCGCTGAAAAATTTTGTAAAGCATCTTCAAAATCTCTAAACTCTGAATTAAGTGCCTCAAAAACAACATCTTTATTCATTGTTGTGATATCTATAATGTTTAATAGCTGCTTTAATTTTTCTACTACCAATTGATGATTTGCAGTCTTGCACAATAAATAATAAACATTACAAATGATTACTGGCGTTGTGAAACCTTTTATTTTATTTCCTTCACAACGGTTAAAAACTTCAGTCGCAGATTCTGCAAAAGGTTGACGATCAAAGAAAAAATCTAATATAACATCAGTATCTACTAAAACATGATCCATCATAAATATTTTTCTTCTCGTCGTTTTCTAAGTTCTTCTTTATAGTCCATATTTTCAGGCATTTTAAAGGAACCTTTTAAAGATTTTACAACTGGATTCAGTTTTTTTAATTCTGGATTTTTTTCTTCTTTTGTTAGAATTTTTAAATAGTTTTCTATAATATCGGATAAACTTCTATTTTTTTCTTTTGCGTACTCTTTCGCCTTATGAATAATTTCTTGCTGAATGGTCAATGTAAGCTTTGTATTCATTATCAGTAAATTATTGATTAATAAAACGCAAAGTTAATAAATATTTTAATTGCACGTGTTAATTAATAAAATTTTATACGTAAAAACAGGTTAGAAAAAACTTAGACCTTTCAATTAATTTATTTTAAATCGTGAAAAAAAGTTTCAAATTCTATTTCCTTTTGCTCACCTGTAAGCAGGTTTTTATAAACTAACGTACTGTTATCAAGTATAGATTTAACAACTATGCTTATCCCTTTTCGCTCGGCATATTTAAATTGTTTATCAAACTTTGCCGCATCAGGGAAAAGTTCTGCTGAAACATTTCTATTTCTTAATTTTTTCAATAAATCTAGAGCCAATAAACAAGTCTTTTCTTCATTAATAATCAATACGTGAGGGGCAAAGCTCAAAGTATCAGGAAAAAGCTGAAGACTTTCTAAAACCAAATAAATACGGTCTAAGCCAAATGATATACCAACACCACTCATGTTTTTTAAACCAAAAATGCCCGTTAGATCATCATAACGGCCACCACCGCCAATAGACCCCATGTCTACACCATTTGCAGAAACCTCAAAAATAGAGCCAGTATAATAATTTAAACCGCGCGCTAGGGTTACATCAATTTGTAATTTCGACGTAGAGAGTTGCAATTGGTCAACGGTTTCTATAATATATTTTAACTCTTCAACGCCTTTCATCCCTTCAGAAGAAGTAGACAATAAGTCAGTTAATTGCTTAATTTTATTTGAATTGTCTCCTGAAAAATTAAACAAGGGCTGTACTTTCTTGATAGAATCCGCAGATATACCTTTATCAAGCATTTCTTCTTTTACCTTGTCCTCCCCTATTTTATCGAGTTTGTCAAGCGCAACTGTAAAATCGACTAATTTGTCTTTAGCACCAATCATTTCGGCTATACCAGACAAAATTTTACGATTATTAATTTTTATACTTGTGTTTTTTAAACCTAATTTCGTAAAAACTTCATCATAGAGCTGCACAAGCTCTACTTCCTGTAAGAGTGAGTTAGAACCCACCACATCGGCATCACATTGATAAAATTCTCTAAAACGGCCTTTTTGCGGTCTGTCTGCTCGCCAAACAGGTTGGATTTGATAGCGTTTAAATGGAAATACTAAGTCAGCTTGATGTTGCACCACGTATCGCGCAAATGGCACAGTTAAATCATACCGCAGAGCTTTTTCGGTGATTTTGGTCGATAAAACTTTAGCTTGATCTTTTTTGATTAAATCTTCATCAATTTTATCAAAATAATCGCCAGAATTTAAAATTTTGAAAATTAAGCGATCCCCTTCTTCACCATATTTGCCCATTAGGGTTTCATTGTTTTCAAAGGTTGGCGTTTCTATAGGCTGAAACCCATAATTAACAAATGCTTTTTTGACGATATCAAAAATATAGTTTCGTTTGCCTAATTCTTCTGCGGAAAAATCACGTGTTCCTTTTGGAATACCAACTTTAATTGCCATTTAAATAAATTTTGACAAAGATAATTTTTTTAAAATTGAAAAAATTGAAAAAAATTAAAGAAAACAAAAAAAGACAACCCTAGAAAGAATTGTCTTTAATATTTTAATTAAGAATACAAGTTATCTTCCTAGTTTTCTATCATTTATTCTTTGCATCGCTAAGGATTTGGCTGCTTCATTAGGTGTTATATTTTGTAAATCAGCCATATTTAATATTTCAAGCGTGGTATTATAAATGTTTTCTGTGCGCTTCATCGCTTCTGCTTCATCATATTTAGCTATTTCACGATAAACATTGATAATTCCGCCAGCGTTAATCAAAAAATCTGGCGCATAAACAATACCTTTCTCTTTTAAAATAAGCCCATGAACAGCTTCGTTTGCCAATTGATTATTGGCAGCTCCAGCAATAACTGATGCCTTTAATTGGTGGATCGATTGGTCATTTATTGTTGCGCCTAAAGCACAAGGGGCGTAAATATCCATATCTAATTCAAAAAGATTTGCGCCTGCATAAATTTTAGCCTGATATTTTGCGGCAACCTCTTCCAATCGTTGTTGGTTGATATCAACAATAGTGACCAAAGCACCTTCTTTGGTTAAATAATCTACCAAAACTTCGCCTACATGACCAATTCCTTGCACAACAACGTGTTTACCTGCTAAGTTATCATGACCATATTTGAATTTTGCAGCAGCTTTCATACCCATATAGGTACCAAAAGCGGTAACTGGTGAAGGGTTTCCGCTGCCACCTTTAGCTTCTGAAATACCAGCTACATACGGGGTAACTTCTCTCACAGTATCCATATCAGCAGTGGTCATACCTACATCTTCTGCCGTTATATATTTTCCTGATAATTTATGAATGAATTCACCAAATTTTCTCATCAATTCAGGTGTCTTTTGCGTTTTAGCATCACCAATGATAACAGCTTTTCCACCGCCTAGATTTAAGCCTGCTAAAGCAGATTTAAAGGTCATGCCACGTGATAAACGCAAAACATCATTAAGTGCATCCCACTCATTTTCGTAAGCCCACATACGCGTGCCGCCTAAAGATGGTCCTAAAGTTGTGTCATGAATACCAATAATTGCTTTTAAACCTGTATCTTTGTCGTGGCAAAAAACCACTTGTTCGTGATTATCAAATGAAACTTGACCAAATACTGGATCTTGGTTCTTAAAAACGTCAGTTGAAGTAGTGGTTGCCATATATTATTGTGGTTTTACTAATTTAAGGTCACAAAAATAATAATTTTTTATTAATTCAAGCGAATTTTTAATATTTTTTATCAAATTCGTAAAAAATTTATATTTCAACAACACAACAATGAAAGCTTTAAAGAAAGTCAATTATTTTTTTATCAAATATAAACAAAAATTAGTGTTTGGCATTTTTATTACAATTATTGCACAATTCTTTTTGCTAGTCCCACCAAAATTAATAAATCAAAGTATTCAGGTGATTGAGAAAAGTTTATCGCAAAATACTTCAGATTACGACAAACTTTGGGAATACTTGCTTTATATTATTGGTGCTACAGTCATTGGTGGTATTCTTACTTTTTTGAAAAGGCAAACTTTAATTGTCATGTCTAGGCATATAGAGTTTGACATGAAAAATGAAATTTATGCACATTATCAAAAATTAGGACAAGATTTTTTTAATAAAAGTAGAATTGGTGATTTAATGAATCGCATCAGTGAGGATGTCTCCCGCGTAAGAATGTATTTTGGTCCAGCCATCATGTATTCCATTGACACCATCATCAGATTTGTTATCATCATTATTTTTATGTGGGAGGTTTCGCCTAAACTTACTTTATATACGCTATTACCTTTGCCAGCGCTTTCTTTATTAATTTATTTTATAACCAAACAAATTCATTACAAAAGCACAGCCTATCAAGAAAATTTATCAACAATGTCTAGCTTTGTGCAAGAATTTTTTTCAGGCATACGGGTTATTAAAGCAAATGCTCTTGAAGAAACCAAACGCCAACAATACATCGATTTAGCCAATGAAAGCTATAATAAAAATTTAGCGTTAGCAAAAATCAATGCCTACTTTGGACCTTTAATGATTTTCTTAATTGGGTTAAGTAATTTGGTGGTTATTTATGTTGGTGCCAATATGTTTATGAAAAATGAAATTGCAAGTATTGGTATTATCGCTGAGTTTATCCTCTACGTAAATATGCTTACCTGGCCTGTAGCATCGATTGGCTGGGTTTCCTCCTTAGTACAAGAGGCCGAATCTTCACAAAAACGCATCAATGAATTTTTAGAAACTAAACCAAGTATATCTCAAGAAAAAGGTGTTACTACAAAAATTGAAGGCAAAATAACTTTCAATAATGTCTCTTTTGAATACAACAAAAATCAAATAGTTTTAGACAACCTAAATTTTAGCATTGAAGCAGGAAAAAGAGTGGTGATATTAGGCGCAACGGGTGCTGGTAAGACGACACTTATGAACTTGATTTCAAGATTTTTTGACCCCACATCTGGTGAAATATTAATTGATAATCATGATATTAAGTCTTTTGATTTAAAGCATTTAAGGAAGCATATCTCTTACGTACCTCAGGATGTCTTTTTATTTTCTGATACCATTAAAAACAATATTAAATTTGGTGATGTAAATGCTGACGACCAAGCCATTATAGAGGTGGCCAAATTAGCAGATGTTGACCATAACATACAAGATTTTCAAGATAAGTATGAAACAATTTTAGGAGAGAGAGGCATCAATCTCTCGGGTGGCCAAAAGCAAAGGCTTTCGATTGCTCGCGCGTTGATAAAAAAATCACCCATTTTGTTGTTTGATGACTGTTTAAGTGCCGTTGATATGGAAACGGAAGAAAATATTTTAAGGAATCTTTCTGAATTTACAAAAAATACAACAACAGTGATAATTAGCCATAGGGTTTCAACGGCTATATTAGCAGATGAAATCATAGTTATAGAAAACGGTCAAATAATTCAAAAAGGCAGCCATAAAGATTTAGTCAACCAACAAGGTTACTATAAGGAGCTTTATGATAAACAAATGAAAATAAGTAAAACCGCTTAATTGTAGAAATAATACTAAATTTGTTTTGTTATAATATTTTTTATTATATTTGAACACGATAAACTACAAAACACTACTTAATATGATTGAAAAAGGATTCGAGCAAGAGCAAGTTTACTCGAAAATTTTAAGGGCAGGTCGTCGCACATATTTTTTTGATGTAAGGGCTACCAGAGCGGACGATTATTATTTGACCATTACAGAAAGCATTAAGTTTACTGAAGACGACGGATCATTTAGATTTAAGAAGCACAAAATTGCACTCTATAAAGAAGATTTTGATGGATTTAAAGAAAACCTTGAAGAAATAATGAATTATGTCATTGAACATCGAGGAACAGAAGTTATTTCGGAAAGGCATCAAAAAGACTATCAGCCACCTCAGCGTGCTGAAGTCAAATCTTCTTCATTTACAGACTTAGATTTTGATGATATTTAATGTTTAAAATAAAATAATAAAAAAAGACCACTCTTAGTGGTCTTTTTTTATTCCGATTTTAACTTGGCCTCTTCCTTAATAACAACTAGGCTTGCCTTAGCGCCTTGGGTAATATACCAAATATTGCCAACAATATTATTTCCTTTATCATCAATAACTCTAAACTCAGCGGTGTTTGGCGAAGATGTGCCTTCATTTAACGCAACAAATTCAAATTTGTTAAACCCTTCTTGAAGTTCAACTTCTACAGATTTATAATCCCCAACCAAAAGCATATCTGAAATCAAGGTGCGATCATTCATTAAAATCATAACCCTGTCTCCATCTACATATTCGTGGTCTCGACATATAATTTTTACCGTTTTTGATTCTGTTTTAAAATCACCAAAATTTTGATCTTTTTTATATTCTTCTCGCCAAGCACCCTCTTTTTGTTCTAGCCCTGTTTTAATTTTGTATTTTGGTTTAACAAATTCAGTGTCAATTTGACCGAAACTAAAATTTGGCTTTTTTTTGCGCCATTCTAATAACGTCTTTGGTGGTTTTTTTATTTCAAACAAATTTGATTCCTTGTTCTCCTCAGATTCTTCTGCGATTTCTTCCTTAGGGTTATTGTCAATAATTCCTAAGGATGGGGGTAATTTTTTTTTGCTTTGTCCCTCAAACTGAGCAGAAGCAAAAAAATTAAAAGACAAAATAAATATAACTATTATATTCTTCATTAGATTATATGCAGCAAATATAAGACCAAACTAATTGACGAACAAAAATAAAGCTTGATTTTAAAAATTGCTACAAAAAAATGTTATTTTTTTATTAATCGTTTAATTTAAATTTGTATTTTTATCAACTCATTAAATTAGCTATCATTTATGTATCAATCTAAAATAAAAGGTTTAGGGTTTTATGTACCTGATCATATCGTTACCAACGAAGATTTATCAAAAATAATGGATACCAATGACGAATGGATTCAGGAACGTACCGGTATCAAAGAAAGACGACATGTAAATTCTGCAGATCAAACAACCACAAGTATGGGTGTTGAAGCCGCCAAAAAAGCCATAAAAAATTCAGGATTACAAAAAGATGACATTGACTTTATCATCTTTGCCACACTAAGTCCTGATTACTATTTTCCAGGTCCAGGTGTTTTGGTGCAAAGGGATTTAGGTATAAAAACGATAGGTGCTTTAGATATTAGAAACCAATGTTCAGGTTTTGTTTATGGTTTATCAATCGCAGACCAATATGTTAAAACTGGCATGTATCAAAATGTTTTGGTCATTGGATCAGAAGTTCACTCACGAGGATTAGATATGACCGATCGTGGCAGAGGCGTATCTGTCATTTTTGGTGATGGTGCAGGTGCTGCTGTTGTTTCTCGAAGCGAAAAAGCTGGACAAGGCATTTTGTCTACACATTTGCATAGTGAAGGTTTGCATGCTGAAGAACTATCAGTTATTGCGCCTGGCATGGGCAAACGCTGGGTAACAGACATTATTAAGGACAATGATCCAAACGATATCAGTTATACGCCTTATATGAATGGGCAATTTGTTTTTAAAAATGCAGTTGTTAGATTTTCCGAAGTGATTATGGAGGGCTTAACAGCAAATAACTTACAAGTTTCTGACATTAATATGCTTATTCCTCATCAGGCTAATTTACGGATTTCGCAATTTATTCAACAAAAATTCAAATTGACGGATGATCAAGTTCATAATAATATTCAAAAATACGGCAACACTACAGCGGCATCTGTGCCAATAGCACTCACTGAGGCTGTTGAACTTGGCAAAATAAAATCAGGTGATTTGGTAGTCTTGGCGGCGTTTGGCAGCGGATTTACTTGGGGAAGTGTGATTATGCGTTGGTAATAACTTGCCATGATGAATTATCTTAGTCTTTTTTTTATTTGTACTGTTTCGTTGCTTAAAGCGCAAACTTACCAGTTTGATTATTTATTTCATTATCAATATGAAAGTTATTAAGCAGGCGAAAAATTAGCAGAATTTCATCAAATTATTTATAAAGGCAAAAACAATAATTCTTGTTATTTAGTTTTTAGCCCATCACAAAATAAAACCATTATTTATGACTTCAAGAATGATCTTCGACATTATTTAGATACGAAGGTAATTGAGGAAAACCATGAAGATAGGTTTCAAGTCGGTCATTTTGCTTTGTTTAAAAGTTTTTCTACGAAACATTAGTCGCTGTCATTAAAAAAGGGATGTGAAGCTAGATTTTTTTTGCTTTAGTTTTTTTGTTGGCAGATTATTCCACAAAGTTGCTCAAAGGCAACACAAAGAAATCACAAAGCTTTTCTTAATAAAACGATATCAATACAAATTTATATTTCTCATAAACAAAAAAAGCCAGTCATTTCTGACTGGCTATTTGGGTGAAAGACGGGTCTCGAACCCGCGACCTTCGGAACCACAATCCGACGCTCTAACCAACTGAGCTACAATCACCATTTAATTTGCGAGTGCAAAGATACGAAGAAAATTTAATTGCACAAATAAAATTATTTAATTTTCGACAAATTATCTATTGCTATAACCCGTTCAACGGTAAAACCTTCGGCATAATCTACACCAACTAGGCGACCTAAATCTTTGGCACGATAGGTAATACTTTCCTTAAAGTTTTGGGTGGCAATTGGTGTTATAGGAGCTTCACTTTGAGGGTCAAAGAATTGTGTTTTATAAGCAAAAACCGCTGCCAACTTTTTGTCCATGAACGCGGACACATCAACAACAAAATCTGGTGAAATATTTTCCCACTGAATATAATGATAAATATGGTGCGGTCGCCAAGGTTCTTGCCAAACGTTTTGAAAGTGTGATTCAATCTTTCTCAAGCCAGAAAGAAAACAAGCATGGGACACCAATTGGCTGCCTTTGCCATGATCGATGTGACGGTCTTTTATGGCATTACACAGCACAATATCTGGTTGATATTGTCTAACTTTTTCAACAATTAACCGTTGCGAAGCTTCATCGTTTTGAAAAAAACCATCTTTTAATTGGAGGTTTTCTCTAATGGAAACGCCTAATATTTTGGCAGCTTCCTTGGCTTCCTCGTCTCTTTCTGTTGCGGAACCGCGTGTGCCTAATTCGCCTCGCGTGAGATCTATAATGCCCACTTTTTTTCCTAAAGATATTTCCTTTGCAAGTGTGCCTGCGCAGCCCAATTCCACGTCATCTGGATGAGCACCAAAGGCTAAAATGTCTAATTTTATCATAAGTTAAATATTTGTAATCAACCCTTAGCCCTGATTCAGACGATAAATGTCTGCATGGAGACACCATGACGTCTCCATTGCAGTGGAAAGCAGGATAAAGCTTCTAAAAAAATTATGTAAATTTACAACAATTTTCAATTGATGCGTTTTTTGCTAATTTTATTTATTTCTTTTTCTCTTACTAGCTTTGCTCAAAAGGGTTGCTTGTGCAAAGACGCTAAAAATTATAACGTCCTAGCTATTGAAAATGATGGAAGTTGCCTTTATAAAAAAACGAAAACACAACCCATTTGGTCTAAAATTTTAGATGAAAAATTACATGAAACTTCTGGCCTCATCAAATGGCAAGACGAGTTTTTAACCCATAATGATGACACTGAAAATTGGTTGTATCGTTTGGATCCAAATAGCTTTGAAATAAAAAATAAAATAGAGCTACCAACAACTGAAAATATGGATTGGGAAGCTATTGCGCAGGATTCTTTATTTTTTTATGTTGGCGATTTTGGTAATAATAATGGGTCAAGGCAGAACCTTTGTATCTATCAGATCAGCAAGCATCAATGGCTTGTGCCCTCCCCTATTGAAAAAATATCTTTTGAATATGGTCTGCAAAAAACCTTTGAAAAAGCCAAACGTCAAAATAATTTTGATTGTGAAGCGATGGTTGTCAAAGATTCACTCATTTTTTTATTTACAAAAAATTGGTTAGACCAAACCACTGACGTTTATTACTTGCCAAAACAAGCGGGCCATCACATAGCTAAGCATCTCATCAATTTGCCTATAAATGGGCTAGTAACCGATGCTTGCTTAGTTAACAATAATGAAATAATTATATGCGGCTATAACAAAAAACTGAAACCCTTTATCATTAAAATAAAAGATTTTAATGGCCTTGACTTTAGTTTGGTTAATCTTAGGCGGTATAAACTGAAACTGCCATTTCATCAAATTGAAGGCGTTTTTAGTCATGATGGACAAGAGATTTGGCTTACCAATGAGAAGTTTGAGCGCAAAGGATTAATTTCTGTTCCCATGAAAATACATTATATAAAATTGTAAATATTTTTTTATATTTACACTTGAATTAAGCCATCATACAAATGCAAGTTTCCGAAGAACAAATCGCGCAGGAAAAAAAATTATTGGCGCAGGAATATAAAGAACTGCTACGAGTGAGTTATCAAAGTTTAACAGACAGTGATAAAAAACTTATTCGTAAAGCATTTGATTTGGCTGTTGACGCACATAAAGACCAGCGACGCAAATCTGGTGAGGCCTATGTGTTTCATCCAATTGCCGTGGCAAAGATTGTGGCAAAAGACATTGGGTTAGGCGCAACAGCCATAGCTGCAGCACTTTTGCATGATGTAGTGGAAGACACTCAGTATACCGTTGAAGATTTAGAAATAAAATTTGACGCCAAACTTGCACAAATTGTTGATGGTTTAACTAAAATTTCAAAAGTTATCTCCGACCAGGAAGTATCTATGCAGGCCGAGAATTATAGAAAATTGCTTTTAACACTCAATGATGACGTTAGAGTTATTTTAATAAAAATTGCAGATAGGCTTCATAATATGCAAACCATGGATAGTATGGCGAGTAATAAACAAGCTAAAATCGCATCAGAAACCTTATATATATATGCACCACTTGCTCATCGTTTAGGCTTGTATAATATCAAAACTCAACTCGAGGACTTAGGTTTAAAATACACTGAACCAGAAGTTTATAAAGATATCATTAAAAAAATTAAAGAAACAAAAGAAGAGCAAGAAGATTACATTAAACTAGTGGTTGGTGTGATTAATGAAGCCTTGGAGAAAGAAAATATTAAAGCAGTCATCAAAGGCCGACCAAAATCTATTTTTTCAATTAGAAGAAAAATGGCCGCTCAAAAAGTACGCTTTGAAGAAGTCTTTGACAAGTTTGCCATTCGCATTGTTTATGATTCAGATTTGCGCGATGAAAAGTTCTTAGCTTGGAAAATCTATTCGATTGTCACAGATTTTTATAAACCAAGTCCAAACCGCTTGCGAGACTGGATTTCATCTCCAAAATCTTCTGGCTATGAGGCCTTGCACGTGACTGTGATGGGACCAAAAGGCAGATGGGTGGAGGTTCAAATTCGCTCTGAACGCATGGATGAGATAGCAGAAAAGGGATTTGCTGCTCATCATAAGTATAAATTAAATTCAACCGAAGAATCCAATATGGAATCTTGGTTGAACTTATTGAAAGAGGCTTTAGAAAGCACTAATTCTCTTGATGCTATTGAATTTGTAGAGGATTTTAAGCTTAATTTATATAGCAAAGAAATTTATGTTTTTACGCCAAAAGGAGAAATAAAATCTTTACCAAAAGGCGCAACTGCACTAGATTTTGCCTTTAGTGTACATACTGAAATTGGCATTCGCACCTTGGGCACGCGCGTTAATGGAAAATTAGTATCATTGAATCACATTTTGAATAGTGGTGATCAAATTGAAATCATTACTTCCCCTAATCAAAAACCGAATTCACAATGGTTAGATTTTGTAACAACATCAAAAGCAAAAACAAAAATAAAAAATGTTTTAAATGAAAATGTTAAGAAAATAGCAGAAGATGGTAAAGAAGTATTGGTTAGAAAATTACGACATTTAAAAATTACAGTAAATGAAAGGGTCATCAATGATTTGGTCAATTTCTTCAGATTAAAGACCTCCTTAGACTTGTTTTATCGCGTTGGCATCGGCAGTATTGAAAACCAGCAACTTAAAGATTTTGTTGCACAGAGAAACAGTAGCATCTTGAGCTTTTTTAAACGCGGTATTCAAAGAAAATCAACCACACCAGATCAAATAAATAAGCAGGAATTAACCAAGAACTATGATATGCTAGTTTTTGGCTTAGAGCAAGAAAAACTAGATTACAAATTTGCCAATTGTTGTAATCCCATTCCTGGCGATGATGTCTTTGGTTTCCTAACGATCAATGAAGGCATAAAAATACATCGTGCAGATTGCCCAAATGCGATTAGCTTACAATCTAATTTTGCCTATCGGATATTGCTGGCCAAGTGGATAGATTCTAGCCAAGAGGAATTTTTGGCAACCCTTGAAATAACTGGTATGGATTCCTTAGGTTTGACCAACCGTTTAACAAAAGTTATTTCAAACCAAATGCATGTGGACATTCAAAATTTAAATTTAAATTCTGGCGCAGGTTTATTTAATGGCAAGATATCCGTAGTGGTACAAAACAAAACTATATTAAAAAAATTAATAGAAAAGATAAAAACCATAGATGGCATTGAAAAAGTGACCAGAATTAATAATTGATGATGACAAACCGTTTGCAGGCGCTTATTAATTTAGGCCATAAATTATCGCATTATAAAGATAAATCCTTTCTTGATAAATTACCTGATGACCTTTTTTTTGAGAAAGGCCATCAAATTATAGAAATGGCTAAGCATTATAATCCATGGTTTTTGGAAGAGCAAGTTATTTTTGCTTTGCAATCTTGGGCAAATGCACTAACAGCAGAAAACCTAACAAAATGGATTAATGAGAATGGAATGAACGAACCAGATCAACCAAAAAAAGTTGGTTTAATTTTGGCAGGCAACCTACCGATGGTTGGTTTCCATGACATTATAAGCGTTTTTATTAGTGGTCATATCGCGCAAATCAAACTTTCATCGCAAGATAAACACCTTATGCCATGGCTCATTGATTTTATCGTTTCTGAAAATAGTGCTTTCCAAAGTCAATTTACTTATGTTGAGCGATTAACTGATTTTGATGCTGTTATAGCCACTGGCAGCAATAATAGCGCACACTATTTTGATTTCTATTTTTCTAAAGTTCCAAATATTATTAGACGTAACAGGCATTCAGTAGCTATTCTCACTGGCGATGAATCTCAAGAAGAATTAGCTTTGTTGGGTCAAGATATTTTTCAATATTTTGGTTTAGGCTGCAGGAATGTGACCAAACTATATGTCCCTGAAAATTATACATTTGACCATTTTTTTGAAGCCATCGCACCCTATGACGAATTAATGGTTTATGAAAAATATGCCAGTAACTATCATTATAATAAAGCGGTTTTCTTAATGAGTCAGGACAAATTTTTAGATAATGGGTTTCTCACTTTGAAAGAGGACGATCATTTAACGTCACCTATTTCAACATTATTTTATACTAATTATAACAACATAGGTGATCTTTCGCGAACCCTCGAACTTAATAAGGACCAAATACAATGTGTGGTGTCCAAAATTAATTTACCTCATATGATACCATTTGGTCAAACGCAAAAGCCTAATCTTTGGGATTATGCGGATGACATCAATACCTTGGCGTTTTTAAATAATTTATAAAAAAAGGCTGTCCAGAAATGGACAGCCTTTTTATTTATTTTATTACTATTTGCAAACTAAACCTCTTCTTGAGGTGTTGATTCATTCAAAATATTTTCTTCAACAGCAGGCGCTTCTTTTTTATTTGCCATTTGATTGAGTTGCTTAAGTTTATCCTCAAATTCTAAAATTTCAGATTTTTTCTTTTCTAAATTTTTGTGAACTTCTTTTACAAGCGGACTCTCTTGATTTGATTTAGAGAAAAACATCATATTATTCTCTAACTGTGAAATTTCTTGTTTAACTTCTTCAATCTTTCGCGTTAAAAATGTTTTCTCATTTTTCATTTTTCGGTCTGCATCATTTGCATCAAGATTTTCAAATTTTGTTTGAAATCTAACCAAATTTGCTTCCTTTCTACTTTCAGAAAGTTTTTCAAACAAACCATCTAAAACCCTGTTAAACTTACCTTCAATGTGTCTGCGAGAAAATGGCACTTTTCCTAGGTTCTTCCAATTTTCAATATGTGTTTTGATATTAGCCAAATCGGTATGATAATCACCCGCTAATTCAAAAGTTCTCATTCTTTCAAGATATTCCTTTTTCTGTTCAAAAGACTTCAATTCTTCTTCAACAAAAGATTTTTTTGAATCTTTTAAGCGGTTAAAATAATGATTACAAGCTTCTTGAAATTCCTTCCAAATCTTGTCAGACAAATGTCTCGGCACATGCCCTATTTCTTTCCATTTGTTTTGTATATCTTTAAAAACCTGCGTGGCTTGCACAAAGTCTTCTGCATCTTTATTATCTATGGCAATCTTCAAGAGCTCGTTTTTTTTCTCTAAATTTAGGGCTTGCTCACTTTTGATGGTTCTATAGTAGGCGTTCTTTTTGGTATTAAACTTTTTAAGCGCTGATTTGAACTTATCCCAAATCATGTCAACATCGTCAATAGGCACTCTTCCTGCCATAAAAAACACTTCACGCAATTGTTCAATGCGCTTAATTGTATTTTGTAAAACGGTGTGTGAATTTAAATCTTCATCAGAAATACTATCTATTTGCCTTACAATTTCTAGCTTAACTTCTAAATTTTCTTTTTCTTTTTCTTCGCTAACCTTATTTAAATCTTCTTTTTTATCGTGAATTTTTTTGGTGATTTCACTAAACTTATCCCATATTTCTTTTCTATGTTCATGTGAAACCGGACCTATTTCTTCTTTCCATACACGGTGCATCACCTGTAATTCACGAAAAGCCTTCAAAACATTTTGTTCTTCCAACAAAGCTTCTGCTTGCTCAATGATATGCAATTTTTGTTCTAAATTATGTTTAAAGTCAGCATCTCTCGCCTCACGATCAAGGTGAATAATATCATAAAAGCGCTCTAAATGAAAATGATAGTTGTTCCAAACGGTATTATACTTGTCCTTTGGAATTGGCCCTGCATTGCGCCATTTGTCTTTTATCTGATTAAGATGGTTGAAAATATCTTTAATATTATCATTTGGCGTAATGAGATTTTTTAATTCTTCCACCAAGGCTTCACGGACAGCTAAATTTGATTTAAGAGAATTTTCTTGTTTTTGTCGGAAATTACCCAAATCAGATTTATATTGCTTAAATAAATGATCAAATTTTTCTTTAAGCGGCAAGTGGTAAGAAAAAACTTCGTTAGCTTCATGCTGTGATTCTTCCCATTCTGATTTTTTTTCTTCTATAAAATGCTGATATTTAGCATTAAATTCATTAACAATTTGGTCTACGTGGCCTTTAATTGCGGTAACGCTATTTTTATTTAACAAACTTTCAAATTCATCATACAACAAATCCATCGGCAACTGATGATAATCTTTATCTTGAATATCATGTCTTGATTTCAAATTTTCGTCTTCATGTTCTTCTGCATTGGCTTCATCAATTTTCAAGATCGCTTCGTCAGAAATTACTGGCGTTTCTATCGCTTCAGTAACTTGCTCTTCTTCAACGCTTAGCTCGTCTATTGATTGATTTTCAAGACTATTAATTGGTGTTTCTTCGCTTCCATCTACAGGATGTAGGTTGTTGTTCTGTTCGTCTAACATTATAAATATTTGTTATAATTACTAAAATAAAGGGTTAAAGATAATAAAGCTTTGCGAAATACCAAAAAATATGCAGTTCTTTTTAACCCAGATTCCGGATTAGAAATTTACTGCAATGAAATTTGACAAAATAGTTGCAAAGTACGGAATTTTTCACCCACAGATGTAGCCTTAGCTACATTGAGGACTGAAAAATGAGTACTAAAGTAAATATGAAGTCAAATTTTATTGCAGTAAATTTCTAATCCGGAATCTTGGTTAAATTTTGGGCGTGCCCTTTTCAAATCTTCTTTGAAAAGATTTGAAAACGTCAGGCTATCCGCTTTACTGCGCTAAAGCTTCGTGCTCGCTCCTATCCTTCACGCGGCTTGTGCGAAAATGAATACCTTCTATTAAAAATTACTTTTGCGTATTTAGTTCATCCAAATGAACTTCCAATGCTTTGATGGAGATTGAGATTTCCCAGAAGGAAAGGCCTAATGAAATTAGTAAAAGAAACAAACAGCTGCCAAACATATAAACAGCCACTTGTTCAAAACCTAAATAGATCATCAGCATGGTGAAAACAGAAAAAAACAGACTTAAAACACCGCACAATTGCATGTTTTTAATCAGATTCAAACGCTTTCTCAGATTATTAATCTGCAAGATGATGGTTTGCGAATGGTTATTTTCATAAGTAGCCTTCAATCCTCTAACTATTTGTGCTATAGTCAAAAACCTATTGGTATAAGCCAATAAAATTAAGGAGGTTGCCGAAAACAAAAGCGCTGGTGTTTCTAAATTTAGTATCATTTTTTTAAGCGTTTACTTTCGATAGCATCTACAATAAAACCTAATTTCATGGCGCGTAACATCTTCTTTTCAAAATTCCAAAAAAACGCAAACTCTCCAAAAATAAAACCAAAAAAAACCAATAAAACTTGATAAAAAGGAAAAATCAAAACGATTCTTAAAAACCAGTAAATAAATAAATTGTAGGTGTTTTTATCAATGTTTAATAGCGCCAGGAATGGTTTGGATATATAGGAAGCTGAAGAGCCCGTGATGGCAAACACAGTAAAAATAATAATCAATTGAAAGTTTGATTTAATTTGCCAACGTTGCTTTAATTTCTCCATGCTTAAAAATTTGACGCAAAATTAAACTTATTTTTTAAATTATCTGTTTGTATGTTTTATTTATTTGACTAATTTTGCAACCGCTCGGGATGTAGCGCAGCCTGGTAGCGTACTAGCATGGGGTGCTAGGGGTCGCTGGTTCGAATCCAGTCATCCCGACAAAAAAAAACTTGAAAGTTCTGCTTTCAAGTTTTTTATTTATATCACGTCATAGATAACACCTTAGTCTTTGTCATCAAAGTCATCATCAAGTTCAAAATCATCCAAACCTTCGTCATCGTCCTCATCTTTGTCGTCATCAGGCTTGTCATATTCAAACTCTTCATCATCATCTACTAAATCATCGTCGACTTCTTTCAGATCAACTTGAGGAACATCAATGAAATCTAAATCTATATCTTCAACTTCATGGCTTTCCATTCGATCGGCAAGTCGTTTACTGACCTTTACCAAATAAATAGCGTCATCTGTTCTTAATTCGACTGCCTCAATCAATTCACCTTTTGCATTAGTAAATGAAATTACATCAGTTTCCTCATAACCTTCTGGAAACTTTTCAACCAATAAATCTAAAATTTCATTGGTAAGCTTGGCATAATCAACGATAATTCTTTTCATGCGTTAACTAATAAATATAATAATTATTTTTACTAAAATTTAATAACCCAATAAATAGGCGAAAATAAGCGGTGCAACAATGGTTGCATCAGACTCAATGATAAATTTTGGTGTATTAATGTCTAATTTACCCCATGTAATTTTCTCATTGGGCACGGCACCAGAATACGAACCATAACTGGTTGTTGAATCGGAAATTTGACAAAAATAACTCCAAAATGGCACATCATGCATTTCCATATCTTGGTAAAGCATTGGTACAACACAAATTGGAAAATCTCCCGCTATACCGCCCCCAATTTGAAAGAAGCCAACACCTTTTGATGAATTTTTTGTATACCAATCAGCCAAAAAAGTCATGTACTCTATGCCAGATTTCATAGTTGACGCTTTGATATCTTGCTTGATTACATAAGATGCGAAAATATTACCCATGGTACTATCTTCCCAGCCTGGCACGATAATAGGCAAGTTCTTTTCTGCGGCAGCATACATCCAACTATCTTTGATGTCAATTTCATAGTATTGCTCTAAAACGCCAGATAACAACAATTTATACATATATTCATGCGGCAAATAGCGTTCACCTTTATTATCAGCATCTTTCCATATCTCATAGATGTGTTTTTGCAATCTTCTAAAAGCTTCCTCTTCAGGAATACAGGTATCTGTTACTCTATTTAAACCTTGCTCAAGCAAATCCCACTCCTCCTGCGGCGTTAAATCGCGATAATTTGGAATTCTTTTGTAGTGAGAATGCGCCACGAGATTCATTAAATCTTCTTCAAGATTTGCACCCGTACAAGAAATAATTTGCACTTTGTCTTGTCTAATCATTTCGGCAAAAATTTTACCCAATTCTGCAGTACTCATGGCGCCTGCTAGGGTCACCATCATTTTTGCACCGTTGTTGAGTTGATCTTCGTAACCTTTGGCCGCATCAACCAAACTAGCTGCATTAAAATGCAAATAATACTTTTCAATAAATTGACTTATGGGGCCTTTACTCATTATATTTTTTTATTAATTAATATCCTAATATTTTTAAAACATCATCAGCACTTTGCTTTTCCGAAAAAACCTCAGTCATTAAAATGCCATTCTTATCCCGGTCAATCAAAACATGTTTTGGTTGCGGAATCAAGCAATGGTGCAAGCCGCCAAACCCGCCAATGGTTTCTTGATAAGCACCGGTACAGAAAAAACCAATATAAAGTGGTTTGTCCTTATTGTACTTTGGCAAATAAACCGCATTCATATGCTGCTCTGAATTATAATAATCATCACTATCACAAGTTAGACCGCCTAGCAAAACCCTTTCATAAGAATCATTCCATCGGTTGACTGCCAACATCACAAATCGTTTGTTGATTGCCCAAGTATCTGGTAAAGTAGTGATAAATGAAGAATCTATCATGTTCCAATTTTCTCTATCATTTTGTTGTTTTTGATACAAAACTTGGTAAATGGCACCACCACTTTCGCCAACTGTAAATGAACCAAATTCTGTAAAAATATGCGGCACAGGTACCTCAGCATCATCACAAGCAATTTTAATTTGGTTAAGAATTTCTTCAATCATATATTCATAATCATAACTAAATGCTAGTGAATTTTTGATCGGAAAGCCACCACCAATATTCAATGAGTCCAAAGTTGGACATTCCTTCTTTAAAGCGATGTAAACTTTTAAACATTTCAGTAATTCATTCCAATAGTAGGCCGTGTCACGGATGCCTGTATTGATAAAGAAGTGCAACATTTTAAGTTCTAAATTTTTATTATCTTGAATTTGCTTTCTATAAAAAGGCAAAATATTTCTATAGCCAATACCCAATCTCGACGTATAAAATTCAAATTTAGGTTCCTCTTCTGCGGCAATACGGATACCTATTTTGAATTTGGTCTTAATTTTATCCTGCAATAAATCAAGTTCTTCATAATTATCAATAACAGGTACCGTTTTTGCGTAACCTTCATTGATTAACCAAGCAATATTATCTATATAATCCTCGCGTTTAAAGCCATTACAAATGATATATTTATTTTTAGTGACCTTTCCTTTTTCAATTAATTTTTTAATAATATCAATATCGTAGGCGGAAGATGTTTCTAAATGAATATTATTTTTTAAGGCTTCGTTTAATACAAAGCTAAAGTGTGAACTTTTGGTACAATAGCAATAATAATATTTGGCATCGTAATCAAGTTTTTCCATTGATTTCCTGAACCAAGTCTTGGCCTTGTTGATGTTATTAGAAATCGCAGGTAAGTATGAAAATTTTAGGGGTGTCCCATAATCCTCAACCAATTTCATCAAATCGATATTATGAAACTGCAATTGATCCTTGTTTAAGGTAAACTCGTCTTGCGGGAAGTAAAAAGTTTGGTTAATTAAATCGAAATATCTAGTATTCATTCTAGTCTTTTTATTAGTTAAAAAATATAATTATCTGATAATAAGAAGTGAACTAAACCCTTATGATTCTAATTATAAGTAACCAATCATTATTTAAAATTTTTTTCAATATAAAATCGCGTGTAAAATTAATTTAACAAGTATTATAGAGGCAAAAGTAAAACAAAATTTAAAAAAACAAACATCTAGACAATTATTTTTTTAATTCCTCTAAACAGCTTATTATCATATCCTTATCAGCAACTTCGTCATAAACTGCTTCACCAAGCTGTTTGAGCAGTACAAATTTTATTTGCCCATCTCTATTTTTTTTATCGTTGAGCATGTAATTTTCCAATAAATCATAGGTCAAATCAAAGTTTGGCTTGTCGTAAAAGCTCATAAGATTTGACTTGATGTGTGCATAGGTTTCAAGGCTAATGTATTTTTTTTGCCAGGATAAATGTGACTCTAAGATCATACCAAGCGCAATGGCTTCCCCATGAAGCAAATTTTCAAACCCTTCGGTTTCCAAAGTATAGCTCTCAATGGCATGTCCGAGCGTATGTCCAAAATTTAAAATTTTTCTCAACCCTCTTTCATTAGGGTCTTGCTTAACAATATTGGATTTAATCTCAGCTGATTCCTTAATTAATGCTGATAAATCGTCAGCTATTAATTCATTCATCTTAATAATTTTTTGCCAATGATTTTTATCATAAATCAGTCCATGTTTGAGCATTTCCGCTAAACCGCTTCGCCATTCCCGTTTGGGCAAAGTATTCAAGAATTCTGGCAAAATTAAAACCATTTGTGGCTGATTTATGGTTCCTATTTGATTTTTTAAATAGCCTAAATCGATACCGTTTTTTCCACCAATGGCGGCATCTACCATGGCCAATAGCGTGGTAGGTACTTGAACAAAATCAATGCCTCGTTTGTAGGTTGAACCAACAAAACCGCCCATATCAGTAATTACACCTCCACCTAGATTAATAAGTAGTGCATGACGGTCTGCATGATAGTCCGACAAGACTTGCCATAAATCAATAACCGTCTGTATATTTTTATTGGTTTCGCCAGATTCAATTTCGATAATTTCTATAGTTTTGTCAAAAACGATGAGCGACATGAAGTCTTGATAGCAGTATTCATGAGTGTTTTCATCAACCAAAACAAAAATTTTTGAATATTGCTTGGCGGCAATCATCCCATTCAATTGATCAATGGCTTCTTCTTCAAAAAAAATAGGGTTCAACATCTTAAAAAATTGAAGCAAAAATACTTTAATATTTTTATCTGACTTATATTTGCAGAAATTATTTTACTTAAATGTTCAACAATACAGAAATTGCTTTTACGTTGAAGTCAGATGCAGATTTAGATCGTGCGTACTTCCTTTTTAAAATGATCGATAACCAGCCTTTGGTGCGAATAGGAACAGCTGTTACTAATTTTGCATTAAAAGCCAATTTGCCTGTTGAAGGCTTGATTAGAGCGACCGTTTTTGACCATTTTTGTGGTGGGGTCAATGAAAAGGATTGCTTGCCAGTGGTTAAAAAAATGTTTGAAAAAGGCGTGGCTTCCATTCTCGACTATAGTGTTGAAGGCAAAGAAACCGAAGAGCAGTTTGATATGGCTAGCAATAAAACGCTAGATTTAATTAGCTTTTGCGAAGATTCAGAGGCTTTACCTTTTGCCGTTTTTAAACCAACGGGTTTTGGGCGATTTGCACTTTTTGAAAAGATAACAGCCAAACAAACGCTTACAAGCAAAGAAGAAGCGGAGTGGCAAAAGGTCAGAAACCGTTTTGACAGCGTTTGTGGTTTTGCGCATGAATTAAAGGTACCCATTCTGATTGATGCAGAAGAAAGTTGGATGCAAGATGCAGCAGACGATCTGATTTTAGAGATGATGAAAAAGTATAACAAAGAAAGAGCCATCGTATTCAATACGGTTCAATTGTATCGTTGGGATCGCTTAGATTATATTAAAAAAATAATTAAAATGGCACAGCAAGAAGATTTTCGTGTAGGCTTTAAACTCGTACGTGGGGCTTATATGGAAAAAGAAAATGCTAGAGCTAGTGAACTTGGTTATCCCTCGCCTATTTGTAAATCTAAGGCAGAAACCGATAAAAATTTTGATACTGGCTTACAATATATGCTTGATCATTTGAATCTTTGTGAGGTTTTTGTAGGTTCACATAATGAATACAGTAATCTCATGGCAGTGAATCATATGAAAGAACATCAAATAAATCCAAAAGATGGCCGCATATTTTTTGGTCAACTCTTTGGTATGAGTGATCACATCAGTTTCAATTTGGCTTATTTGGGCTATCATGTGGCTAAATACCTTCCTTTTGGACCTGTGCGCGATGTGATGCCATACCTAATTAGAAGGGCAGAAGAAAATACGTCTGTAGCTGGACAAACCTCTCGAGAATTGATGCTGATTAAAAAAGAAAGAGAGCGTCGTAAACTTAGAGAGTAAAAAAGTATCAAATATTATCTATGTATCAATTAATCAAACCGATTTTATTTCAACTAGATCCAGAAAAAGCACATCATGTGGTCTTTTCTTTAACTAAATGGAGTAAATTTTTATTACCTTTCTTTTTTGGATCAAAAACCAACAGCGCGGAAAAATTGAAAAGAGAAGTTTTTGGGCTTCAATTTAAAAATCCCGTTGGCTTGGCTGCTGGTTTTGATAAAAATGGTGTTTTGATTGAGGAATTAGACGCCTTGGGTTTTGGTTTTATTGAAGTAGGCACCGTGACGCCCAAGCCACAAGCAGGAAATCCTAAAAAAAGACTCTTTCGACTAAAAAAAGATGAAGCTATTATCAACCGCATGGGTTTTAATAATGAAGGAGTTGATGCGCTAGTCACTAGACTAAAAGCCGTCCAAAATAAAAACATCATCATTGGTGGCAATATTGGCAAAAATAAAGATACACCCAATGAAGAAGCGGTTAATGATTATTTGATTTGCTTTAACAAACTCTTTGACCATGTGCATTATTTCGTGGTTAATGTGAGTTCGCCCAATACGCCTAATCTTAGAGCCCTACAAGACAAAGAGCCGTTGACCCATTTGCTGCAAACTTTACAAAATGAAAATTTAAAAAAGTCGACGCCCAAGCCAATCTTGTTAAAAATTGCACCGGATTTAACAGATGAACAACTTTTAGACATTATAGACATCGTGCACATAACGCAAATTGCTGGCGTTATAGCAACCAATACCACTTTGTCTAGAGCCAACTTGATTGATGCTCAAAAAGATGAGCAAGGCGGACTAAGCGGTAAGCCTTTAACACAGCGATCAACTGAAGTAATTAAATTTTTATCTGATCATAGCCAGAAAAGTTTTCCAATTATTGGCGTTGGCGGCATCCACTCAGCAAAAGATGCTCAGGAAAAACTAGATGCTGGTGCCTCTTTAATTCAACTATATACCGGTTTTGTTTATGAAGGCCCGGGGTTGATTAGGCGGATTAATGAGGGGTTGAAATAGGTTGTTTTTCTTATTTGGTTGAGAAAACTTGATTAATCATAATGATTACTTATTTTTTTACAATTTTCTTAAATGCTTAACCGTTAAAACTGCAAACAATAAAAATGGAATAGTTGAGAGGATTATTTTATAATTTAAACTCATCAGACCAATAAAAAAAATAAAGAGCAATAATATCCCTAAGGCCAACAGTCCTATATAAGTCATTTTTCTTTGAGGAATTTTTTTAAATAGGGTCAAAAATAAAAGCACTTGGCCAAATAACGGTAAAATGATAAATGGATGAATAATCGATTGAGGATCTGAAAACAATTTAGAAATTATATCGGCTTCCACTTGAAAAAGGAAGGTTTGCTGCCCCTGCCCCCACTCTAAATAACCAAAGAGTGAACTAATTATTAATAACGCATTTAATATTTTTGCCTTCATTATTTATCTTGTCAATTTTTGTAAAACACTCTTTAATGTTTTGCGAATCTATATAGGAAATTGAAATCATTCCACCAACCGTTGCCTTTGCTTTATTTCATATTTGGTGCCATTGTAATACAATAAATTGTCCCACATGATATCGGTATCAGGTTCGACGTTTCTGAATAAAAGGCATGGAAATTTAGCATTCGCTAAGGGGATAATTTTCAAATCAAATAGGTTTTCATCGCTTGAACTTTTATACAAAACCTTAAACTCACTTTTTGTAGTCAAGACGATATAGACCGAACGATCTGAGTTAATAATGGATAAAATAGTTTTTTGTTCCGAAAAGCGCAAATGCGTGTCATCATTTTTAAGTTCGGCTAGTCGTCGATTTACCTTAAGTTTGGTCAAAATATTTTTTGTTAAAAAACTGTCTTTTACAATAGCATATTTAGGTTGTTCTAATGCAACGCCAGTATTGCTAATAGCATAATAATTAGCAGCTTTAATTTTATTGTCTGTTTTGTAAACTGCAATAAATATAGAAGAAATATTCTGAGTTAAATATTCAACGCGAAGAAATTCTGCATGCGCAACAAATTCATTGCTATCGCTATAGATTTTAAGTTTTGAAAGATCTCTTAGGTCGAAATATTTTGGAGCTAAACTAGCTGGAAATCTATGTCTGCTATTTTCATCATCTTTGTAAATTAGTGAATCTGTGAGTATAACCATTTTTTCAAGCGCAGCCACATTTTGCTGGTTTTCATTACCATATAATTCAACGTAAACTTCATTTTCATTTGAAAAACTGAAACGTTGTACAAAGCCAATATATGGTGCATTTTCAGGCAGTTCTCTTCCATTAGTCTTGACCTGGCTTATTTCAGTTTTTTTGACAATTTCATTTTCTGTATGCCCGTTATTATTCTTGGATGTGCAACCAAAAGTTAAAGCAATGACTATTAAAAACAGTAAACTTTTCATGAAGTAATTTCTTTTTTTGCAATGTTTTTATTGTCCGTTCAAAAAATAAATGTCTTATATTAATCATTTTATCAAACAAAAATAGCAAAATAATTTTAACTAGGATGACTCTTAGCGATATTAGTTTCGCATCAAGAAACAAAAAGCTTCATTACTATTACCATCTTGAACTACTAAACATAATCTTTCGAAAATCAATATCTATCAATTAATAAAGAATAGTGTCAGTCATTTATTTAACCAAAAATAAATGCCACAATAAATTCGCAAAGGATAAAATTTAGTTATTTTTGTGCGTTTTTAATTTTTAAATACAATTTATGATATCATTTATAAATCAGCTCACAAAGCTTGAAAAAAGTATATTTATTGTCATTCTAGCCATATATTTTAATAACTTATTTATTGATATTATGGAAATAGATGCCGCGCAATATGCCGGGATGTCAGCTGAAATGGCGCAAACCAACTCCTTTCTTGAGGTCAAAGAATATCAAAATGATTATTTAGATAAACCACCTCTACTCTTTTGGTTATCAAGTATGAGCATTAAGTTATTTGGGATTACTAATTTTGCTTACAAACTGAGCTCATTTGTTTTTATTCTGTTTTCATTTTTTGCGGTTTTTCGCTTTTCAATTTTATATTATTCAAAAGAAATTGGAAAAAATGCAGTCATCATTTTAGCTACCACCCAAGCCTATTTTTTAATAACAAATGATGTACGAACTGATGCTTTATTAACTTCTTGTACCATCATATCTGTTTGGTTATTTTCTGAATATTTCGAAAAAAGAAATTTGAAATACCTCATTTTGGCCTCTATTTTTATGGGATTAGGCTTGTTAGCAAAAGGCCCTATAGGCGCGATTGCAGTTTTAGTGCCGCTTGGCATTAATTTGATTTACCAACAAAAATGGCGAGACATTTTTAATTTTAGATGGATTTTAGTTTTGATCATTGTGGCTGTTATATTATTTCCAATGTCTTATGGTTTATATACCCAATTTGATATGCATCCTGAAAAAGGAAAAGGAGGACTATATTTTTACTATTGGTTGCAAAGTTTTGGTCGCATAACTGGTGAAAGCATATGGAATAATGGTGCGCCTTGGCACTTTTTCTTAGGAACAAGTATTTGGGATTTCTTCCCTTGGATTTTTCCACTTTATGTCGCGCTTTTTTTTAAGTTAAAAAACCTGTCTAATCGCCAAGTCAAACTACCAGAAATAACGACTCTATCAGGTTTAATACTTGTTTTTGCTATGTTATCTTTATCAAAATACAAATTACCACATTATGTTTTTGTTACATTTCCTTTCGCAGCTATCATTTCGTCGGAATATTTAACTAATCTTAACTTCAAGGTATGGCATCGTTGGAAAATAATGAACTATGTTTTTGGCATTCTCATTTTGTTGCTTTTGATAGTATTTAATTTGTATCTATTTCAAGAATTTAATATTTGGATTATCTTTTGCGTTCTCTTACAGTTATTTATATTAGTCTATTTTTTGAAAACCAAAGAGCAAAACAGTAGTCAATTAGTTGCTTTAGTTTTAATCTTAAATATATTTTTAAGCTTTGTATTTTATCCCAAATTGTTGACGTTTCAATCTGAATCTATGGCAGGAAAATGGGCCAGTGAAAACATAAAAAACGAAAAAGTTTATAATTTTAATAATTACGCACATGCCTTTAATTTTTATGTCAAAAATCCATTTACAAAAAAGGTGACCACAGAAGATTTACCTGCACTTGAAAATACGTATTGGCTATTTATTTCAGCCGATGATTTGCAAAAAATTAAAGACTTAAATCTCAAAATAGTAACTGTAAAAAGTTTCGATGATTTTGAAGTTTCTATGTTGAATATCCAGTTCCTTGTAGCAAAAACTCGATCTGAAGTTGTTAAAAAGAAATATTTAATAAAAATAGTAAATCCTTCATCATGAAAAAATTATCTATCATCATACCGGCATACAATGAAGAAATGACTATTCATTTTATTTTGGATAAAATAAAGGCAGTTAAGTTATTAAACAATATTGAAAAGGAAATTATCATTGTAAACGATTGTTCAAAAGACCAAACAGAAATGGCTATCAAGAACTATATGGCGCAAAATAATGAGCTAGATATTCAATATTTCAAACACGAAATTAATAAAGGAAAAGGCGCTGCACTTCACACGGGAATTAAACAAGCCAAAGGCGATTATTTAGTTATCCAAGATGCAGATTTAGAATATGACCCTGAAGAATATAATTTGCTTATAAAACCAATAATTGATGGCTTTGCCGATGTGGTCTATGGTTCGCGATTTATGGGTGGAAATGCCCATAGAATTCTGTTTTTTTGGCATTCAATAGGTAATAATATTTTAACTTTTATATCCAACATGTTTACAAATTTGAATTTATCAGATATGGAAACCTGTTACAAAATGTTTAAAACAGAGTTAATTCAAGGTATTTCGCTTAATGAAAAAAGATTTGGATTTGAACCAGAAATTACCGCAAAAATTGCGCGTTTACCAAGCATTAGGATATACGAGGTTGGTATTTCTTATTATGGCAGAACTTATGCAGAGGGTAAAAAAATTGGCTGGAAAGATGGTTTTAGAGCCTTGTATTGCATTGCAAAATATGGCTTATTTAAATCTAACTAAAAACTTATTTTTCTGAAATAAATTACTTTTAAAATCTTCACTTTAAAGTGTGGCTGGATTTGGACGCTTTTTTTTTGGTTTTTTTTCTGAACGCGTAGTTTTGCGTAATCCTATTTTAGGACGGGGCAATTTTTATGCAGTTTCAAGTTTCTAGCGCAATTTATTTGGTTTTAAATCTACCGTTTTATTTCCCGAATTTCTACAGCAAATTATTAAAGATTTGCTTTCAAAATTCG
>JBIIXU010000057.1:0-4158 GCA_044347145.1 Flavobacterium sp.
GACGTAAAAGTTTTTAGGATGAAAAATAAACTGCTGTATTATGCCATACCTCTTCTAATGCTAGGCATAGTTATCAACCAATTGTTACAAATACCAAAAGGTTTAACCCGATGGAAGGGCGGGGGCTATGGCATGTATACTGATATTCACCCAGATTTTAGACAAGTGGTGATCAATGATAGTTTCATTGAAATTGATACGCTTTCTCAAAACAGAAAGTTATTTGCTGCTGTAAAAAAATATGCTAATTTTCCACAAGACAAGTATAAAAATGAAATGGTTAAACAACTAAATTGGAAAAATGACACACTGAATATTGCGATATGGCAACTTTTTTTTGACGCTGAAACTCAAATTTTAAATAAAAAAATTATTCATCAAGATGTTCATATTAAAAAATAAAACAGTTGATAAGACACAAATTTTAACTTGGTTATATTTGTTATTTTTTATCATTTACTCAAATGGCATCTTTAAACCATTTTGGCACTTAAAATTGTTACTGTTGGTTGCTATTTGCTTATCTTTTTTTGTTGAGTTTTTTAAAAAGCAAGTAGTAATTTTACTTATTGGCATTGTCAGTATACAAATGCTAATTACCTTTTATTTTAAGTATTACCTAGATGGTAATCATTGTTTTGTGGTTATTTTTGTAGGATTGATGCTTATTTTGGCCAATATTTTTAAAGAACAAGGCGACACAATTATTAAAAAAAATGCCTTCTGGATGTTGATTATCATTATGTTTTTTGGGGCTTTTCAAAAATTACATTCCCCAACTTATATGTCTGGCGATTTTATGAATTATCTATTCGCAAATGGTGGATTATTCAGTATTTCAGAAGTTTATTCCCCTTTGAAAAGCTACTATTATGCTAATCAAGAAATAATCGCTTCATTTGCCTATGCTAAACCATCAGCAGATGGTTTTGTAAGTGTCCCCTATCTTTTTGAAAACCAGAAAAATATCATTTTCTATTTTGGGTGGTTTGTGATTCTTTTAGAATTATTGTTTGTGGCTGTATTACTTATAAAGAATGAAAAAATGAAACATTTATTTTTTATCATTTTTCTTTTTTCATTGCTATTAACTCGAAATGAAACTGGCTTTTTATCTTTGGTTAGTTTGCTTTGTTTTGCGCAATTACCTCAAAAAGAAAATAAGTTTTTCCACCTATTTTATTTAGCTTTCTTCTTTATTTGTATTTTGCTCATCCATCTGGGGAAAGGCTTTTTTTAGATTTTCGATGATTTACTCATGTCGCAAAGCCTCGACGGGGTCTAGCTTGGCTGCTTTTATTGATGGATACAAACCAGAAACCAACGCCACCAAAAAACTAGTCACAACCGCTGCAATTATTGCTGCCCATGGAATGGTAAAATCAAAATCAAAACTCATGGCGGCGAGACTACCAAGTGCAACACCAAACACAATGCCAAAGAGGCCACCAAGTTGACCAATCACCAAGGTTTCGATGAAAAATTGCAAAGCGATATTGTTCTTCGTGGCGCCCAAAGATTTTCTTATACCTATTTCTCTTGTTCGTTCAGTAACAGATACCAACATAATGTTCATTAAAGCTATAGAAGAACCAAAAACAGTAATAAAACCAATCACAAAGGCGGCAATATTTAAAGCGCCTGTTATCGATAAAATTTGTTTTAATAATTCGTCACTTTTCTCTACACCAAAATTATTATCTTCAACAGGGTTAAGTTTTCTAATTTGACGCATTAAATTTTTGGCATCATCAATGGCGCCATCCATCATTTCTTTTTTCCCAACACTTACTCTCAAGTTATAATTAATATTAGGTTTGCTATAAAGTGTTCGCGCATGTTGAATTGGAATATAAACGCGCAAATCAACGTTGTTTCCAAAGGTTGAGCCTTCTTCTTTTAGCACGCCAATGATTTTAAATTTCATACCCTTTATTTGAATATATTGATCAATGGGGTCAACGTCTTTCAATAATTCTTTGGTCATGTCTGATCCAATAACACAGACGTTAACATTATTGGTAATATCAAAATTTGAAAAGCTTCTACCTTTTTCTACAATAAAGCCACTAATTTCAAAGTGGTTTTCATCTATGCCTCTAATGCCAACCGCGGGATCAGTTTTTTTGCTACCAAATTTAACTTGCGCCATTTGAGTAGCTTCAAAAAACAAGGTAATTTTACTGGTTGGATAGGTATATTTGTCCTTAAAGGTTTTAACATCCAAATAATTCAAAATTGGATTTATTTTCTCATCTGTATTTCTGTTTCCACTGCCAATTCTTATTTGCGATTCATATTGTTTAATACTAAATGTATTTGAACCCATGGACATGAATTCATTGGTCAGTTGATTTTCAAAACCAGCCACAACTGTCAAGATGCTCACTAAAGCCGTGATACCTAACGCAATGATTGCAATAGTCAATATCGCACGCATCAACTGCGTACGGATGGCTTCAAATGCCATTTTCAAATTTTCAGAAAACAAACTTTTCAAGGGTTGATTTTTAATTATATATTAGTAAACAATTGAACGACTTTGTTACAAAAATATACTATTTTTAGTGTTGAACTTTAGCTGAAAATAGATTAGCTAATTAATCTTTCAACAAATCTGGTCTTCTATTTTTTGTATGTTCATAGGCCATATCTTCTCGCCATTGTTCTATATTCTTAAAATGACCACTCATTAAAACATCCGGCACTTGATGGCCTTTATAGTCAGCAGGTCTTGTATAAACAGGTGGTGCCAAAAGATTATCCTGAAAACTATCGGTCAAAGCAGAAGTTTCATCGTTTAAAACACCTGGAATCAATCTGATGATCGCATCAGCAACTACAGCAGCTGCCAATTCGCCTCCCGACAAAACAAAATCGCCAATCGAAATTTCTTTGGTAATAAAAAGGTCACGCACACGCTGATCAACGCCTTTATAATGACCACATAAAATAATAATGCTCTCATATAACGACATTCTATTAGCCATTGGCTGGTTAAAAGTCTCACCATCAGGACTCATGTAAATAATTTCGTCATAATGACGTTCACTTTTCAACTTTGAAATGCACAAATCAATGGGTTCAATCATCAAGACCATGCCTGCACCACCACCAAAACAATAATCATCTACGTTTTTATGTTTATTTGTCGCATAATCTCTCAGGTTGTGAATATGAACTTCAACCAAACCGCGATCAATAGCTCTTTTAAGAATAGAAGCATCAAACGGACTTTTAAGTAAATCGGGTACTACTGAAATAATATCTATACGCATATTTTAATATTCTTTTGGGCGTGCCTCTGTTTTTTTGAACTCCGACGGAGTTTTAAACTCCGTCGGAGTTGAAAATTCAGAGCCGAGCTTTCGCTCATAGTCCTCAATTTTTCAACTTTTTTTGTTAGGTTGTTTGCTGGGCTTCTAGTGTCGCCCGCAATCGCCCACAAAAAATAGTCAAAAAATCTGCGGGCTAATCCGCTCAATCCCGCACGCAAGGCTTGGTACTCAACTATAAAATTAAGTTGCAAAAGTAAGCATTTTTAATCAAAACGACAGTCATTTCTAAACAACTCTGTCAGCGTTCAAAACACTGACAGAGTTCATTCAAAATTATTACCTTTGACCAATGATTATCACTATTGGATTTCAATAGGCGGTAATAAAAATGTTTAGGTTTAAAAAATTTTAATTTCATCATTTCAGACCATGAAATCGCCATTGACAAATTGTTTGTTGCAAACAAACCCCAATGAAGATAAGCGATAACATATGACCTATAAAAATCAAATAAACATCTATATATGAAACAAATAAAAGTAGGCATTAACGGTTTTGGTCGCATTGGCCGAACATTTTTCAGATTAGCCATCCACAACCAAGAAGTTGAAGTGTTTGCAATCAATGATTTAGCACCCATTGAAACCATGGCACATCTTTTAAAATATGATAGCATTCATGGTATTTTGGCAGATGAGGTCAGCTATGAAAATGGCTTTTTGCTGGTCAATGCTAAAAAAATAAAATACACACAAATTGCTAACCCTGCAGAGTTAGATTGGGAAAATATTGATGTGGTACTGGAAGCCACGGGTAAATTTAAGACCTATAATCAAGCCTACCAGCACATCATCGGTGGTGCAAGAAAGGTTATTTTATC
>JBIIXU010000058.1:0-4148 GCA_044347145.1 Flavobacterium sp.
TCATATTATTTTCTAATGACCAACCCATTATTTTTCTTGAATAAGCATCTGTTACCAAGGCTAAATACGCGTGTCCATTATCTGTTTTGATGTAGGTAATATCTGAAACAAAAACTTGCTCACTATGCGTTATCTCTATATTTTTCAACAAGTTAGGAGATGTGTAAAAATAATGTTTTGAATCTGTTGTAATATGAAATCGCTTACTGGTTTTGATAAACAAACCTCTGCTTCGCAACAGAGCATTAAGATTGTCTCTACCCATTTTTATCCCTTCGGCTTTAAATTTTGCAGATAATTTGAAATGTAACTTTCTAGTACCTGTGTGTGGAAGATCTTTTCTATAGTCCAGTACCATTTCTATGACTTTTTCATTGATGATTTGACGTTTTTCATATCGCTTTATTCGCTGATAATGAGCTTGCGGACTTATCCCGAATGCTTCAATAAGATACTTTACTTTGAAAGCTTTTTCTTCTTTTTTTGTATCTCGGTCGCTAAGCACTCGGGTAACCACTTTTTTGACAGCTCCTCCCCTGTAACTTTCTCAAATTCAACAATTAAATCCTGCTGAAATGATTTAACAAATTCTAGCTCACCAATGCGTTCTTTGAGCTTCTTTATCTCATCATCTTTTGAAATAAAGGTTTTCTTCTGCTCGTAATTGCTTAATTTTTTCATCCAATAATGAATTGTGCTTCTTGATAAATTATATTTCTTACTGGCAAAATTAGCACTTATTTGTCCATTATTGATTTGGGCAATGACAAAAAGTTTAAATTCAAAGCTACTCTTTTCATAAGTTTTTTTTCGGCAGGGTACATTTTTCTGTGTTTCCATATTTGACTAAAAGTGTTTAATTTTTAGTCAACCTATTTTAGGACGGGGCATGCTTGAATATTGCAGGTAACGTTTCGCGGCTTTGCGAAGGCGGGGATTTCTAGCACTTACTTTCTTGATATTCCCAAATTACAAATATAGCACAAAGCTTTCTAAAAAAGCACAAAACCCCGCCTGACGCAAAACCGCTGTTAGCGGTACGTTGCTTTTCTTTTAGTGATAGGTTTTGTTACTTCGATGCCATAACTTTTGCAGCCATATTTAAACGTAGTTTGCTTGATGGAGTGATACTAGAAAAGAATGCCAAAATTCTATTTTTAAAACCCGGAATCACATGCAGCTTTCCTTTCATCATACCCTTGAAGCCTACTTCTGCAACTTCTTTAGCTGACATTACACCACTGTCATAAAGTTTAGCATTATTCATATCCGCTCGTTCCATAAACTCTGTTTTTGTAGCACCTGGCGACAAAACTGTTGCAGTAACGCCAGTCTTCTCAAACTCTTTATGAATCGCCTCTGTCAAACTTATTACATAAGCTTTTGATGCACCATAAACCGCAAAATAAGGGTCAGGTTGTATGCCTGCGGTAGAAGCTACATTTAAAATTTTTCCTTTACCGTTTTTAATCATTTGTTTCGCATAGTAATAGGTCAGTTCTGTTAAGCTAAATACATTTAAACCTAACATTTCGGAATATTTTTCCATGCTACGTTCCGTAAAAAAACCATAGTCACCAAAACCTGCGTTATTCACTAAATAAGTTACAGAAAGGTTATTGGATTTAACACAATTATCAATATCAACAAGTCCATCACTTATTGATAAATCTGTTGCAACGCAATAAACATTAATTTTGAATTGTTGCTCAATTGCCCATTTAATGTCATTTAGTTTTTGCTTGTTTCTTGCCACAATTAAAATATCAATTTTTTGTTCGGCAAATAGTAAGGCTATTTCATAACCAATGCCACCCGATGCACCAGTTATTATTGCTACTTCTTTCATAATTAGTCAATGAGTTTTATAGATAAAGAATTATTTTGTTGCGTAAACGAAAACTTACAATCAGAAAAGTCAGGACTTGAAAGTTTTGGTTTGTAATTATTTGAAAATCCAAAAGGCTCTTTTGGATATCCAAACAGATTTTTGTCAAGTTTGCCATTTCCGTTTAAATCATGGGAAACCGCTATCGCATAGTCTCCATAGGGAACATCAAACTCAACTGTTGTTTCGTTGGTTGTAGTATTGATTTTTAGATTTTTCCAAAATTTACTAAACTCTGGAAATACATCGCTGGCTCGGTAAATTCCTAAATAAAGCGTTTTGCCTTTGTTTTGAATGTTAGTAATTTTCACCTTTAGTTTTTGAGTATTCACATCCTGTTGTCCGCGAAACCCAAAGGCTATGAATAGCCCAAGTAAGATTGATAAAATTTTTAACTTTTGCATTTTTTCTATTTTAAATTGTTAAACATTGATGCAAAAGTAGATAGTATGAAAAGCAGACTCATTCACATTTGTGAAGAAATGAAATTTATGACTTTATTATTTCCTTTCTCAATCTGCTTAGGCTTTGTGGGGCTACACCCAAATAAGAGGCTATGAGATAATGCTGAAATTTGTTTAGTAAATAGGGTTCTTCGTTTAAAAGTTGTAAATATCTTTCCTTCGCATTAAGGGTTAAAAGTGTAAATGCTCTTTTATGAACATTCTGATAGGCAGTTTCTGACATTTTACTGGCTACCTTTTCGAGAAGGAGGGAGTTTGATGTTAGTTTTTGAATGCTGTCGTAACTTAGCATTACAACTTCTATATCTTGAAGTGCTTGAAAAGAAAAAAATGTAGGCGTTTGCGTAAGGAAGCTATTATAATCAACCAAAAAATAATTTTCAAATTTTGATTCGGTGTCATTAAAATGGAAATTCCAAGTAAAGTCTTGTCCTTCATGATTTATAAAGAATGACCTTGCTTTGCCAGAAATAACAAATAGAATATTTTTGCAGATACTACCTTCTTGGAGAATCTTGTCGCCAGCCTTGAACTTTTTATATGTCAACTCGTTTTCTAACAAATCAATATCATGGTCAGAAAGCAAAACGAAACGTAATATGAAATTTACAAAAGGGTTCATTTTTATATTTAGCCGTTAATGTTCGTGAACTCAGTGTGGTTGCTTTTAGCATGTTGCCTACGTTTTGCAGCTACAAGAAGTTGGCGATTTCGGAGACGAAAACTGTCTGCTACCACTCAACTTGTTACAAAGCACAAAGTTATATTTTACAACTGAACCGCCAATTTCTTGTAGGTGCTGTTAGCAGTAGTTGTTCTTTCTGTCAACTGTCTGTATACTCCATTCCACAATTCAATTCTTTGTTTTAATGAATATATGACTGCGTCTTCTGCTTCGTTCCAATATTGTTCGTTGTCTTTACAAAGATTGGCTGTCATTTGTATAGCAAGATGGCTATGGTGGTCTCCATCAACTTCAATGTGTCTTTCGATATAGTATTTAAAAATAGAAATGTCGTCAGGAAAGTTCTTGTGCATTTCATTTATTATTGAGATGAACATTCCTGGTATTAGGTCTTCACGTCCAAAAGTAAAAATAGCTGATTGCAAATAGTCTTTACCGTTTTCAATTACTTTGAAAGTAAAGTCAACAAAATCTTTTGCTTCCTTGGGAGTTTCTGAAGCTAAATAAGCGGAGTCAAAGTCGCCAGTAGTTTTTAATACTTCTGTAAAAATTTCAATTTTAGAAGTATCTGCACCGCATTGTTTCATAGCATCTAAATACAATTCAAAATGACTTTTTCTTATGCCATTCTGGTCTACGTCTGACTCTTCACCTACAACTATTTCATTAATAAGAAATCTTGTGTCAGCTGTTCCTTTAGGAAACCAAGGAACTGATGTGCAAGTCAAGTTGGTTTGTAACGTTTTTAACAAAGACATAAAGTCCCAAACAGCGTATACGTGAAATTGCATAAATACTTTTAAGTCGTCTATGTCTTTAATAGCTGAATAAACTTTATGATTAATAATCTCTTGTCTTAAGGGTTCAATTGTGTTTTTAATTTTTTCAATTTGAGTTGTCATTATTTTATTCTTTTTGTTACTATATAAACATTTTAAATGAACAAATGTTTGAATTTCTGTGCTTTCACTGAGGTCTGCTTTATGCAGTTTCAAGTTTCTAGCGCAATTTATTTGGTTTTAAATCTACCGTTTTATTTCCCGAATTTCTACAGCAAATTATTAAAGATTTGCTTTCAAAATTCGAGAATAAAACTACGTCTTTTTTTTGA
>JBIIXU010000016.1:0-45934 GCA_044347145.1 Flavobacterium sp.
ACACCATTAGGTAATTGACCAAAGTTAAACGTTGGTGTCATTGATGAAACAGTTTGTTCTGCACCACCATTAACAGTTACCCCAAATTCATACATGCTGGCACCAGATACAGGCACAGCATTGAGACGAACTGAGCCATTATTAGCAGCTACAACCAAACCACATTGTGTAGGTCTCAATCGTGGTAAACCTAATGTATTATTTAAAGTAATGAGCACTGCAGGACCAAAGCCAATATTTTCGCCGCCTGTTAAATCAGCTCTTACTCTAATAGAATAGGTTCTGTTAGTTGCGTTAGCACCTAGGGCAGAGAAGTTCATTGCTGGTGTAGCATTACTGTATTCACCAACTAAACTATTGTCTGCATTATCTCTAAATTCAAAGTAATACATGGTTGCTCCAACTGCTCCAACTGCATTAATAGGTGTTGTTAATGTCGTGTAAGTTGCACCATTTTGACTGGCTCTCACTTGCGTACGGATTTTTAGTTTACCGTTACCGAAGGTTGTGCCGTTCCAAGTGCCACCAATATTAGCTCCATTAACGCCACCATAGGTAACATTTGATCCTTCTGTAAACCTAGTTGCATAATAATAGACACCAGGCGACCAGAAGAATACGTCATTGCCAGCACCGTCTTGATAATTTGGCCCAATATTTCCAGAGAAAGAATCTGCATCAAAAACGTCAGTTTGATAGTTTATATTTTTCCAAGAATAAGATTCTGACCAAGTATTAGGGTTTGTGTTTGTAAATGAAACACCGATAGAACCAATTACAGTAGAACCGGCACCTGGTGTTACACCTCCTTTTTCAAAACTGCCAGACACAGCAAATGAATTAGTAAAGTCTATTTCTCCAGAGGTTTGATCTAATTTTGATATAGGATTATCATTTGCAGAAATACAAAGTGAAAAATCTCCAGCAGCAGCAGCGCTATTAGCCCAAACGACTATAGTGTATTCTGTATTAGGTGTAAAACCTGAAATAATTGGGTTTGTAGTTGTTGTAGAAGAACATAAACCTAGAAATGTTGTGCCACATCCGCTATATAAACCCCATTCATTTGTGCCAGTAACATTAGTAAAAGTGATGTTTAATGTGGTTTTATTACCTGAATTAAATTTATAAAAAACATCATTATATGTGCCAAAAGCATCACATGAAGTTTTTATAACACCTGGTGTAGGAGTTGCATTTGTTGTAGTTCCTGTTACTGCTGCGGCTGGGCATGAAGCAATAGCACCCACAGTAAGTGTTACTGATCCAGCACACTCATCATTGGCTGGTGGAACTGGGCATGGTGCTGCTTCATATATCCTAAAATTAAAGTTACCTGTTGCTGTAGCACTGTAAGGCCAAATTTGAACATAATAGGTTTCTCCTGGTGTTAATGAACAAAATTCTAATTCTGGCATTAGACCATTAACATCATCACTACAACCTAAAGCTACACCACTAGTAGGGCAAGACGACCATACTTGCATAATGGCGTCTGTAATTGTACCAGAAGTAGTTGATACTATTACTTTGTTGCCAGAAGATGGCGCTACGAATGATACCCATCTATCTTTTTTACTTGGGTTACCTGTGGTATCACTGCACGTTCCAGCAGGGCCATCTGAAGTTAAACCAGTTGTTAACAAAGTGTTTGTAGCAGAGGCTAAATTTGGAGCTACAGTAATTGTTGCGGCTGTTAAACATGATTCACCTGCTGTGGCAGTAAAAGACACATTTGTGTTTGCACTATAGCCATTACTAGCGCTTGAACAGTCTTGACGTACATTGATTGAATATGATGATCCTAAAGTTAAGCCTGTAATCGTTTGAGGAGAAGATCCAGAAACTACACTTCCACATGCGCCTGCATTATTGTCTGTACCTGCAACACAGCCAGTTGGTCCCCATTCAACAACAGCAGTTGAAGCACCAGACCAGCTAACAGTAGCTGTTGTTGCACTTGTTAAAGTCACAACTAAACCTGTTGGAGCAGGACATGCAATTGTAGTAAATGATTGTTCAGAACATCCTGTGGCATCTCCGTTAGCATTTTTAGGAACAACTTTCCAATAATATGTTGTATTTGTAGACATTGTTGGCGGAGTCCATGATGTACTTGACACTGTTGCAGCTAATCCTGGGTTAGTGGCTGTTCCATAATAAACATCATACGAAGATGCACCTGTAACCGATGACCATGTTAATGGTGCTGCTGGTGAAACATTTGTTGCTAAATCAGCAGGTACAAAATTAGATGCACATGCT
This sequence comes from Flavobacterium sp., assembly GCA_044347145.1. GTDB lineage: Bacteria > Bacteroidota > Bacteroidia > Flavobacteriales > Flavobacteriaceae > Flavobacterium. Next base: position 2,266 of record JBIIXU010000016.1, read on the forward strand.
GGGGGTGTAGTAGTAATTTGATTAATAGATACATTGTCTATATAAAAAAAGTAATCTGCTGTTGTCGCACCCAAAGCACCTCTTAATCTTACTCTAATAGAATTTGTTGATGGTAAACTTGCACCAGGTACAGTATAACTAACATTTGCACAATTTAATGATGGCGTATGGTTTGTAGAGTTAATTTGCCCTGCTGCTACAGTATATGTAGAACCACCATTAGTTGAAACCTCAATAAATAATGTGCCCCAGTTTGGAGTATTGGGTGTAGCCGCAGTTGGGTTTCCGCTTGAAAAATAATTAACAATTTTATAATCAAATGAAATAATTAAATTTTGACCATTAGATACCCATGTTGGTGATTGTACCTGTCCCGAGGTAGCACTGCTCCAAAAATTTCTTCTTAATGAACCAGAACCATCACATGGGGCTGTTGTACTTCTTGAAAAACTTGTATAAATCCACCCGGTTGGTGTTGTGGTAGTATTAAAAGTTTCAAAAATACTTACTTGCCCATAACTACTCAAGCTAGTGAGTAGAAAAACCAATCCAAAGCACCATCGCTTGAGCGTTGTTGCTTTCATACCATAAAACCCAATGGGTTTTGTTTGAGTAATAAAATTTTTCATATTTAAATTAAATTAGAATTAAAAATCAAAAGTAGTCAAAATGTATATACAAAAAAAAAATTTTTTAGTTTTTTTTTAGTTTTTTTTTATTTTAATGTTAAAATTGTGCTTTTATATGATTTGCTGCATTAACTAAATAGCGGTTTAAATATTATTTGAGAGTTGAAATTGGCGAGATTTCTATATGGTTGGGGTCTCGATTGCGTTTGGGTCTCGATTGCGTTTGGGTCTCGACTCCGCTCGACCTGACAAAGGTGCTCGACCTGACAAAAGTGCTTGGGTCTTGACATGGTTTGGGTCTCGACTCCGCTCGACCTGACAGTGCACAGTTTGTCACATCGAGCGGAGTCGAGATGCTTGGTTATAGTTTTTTTTGCAGTTGATGGGTCTCGACTCCGCTCGACCTGACAAAAGTGCTCGACCTGATAAAAGTGCTCGGGTCATGATTGTGCTCGACCTGACAAAATATTGTCACATCGAGCGGAGTCGAGATGCTAGGTTATAGTTTTTTTTGAAGTTTATGGGGTCTCGACTCCGCTCGACCTGACAAATGTGCTCGACCTGACAAATGTGCTCGACCTGATAAAAGTGCTCGGGTCATGATTGTGCTTGGGTCTTGACATGGTTTGGGTCTCGACTCCGCTCGGGTCTCGACTCCGCTCGACCTGCCAAAAGTGCTCGACCTGACAAAGGCGCTCGATCTGACAAAGGAGGAAAAGTTGTTTATAGCGAAATCATCAAGGCTGAAGTTTTTTCAGACTTCATCGGCTATAAAATACCCTTGTCTGTTGCCTTCTTCAACCGAAATCATATAATGAATACCGCCATAGTATCTTGATAAAGAAACTTCCCATGCCGCCTCTTGAAAAGATTTATAGCTTCTATCCGGTAGGCCTAAATATTGCTGCGTACGGTCAGTAAAATTATAATTGTCGCCATAAATTTTTGAAAGTATGCCAGCTGCAGCTGCAGAAGCGACACTATGGCCACTTGTAAATTCTGGAAAAAGTGGCGTTTGAATAAAAGGTTGCCATTCCACATTAATGTGTTCTTGTATTACTGTAATGGGCCTAATGTAATTGCGTGTATATTTTTCATACCAACAAGAAATAATGGCATCAAACATGGCCATAGCAGTGAAAGTATAGGTTTTTGTGGCTTTAAAAATATCATTTTTTTCTTTTTCATTAACGATGCTCACAATGTTTAACCAATGTCCAGGTGGCGAAATTTTATGAATGATACTGGTCAAATGTCCCCTATTGAGGGAAGTATTCGGATTATCATCCCAATAGAGGTAGTATTTTATTAAATGTGTAAATTTAAAAAGTTGTTCTGAATTTTTTCAGCACTTTAAAAAGCTAAAAAAAATTTATTCAAAATGTTTTTGCAATTGGTTTGGATATTTGTAGACAAATTCTAAAATAAAAAAAATCCCCTTCAAATGAAGAGGATTTTTACTTTATTTAATCATTTAAAATTATTTTTTTATCATCTTGAAAGATTTGGTTTCATTGTTTTGTTCAACACGCACCAAATACACACCAGAAGTTAAGTTTTGACCTAATTCAACGTCATAGCTTTCATTAACTACTTGATTAGCAACTAATCTGCCATTGATATCAAATATTTGAATTGAAGCTTCGCTATTACTCACTAATTTCAAAGTAAATTGATTAGTAAATGGGTTAGGATATGCTGTCATTTCTTCATTTGAAGATAGGTTTTGTGAAAAATCTTCATCCGCAGGCGCCGGTGTAAATACATTACAAGAAAGACCAAAAGCACCTTCAATACCGTTTACAATTGCACGTACTCTAATAGCTATTGTTGCACCAATACCTGGTAATGATGGTAAATCGCTATATCTAAAAAAGGATGTTGGTAAAGATAAGATTTGTTCAGCTCCACCATTTACCGTTACGCCAAATTTATATGCTGTTGCACCAGCCACTGGATTAGCATTTATAGTAGTAGATCCAAGATTTGGAAAAGTTCTATTACATTGTGATGCTCTTACTCTTGTTAATTGCGTTGGTGTTGTTACATTACACGATGAACCCCAACCTGTCCAAAGACCACTACTTTGCGCTCGAACTCTGATAGCAATAGTAGAAGAAAATCCTGGTACACCATTAGGTAATTGACCAAAGTTAAACGTTGGTGTCATTGATGAAACAGTTTGTTCTGCACCACCATTAACAGTTACCCCAAATTCATACATGCTGGCACCAGATACAGGCACGGCATTGAGACGAACTGAGCCATTATTAGCAGCTACAACCAAACCACATTGTGATGGTCTAAGTTGAGGTAAACCAACTGTATTGTTTAAAGTAATGGTTCTCGCAGCACCGTATTCAATGGTTTCTCCACCATTTAAATCTGCACGTACTCTAATTGTCCAAGCACCATTTACAGCATTTGCACCTAAAGCAGAGAAATTAGTTGCAGGTGTTAAAGAGGTAACAAAATGTGTATTTGCCCCATTTACAAATTCAAAAGTATAACTTGTAGCGCCTACTGCACCCACTGCATTGATAGGTAATGTTAAAGAATTATACGTGGCGCCATCTTGGCTGGCTCTCACTTCTGTACGAATTTTTAGTTTGCCGTTGCCGAAAGTTGTGCCATTCCAAATTCCACCAACGTTGCTATTATTTACGCCACCATAAACAGTATTGGCACCTTCAACAAATCTTGTTGCATAATAATAGACACCAGGCGACCAAAACCAAACATCATTTCCTGCACCATCTTGGTATTGTGGACCGATGTTTCCAGTATAAATGTCGCCGAACCCATTAGCGGTATCTGCATCATATGATAAGCCTTTCCAACTAAATGAATTACTCCAAGTATTGGGATTAGTATTTTCAAATGACATACCAATAGATGAATTTATTCCTGCGCCTTGGCCTACAGCGTTTGTGATGCCGCCAAAAATAATATTTCCAGAAACTGCGAACGCGGTGGCGTAGTTTATTTCACCAGACGTTTGGTTTAAAGAGCTAATGCCCGTATAATTATTAATTTCTACGTCCCTAAATCTAACAGTGTTTGAACCGCTTTCAAATCGAAATCTTATTTTGCCAGTTGTATTAATAGCAGAAACATCTAAAACAAAAACAGAATTTAGATATGTTGTAGATGATGTAGGTAATGCTTCACCAAATACAGTATAATTAAATCCATCCGTAGTGTATTCAGCAACTAATTTTTGCGAACCTGATCCACCGAAAGTTGCAGTAGAAAATTTAATTTCTAAAAGTTGATATAGACTAAAATCAATGTTTGGTGTTTCAATAGCGGAATTTAGTGCTGTAAATTGCTGATAACCACTACCGTTATGAGTTACATTGTTGAAAGTAAAACCTTGTAAAATTGCTGTATCTCTATTTTCTAAACTACGTAAATCATTAGCATAATTTATAGTAAATGGCGTGTAAACTAAACCTGTTACCGTAACATTTACTGTAGAAGCACCACCGCCTGAAATGGCAATATTTTGGTTATAAATAGCTGCTGAAAGACCAGCTTTTAAACGCACATGATAATTAGAAGTTATAGCGCCACTTGTGTAGCCAATATCCACACTATCAAAAAAGTCTGTACCATTTGATGACACTTGGTAGCCACTTGGAGCCGTTACTGTGATGTTACCACTTGCTGGCGTTAAATCTGCACCAGTAAACGACGACATAATGCTTGCTGATGGCCCTGAGCCTGCCGCGTAAGTAAAAGAATTAGTTACTGCAGGCGCATTAAGAATTGGTATACCACCAATTAGGTTTCCTGTTAATCTTACATCGTCTAATCTCATGGTGTATGTTGCACCAGCGGGTCTTCTGAATCTAAGACGTAAGTTTGTAGTAGATGGGATTCCTGATAAAGCTGTTGATAATTGCCATGTACTTGAAGCAGTAGCGGTGAAATTACCTAAGGAAGTGTAATCGGTTCCATCTGTACTGTAAGCAACGTTCATAGCTGCAGTAGTGTTATCAATCCAATAACCAAATTGCAATGAAATACCTGAATGAGTAGTCGTATTAATTCCTTCAATAATAAAGTTTCTTTCAATACCACCATTACCACTGGAAAAGAATATATTCCTACTACCAGAAGCACCAGTATACCCCGAAGATGCACTAGTAACTCTTGTGTCAGCATTTCCAGAAAAAGCTACAGGAGAAGCGTTTTGAAAAGTATTTGCTGCTATGGCCACTGTTCCTGTTCCTGTTGTTCCCATATTTTCCGAAAAGAAAATAGTTTGTGCAAAGCCACCAAAAGTAGACATCGCTAAAATAAAAAATAAGATTTGTTTCATGATATATTATAGTTTTAGAATTATACAAATTTATGATTAGTCAATATAATTAAATGATACCAATTAGTTATTTAATAGCATACCAAAACTTTGAAATTTTTTCAGTATTAAATATTTTACAAAAATACACTATTAGGTTTTAAATACCATATTATTAAATGGTTAATTTTATGTTAGTAAAAAGTTTTGTTGAAATATTGTTAGGCGCTTCTTTTTCCTCTAAAAATAATGTTTTGTACAATTTTAATAAAATAGATAAAATCTGTTTTGATAGGATTGTTGAGATAGGCATAGAGGTATTTTTTTTCAGAGGCGATAATTTCTTCTAAAGTTTTAGGCATATCTACATAAAAGGGCGGTAGGAGTCCGGGTTTTGTTTTTATTCTTAAGGCCTTTAATTCATCATCATAAAGGCTCATATAATGCTTACTTAATGGTCTAACGCCAATAATTTTCATTTCACCTTTTAAAAGATTGATGAGCATAGGGAGTTCATCTATCCAGTATTTTCTTAGTTTGGCGCCATATGTAGGGATTCTAAAGTCATCTTTCAATTTGCCACCAGCAGCCAAATCGTTTTGTTCAAAAACGTACTGTTGTATATATTCAGAGTAGGCATGCATGGTACGCAACTTGTACACTTTTATAACCTTACCGTTTTTGCCAACGCGTGGTAATTGGATTAAAAACCCATACTTTGGTTTTGAAGCAGGTTTGATAGGGTCACCTACTTTCTTTACAACAAAATACAAAAGGCCATTAATATCTTTAACATCTTCAATTTCAAAGCCTGAAAAGACCAATCTGCCGAGTGTTTCTGTTTTTGACAGAACCTGACCTTTTCCTTTAGATAGAAAAAAATAGAGGTCTTTGGTTAACCAAATTTTTGGTGATATTCGTGTGAGAATAAAGTCTAGAAAATAATAAATGTAATTGAATGGTTTCGGATATTTATTGAGTAACCTTTCTTTTCTTACACCATAGGTTTCTACAAAGCCTAAGAATTTGCCACCTATTTCAAGTTTTTCATTGACCGCCTTATAAAAGGCATTAATTTTTTTAATATCATTGACCCGTTCGAGGTTTAATATAAATTTTTGATGGCCGTCTAGATTATTAATATTAAAAGGATTAGTTGTTGCCAATACTTGTGATTGGCTTAAATCGGCATGTTGATTTAGATACTCAAATGCATTTTCTTTTACGATATCAATAATAAGCTGCTTATTTGGCATAAAACTATTTTACAGGATACAACTTTTGTATTTTGTTGACTATTGAAATAGCGGTTTTAAAATCTACGCCAATAATTTCTAAATACCATCTCAAGGTTTCGTATCTTGGCATATTTTCTTTTTCTACTAATTTGATCGCAGTTTCTCTATCGAGCATACCTTCTCTAATTTGGTTGCTTCTAAAGGTGTCTATTTCTGAAAAACCTGCTACTGTATAATAAATGTAGTTATAAAAACTCGCCGTTCCATCGCCAATTCGCCAAGTGGAATCAGTATCAATAGCTGTTTCCCAACCATATTTGTTAAACAACAGGTTATTTATTTCATTTTCATCCCACTTATAGTAATCGAAAAGATGGTAATAATCTTTTTTAGGGGATAAATATCTGACAAAGAATGAACCAACGCTATCAATCATGGATTGGTTGATATAGCCAGGACTTTTAAGAAGATTTTGACCAACAAAGCCAAAAAGTTTCAATTGGTTCAATGCAGATATTGAGTAAATATGTTCTTTGTCAAATTTTGGAGGCAAACCTGCAAAACCGACCTTAAAGTCGGTATTCTCTAAGTGGTTAATTCCCCAAATATTAAGGTCAATACCAGTTTGTTTTTTTAGGCGATCGGTATAATAGAAAAAATATTTATCACCAGCCATGAATAAGGGTATCATGCCTAAATGTGGATTTTTGAGCCATGCTTCAACGTTTTTTCTAATATTTTCTCTTTTCCAATTGATATCTGCTGAAACGAGAATATTTTCTACACCTAGTTCGCCACAAGCTCTTGCGATATTTCTTCTGGCTAAGTCTGTAACCATGCCCCAATCATAGGTTAAAGTAATTGGGTTGAGGTTTAATTCTTCTTTAATTAGATGCAAGGCATAGGTTGAATCTCTACCACCACTAAACGGTACAATACAATCTTGTTTGCCATTGGTTTTTCTGTAGGGTTCCACTAATTTCTGTAAAGCATCTAAGGTACTTGGATATTCCTTTTTCTTGTAGTTGTTGCAATAATTGCAAACGCCCTTTTCATCGAATTTAATAAAGGGAAAAGTTTCAGGAAGAACGCATTTTGTACACCTTTTCAATTGTCTTATAGCTTCAACATTATACTCCAAACTATTAAACAGATGAGATTCTGCATGTCTATTAATAAAAGTAGCTGGATCAATAACCATTTCCATCCTGTGAGATTTATTTTCCACCAGATGTTTGGTGATTTTAATAGGATGGGATTTATCTATTGCTATCTGTTCCTCTTTTAAATTTTTAATTGAAAAGTCACTCAAGTCTATCCACAAACGGTCGCTAATATCAAGTTGCATGACTGGGTAGTTGCCCGCAATGCTTTGAAAACTTTCTGATTTTTTTAGTCTTTTATAATAATATTCTTCTGAAGCAAAAAACAAAAAGGTTTTATGATCAGTCACGTAATAAAGGGAACCATTATTTGTTGCCAATAGCATGGCATTGAATTGCCCAAAATAACTGGCAATGGAATAGGTGCCTTTGAGTTCATTGAGTGTTGAATCCACTAGCTGATTGATGCTAGTTGCGCTGCTTAAGTTCTTGTTAAAAAGCGTATTAATGATTTCAGTATCAATTTGAAATTCTCTTTGTAGGTCGCTATGTTTGTCCCAAAGCTCATTAACATTAACAATGATCCCATTGTGTATTAAAACAATGTCGTCTTTGATAACAGGTTGGTTGTTAAACTCTTTAAGTTGTGAGCCATCTGTCACCAGACGGGCATGACCAAAGGCTAGGGTCGTATTGTCTTTTAAGTTATTGTCATCAAAAGTATTAATAATATTTTTTGAGGCAATATCAGTTTTTAGGAGGTCTTTTATTCTAATATTTCCTTTGATTACATTTATATTTTTTTCGCGTATATTGAGCAAAGCCAAACCTGATGAATCTTTTCCGCGCGACTCGCTATAAAGCGCTAGGTCTTTTAGAATGATTTTGAGGTCGTTACTTTTATAATTTGAGCCTTTTTTCGCAATTGTTCCAAAAATTCCACACATAGTCCTAAACGTTTTTTTACTTGCTTCTAATGCCTTTAAATATTTGAGATACCGTTTTTAGGAAGTACTCAATATCTGTTTTTACAGGCGCTTGGGTATATTTTTTTAAATAGTCAATTTCAACATTTTGTATATGATTAAAATCACCATTATCATCAAATAGTGGCGATAAAAATCCAGGTTTTACTTGATGATAAAGATCTTGATACTCTTTATTATACAAACTAAAATAATGTTGGCTCATGGCTCTAATACCAACGAGTTTAATTTTTCCACTCAACCATTCAAAGATTTGTGGAATTTCATCAATCCAGTATTTTCTAATGTATTTTCCGACCGGTGTAATCCGGGGATCACTATTTATTTTACCTGAATTCGATAAGCTAAATTGCTCAAAAACATCTTTTTGCAAAAATTCACTATAGGGATACATCGACCTTACTTTTACGATTTTGATGATATTACCGTGCAAAGATACGCGATTTAATCGAGTTAACAAATAATATGACGGCGTTGGATTAAGTGAAGGTGTATGTGTTTTTTGCGCAACTATGTAGTTTGTGTTGTTTATTTGACCCACATGAAGTTGTGTAAAACCATTATAAACTAATCGACCATTAACTTCTACTGCAGATAAAACTTTCGATTTGCCCCTTGATATAAAGTTTTGAATCTTGTCTAAAAATGGTATTTTTGTTAAGACCCTAAAGAACAGCCAATGCAGTGGAAAGATAAATTTGCAGGCAATGCCATAGTTATTCTTTAGGTTTAAATTTGTTATATCGATGGAGTCAAAATAAAAAACAAGCAATTGTCCTGCTTCTGCTTTTTTGTATATTTCACTTAATTTTTTATTAATGTTAAACCAATCATTAATTTTAGTATTTTCCAATAATAACTGGTCGTCAATTTTTTGCAATGTTTCAATGGGTTGACCATTGTCAACTAGGTGCTTGCTTAAATCAATTTTTGATATTTTATTACTAAATGGTAAGGGTTCTTGCAAAAAACTTGTTATAACCGTTGTTTTGTCCTTGAGGGGGTCATAATTTTTAGCTAAAAAGTACAAATATATGGCTTCAAATATGAAGTTCAATAAGAAAATGATTACATGAGAAGTACTTTTAATGTTTAAAAAAATAGAAAAAAGAGCAATAATAATCAGCTGAAAAACAAATGCTCTGGCGTATGGTGAAATGATGTATTTATACTTTTTTTGATAGATTTTAGGATAAAATTTACCACAAATAATATAAAAAAAGGCATAGATTATAGTTGAATATAGATAATCATCAGCGGATAAATTATTAAACACAAATTTCCCTAATAGAAGGGAAATAAGATAGAAAACAATAAAAACCATATGATTCATTACTTGAATTGTTTTTGAATATCTGGATTATTTTTAAATTCTTGATAGCTGGTAGGATAATTTTCAAATAACCATATTAAAAATGCAGAAACATCGATGGTATCATTTATTAATTTTTGACGTCTTTCGCTATAAATTTCTTTCAAATTTGAGGTCTTGGTTAGCTCTGTTATTTTTTGAAGGAATTTTTCTTCTTCAAATGTTCTAAAGCAGTGTATAAGCTGATATTTTTGTTCTAGTTCTATCATTTGTTCAATTTCATGAAAATAATCATCAAATTCTATAGATGGTGTGCCTAAAACAGCCGCTTCAGTTGACATGGTAGTACTATCGCCAATAAATATATGGGCAAAAGCAATATAATGAGAGATGTCACTTTTTTTAATTTTAATTAAATGTTTTTCTAAATGGTCAGGCAGTTCTCTTTCTGAGGTGATTAATACTCTGCCAAAGGGTTCCAATATATTAACCATATTTGTTAATAAATCATTATGGATACCTTTTTTATTGATGTCATGCGTGGCACCAAAACCAGTGCATCTGATGAGGAAAAACTTTTCATTATGACTTAGGTCGTTGCTTAGCTTAGACCGGTCTGGCATAAAATGATTAGGATGTAAATGCGCAAGTGCTTTATAGCCATAGTAGGGTATCTTTTTATTCATAAATCTACCTAAATCTGTAATTTTTGGCGCCAAAATATGTTTTGTTGGTAAAAAGAAAACGATTTGCTCAGGTACAGCATCTAAAACATCATCTGTTGCATAGATATTTGGTATTCGTTTGAGCCAACCAATATGGACTAAAACATCACCCACCATCAGGTCATATTTCTTGCCCCAAGTATATCGGAATACCTTATAAATACTAGTAAACAGATTAATAAATGCAGCAATATAAACATGCACACCTTTTATTTTTCTAGTTTTCGGAAACAAATTTGTATACTTCCAACCTTCTTCTTTAACTAAATCTTCTAAGATGTCTTTGGTATTGATTAATACATCAACATGGTGGCCATTTTTTAACAAGTGGTTAATTTGTATTTTATGAAAATGAACTTTCGCAGGGTGTTCTAAATAAAAGAGATATCTTTTTTTCATTGTTTATTTAGTTGTTAATAGCTGAGTAGTTTTAATTAAGTGTATTTTTAAATAAGACCAATAGTATTATCTCCTTTTGTCTTATTATAAATTTAATATTTAGGTTATAAATGTATTAATATTTTGGTTTTAAAAAAGTAGAATTTAATTGACATTTAATATCGCTTGTAAGCATCGGTCTGCTGTTTTTCCGTCCCAGAGAGGCGGAATTTCCGGCTGTCTTTTTAACGAAAGCGCGATGAGGTATTCTTTTCTTATTCTCTCTATATTATTGCCAACCAAAACACTTGCTCCGCCATATTCTTTTAATGTTATTGGTCTTTCAGTATTCCATCTTAGGGTTAAGCAGGGTGTACCCAGAACTGTGCATTCCTCCTGAAGTCCGCCACTATCTGTTAACATAATTTTAGACGAAATATTTAATCTTAACATATCAAAATAGCCTAATGGTTTTAAAAGTATCATTTTTTCGCAAGATACTACCTCGTTATATAGGCCAAAAGTATGAAGTTGTTTTAATGTTCTTGGATGAATAGGCCAAATAATAGTTAAATCCTTCGAAACCTCATCTTTAATGAATGATATAAGGTGCTTTAAAACCACTTTATCATCAACATTTGATGGTCTGTGCAGCGTGATTAATGCATATTTTTCGTCCAAAGGTGCATTAGTTTTTAGTTTAAAATCGTCAATGAGATTATCTTGAATGATATTTTCTATTTTTAATGCAGACGCTTTTTCAATACTTTTATTTAAAGTATCTATCATGATGTTGCCAACAAAGACAATGCGATCTTCTGAAACGCCTTCTTTTCTTAAATTTTCTGAAGACATTAAGTCTGGTGTCAGCAGCAGATCGGACAATTTATCTGTAACCAATCTGTTGACTTCCTCTGGCATTCTAATATCTCCTGATCTCAGACCGGCTTCAATATGACAACACTTAACCCATTCTTTTTTTGCAACGACGGAGCAAGCGAGCGTTGCATTAACATCGCCAACCACAACTATCCAGTCTGGTTTTTCTGCTTTTACTACTTTTTCAAATGCCATCATTGTTTGACCAACTTGTTCTGCATGGCTTCCAGAGCCTACATTTAAATTGATATCGGCTTCAGGAATATTGAGGTCCTCAAAAAAAGACTTTGACATGCGATCATCGTAATGCTGACCTGTATGAACAAGTAAATGTTCAACTTTATTATTGTTTATTTTATTGTGGTTATTAATGGCATGGATAAACGGTGCAATTTTCATAAAATTTGGTCTAGCACCTACAACTGAAATAATTTTCATAAGCATTTATTTAAATTTTAATTGATAATTGATGTCTTCTTTTATTGTCTTATAGCTTTTAGGATAATTTTCAAAAAGCCAAATAAAAAAGGCTGTTAAGTCAATTTTTTCGTTAATCATTATTTGTTTTTTCAATAACCACTCTTCTTTTAGTTTATCATTGTTTAATAATTGTTCCAAAATTTCAAAGAGCTTTTCTTTTTCAGAAGTTTTTACACCGAAACCTAGCTTGTATTTGTTTTCTAATTCTTCTAAATAGCTCAATTTGCCAACAAAGTCGTTAAATCTAATATAAGGTGTTCCTAAAACACCTGATTCTGCTGACATGGTTTGGCTATCTGAAATGACCAATTCAGCAAAATATAAGGCATGAGAAATATCATTAGGTTTTATATTTATGCGATACTTTTCATAAATTTCTGGCAGAGCTCTTTCTGATGAAATAAAAACTTTGCCCTTTTTTTCTAAAATAGACAGAAGCTTTTTTACATCTTCATTATTTAAACCAGTTTTATTAATATCATGGGTTGCTTTTAAAGAAACCAATCTCAGCAGAAAATATTTTTCATTATTAGGATTAAATGATCTAATTTTATTTATATCTGGACTAAACCTTGTTGGATATAGAGATCCAAGCTCTTTATAACCAAAAAATGAAATTTTCTTATGGTTATTATTTTTCATGTCTGCAACTGACGGAGTCAGTAAATGATTAGCAAAATAATGTAATAAAGCAGATTCAGGAACTGCGGTTACATCATCATCTTGTAAGACAAAAGAGGGAACAAAACGAAGTCGACCACTAACAGCTAATAAATCATCGGTAACATAAATATCATATCTTTTATGTTTCCAGAGAAATTTTTCTATTCTAAAGATGGTGCGAAAAGTATTGATAAAAGCGCCGATATAAGGATGATATCCTTCAATCTTTCTGCCTTCTGGAAAAATATTGGTATATTGCCAACCTTCATTTTTTATCAATTCCTCTAAGACATCTTTAGAGTTAATAATTAAATCCACAACATGTCCTTTGCCCTTTAAATGGTTTATCGTGTGCTTAAACACATGATACTTTGACGGGTGTACCAAATAAAATAAGTATCTTTTGATCCTCAAGTGGAAAATTTTGTTAAAAGTAAATAAATTTTCATTATTTTATAATGTATAGCATAAACAATTACGATTCTATCGGAGATTCCAAAATATAATTAGTGTAAAATAAACAATTAAAAGTAAATTATTAACTGTAGAAAAAATACTCTTATATTTTGCAAATATATTCTTTTGTTCTATCAGATAGATGCCATAAAAAATGAATAAATAAAACCAGATAAAATGTGGTAGAGATTTTCTTAGTTCTAAGGCTTCTAATGTAAAAATAAGAGCAAACATTTCAGTAATAAAAAAAACCGTGATAGGTATCAGTAAAACTATTCGATTTTTTATACTGTAATAAAAGCCAACTAAAAATGCCGTACTAAAAAAAACTTTAAGCATTAAACCTGGGTAGTGAAAAGATAAAAGCAATCGATTGTCAACTGATAGAATTTTATGAATACCAAAATTTGCATCAGTATATACAGTTGGGAACACACCAAATATGGATGCAATGATATTTACAATATAATTAAAAACAAGGCCGCCACCTTTTACCATACCTTCTTCAACTTGTAAATTTTCTATCATTTGGTCTGTGCCGCCTCCGGTATATTTCTCAAACTCCGATTTAACAACATTTGTTGATACAAACAATAAAACAAATGCTAAAATAATGAAGTTTTTAAAGTATTTATTAACCCTCATTTGTAAAAAAAAGTAAAAGAAATAGCCAAATAAAATGAATAATGTAACTGCAGGTCTAAAAAACAGCAATAGCACCAATGGCGCTATAATCATCAAAAAGTATGTTAAACCTTTGTTTTTTAAATATTTATAAAAATAAAAGTAGCTCATTAAAATTAGAAAAATCATGATAGGTTCTTTTAAGCCAGATGAGTTAAACCATTGTATAAAAGAAGAAGAAAAAAGAAATAGGGTGGCAAGATAGGCGTGTTTTTTATCAACAAAATTAAGAGATATATGATACATGAACCTTGTACTAAAAAGTCCTATTACCCAAAATGAAAAATTAACCATTAAATTACTTTCAAATATGAGGTAATTAATATAGGTAAAATATATCATACCATAATCTGAAAAGTCAAGATTTGTGGCTCTATATTGTTTTAAAACTTCACCTATTGTATAGTTACCATCCATTAATCCTATTGCTAAATTGTGATATTCTAGAGCGTCTGCTTCATTAAAAACAAAAAAATTTTCGCGATAGATATAGGATATAATATTGTTTAGTACAATATAGACGGCACTAATTATACCTACCGTAAGTAATAAATGGGAAAGTCCAAAATTTTTATTAAAATTTGTATTGTAAAAATGAAATATAAACATTAAAACAACGGTAACAAAATGATAGCTAAAGATGAAGGATGTCCGGTCACTAATTTGATCTAAAAAAAACAAGAAAATAAATAGACCAGCTACAAAATATGCTCTTAAGACATTATTGATGTATAAATTCATAATTTATTAGCTTTTAATTTTAATAGTAAACCTACAAAAATTATGAATTGAATCAATGCATTAAGAACAACGGCCAAGCACGCGCCATATAAACCAAAATTTAAAGTTATAAAATACATGAGAACCAAGGATACCATTGAGACGACAAAAGTACGAATATTATTCAATTTATTTTTTCCAATCATCATAAATGTTCCTCCAGCCCAAGAAATAGTTGACGTAATAAATATGCCAACCAAGGTGATGATGAATAAATAAAAGGAATCATAATATTCGGGCTTAAAATATGTAATTACAAGCCAATATGCAGCTAATAGACCCAAAAATAACAATGCGCAAACAACCAAGTTCATTTTGTTTATTTTTTTAAATTTATCAAAAAGTTCCTGCTTTTTATTTTCAAACCATAATTTTGAAATGATGGGATTGATATTTTGGCTTAATATATTTGGAAAAATAAGCATAGTTCGAGCAATAGTTATGATTAAGCTATATAAACCTAAATCATATTTTGATAAAATATAACCTAAAATGATGATATCAATATTTGAAATAACAACAGATATCATCTCGGCAATATAGGTTTGTAAACCAAACTTGAAATTTTTTACCAAAATAGTTTTATTTATTTTTAAAGAAACATATTTTGATATAAATTTGAGGTTGACAAGTAATAAGAGTGCTTCACTTATCGCAAATGAAGCAATAACAATTTGAATATCATGGTAAAGACAGCCAAGCCAAACCAAGGTAGTCATAGTAATCCAGCGAATAATTTTGTTGGTAGAAAATTTTTTTTGATTTCTTTTCCCTGTGCATAAAGCATCAATATTTTTATTGATGTTATAGAATGGCAAGGCCAACAACATGAGCCAAAACAGATCTTTTAAGGTTTGACTACTTAAAATATTAGGAAAGATATTAATGATTATATACATTAATAATGACAAAGATAACGATTGGATCAGCGTGAGAAATAAACTATTGCTAAATTTCTCCTTGATGTTTTTGTCGTCAAGAGTGCTTTCCGCGACATTTTTTATGATAGCGTTATTTAAACCTAAAGCAAAAACAATTGATAAAATATTGTAAAAGGAAATGATTTGGTTATAGTAACCCAAATCTACTAGACCTAAGTACTTGGTAATTAAGAAAACTATTAAAATCCCTGATGTAATAACAACAGCTTGCGAAATTAAAAGCCATATGGTATCAACAGCGAATTTCTTATTATTAATAAATAGGTTTAATAGTTTATCTTTCATTTAATTATACAAATTAAGCCATTGCTCAATAGCTTTTTTTGCGCTATATCTATTTAAGATAGCTTGTCTATTTTTTTCTAAAACATTAATTATAAGGTCTGATTTTCTTAAGGCTATAACTTTTTCAATAGTTGTATTTAATTGGTCAAACTTGTCAATAACAAAGGTATCTACTTGGTTGAGATAATCTTGATAAGGAAGCCACGACCCTGTTATTACGTTTGCATAGGCTAAATTAGATTCAAGCATGGACAGGACTAGTTGATCTGTTTTTCTTAAGTTAATCAAACAATCTGTAGCTAATCTTATGGTTGCTATTTGTTCATAGGTTTGAAAACCTTCGAAAACGGTTACTTCAAAAGCAGGTAGTTTTTCTTTAATTAAATCATTTAGCATTTGACATCTCGCAGGTTCATGTCCATAATATGACAAATTAAAAATCAAATGAAATCTCTCATGTTGCTTAATTTTTAATAGCTCGCTGATTATATTTTCATGCTGTTCAAATTCATTGGTATTGGTACCTATTGATAAAACAAATTTTTCAGAAGGTATATTAAGTGCCTTTTTTGCTAACTCTTTTTTACTAAAGGTAAAATCGTTATACAAATCAAAATGCAAAAAAGGCAAATCAACTATACCTAATTTACTGGTGTGCTTGCTTTTATAAAAATCATTAAACTTATTCAGCAGGGTAGGGTTTGTGAAATTTATTTTATCTGCGTAATCATATAATTTTTGAAAATTATCCCTGATTTTGTTTCTAACATAAAAATCTGAGCCATATACTTGTACGTATATTTTTTTTGCTACCCATTTAAATAAGAAGGGCAGGGGTAGGTATTCTTCCCTCACATAATTTATTTGAATAAAATCATATTTATTTCTATTTAAAATTAAGAAATACAAGAACGACAAATAGTTAAGAAAGAAATAGAATTTTTTTAAAAACGGCAAATTTATTTTGAAATTTTTCGAACTATTTTTTTTAAAATGAATGAGTTTACATTTTTTATTGTCATATATATCTATGCTATGATATTTTGACACTTCTTCAAAAATAGATTGAATATCTAATCTTATTGGTATATCAATATCATTTGTTTTAGTAAAAACTAGAATTTTTCCCATTTTTTAATTTTTGACATTGATTATTTTTAAATATTCTTCCCAGATGCCGATATCTGTCCAAGATTTTTCTGAAATTGGAAATACACCCACTCGTCCGCCTTTAGATTTAATCTTATCAATCAAATCGGTAATATGAAAAAAAGTATCTTCAGGTATTTCATTGAGTGTGCTTGGATTTAAAATATACATGCCTGTATTAATTTTAAAGTTCAGATTCGGCTTTTCTGACAGGGAATCCAGCAAGCCGTCGTCAACAGTGTTTAAAGTCCCATAAGCTATTTCATAAGATTTCAGTGCTGCAATAATAGTAATATCGTTTTTGTTTTCTTGATGATACTTTAAAACTTCAGCATAATCTTGATTAACTAAGATGTCACAATTGCTAACAAAAAATGTTGTGTGTATTTTATCTTTTAATAATGATAAACTACCAGCAGTGCCTAAAGGTTTATCTTCTTTAAAATAAGATACTTGATAAGGTAGATCTTGCTCGTTTAAATAGTATTTGATTAAATCAGCTTTATAATTAACAGAAATATAAAAATCTTTGCAGCCATAATCATGAAAAGAATTCATGATATGTTCTAAAATGCTACAATCACCAATCGGTATTAAAGGCTTTGGGATAACGTTTGTTAATGGTTTCATGCGCGTACCAAATCCACCAGCCATAATAATAATTGGTAAATCAAATTTTTCTAGGTGTCTATGGTTTTTATTTTGAAATATATCATCCCAGAAATGTATTTCTACAATATTTAATGCATCGTCAATTACAGGGCAAAATTCCATGCGATAGGTTGTCATCATATCTTTAATTTCATCTAGTGTAAAGCCTAAATGCGCAACCCTAACCTTTTCTCTTACAATCTGATCAATTGTTGTATCAAGTGTCATATTTTTTAACAAAGCTCTTTGAATATCGCCAATACTTAGCAAGCTAAAAAATTTTGTACCATTCATTACGGTTAAGAGCTTATAATCAATGGCATCCATTAATTTTAAAGCTTCATAAATGGTTAAATCTTTTTTAATATAAATTTGTTCTCTATTTGTCATAATTTTGCTATTGGATGACCTATATACGTTCCACTTTCTAAAATATCTTTAGTTATAATGCTTCCCATACCTATTTTACAATTTTTAACAATAGCTGTTGCGTCTCTTAAAATAACGCCAGCACCTATAAAACAATTGTCTCCTATTTTTGCACCGCCCAAGATTAATGCACCTGGTGATATTTGCACACTTTCTCCTATTTCACAATCATGCTCAATGAGAACATTGTTGTTAATGACGCAATTTTTGCCAATTATACATTCTGAATTAATATGTACATTATTTAAAATGACCGTTCCTGAGCCAATTGTTGCATCTTCTGATACATAAGACCTTTCTGAAACAAAAGTATAAAAACTATAATTAGAAAATTTATCCAAGATATTATTTCTTAAATCAGTCGAGACAGATTTACCTAAATAGCTGAGACCTAAAATTAGCTCCACCTCATCATTTGCATAATTTTGAAAAATATAATCGTCTTTACCAAGGTATTTTATACTTTTTTTTGACATATAGTCTGATTTAGTGATGTCAACATAACCAATGACACACTCTTTTTCAATTTTAGACATGGAATCAAATATCGACCGTGCATGACCGCCAGCACCTATAAAAATTAGATTTTTTCCCATGATTTTATTCTTATAAATCCATCTCTTGTCCTATATAATAATGAATTATCATAAAATTCACAAATTTTTGTACCAGGCTCTTGACTAATGCCAAAGGCAAATCCTTCTACAATTTCAGCCGACCATGCGATAATTTTATGATTGTTTTCATAAAAAAAAGCACCAGGATAGGGTTTTGATACAGCCCTGATTTTATCATAAATAGCTTTTGAAGTTGAATGCCAATTGATGATTGAATCAATATCTTTTCTTAAACGTCTAAAATTACCGTCATTTAGGTCTTGTATCCGTCGCGGTGCTAGACCATTTCTCAATAAGGGGAAATAGGCATGAATTAGAGAATAAATTGCTAAATCACATTTATCAAGCAAATCGTTGACATAATCTGTTTCTTCCACTTTATATTTTTCAATACCAATAATGTCACCTGCGTCAGCAATATTGTTATAATAAAACATGGTTACACCAGATTCCTGATAGCCTTCTTCTAGTTGCCAGGCAATAACTGAACGTCCACGATCTTGAGGCAATATCGATGGATGAAAGCCAATAGTTCCTTTTTTTGGAATCTGCAGCAGCTCATCACTAAGCAATTCTGACCAACCAACTACAAATATATAGTCTGGTTGAATTGATTTTATTTTATCTATATGATTATTAGCGAAATCAGTTTTTATAATGTTTTCATCATTTTCGAACGGCGAAAATCTTGGTTTATTTGATAAAGAATCGGCATAAGTAATAGTCAAAGATAAATCTACAAACTTATTTTTCTTAAAATAGTCATAAACAATTTTCCCGTTCGTTAATCCGCCAATTAAAACGATTTTCACTTGATTATCCATGTTAATTGATTTCTTTTATCAACATAAAAGCTTCCGCATATAAAGCATTAATTTGACTGCCTCTATACTGATTTTGTGCTTCAATACTTCTTAAACTTCTTGTAAAACCATCCGGTAGCAGTTCACTTTCATATAATTTCATAACCGACATTTTTTTATCGTAAACATCAGTTATGTCATAAAATACGTTCGGTAGAAAAGCATTTTCTGGCAATGGCGGGGCAAAATCTGTTTCAGATTGTACTTCCATCATTAAAACTTTTTTAATATAAGGATATCTAAATGATTTGGTACAAGCTAGCAAAGCGCTATATATTTTTCTATGATCGCTATGTACATCACTTCGATTTGGAATAAAGATAATTTCTGGTTTAATTTGATTAAATATTTTAGATATAAGGGGAATAATATCATTTAATGACAAATCATCTAAATATAAATCTCTTAAATCTAAACAAAAGGTTTCTGTAAAATTATAGATGAAATTAACCTTTTCCATAATAAGCGCCTGTTCATCATTGCCTTTGGTGATGTAGAGACAATATACTTGATCACCAGCTTTTTGGTGTTTTAAGATTGCACCTCCTGCACCTAATGTTTCATCATCTGGATGTACTGAAATAACCATAACTTTTTTCGACATAATAAAAAAACTTAAATGATTACACCGCTTGGGATATTAACTATTCTTTCCTCTAAATATTCTGCATTTTTTTGTGCGTCTCTAAAGCAATGTTGATACATGGGTAATCTATGCATTAATTGCCAAATAGGTCTAGTCATTACGCCGTTTTTATTTGTTTTATCCAAAAACTCATCGCGAATTTGTTTATTCTCTAATTCCACACACATTAACCAATAATTAGCTTTTGTGTCTGGTAGTTCTTTTCTAAAGATAACACCTTGATTGGAAAAAAAAGACTGATATTTATTAGCCAATTCTCGCTTAATTGATAGAAAATTATTCAGTTGTTCTAATTGTGCACAAATTAGCGCAGCATTTAGATTAGGCATTCGATAGTTGTAGCCCACGTAATCGTGCACGTACTCATAAGGATGTGGCACCTTAGCAGTTGTTGTTAAGTGTTTCCCCAATTTCCCTAATTCTTCATCATTAGTAACAATCATTCCGCCTCCGCCACTAGTTACAATTTTGTTACCATTAAATGAAAATATACCCAATTTTCCGAATGAGCCAGTATGTTGATTTTTATAGTAACTCCCTAGCGATTCTGCCGCATCTTCCACTATCGGAATTTGCCACTTATTGCATAGATTAATTAATTCATCTAAATGGACTGGAAATCCAAATGTATGCATTGGTACGCAAGCACTAATTTTTTTGCCTGTTTTTTTATTATATGCACCATCTTCTCTTAGTTCGCCATATTCATTTAGAAAATTTTCAACAGCTTGTGGTGATAAACCCATGGTGTCATAATCAACATCTAAAAAAACAGATTCAGCGCCAGTGTAGTTTATAGCATTGGCTGTTGCAACAAAGGTCAACGCTTGCGTTATGACTTCGTCACCTCTTTTAACACCAGCTAATTGAAGGGCAATTTGTAAACCTGATGTGCCATTTGATACAGCAACTGCTTTACTAGTTTGACTTATTTCTGTAATCATTTTTTCAGATAAATCAACATATGCACCTACAGAAGACACAAACGTTGATTCTAAGGTATCCATTACATATTTTTTTTCATTGCCATTAAATACAGGCGCATGTAGTGGTATAAACTCTTTTGTTTTATATTGTTCTTGGATAAAATTTACCGTATTTTGATACATAATTATTTCTCTATTTAAATTTTATATGTTTCGCGGGTATTCCACCAACTATTTCGTTGTCTGGTACATTTTTGGTGACCACACTATTAGCACCAATAATGACATTGTTTCCAATGGTTATGCCTTCTTTTATGAAAACATTTGAACCTATCCACACATGGTTTCCAATCCATATGTCTTTTTCAATGATTGGCCTGTCTGCAGCTGGTCCTGTAGAATGTATCGTATCATGCGTAATAGCTAAGATTGTAACATTGTAACCGATTGCACACCATTCACCTATACTAATTTTAGCATTATTGCCAACTTGCACTAAGCCAGAGTTGATATAGGTATTTTTACCAATAGAAATGTTTTTTCCAATTAAAATAACTTCCCCAAGAGAAACTGTTGATGAGAATTGATATTTTTTTTTATAATTTAGACAATTATATTGTTTATAAGAGTATTTGAGAACCTTATAAACAAGTGATAATAGTTTAAATATATAAAATTTTATCATCTGCAGTTATAAATAAGTAATCTCGTAATTTCCGTATTTATTTTTATTTGTCATTGAATCACCATATACGCCAATTTTAAAAGCATTAATAAGTTCTTCAATACCTTGTTTAACGCTATATTGCGGTTCAAAACCTAAAGTATTCTTAACTTTTTGAAAAGATACTTTGTAATTTCTTGGGTCACTACCATTGGCGCCAAATTTTATATTAGCCTCTGGAATAAAGCTTGCTATGGTATCTACTATCATTTTTTTAGTAAAATTATTTACTTCACCTCCCGCATTAAAAACCTCAAAATTGACCTTTGCTTTATCTGCATGGATAACTAGATCAATTAATCTCGCAAAATCTCTAATATGACAATATGGTCTCCAAGTATGCTCGTCAAAAACTAATAATTCCTCACCAAAATATAAATCTCTAACAAACTCACTAACGCTAAGATCAAATCGCATGCGTGGCGACAAGCCGAAAGCCGTGGCAAATCTTAAAACTGTTCCAGTATAATTTACTTTTCCTTTTTTCGACATTAAGTGCAATTCTGCCGCAACCTTTGCTTTGGCATATAGTGAAAGTGGATTTAATTCAAAGTTTTCATCAGCCAATTCATTTTCACCAATTAAACCGTAGTTTGAGCAGGTAGAAATAAGGATTAAGTTTTCAATATTTTTATTATCAAAAAAATCAATACAGGTTGTAACACCCACTTCATTAATCTTACCAGAAGCTTCAGGGAATTTTTTTGTAATTGGGTCGCCTACTAAACCACCAAGTATAACAACATATTGCACACCTTTTGAGGCTTTTTCTAAATCTTGAACATTACCAAGATCACCAAAAATAAATTCATAATTTTCATCGCCTAGATAAGATTCAATGGCACTTTGATTATCATAGACAAAATTGTCTAAAACCCTTACTTTGTATCCTATTTTCAAAAAATGTGATGTAATAACTGTTCCAACGTAGCCAGCTCCACCAATTAAGAGTACGCTTTTCATATTTATTAATATTAATCGTTTATATAATTTTCTATAATATATTTTGCAATAGCCAAAGAAGCAGTAGCGCCAGGTGACGGCGCATTTAATACGTGTATTTGATTGTCAAATCTTTCAATTTTAAAATCCATGATTAGTTCACCATTTTCATCTAATGCTTGCGCTCTTACGCCGGCTGTTCCTCCGCTCTTAAACATATAGTCCTCTGCTTCAGGGATTAGCTTTTTTGCTCGTCTGATAAACTCATTTCTGTTTATTGAACTTTTAAACTCACCGATGGCAAAGGTAAAGTTTTTTGTTAGAAAATTCAAAAAACCTTTGTAAGTTAATGTATCAAGTGTATCTGCAAGGGAAAAATCCGTATTCTTATAGCCTTCTCGCTTAAGTGCTAAGACAGCATTTGGACCTACTTCTCTAGCACCATTAATCATTTTCGTAAAGTGTACACCTAAAAATGGGTATTGAGGATCAGGTACTGGGTAAATCAAATGATTAACTAAATGCTTATATTCATCAGCTATGTGAAGATACTCTCCTCTAAAAGGTACTATTTTGATTGGACTTTTTTTATTTGTAAAATTTTTAAAGTTTCTATCAGAAAATAAACCAGAGCAACTTACAACGAGGTCAAATTCTTTTTCTAAATTTGAAGTTTTTACAATAGTTTTCCCAGAAGGTAATTTTTTACAACTGATAACGGGTTGACCGAGAAATATTTCACCATTATTTAGCTTAATTTGATCAGACAGGGTTGTCATCACTTGTTTAAAGTCGACGATTCCTTCTTCCGGTACTAGTAATGCTTTTTTAGCTTTAACGTGTGGTTCTCTGACTTTTAACTCAGAATCAGTTAAATATTTTAATCCTTTCAAGCCATTTTTTTCACCTCTATCTGCTAAATTGGTCAAGAAATTTTCTTCTCGTTCATCACTAGCTACAACAATTTTTCCGCAAATCTCATGATTAACTTGATGTTTTTCGCAAAAAGATACCATTTCGCGAATACCTTCAACAGCTAATTTTGCTTTTAGAGAACCAGGTTGATAGTAAAGACCGCAATGCAGTACCCCACTATTATTGCCAGATTGATGCTTACCAACAGCTGTTTCTTTTTCAAAAAGACTAACTTTATATTTTTTAGTTAAAGACAATTGATAAGAAATAGCTAAGCCTAATATACCACCGCCTATTACTGCTACTTCCTTCATTATTTTTTACTTTCGAATGGGTGTGAACTTAGTTTTTTTAGACAAAATGGATGAAAATCACTTATTAATGGTTTTATCTCTGCATTTCTTATTTCATGAACAATTTCAATAGCGGTCTTGGCTTCTTCTAAACCAAAACCTCCATCTTCTAATATATGTTTGTAGCTAATGGTATGCAAATCTTTAAAGCCATCTGAAAATTCTATTTCATCACCATCCATTTGAATGGAACGATAGGTAGTTTGTCCTTTTAACTTAACATCTTCTGGTAAAGTATCTGCATTAATAGATAAAAACCATCTTACGCGTGCGTTTTCAAATATTAATAAACCTGCTGCTCGATCATGATTATGAAGATGAACAGTATTACTTTTAACCTCACCAAATATCCAGGTAAGCATATCATAAAAATGAATACCAATATTGGAGGCTACACCGCCAGATTTTGAAACGTCACCTTTCCAAGACGTATAATACCAATTGCCTCTTGAGGTGATATAAGTTAAATCTATGTCATAAATTTTGTCTTTTGGACCATTGGTAACTTTTTCTCTTAATGCTATAATACTAGGATGCAACCTTAATTGTAAAATTGTAAATACTTTCTTACCTGTTTCGTTTTCAAAACTCTGAAGCGCATCTACATTCCAAGGATTTAAAACCAGTGGCTTTTCACAAATGGCATCAGCCTGATTTCTCAAAGCAAATCTTATATTAGAATCATGAAGATAATTTGGCGTGCAAATTGAGACGTAGTCCAATTTTTGCCCCTTTTCATTAATGAAATTATAAATATGCCTGTCAAATCTCTCAAATTCTGTAAAGAAATCTGATTTTGGGAAATAACTATCCATCACGCCTACACTGTCAAATTTATCTAGTGCTGCTATTAAATTATTATTCGTATCCTTTATGGCTTTTAAGTGTCTAGGTGCAATAAATCCTGCAGCACCAATTAATGCAAAATTTTTCATTTTATTTTCTTTATTTCATTAGAATTAACAATTTCATACTCATCTCCAGATTCATTACATCTACCTTTATTATTTTCATCAAAGTGCAAACGATGACCATATTCACTTACCCAACCAATCTGTTTAGCCGGATTTCCAACCATTAAAGCATAATTAGGTACAGATTTTGTGATTACTGCCCCAGCGCCAATAAGTGCATATTCTCCTATATCGTTGCCACAAACTATTGTTGCATTTGCGCCTATAGAAGCCCCTCTTTTTACAATTGTTTTTTTGTATTCATCTTTTCTTGTAATAGCACTTCTCGGGTTTATTACATTGGTAAAAACCATCGAAGGACCCAAAAACGTATCATCTTCACAAATAACACCGGTGTAAATCGACACATTATTTTGGACTTTAACATTGTTACCTAAAACAACATCTGGTGAAATAACCACATTTTGACCAATATTACATTTTTTACCAATTTTACAATTGGACATAATATGTGAAAAATGCCAAAT
The DNA here is from genome assembly GCA_044347145.1 of Flavobacterium sp. Lineage (GTDB taxonomy): Bacteria > Bacteroidota > Bacteroidia > Flavobacteriales > Flavobacteriaceae > Flavobacterium. The sequence continues at coordinate 27,767 of JBIIXU010000016.1, forward strand.
TTTTGTACCTTTTCCAATTGTGCATCCCTCATCAATATAAGATGATTCATGTGCAAAATATTCTATATTTTCCATTTGAAAAAAAAATAGCTATATATTATTCATATAGCTATTTTATATCGTTAAATTATTAGAACTAAAATGGTTTAGTTTACTCTAAACACTACCTTTCTTTCTAATGCTCTTTGATCAGAATCAGCATGCGAAGCTCCTCTAGAACCTTTCCATGAAGTAGTTATTCTTGAAGCATCTATGCCAGCTTGAACCATCATGTTTTTTACATTGTCTACACGTCTTTTTGACAAGTCTTCATTATAGGCAACAGTACCAATCTTGTCTGCATGACCTACTAATCCCATTGTAGCCGTTGGATTATTTTTTAAATAATCTATAGCAGTTTGGATATCTTTTTGAGAACTAGCCTTTGGTTGATCTTTGTCAAAATCGAAGTAAGCATGAATGATATTTGCATCCATCATTTGTTTAGTGCTAGTATTCAAATTTTTTATTTGATTTTCTAAATCTCTAATTTTGTTTTGGAGAGAATTTACATCACCAGCTGGTCTCGCTTCTAAAGCTTTAATTCTGTTTTGAAGTTCCATTAATTCTGGACCATAATCTTTAGCTTCTTTAGTTTCCTCTTTCACTTCTGGAGCTGGTCTTTCGTACCAGTCCGTATGCTTAGCGTTTTTACCTAAGTAGTATGTAAGACCACCAGTTAAATTCATGACACTTGCATCGAATCCACCTAAAGACTTCACCGCTTCTGAACCGTCCACCATCATCTGATGTTTTAAAAACCAACTGTTTGATAAATCAAAGTTTAAGGCCAATCTGTTAGTGATGCGCACTTGAGCAGTAGCACCAATATTTGCACTGAAAACATAGTCAGTGTTATCTCTACCAAATTGACTAACAACAAATCTTTCGTTTAAAGAAAAATTAGCAAATCCGGGACCAGCATGAACTAAAAAGTTTACCCTATTCCATAAACTAGCATTGGCTAATTGATTTAAGTTTAAATACATTTGAATATCACCACCAATATAAGTTGCTTCAAATGGTCTAGAACTTTGGTCATTTTTAATATTGGTATAAAACAAAGTTGCTTTAAAACCCATACCAGGGGATAACATTTTTCTCACACCAAGGTTTACATGTAATGGTGAAAACCCAAATCCAGGGTTTTTCGCCCCAGGAATAGCTTCACCAAAACCATTACTAAAGTAACCTGGAGATAAAATATGCCCCGAACCCACCAATAAATCATTAAAATTCGTAACACCAGCATTAGCTTCAATGGACCAAGTGTTATAACCCTCATACTGAGCAAACCCAATTACTCCAGTAAACAATGCTACAATAGCAAGTAATTTTTGTTTCATAAATCTATATATTATTAATTACGTAGCAAAGATACAACTTTTTTTTAAAAAATCAATTTTTTTTCTTTTTTTTCTTATATTTAGAGATGCCCAAGATTTTTTTTTCGATAGAGATGTTTAAGATATAAATTTTGGTTTTTGAGTTTACATGATTTGAATTTAATTCGAAATCTTAAGTAAATTAGATATTCGAAAATAAATTAAAAAATGGGTTTGAACATTATTAATTGGTCCGCTTTTTAAAATACCAAAACCTAAATAAAATAATCAAGCAAGCTTGTTATTTTATTTAGGTTTTGGTATTTATTCGTGACCTCGATGGGATTCGAACCCATACGCCTTTCAGCACCACCCCCTCAAGATGGCAAGTCTACCAGTTTCTCCACGAGGCCAAAATAAAAAAGCCAAACTCTCGCTTAGCTTTTTGTGACCCGACTGGGGCTCGAACCCAGGACCCCAACATTAAAAGTGTTGTGCTCTACCAACTGAGCTATCGAGTCTTATATTACCATCTTTAACACTTAAACTAAAAAAAAAGTGACCCGACTGGGGCTCGAACCCAGGACCCCAACATTAAAAGTGTTGTGCTCTACCAACTGAGCTATCGAGTCATCGCTTTTTAGCGGGTGCAAATATATTAACTTTTTTTATTTTGACAAATCATTTTTTTATATTTTTGCATTCTTTTTATCTAGCCCCAATCATATCGTTAAATGTCAAATATTTACCCCCAGAAAAAAATAGTTCTTATTGGCTACATGGCCTCTGGAAAGTCAACAATTTCTAACTATATCGGGGATAAAATGGCTTTTGAAACTGCAGATACCGATCTTTTGATCGAAAAAAAAGTAGGTTTGCCTATTTCAGAAATTTTTGATAATTATGGTGAACTCTACTTTCGTAAATTAGAAAGTCAAATTTTTAATGAACTTTTGAATCAAAATAAAACATTAGTTATTGCCACTGGTGGTGGTTTACCTTGCTATTTTAATAACCATCAATGTTTGCAATCTGAAAATGTTCTGTCTATTTATTTAAAATTGCAGCCGCAGACTTTGGTCAACCGATTAATCGCCGATAGAATTAATCGACCAATAGTTGCTCAAATAGGAGAGGACAACCTGCTTGAATTCGTTTCAAAACATCTGTTTGAACGCAGTTTTTATTATTTGCAAGCCAAGCATATCATTACATGCGATGAAAAATCAGTTGAAGACATTGTTGGGGAATGTATTGCTTTAGTCCTTAGCGCTTAGTCCTTAGTCCAAAGGCCATAGGTCAGACCTCCAAGACTTTCGTAAAATAAAAACCCACTGTTTTTAAGGAATAATTTGGGCGTTACCACAAGGGTCGGGTCGTCCGCTATATCTTTTTTGTTGCGCAGCCTGTATTTAGCAGCAAAATTTATTTCAACAAAAAAGGATGCCGCTACCACCCCTAACGCAAATCACACTAAAAAAGAAACTTTTAGTTTACGAGACAATCGCTATAAGTAATGGACTATCAGTTAAAGGTATTGGAGGTATGTAGGTAAAAGTTAGTAATTTATTTATTTAATTCCACCTCTTCTTTTCAAATTGCGACTTTTTAAAATATAGCATGAGCAAAAAGCCGGTTAGTGCGCCGCCAAAATGCGCAAAGTGGGCAATGCCTGTAGAGACGCCAAAAAGCGAATTGCCATTTAGTCCTGCAAGTAAATCCATAAATACTAAAAATGGTACAAAGTATTTGGCTTTAATCGGTATAGGTAAAAACATGAGCATAAGTTCAGCATTCGGAAACATAAAAGCAAAGGCAGCTAAAATGCCATACAAGGCACCTGAAGCACCAACTGCTGTGCCTATGTATATGTTAAAAAAACTATCCACTTCTTTCTGAGATAATTGCGCTTGAATTGTTCCTTCCTTAAAAAATAATTTAATATTTTCTGCGCTCACACCTTGACTAAGTAAGTTTTCATAAATATCATTAAAATGATAATAATTGATACCCATATAAAGCACCGCAGCACCAAGACCACTTAACAAATAGAACATTAAGAATTTTTTACTTCCCCAAATGTGCTCCAAACTTGAACCAAACATATATATACCAAACATATTAAAGACTAAATGCATAATATTGGGCGGCTGGGCATGCATAAACATATGCGTAATCAGCTGCCACCATTCAAATTTTTCATTGAGAGGAAAATGCAAAGCAAACAAATCATATGAGATGTGGGGTGCTAAAAAATTTGCACCGAGATAAAATATAATGTTTAGAATAATTAATTGTTTTGCTAAAGGTGTAATTGGAATCATAGATTAATTAGTTTTTTTTAAATTAATTATTTGAAATAAAAGGTTTTAATATTAATTATTTAAAGTTTTAATCTAGTTTTTTTTCAATATCATCCAGCGTAAGACTAGTATAAATTCTTTTGTTAAACGGCGAAACCTGCGAATCTGTGCAAGCAAAAAGTTCATCTAGCAAAAGGGTTTGTTCTTCCGGCTGAAGTTTTTGACCTGTTTTTACTGCAGTAGATTTAGCGACAGATTTGGCGATGCGGTCATTGATTTCAAAACCACTTTCAGCTTGCTTGTAGTGGAATTCTAAATCAATTAGCAAATAATTAATCACTTCTTTAATTTGCGATTCTTTAATATAAGTTGGTATACCATTGATGTTTAATTGATTTTTTTCAAGTTCTAAATGAAAACCAATAGTTTTTAGATGAGGTAACAATTGCTCGATTAATTGAATTTCATTTTTGTTGTAATCCAAATGGATGGCAAAAAGCAACTTTTGCGTGGTGCTTTTCTCATTGGTGAAAAATTTAAGTAAGCGTTCATAAATGACACGTTGGTGCGCTCTATTTTGGTTCACTATAATTAGGCCTGATTTCATGCTTTTCACCACATATTTATTCGCCCATTGAAAAATGGTAGCTTTGGGTGGCGAAAACCCATCTTCATCAAATAGGGTTTTAAATTGTGGCTCGTCTGACTCAATGCCAGATGAAATGATTTCAACCTCTTCTTTTAAACCCACATAAAGACCGTCCCAATTAGCCACTGGTTTTGAAATATATTGCGAAAAAACGTCAGATTTTTTAGATGGATTAGCTGCCTGATTATCAAATGGATTAAAGGCTTGATTATAATCAATCTTTGGAATAGAAATTGGGTTCAATAGGGTGGAAGGCGATAATTCTAATGAGGGGTCTTTGTCAAAATCAATTTGATTTTTAAATTGAAATTGACCTAAACTGTGCTTGACCGTTGCTCTTAAAATAGCATATAAAGACTGTTCATCATCAAATTTGATTTCTGTTTTTGTCGGATGAATGTTGATGTCTATATTTTCTGCAGGCACCTCCATATAAACAAAATAACTAGGCTGAAAGCCATCTTTTAATAAACCTTCAAAAGCATTAATGACCGCATGATGCAAATAACCACTTTTAATATAGCGGTCATTGACAAAGAAAAATTGCTCACCCTTTGATTTTTTAGAATATTCTGGTTTACAAATGTAACCAGAAAGTTTTGCAATACCTGTCGCTTCATCAATTGGGATGAGCTGTTCACTCAACTTTTGCCCAAACACATGAACAATGCGTTGTTTGAAGTTGGTAGCAGGCAAAATATAAACCTCATTTTGGTTGTGATAAAATTCAAACATAATGGTTGGATGGGCCAGCACCACACGCTGAAATTCATCCATAATGTGTTTAAATTCAATATTGTCATTCTTTAAAAATTTTCGACGGGCTGGAATATTGAAAAACAAGTTTTTAACCGAAAAAGTGGTCCCTGTTGATTTTACTAAATGGTCTTGTTTTACAAATTTACTACCTTCGATGGTTATTGACGTACCTAAATCTGCCGTTTCTATTTTTGTTTCAAGCGTTACATGCGAAATGGCAGCAATTGATGCCAAGGCTTCACCTCGAAAGCCTTTTGTGTGCAGCGCAAAGAGGTCTTCAGCCTGTTTTATTTTTGACGTGGCATGACGCTCAAAACACATCCGGGCATCTAAATCAGTCATGCCAAAACCGTTATCAATGACTTGAATCAGCGTTTTTCCTGCATCTTTGATAATCAATTTAATTTGGGTAGCTTTTGCATCAATGGCATTTTCTATCAACTCTTTAACAACGGAAGCAGGTCTTTGAACCACTTCTCCAGCGGCTATCTGATTGGCGACGTGATCAGGTAATAATTGAATGACTTGCTGCATCTTAATTATTTTTAAAAATGCCTAAATCAAAATCAATGATATATAGAAAAATTAGCACTAAAATAATAATAATAATAAGTACCCAACGGTTGGCACGACTGTCTTGGTTTTGTTTAAAATCTTGCATGGCTTGCGTAAACTTGGCTTTTAGGCCTCTTGCTTCATCAACCGTACTTCTTGCCTCATCAAATTTATGGGTAATCTTAAACGGTTGACCTTCACCCTGGTAGTAGCGTGGTTTATAATCAAAAGTTTTATTTTTACGTTTACCTAACATCATGAAATAATTGACCGACAAATTTATATAAAATTAGTTAAAGTTTTAACATTTTTTCTTTTTTTTAGAAGTTATTCCCGCTATCTATTGCAATCCCAATAGTTATCGGGAGCACCCAAAAAAAAAACCATTACGCTAAAACTTTTTTTTGGTTTCTTTGGTCGCCAACAAAAGCTATACCACAAAGAATACATAGAGTCTTCTTAGACTCAAAATTAATTTTTAATACTTTAAAGACATTGTATGCAGATTTTATGTCATTAACTTTATTCTTTTTAAAATTAAGAAAAAATAATTGCATTTTTAAATATATATAAAAAAAGTTTATATTTGTCGTGTTTTTAACCTTTAATTTTTATATTATGAAACAAATTTATTTTACATTTTTTTCTGTATGTTTTGGTTTAACTACAGTTTTTGCACAAACCTATAGTAATGGGCCATTGTCAACGGGTGCAACTTCTTCAGGCGGTACTGCAGCGCCAGCAGGTTACACTTGGAGTGAAATGCCAGCTACCAATAATTCAATTGGTGTTGCAAGTGTTTTTGGAGGGACTAACAATTTTGCTTTAGCAGATGATTTTGTTGTGCCTGCTGGTCAAACTTGGCAAGTGAGTAAAGTTGCAGGTTTTGCATATCAAACAAATTCAGCGGCTACACCTGCTCCTTTTAATGGATTACGTGTAGCGATTTTTAGTGCGCAACCAACAACAGGAAGTACGCCTTTATTTGGTGATTTGACAACTAATGTTTTTGGCGCAGGTGTAGATGCATTGATTTATAGAATTACTTCAACGGCAGTAGGTACAACAAGAAAAGTATGGAAATTAGAAACATCCGCCTTGTCGTACACCTTGCCTGCTGGTACTTATTGGTTGGCTTATCAAGTGGTAACTACTAATGCTGCGGCTGCTTTTACACCTCCTGTTACTATTGACGGTGCTCCAGGCGCACCAGGCGCAAATGCTATACAAAGTAATGCAGGGACATGGGCGCCTATCCTAGACATAGGTAATCCAGCAAATTCACAATCAGAACCACAAGCTGTTCCGTTTGAAATAACTTATTCTGTTTTGGGTACTGAATCTTTTTCTGAAAACGCTTTTGAGGTTTATCCAAATCCTGTAACTGACCAATTAAATATTGTAGGGAAAGGTTTTGATATGCAATCAGTTGCTATAAAAGACATCAATGGCAGAATCGTAAAGAATGCTACTTTTGAAAGCAATAATGCACAAATGAATATGCAAGATTTAACTGCTGGCGTTTATTTAGTTACAATCAAAGCAAACGAAGGAGAAATTACAAAGAAAATCATCAAAAAATAATGATTTAATTTTTGAGTTTTATAGTTAATGAAGGAAGGTCAGCACATATTGTTGACCTTTTTCTTTTTAATTTGTTAAAGTTCTTTGTATTCACAAATATAAATCACTAAATTTGCACCCTTTAATCATATTGATAACAAATGATAAGAATAATAATTAGCCTATTGATCTGCTTAACCCTGATAGGGTGTGGAAAGATCAATAAAGTACTGAAATCAGACGATTTGGGCCTAAAATATAGTACTGCCGAACAGTATTATGAAGAGGGTAAATATAAAAAGGCCATTAGAATATTTGAGAATTTGTCTCCGCAATTTAAAGGTAAGCCCCAAGCGGAAAAAATGTTTTACATGTATGGGCAAAGTTTGTTAAAAATTGAAAGTTTCTATTTAGCAGCCTATGAATTTGAGCGTTTTGTGGCAAGTTACCCACGTAGTGAAAAAGCTGAGGAAGCCACTTATTTATCAGCTTTTTGCTACAGTCAATTGGCATTACCTTATAATTTAGATTCTAAAGACTCTTTCAAAGGTTTGGAAACTATGCAAGCCTTTATAGATAAATATCCAGAATCAAAATTTATGGCTCAAGCCAATGAAGTTGTGGCCAAATTAACAGATAATATTGAAAAGAAAGCCTTTGAAAATGCTAAGCTTTATAATACGGTTCGAGATGTAACGATGATGAATTATAAAGCCGCATTGGTTAGTTTAAACCTTTTTATCCAAGACTTTCCAGGGTCAAAATATAAAGAAGATGCACTCTTTTATAAATTTGATTCACAGTATCATATTGCTTTAAATAGTGTAGAATCAAAAATGAAGCAACGATTCATAGAAGCTTTAGAAATATATGACCAATTGTTTCAATATTTTCCTGAAACTAAATATAAAGACAAGGCAAACCTTATTAAAGAAAAAATAAATAAATCATTAAACCCAGCATAAAACAATTTATCATGGATTATAAACAATCAAAAGCACCAGCATCGACCATTACTTATGATAAGTCTGCAATAGAAAGCAAAACAGGAAATATTTATGAAGCCATAAATATTGTTGCTAAAAGATCTAATCAAATTAATCAAGATATGAAGAAAGAACTTCTTGAAAAATTGGAAGAATTTGCTACAACGCACGAAAATTTAGACGAAGTTTTTGAGAATAAAGAACAAACGGAGGTGTCTAGATTTTATGAAAAATTACCTAAACCACACGCTATAGCTATGGATGAGTGGTTAAATGATAAGATTTATCATAGAAACACAAACGACTAAAAAAAGATGTCAGTTTTAAAAGACAAGAAAATTCTACTTGGTGTTTCAGGTGGAATTGCTGCTTATAAAACTGCACATTTGGTTCGTCTTTTTATAAAAGCTGGTGCACAGGTTCAAGTAATCATGTCGCCAGCTTCTTTAGATTTTGTAACACCCCTCACGCTATCCACCTTATCAAAAAATCCAGTTTATTTTGATTTTATTGATGAGCAATCTGGCAAACTCAGTTGGAACAATCATGTAGAATTAGGTCTGTGGCCAGATTTCATGATTTTTGCGCCAGCAACTGCCAATACGCTGTCTAAAATGGCACAAGGGCTTTGTGATAATTTACTCATGGCCACCTACTTGTCTGCCAAATGCCCAATATTCATTGCGCCAGCTATGGATTTGGACATGTATAAACATCCAAGCACAATCCAAAACATCAACGCCTTAAAAGCCTTCAACCATGAAATAATCCCCGCTGAAAGTGGCGAATTAGCTAGTGGTTTATCTGGTGAGGGTCGTATGGCTGAACCTGAAAATATTGTCAATTTTATTGAGAAATCATTAAGTCGCCAATTACCTTTATTGAATAAAAAAATATTGATAACTGCTGGTCCAACTTATGAGGCGATTGACCCTGTGCGATTTATTGGCAATCATGCGTCGGGTAAAATGGGTTATGCCTTAGCGGAGCAAGCTGCGCAATTGGGGGCAGAGGTTATCTTAGTTTCTGGACCTTCACATTTAGAAGCGGAACATCCTTGGATTAAAACGGTTCGCGTAACGTCTGCACAAGACATGTTTGATAGTTGTATGTCTTATTTTGATGAAGTTGATGTTGTTATAGCAGCTGCTGCCGTTGCAGATTATAAACCTAAAGAGGTGGCCAAGCAAAAAATTAAAAAGAAAGAAGATACTTTTGATATTTCACTCGAAAAAACCAAGGACATCTTAGGTTATTTAGGTCAAAATAAAAAACATCAAATTTTAATTGGCTTCGCACTAGAAACTGAAAATGAAATTGAAAACGCCAAGCAGAAAATTATAAAGAAAAACTTAGATTATATTGTCTTAAATTCGCTTAATGATCAAGGCGCAGGTTTTGGTCAGCCAACAAACAAAATTACGTTGATCGATAAAAATCTTATCATTAAAACTTTTGATTTAAAGCCAAAAGATCAAGTAGCAAAGGATATTTTAGCAGTATTATTGTAATTTTTATCCATTTAGACAACAATTTTCAAAAAAAAGAGTTATTATTGCTAGTTGAAAATGTCATTATATTTTATAAAATGAAAGAAATATTAGTCGTCTTATTGTTATTTTGCAACGTTGTTTTAATTAACGCACAAGAGCTTAATGCCCAAGTAGTTGTTAATTTTGACAGGGTTACAGCTGTGAACACGCAAATTTTTAAGACTTTTGAAAATTCCGTGAGAGAATTTTTAGTAAATACCAAATGGACCGAAACAGAATATGAAATTGGTGAAAAAATTCAATGTTCATTTTTTATTAACATCTCTGCTTTTGAAAGTAACAATTTTACGGCAACTTTACAAGTGATGTCTTCTCGACCTATATTTAATTCAGGCTATGCGTCGCCAATTTTGAATATGAATGATAAAGACTTTAGTTTCCAGTATATTGAATTTCAACCTTTATTTTACAATCCTAATTCTTTTGATTCAAATTTGACAGCTGTTTTAGCTTATTACGTTAATATCATTTTAGGTTTTGATGCAGAATCTTATGTAAAAAAATCTGGTACTAAATATTTTGAACAGGCACAAAATATCACCAATTTTGCCCAATCATCTGGGAGCACAGGTTGGCGTCAATCCGATGGTTTTAACAACCGATTTTACCTGATTCAAGATTTAATGTCAAACACTTTTGACCCGATTAAAGAAGCTTTTAATACTTATCATGTGGATGGTTTGGATAAAATGCATTTAGACACAAAAATGGGAAAGGAAAGCGTTAAAAAAGCTATTATTGATATGTCTAAGATTATGGGTGCTAGGCCCAATTCATTTTTAGCGCGAATATTTTTTGATGCCAAAACAGATGAAATTGGTCAAATTTTTTCGGGTGGACCAAATGTGAATATTACTGATATGAAAAATGTACTCTATAGAGCGTCACCACTTAATGCCTCAACTTGGGATTTGTTGAAATAGCATTTTTATAGACGACTTCCTGAAAACATTTTTTTCAATCATTTATTTAATTATTATAAAATACTGGTTTTTAAATTTTTAAAATCAAGTATTTTAACAATTGTCTGTCTTTTTTGGCTAAATTTAAAAGAATAATTTTTTTTGTCTAACTTATGTTAATCTTTAGTTAAACAATTAAAATGCTGTAACTTTTAAGATTTAAATGGTATACTTTTATAATTCATTTAAAATCCAGTAGTTATGCAAGTTAAGTTTACCCTTCTTTTTATTTTCAATTTTTTATTGGTTTTAGCTCAGGATTGTCCTCCTCCTGGCGATTTGACTTTTCAATCACAAAGTGAATTGAATAACTTTATTGCACAATATCCAAATTGTCAAGTGATTAATGGTAATATGAGGGTAACTAGAACAGGTTTTGACGGTTATAGTGATATCAATAATTTGTCGCCCTTGTCAAATATCACAACTGTGAATGGTAGTTTAACCTTAGAATTTCTTGGTAATATTACATCGCTTGTCGCCTTATCAAATCTGCAAACGATAAATGGCAATTTAAATTTATACAGAAATGCAAATTATTTTGTCAATTATAATAACTCAAATTATGTGCAAGGTTTAACTAGCCTGACCACCATAACTGGAAAGTTAACAGTGGCAGATGTTTTAACTAATTTTAGCGGCTTATCAAATTTAACACAGTTGGGTGGAATTGATGTGATTTATTCTAACATTGATTCGTTTCAAGGTTTAGAAAATATAACATCAATGAATTCCTTCTGGGTTGGTGCAAATGCAATCCTATCATTTAATGGTCTTCAAAATTTAACAAATATTACTGGTGATTTTGAATTGAGTATTAGTTCGCTTACAGGAGAAATTCCTCCGGCGGTTTTGTTGAATAATCTATCAAATATAACTACTGTTGGTGGAAATTTTACCGCATTTGGTTCGTACGAGCAAACTGCAAATAACATTCCGCAAACTAAGCTTGATTTTTTAAGCAATTTAACAACTGTTGGTCAAAATTTTACGCTTTGGGTTTTTAATGCAGAAGATTTTAATGACCTTTCTAATTTACAATCCGTAGGCGGTGATACAACTTTGAGTGTATATGCCACTTCTTTAGAAGGTTTATCTAATCAAGCCATTTCAAATAAACTCTTTTTAAGTGCTTCAAATATAACCGATTTGTCTGGTCTAGATGATTTTACCAATTTAAAAGGTTTGTCTATCAGTGGTTGTGCAAACTTAACCAGTCTTAACGGTTTGCAAGCCTTAACAATGGTTGATGGGCCTATTATAATCACGGATAACGCAGTTCTTAATAATATAACAGCCTTAAGTAATGTTAATCCTAACTTCGTTTTAGGTAGTAACAATTTAGACTTGGAAATTTCTAATAATCCAAATCTAGCGCTCTGCTCAAATGACTTGGTATGCGGCATGTTAAATTTACCGTTTAGAGAAATAGTTATTTCAAATAATGCCATTGGCTGCCATAACAAGCCAACCGCCTTTAATAATTGCGTAACCTTCTTAAGCAATGAGGCTTTTGAACAAGCTATTGACTATGCTTTTGTTAACAATATATTGACGGTCAATAATAAAGACGTGCTGTCTATGACCTGCTTAAATATGATGGGTCAAAATGTTTTAGGCAATAGTAAACAAAATGTAATTGACTTAAATCAAGTTGAGACAGGCCTTTATTTTGTGGTTGTTGAAGACAGTAATAACCAAACATATAAAATGAAAGTAGTTAAGAAATAAAGGTTAAATCACTTTTCGAATTAAAAACTCAACATGTCGTTGAGTTTTTTTTGTTTAATAACATTTTAAGCCTGTCAATATTTTCTTTCTTTTATCATAGGTTTTTTCCCTATCCTTCGGATAGGCTTTTATTATGGCAATTAAATGACTTTTCAAGTATTTTGTTCAAGTCATTTTTTCTTCTTAAATATTTAAGATAAACAGTTTATCTAGTAATATATAAACTATCGCATTTAATGGTTATATTTTTTTGTTTAACTAAAGTTAATATTTAGTTAAACAAATGCTTCCTAAATTAATATTTAATAATTTTGTATTGGTTAAATTAGTAATTTAGTAAATTAATTATTAAAATTATATCGTTTTAATAAAATTTATTTCATCTCTTGGAATTAAATATAAAATAAACTACCAATATAAATAGGAAATCTTTTTCTTTTTAAATACAAAAGTGGAGTTCAGAAACCACTATAAAAACGAGGCGAAATCCGAAAAGCCTGATGAGTAGGAAAAACTTAATCCAATAACCATGGAACATTTACCAATTGCAAGCGACAATTATGTTGCGTTTACGTTCTTCATCGGAACGATGGCTATGATGGCCGCATCTGTTTTCTTTTTCTTTGAAGTTAATAACACAGCACCTAAATGGAGGACCTCCGTTTTAGTTTCTGGTATTATTACTTTCATTGCAGCTGTTCATTATTACTACATGAGAAGTTACAACCTTGAAACGGGAGATTCACCTACGTTTTTTCGATACGTAGATTGGATTTTAACGGTGCCATTGATGTGCGTAGAATTTTATTTAATTACGAAAAAAGCGGGAGCTAAAATTGCCCTGTTGTGGAAATTAATCCTTGCGTCTTTAGTGATGTTAATAACTGGCTACATCGGTGAAGTTCTTGACAGAGATGGTAGTGTACTTTGGGGTGTTCTTTCAGGAGCGGCTTATTTCTACATTGTTTATCTTATCTGGTTCGGAGAAGTTGCAAAATTGGCGCAATCTGCAGGTCCACAAGTGGCGAAAGCAACACGCATTTTAGCTTGGTTTGTTTTGGTTGGTTGGGCAATTTACCCATTAGGCTATATCTTAGGTACACCAGGCGGTTTATTTGGTTGGCAACCTGTAGCAGACACAGTTGCGGCATTACAAGCCATGGATATCGTTTACAACATTGCTGATGCGATTAATAAGATCGGTTTCGGTTTAGTGATTTATGCTTTAAGTAGATCTTCAGAAGATTAATTCGACTTTTTCCCTGAAAAGCCATCTATGCCTTATGGCTCAGGTGGCTTTTTTTTTAATAATTTAAACCTTTGCCTTATGACGGTTTATTCTAACAATTCCTTTGACTACCTCTTTTTAGGGATGGGTGCTGCCAATAGTTTATTGTTTATGAAAATGCATGACAACGGTTTATTAAATGATAAAAAAATTGTAATAATAGAACCTCATGATGATCACTTAAATGGTAAAAATTTTTGTTTTTGGTCTTCAGAAGATGAGGTTTTGCGATTAAATCTTGTTGATTTAGTTAGCTCAAAGTGGAAAAACATTGAAGTTGCAGGACTTAAAAAGCAAGCTATTTCCCCACTTTTGTATCATCATATTCGAGGGGCTGACTTAAATAGTAAAATTAAAGAAACCCTAGTGAACCATGATATTACTTTTTTCTCCGAAATTTATAACGGTAGACCAAAATTTTATAATGGGCAATATATTATAAATCTATCTGAAACCAACATTCTAGTAAATAAGGTTTTTGATAGCCGTCCACCTGTCTATAAATTACCCCTGAAGAATCAAAGTCATTTATTGCAGTCATTTTATGGTTGGGAGATTGCTGTGGACAACGCACGATTGGATACAACTGCCATGGTTATGATGGATTTTGACATTCCGCAAAATGGTTTTTGTCAGTTCATTTATAGGCTGCCTTTTGATGAAAACAAAATGCTTGTTGAAGTAACGCGTTTCGGAAACCAAAAGATTTCTAAACAAGAGGCCGAAGAAATTTTGTTTGCTTACCTTGGTAAATTAAATTTTTCTTATCGTTTGATAGAAATAGAGCAGGGCGTTATACCAATGTCATCAATCGCAATTTCAAATCCTGATTATGGCTTACATTGGATTTACACTGGCGCGAGAGCCAATATGGTTAAGGCTACAACTGGTTATGCTTTTCATAATATGGCAGAAGATGCTGATGCCCATGTGAAATCGATGCTAAATCAAAAAGATTATGTTAGATCTGAAACTAAATTTAGATTTAAATTTTATGATGGTTTATTACTAAAAATTCTAGAGAAAACGCCCAATCATGGCAAAGCCATATTTCAGGACCTTTTCAGACATGTACCGATAAAAAAAGTACTAACTTTTTTGAGTGAAAAATCGACCTTAAGGGAAGACGTTTATATTTTTTCAAAATTGCCGCTAGCTATTTTTTTAAAGGTGGCGTTGAAAGATGTGTTATACCGATTATCAACTATTTCGCCTGTCTTATTGGCTTTTTTAGTAACATTCATGTCTATAGTTCTCTATACCATCGGCCTTGAAAAAGTTTTTTGGGTGTTTTTGGGTATTGGCTTTCTAAGTGTTGGTTTGTCTCACGGTGCAGTTGATCACCTCATTGATGATAAAAATCACCTCAGGAAACACTTTTTTAAGTTTGTGGTTAGTTATTTGTTTAAAGGGGCACTTTTGGGTTTGCTTTGGATGATTTGGCCTGATATAGCTTTACTTGCTTTTATAGCTTTCTCTGCATGGCATTTTGGTCAAGCTGATTTCAAGGAATGGCATCTTAGGCAAGGCTTGCCATCTTTTTTGTGGGGCATGACCGTTTTGTTTACCATTTTATTTTTCCATCTCACTGAAACTATTTCAGTACTCAAGCATATTAAAGGTTTAAATATGCTGCAATTCTTCGAAGATTTATCACAAACGCATACCCAAATAATTAAAGGATTTATATTGATTGGGCTACTCATTTTTTGGGCTTATACCACATCTAAAGAACTGCTTTTAACGACTTTCTATTTGCTTTTATCCAGTATGTTGCCTTTATTAGCCTCGTTCGGCATATATTTTGTACTACAACATAGCATGCATGGCTGGGGTCACCTCAAAAAATCTTTAAATGTAAACTCAAAACAACTTTGGATAAAATCTCTGCCGTTTAGTTTTGGTGGCGCACTACTTATTATCTTTTTTATGTTGGCTAACCAAACAGACTATATAGGTGTTTTTTTTATTATATTATCGTGTATTAGTATGCCACACGTTTTTTCTATGAATCATTTGTATAGAAAATTTAGTTTAAAATAAAGGTTAAACTTTTTTTCATTTGTTTGTACAACCCAATTTATCATTGGGTTTTTTTTTGCGAACCCCGAAAGGGTTCAAAACCCTTTCGGGGTTGATCTACCCGCAACCTTAACTTCTCAATTCTAAAAGCAATTGGTAAGCTGAGGATGTTAAGGATTCTCTTTAGGTTAATCATTTTGGTATATTTGTCCTAACCAAAAGACAAATTATATGAGTTTTATTTTAAAAGCTATACGCCATATTAAAGACTGCAAGAAAAAATAATAATTTTACTACTACTTACTTTATAATTATCAAAATAACTTATCGCATTTAGAACTCGCTGTTTTTTAAAAATTTCTTACTTTTGTCTTTTATTTTAATCAATGCTCAAGCGCTTAGACATACAAAATTTTGCCATTATTAAACATGAAACCCTTCATTTTGAAAAAGGTTTTCATGTCATTACAGGTGAAACTGGCGCTGGAAAATCCATTCTTTTGGGTGCCTTGCAGCTAGTTCTGGGTAAACGCGCAGATTCTTCTATCTTGCATGACTCGGATAATAAATGCATCGTAGAAGCTACTTTCGATCTAAAAAGTTATCACCTGCAAAACTTTTTTTTAAACAATGAATTAGATTATGAAGCAGAAACCATCATCAGGCGCGAAGTTCATCCCAATGGAAAATCAAGAGCCTTTGTCAATGATAGTCCGGTCAATCTTCAAGTGCTGAATGATTTAACCCTGCAACTCATAGATATTCATAGTCAGCACCAAACTTTAGAAATCACTAAAAATGATTTTCAATTTTTAATCATTGATAATTATGCCCATATCAATCAACCCTTAAATGACTACCGATTAAAATTGAAAGCTTTTAAAGCGAATAAAGTCCTTCTAGAAGAAAAAAAGACAATGTTCCAGCAGCAAAATAAAGAACAAGCCTTTCGACTATTCTTGTTGCAAGAGCTACAAGAAGCAAAAATTGTAGCCCATGAAGAAGTGGAACTAGATATTGAAATCAGTAAGTTACAGCATGCTGAAAACATTTTATTGCAACTCAATGATGCTGTTCAAAGAGCTGACGATGACCAACTAGGCGTGCTGCAACAAGTGCTTACCATTAAAAATAATTTAGCAAAAATTGCTGCTTTTTCACCAGATTATGACAATCTTAATCAACGTGTGCAATCGGTCTATTTGGAGTTTAAAGACATTGTAGAAGAATTAAAATCTGAAGCAGAAAGCGTTGAACTCAATCCAGATAAATTAGACAAACTCTCTCAACGTTTTGATGTGGTCAATCAATTGTTTAAAAAACATGCAGTTGGCAATAGTGAGGAACTTTTAGTGGTTTTAAACCAATTGCAAAATGAGGAAAATCAATTAGAATCTTTGGCAGAAGAGATTAAAAACCTTGAAGCCTATCTAGACCAGCAAGAAAGAGAACTTTTAACTTTAGCCAATCAATTACATGAGACTAGGGGACTAGTGAAAAAACAAGTGTCAGATGCGGTGGAACAAATCATTAAACCACTAGGCATGCAAGAAGCTAAATTCGAGATTCAATTAAGCAAAACTTCCGACTTCAACTGGCATGGCAACAGTCAAATTGAATTCATGATTGCCACCAACAAAGGCAGCGACCTTCAAAAATTGAGCAAAGTAGCTTCTGGTGGCGAAATGTCGCGAATTGTCTTAGCTTTCAAAGCCATTTTGGCCGAAAAAACCGCCTTGCCAACCATCATTTTTGATGAAATTGATACAGGTGTTTCTGGCGATATTGCCAACAAAATGGCCGACATCATGCAAAGTATGTCGCAATTCATGCAAATAGTCGCCATCACGCATTTGCCTCAAGTGGCTTCAAAAGGTAGCGTTCATTTTAAAGTTTTCAAGGATAATGATGCCCAAAAAACCGTGAGTTCAATTAAAGTATTAGACGATGACCAACGCATTTTGGAAATCGCACAGATGATTTCTGGTGAAGAAATTACTACCTTTGCCCAAAATCATGCCAAGACATTATTAAATATTAACTAAACGATAAGCTTATGTATAATTTATTAAAAGGAAAAAAAGGAATTATTTTTGGTGCATTAGACGAAAACTCTATTGCGTGGAAAACCGCCGAGCGTGTACATGAAGAAGGTGGTCAATTTGTCTTGACTAATGCGCCAATAGCCATGCGTATGGGGACCATCAATCAATTAGCAGAAAAAACAGGTTCGCAGATTATTCCTGCTGATGCAACCAATCAAGAAGATTTAGAAAAATTAGTCGATCAAGCCATGGAAATATTAGGTGGCAAAATTGACTTTGTTTTGCATTCAATTGGCATGTCAATCAATGTGCGAAAAGGCATTCATTATACCGAATCTAATTATGAGTTCACACACAAAGGCATGGATGTTTCTGCGCTTTCTTTTCA
>JBIIXU010000060.1:0-3948 GCA_044347145.1 Flavobacterium sp.
TTCCGCCTGCAAGTCTGGAGATAAAAAGATTAAAGACACTTCGCCCGCTGCAATTCGCGCATGGATATCTTCAGAAAACACTTGAGGTGCTCTGAAGCCCTTGGCATAGCTGGTTCGCCATTGCAGAATATCCGTAATATCATATAAAACATTTAATCTCGGATTAATAATGACCTTGCCATTAGTTGCACTTCTCAAATTTGAATTTAGTAAATCACCTCTTATACCTGCCAAAACTTTTAACTTTGGTAAAGCACGCCACTCTTGCTGAACGAAAAACCCAAGAATATTAAGTTCTTGCGCAACAAAGGCATTAAAGCCAGGTTTCTCATCAACCATGTCTTCATTTCTATATTCAATCCCAGATAAGAAGTTACCAGAACCGCCCAAAAATTTATCCATTTTTTTGCTGTACTGCACGCCACCCAAAAGTGTTTGAACGTCCGTTTGTCCAAATCCTCTTATACTTTCTGCTAAATCAATGTTTCCTAAAGCATCATCTTGTCTACCGCCATAAAAGTTTTGATTATCAGATTTCTGGACATTAAAATAGGTTGTCAATTTGCCACTTAAATCTTTTGAAAAATAATCAAAATTTAAACCACCGCCCAATACATTTGAGGTTATTTGTTCAGTAATATAAGATTCATAAGGTTGCAGATTCATATTCATTTCGCCACCTCTTCTGTTTTCATTAATGCTATTAAAATCTAAGGTTAACTTAGTTCTTTCAGACGGTTTAAAGAAAGCTTTAAAACCAAAAACTTTACTCTTAATTTTAGTAATTTCACTAAAGCCATCTTCATTATCATCATAAGGTTTTCTGTCGCGAATCATACCATGAACTTGAATACCAAGCGTTTTGTCAGTATTTAATGCCGTTGCATTGAATGTTAAGGCATGGTCAGCAGTACGACCGTCAAGCCATGCAAAATTTGAATTGACTTCAAAACTGTTTTTTACAGGTTCCTTGGTAATTATATTGATGGTGCCAGCTATAGCATTTGCGCCAAATAGAGAAGAACCGCCACCACGAACAACTTCTATGCGTTCAATCATATTGGTAGGAATTTGATCCAGACCATAAACACCATTCAAAGCTGAAAAAACGGGCTTACTATCAATTAATATTTGAGAATATGCCCCATCTAAACCATTCATTCTTACTTGCGAAAAACCACAATTCTGGCAATTATTTTCCATACGTAAACCTGGCTGAAAACTCAAGCCTTCACTCAAGGTGATTGCTTGGGCTTTTTGAAGCGTAGCGGAAGACGTAACAGTAACAATAACAGGCGCTTCTGTTCTTTTTTGTAAACCTTTAGTAGCCGTTACCACAACATCTTGCAAGCCAAAAACACTTTCTTCTAAATCAAAATCTAAGTGAACTTTGCCACCATTTGGCACATTGATGGTTCTTTCTTGATTTTTAAATCCGATGACTTGAACCAATAAGGTTTGCTTACCTGTTGGCAAATTAATACTAAAATTACCATTAGCATCTGTACTAGTGCCAGTGGCTGAGTTTTTTAAGACAACGCTTGCAAAAGGGATGGGTTCGCCACCAGATAAAACATGTCCAATAACGGTTCCTTTATCTTGCGCAAACAGTGATAAACTGATTAAAAAAAATAAAAATAAAAATCTAAAATTCATACTTATGTAGTTTAAAAAATTAGTAGCTCATCCTTTTTATAAAGGCATTTATCGCCTTTGCTCTTCGTTGCAAGTCCTCGTCAATAACTTGCTGTTCAATAGCTATTTTACGGCTTTTTTGCTCGCCAACAAAAGCTAAGAAAAACATAGTTTTTCCTGTGGGCTTTACACTGAGATGATCACGACTTTGTGTCATCATGCAGATATTTATCGTCTGCAGCAGGGCTAAAACTTGTACCTTTAATCAAAAATTCTGCCAAAATTAAAAAACGCCTTATATTTGTCGGTGTTAATTGGGTAAACATTAACAATTACATCATATGAATTTTCAAAATATAGTAAACCTATTTGAAGGATTAGACCCCGTTTGGAGTGCTGGCTTGGCTACCATATTCACGTGGCTAATGACCTTGTTAGGCGCAGCAGTTGTCTTCCTTTTTGTGAAAATAAATCAGGCGATTATGGATGGTACGCTAGGTTTTACTGGCGGTGTGATGATGGCAGCCAGCGTTTTTGGGCTGCTCATTCCAGCCATAAACATGTCAAGTGGTGAGGGTTTTGAAAAGGCGATGCCAGCTAGTATTGGTTTTGTGTTTGGTGCTTTGTTTCTTTTTGGTTTAGATAAAATCTTACCCCATTTACATGTTAACTTTAAACTGCGCGAAGGTGTAAAAACGCCTTGGCAAAGAGCGACTTTGATGGTTTTAGCCATAACGCTACACAATATTCCTGAAGGTTTAGCCATAGGTGTGCTTTTTGGTGGTGTTGCAGCAGGTGTCCCTGAAGCTACGATAACAGGTGCTGTTATTCTTACTATCGGAATAGCCATTCAAAACGTGCCTGAAGGCATAGCGGTTACTATGCCTTTGCGTCGCTTAGGATTAAGTAAACGCAAAAGTTTTTTCTACGGACAAAGTTCAGCTTTGGTTGAACCTATTGCAGGCGTAATAGGTGCATTGGCTGTTTCATTCTTTACACCCATTTTACATTATGCGTTGGCTTTTGCTGCTGGTGCCATGGTATTTGTTGTTATTGAAGAAGTGATTCCCGAAACCCAACAAGCCAATAATACTGATATTGCTACCCTAGGTTTTATCATAGGCTTTGTACTCATGATGCTGCTCGATGTTGGTTTAGGCGTTTGATAATTTTTGGCTGACCAATTGTTGGTAGCCTATTAAACGACCATTTTTTTATACCATACTTTTTTTATCTTTGCCCCATGCTTGAGAAAAAAGATATTCGCGCTTTAACAAAAGAACAATTAAGGGATTTTTTTGTGGCAAATGGTCATTCCAACTTTAGAGGTAGTCAAGTTTATGAATGGTTGTGGCAAAAAAACACCAAATCTTTTGATGAAATGACTAATCTGTCTAAGTCTGTTCGACAATTTTTGGAAAGTGAATTTGTTATTAATCATATTGCTGTTGACACCATTCAAAAAAGCGAAGATGGCACGATAAAAAATGCCGTGCGTTTGTTTGATGATTTGATTGTAGAATCAGTTTTGATACCAACAGATAAAAGAACAACGGCCTGCGTTTCAAGCCAAGTGGGATGCAGTTTGGATTGCAACTTTTGTGCAACTTCAAGACTAAAACGCATGCGAAATCTCAATCCTGATGAAATTTTTGATCAAGTAGCAGCAATTGACCAAGAAAGTAAAATTTATTATAATAGACCCTTGTCAAATATCGTCTTTATGGGCATGGGCGAACCATTAATGAATTATCCCAACGTGATCAAAGCCATTGATAAAATTACTTCAAAAGATGGTTTGGGCATGTCACCCAAAAGAATTACTGTTTCAACTTCTGGTATTCCAAAAATGATAAAAAAAATGGCAGATGATGAAGTTAAATTTAAACTAGCTGTGTCTTTACATAGTGCTGTGGAAGAAACCAGAAATCAAATTATGCCATTTTCTAAAAACTTTCCACTTACTGATCTTTTAGAAAGTTTACAATATTGGTACCAAAAAACCAAATCAAAAATTACTTTTGAGTATATTGTTTGGAAGGATATTAATGATACAGCAAAAGATATTGAAGCTTTGGTCAAATATTGTAAAAAAGTGCCGTGTAAAGTCAATTTAATTGAATATAACGCGATTGATGACGGGCAATTTCAACAAGCAGAAAATAAAGCAATCAATGATTACATTAAAGCCCTTGAAAAAAATCAAATTGTGGTCAAAGTTAGAAGAAGTAGAGGTAAAGATATTGACGCAGCTTGCGGTCAATTAGCCAATAAAAGCTAAAATTTTCATTTTTTTTATTCCTTTTTTTTTTT
>JBIIXU010000068.1:0-3869 GCA_044347145.1 Flavobacterium sp.
CATTCACCATCCTGCCACAACTTTTCACCCCACCGATACCTGTTTTATCCTTTACGGCTCCAAGCTGTCTTTCACCAATGGTTGTAACGATAACCAACTATAATCCTTCGTTTACCTATGTGGTAAGCCCAAGCGGCAGTGTTAGTGGTCTTGGTGTTTTGCAAGGTTTGGTACCTGGCACGAATTACACCGTGACAGTCAATCAAGGAACTTGCACAAGTAATCCAACAGTTGCCTTTGACATTCAACCTATACTAAACACGCCTAATGCGCCAACGCTTATAACTACCCCAGCAGTTTGTGAGCAAAACGGAGGGGCAACTATCACCAATTATGATGGTACTTTGCTCTATAACTTTACCCCAAGCGGACCAACGGTTGCTACTGGTGGTGTGGTTTTGAATTTAACTTGTGGTGTTGTTTATGCGGTTTCTGTTAGCAATGCCAATTGTAGTTCAGCTAGTACAAACTTTGTTGTCTCTTGTCAATTGCCATCGCCAGTGGTGCCAATTATTGTTGTTACGCCACCAACTTGTACCAGTAATGGTTTTGCGCGCATCACAAACTTTAATCCCAACAACACTTATACCTTTACACCAAATAATGGGATTACAGTTCAAACCACTGGGGTGAATGCGGGACTTATTCTAACACCAGTTTATAATACGACTTACACCGTTGTGGCCAACAATGGGGCTTGCAATTCAAATGCATCGGGTAACTTTATTATTTATGAGCAGCTTGAGGTGCCAGTTGTACCAACGATAGACACGAGTGCACCATCTTGTTCAAACAATGGTAGTGCTTTAATCACAAACTATATTAGCACCTACACCTACAACTTTACCCCAATAGGGCCAGTGGTTGGCGCAGGTGGTGTGATTACCAATATCACCCCAGGGACTTCTTATAATGTGGTGGCTTCTAATGCAGATTGTAATTCACCTGTGGCGACTTTTATTGTAAGTAATATTATTCCAACGCCACCTCCGGCAACTATTAATGTCAGTGCACCAACTTGTTTAAGTGATGGTGTAGGAACCGTATCTAACTTTAATGCCAATTATACTTATACTTTTAACCCTTCTACCCCAGGAACAACCCTTAGCACAACGGGTATTATTTTAAATCCTGTTTTTGGTCAAATGTATACCTTGGTGGCATCCAATGGTGCTTGCTCGGCTAATGCATCGGCTAGCTTTATTGTTTTAGGTCAGTTGGTTAAGCCTGCGCAACCAACTGTTTTGCTAGGCCCAGCGAGTTGTACGGCTAATGGTTCTGTAACCATAGGTAATTATCTAAGTACTTTATCTTATAGTGTGTTGCCAAATACGCCAGGGGTTAGCTTTGGCTCAAGTGGAGAAATCATAGGTTTGCAAACAGGTATTGCCTATCAAGTGATTGCTAGTAATGGTGATTGCGCCTCAGACCCATCGGTGAGTTTTATCATCAATGCCATACTACCTACACCACAATTGCCAGTGATTAATTTAATTGCTGCACAATGCGGACAAGATGGTCGAGCGATTATCACTAATTTTAGTGCTAATTTCACCTATAGCTTTACCCCAGGGGCAACGGTTAATAACCTCGGTGAGATATTGGGGATGATACCTGGCACGCCTTATACCGTTTCGGCCTCTAATGGACCATGTAGTTCAAACACAACGGCACCTTTTGAAATACAACCAGCCTTGGTGATACCACTCGCACCAATTGTCACCACTACAGGTTCAAACTGTAATGGCAATGGATCGGCTCAAATTACTAATTATAGCATCAATTTGACTTATACTTTGTCACCAGCTAATCCAGGGGTGAGTATTAGTAGCACAGGTTTAATTTTAGGTTTAGCACCAACTGTTCAATACACCTTGATTGCTTCAAACAATAATTGTGGGTCAGTGGCATCAAATACTTTCTTTATCAACGCTATTACCCCAACGCCAGCCATACCAATTGTTGTGATTCAGCCCCCGAGTTGTACCGCAGCAGGTGTTGCTAGGATAACAAACCATAATGCTAATTTTACTTATACCTTTAACCCAATAGGAGCAACAGTTGCAAACAATGGTCTTATTAATGGATTGACACCAGGAGTGTTCTACACTGTTATGGCTTCCAATGGTTCATGCAGTTCAGATCCATCAGCTGCTTTTGTTGTAGAGCCAGCCATAGGCATCCCTACCACGCCAATTATTACCACTACACCAGCAGATTGTAATGGCAATGGTGTGGCAACGGTAGCCAATTATAACAACAGTTTAAATTATACTTTCAGCCCAACAGGTCCAGTTGTGGCAAATGGTATAATTATCGGCATGGTAGCAGGTCAGTTTTATACCCTTATAGCCTCAAATAGCAACTGTAATTCTGTGGCCTCACTACCGTTTTTGATTCAACCCATCACACCAACGCCAAATGTACCAACAGTAAGTTTAACACCAGCTACTTGTACCACACAAGGCGTGGCTAGTATTACAAACTTTAACCCTAATTTTGATTATACTTTTTTACCACTAGGTCCAAGTGTGAGTTTGAATGGACTAGTTCAAAACTTTGTTTGTGGCACAACTTATACTGTTTTAGCCAGCAATGGCACTTGCGCATCAAACCCATCAGCTACTTTTACGATTCAGTGTGTATTGCCTGTGCCAACAAATGTTACTATAGCAACCACGGCTGCTAGTTGTACAAGCAATGGCGTGGCTAGTATTACCAATTACAATGCGAGTTTCACTTATGTTTTTGTACCAGCGGGACCAACGGTTAATGCAACAGGAGTCATTGGGAATATCACCTGTGGCACAACTTATACGGTTATCGCACGAAGTGGTGCAAATTGTCAATCGCAACAACCAACGCCATTTGTTGTTAATTGTCAAAGCCCATCACCCGCTGTACCAGTTGTTAATGTGATTGGTGCCACTTGTTTGGTTGGTGGATTGCCACGAATTATGAATTGGAATGCCAATCATACGTATACTTTTACCCCACTAGGACCAGTTGTTGTAAATGGTGGATGGATTAATGGTTTGGTGAACCTTCAAAACTATACCGTGACGGCCTCGGCAGGTGGCTGTACCTCAGGGCCATCTCCAGCATTTAACAATGGGCCATTAGCGGTGCCACAGGTTGTACAAGTTACGGTAGTCGCACCAACATGCACCACCCCAGGTAGTGCAAGTATCACAAACTTCTTAAACAACCTCTCTTATAGCTTTACACCAACAGGACCAACAGTGAATATCACCACAGGTGCTATTACAGGTTTTGTTTTTGGGGTGTCTTATACGGTGATTGCTTCAAATGGTAGTTGTAGTTCACCAAGTGCTTCAACGCCATTTAGTATTTTACAACAATTAACCATACCAGCGGTGCCAGTGGTAACAGTTGCTGCTCCAACATGTGCAGGAAATGGTGTGGCAACCATTACCAATTATGTGGCAACGATGACTTATATTTTTACCCCTGATACAGGTGGTATAACCGTAGGTGCAGGTGGTGTGATTAGTGGAATACAACCAAATCAATCTTACACCATCACAGCAGATAATGGTTCATGTCAATCGCCATCGCCATCGCAAAGCTTTAGTGTCTTACCACAGCTAGTGGTACCACCAGTGCCAGCGGTAAATGTTGTACAACCAACATGCAGCGCCAACGGCACAGCAAGCATAACCAACTATGACCCAGCGCTAATTTATACCTTTGCACCAACAGGGCCAAGTATCAACCCGACAACTTTTGAGATTTCTGGCGCTAGTTTTGGTGTAACTTATACTTTAACCGTTAGAAATAGCGTGGGATGTACGGCAAGTACAACCTTTAGTGTATTAGCACAACTGCCAGTGCCAAACCCGCAACTA
>JBIIXU010000004.1:0-144400 GCA_044347145.1 Flavobacterium sp.
AATGTTGTGATTAAAATTATCTTTTGTAAAAAGTAATAATGCTGCGTTCGTTGGCGTATTATTTTGAATAAGTTTTAACTTAGTCAAAGCATCAAAAACATCTGAAGGTAAACTAAATCGACCACTACTATTCACTTTTTCTATAAAAATAGAAACCTTTTTAAAATCTATATCATCAAAAGTAGCTGTGGCATGAGGATAAGCGTCCCAAGAAGTCTGTAAACTTTTTATATGCATTTCTGTAATTTCACTAACACCCAACTGATGATTCGTGTTTTTTACTCGCTTAAAATATTTGCCTTTTACAGATACTGGTTTTACTGGATATTCTTCAATTTTTAAAGCTACCACTGTTCTATTATTATCTTCAATAGTTTCCACATCTGGCATAATTACTGGTGCCGTTTTATTTTTTATTTCATTAAGCCATTTTCCAATGGTTTCTTTACCACTACTTGTAACTTTAACAGTTCCGTTGTCTTCAACACCAATATAAACCGTTCCGCCATTTGTATTTGCAAATGCACTCAAAGTTATTATCACTTCATCATTAAATGAAGTTTTAAATTCAGAAGTTTCATTTTCTCCTTGTTCTATGATATGTTGAAGTTTTTGATTCATTTATTGATAATCAAGCAAATTTTATTTAATTGATTTTATGCCAAATCCACAGACAAAGATAAGCATAAAATCCTATTGGCCATACTTTCAGAAATCATGAATTGAAAATATTTAAAGGTTACACCCCACATCGCTCGCCATGACCTCCCGTTTAGATTAGAACCTGTGAATCAAAACTATATCAGTGAAAAGATTGCTTCGTACCTCGCAATGACTGATCCCGATAGATCGGGAGTGACTGAAAACTGAGCTTGCCATGCTGTCCTCCCAATGAACACGTGCTAGTTACTTCTTTCCCAAATAATCATAAACCACGTCTATTGAAGAGGTAAAATGCTTTTTGATCTCCTCCTCTGGCTTTGGCGTATTGACAAATTGTCCGTTTTCATCAAAATGGCGCATAAAGGGGTCTAGTTCTGGGACAAAATCGGGCTTTTGCCAGTCGAACTTCGCTTCTACTTCTGGTGGCTCCACCTTAAATACAAAACTGAGCAATAAACCCACCGAAAAACCTGATAAATGGCCTTCCCACGACATGTTTTCTTTCACCCCTGGAAACATGTACCAGACCATGCCACCATAGAGCAAAATAACTAACAAAGACAAAGCCACCAAACGATAATACTTGACCTGAAGACCTTTAAAGAGAATAAAACTTGCCAAAAAATAAACCATGCCACTGGCCCCTATGTGATAACTTTCCCTACCGATTAACCACGTAAAAAGCCCTGTCAGCAAAAAGCCTAGCAAAAAAACACGATTAAAGATTTCTCCATAAAAATAGCGCAAAGCCGCCGTTAAAACCAATATAGGCGCAGAATTATTAAAAAGGTGTTCCATATCACCATGGATAAACGGACTGAGCAAAACACCTTTTAAACCAAACCATTGACGTGGATAAATGCCGTATTCACTCAAACTCAATTTGAATCGAACATCTGCCCAATACCCTATCCACATCAAAAGAACAAAAGCCAAAGGCAAAACTATAACAGCTAAACTAAACTTAAAGGGTTGATGGGTTTGATTCATAAAAAGAAATTATCAAAGGACATGCCTAAAAAGAAAAGCAGAAATATTGGCAGAGAAAAGGTTTAACGTCGAGACGAAGCTTTGATTATTCTTGTTAAGACATTAATCGTCTAAATCCATGCAGACATTTATCGTCTGCATTTAAAAAAGTTTCAGGTTTCAAGATTAGTATGCATTTAAAGCTAAGGACTAAGAACTAAAGACTACGGACTACATGGTTACTTCTACTCTTTTAGGCGTGCTTCAAAGGTTTCAATCGTATCAGCATTGATGACCTCAAAATCGCCAATCTTCGTGCGTTTCAAAGCCGTTAAATGACCCCCACAATTTAGGGCTTGACCAAGATCATTGGCTAAAGACCGAATATAGGTACCTTTGGAACATTTGATTTCAAAATCTAGGTATGGCAAATGAATGGCTGTAATCTTAAAGTGATAAACATGGACTGGTCGCGCTACAATTTCAACAGCCTCGTCATTTCTGGCATGTTCATAAAGTCTAATCCCATCTTTTTTTATGGCTGAAAAAATAGGCGGCTTCTGAGAAATATCCCCGACAAAATCTTGCACTTTTTCTAAAATCAGCGCTTCAGACAAATGGTCCATGGGAAAAGTTTCATTGATGGCCGTTTCTAAATCAAATGAAGGTGTTGTAGCACCTAAACAAATTTGCCCCGTATAGGTTTTAGGTAAATTTTGAAATTCTGTAATCCGCTTGGTAAATTTGCCTGTACAAATTATTAAAAGTCCTGTTGCTAAAGGATCAAGTGTGCCAGCGTGTCCGATTTTAATTTTTTTTAATTCTGGTGAATACCTTTTTAGCAGATACTTTAACTTATTAACCGCTTGAAATGATGACCAGTTTAAAGGCTTGTCTAGCAATAAAATTTGACCTGCTAAAAACGACTGGGCAGTCATTAAATGATGGTTAATTTTTTAATCCAAAAATGGATAATTAATATCGCGAAACCAACGACGATGCGATAGTAGCCAAATATCTTGAAGCCATTTTTGCTCAAATAAGTGATAAAGGTTTTGATGGCTAAAAGCGCCACGATAAAACCAACCACATTGCCAATTATTAAAAGATTAATCTGTTCTTGGTTGAGGACAAAGCCAGCTTTATAAAAATCATAAGACTTCTTCACCGTTGCACCGAGCATGGTTGGTATAGCTAAGAAAAAAGAAAACTCAGCAGCAGTGGTTCTGGTCAACTTTTGAGTCATCCCGCCTACTATACTTGCGCCACTTCTTGAAACACCGGGAATCATGGCTAAGCACTGAAAAAAGCCAATTTTTAATGCGGTCAAATATGAAATTTCTATTTCGGTGCCATCGGCAAACCAATCATCAACCTTGAGTAATAAGAAGCCGCCAATGATTAAGGATATGGCAACAGTGATAGGGTTTTCAAGCAAACTATCTATTTTGTCAGAAAGAATTAGTCCCAAAACAACCGCAGGGATAAAAGCAACGAAGAGTTTAAAATAAAAATCTACCGATTGAAAAAATCTTTTAAAATAAAGGACCACCACAGACATGATGGTGCCTAATTGAATAACAATCGTAAATAGCTTCGTAAAATCTTCTTGCGCAATTCCAAAAAAAGAAGAGGCAATAATCATATGTCCTGTTGAGGACACTGGTAAAAATTCTGTAATACCTTCAATAATTGCTAAAATTATAGCTTCAATATAATTCATGTCTTTTGTTTAAAAAAGATAGAATAAAAAACCACCCCAAAACCAGATAAAATAATAAGCGGCGCTAATCTAATGCGTCTAAAATTAAAAATCTCTTCATTAAAAACATTTGGGACTGTAGAAGCACCACCACTCATGAGCAGAAAACCAATGGCTATCATAACAAGTCCGCCAATCAAGATCATATAATTTTTCTTGCCTAAGAGCATAAGCGGCTTATTTGATTTTATTTCATCTTTATTCGTTTGCTTTTGACTCATAATTAATAGAGATAATCAGTTTTTAAATTAAGATATTTTTGCGTAGAACGATAAGTACTTATGAATGATATTAAAAAGCCAAAAACTAATAAACCTAAAAATACAAAAACGATTTGAAGCATGTTATCAAAAAGTTTTAAATCAGGATTATAATAATTTAAATAAGCTAGCAAAGCTGTTATGGCGATGATGGCCAATATTGCACCAACTAAACCTAACAAAATATTCCGTTTTATGAATGGTTTTCTAATAAATGATTTGGTGGCGCCAACCAATTGCATGGTTTTGATAGTAAATCGATGCGTGTAGATGGAAAGCCTAAGCGAGATATTAATTAACAAAATAGCAATCACAAAAAATACGCCACTGACAATCAGCACCCATAAAGTAATTTTTTTAACGTTTTCATTAACCATGTCAACCAAACTTTTATCATAGACCACATCCGAAACAAAAGAATTGGCTTTGATATATCTATTTATTTTTGCTAAACTATCTTTGTGAACAAAGTCAGATTTTAAATAAACATCAAAAGAATCATCTAATGGGTTAAAACCTAAAAAGGTTAAAAAATCTTCGCCTAAATCATCTATATGCTTTGAAGCCGCAGAATCTTTGTGTATAAAAGTAACGGACTTGATGTAAGATTTTGATAATAAATCTTTTTCAAATGCTTTTATCAAACTATCATTGGTCTCTTTTTTTAGAAAAACCGTGTAAGCTATATTTTCTTTGTATTCATTAGAAATTTTCTTGGATTGCAAAACAAATAGGGCCAGTGCACCTAACAAGAAACAGACCAAAAACACACTTAAAACCACAGAAAAATATGAGGTAATTAAGCGATGTTTTTGAAATTTTTCAAAGTTTTTTGACATAATGCTTATTTATGATGCAAAAATAGAAAAGATTTTGAGTTTAAAACCATTTTAAGTTTTCTTTTTGGGCTTTAAAACCTATTAGCGCATTTTCATCTCTTGATTAATCTGTTGAATATAGCCCAAAACATTGTCTTTTCCCAAGGCTGTTTCTGAAGAAGTAACAAAATAAGGGGGGATTTCTTCCCAACCAAATTTATGTAGCGCTTTTTCATAAGCTGCTAAATTAGACTGCATCGTGGTGGTGCCAATTTTATCAGCTTTGGTAAAAATAATGGAAAATGGCATTTCTATATCAGCCAAATAAGCCATAAATTCCAAATCAATGCTTTGTGCTTCATGTCTGGCATCAATTAAAACAAAAGCGTTGATAATCTGTTTTCGTTTTTCGAAGTAGTCTGTAATCAACTGCTGAAAAACTTTTTTATTTGATTTTGAAGTTTTGGCATAGCCATAGCCTGGTAAATCAACCAAAAACCACTCGCGATTGATTAAAAAATGATTAATCAATTGCGTCTTTCCTGGTCTTGAAGAGGTTTTGGCCAATTTTTTATTATTGGTCATCATGTTGATTAAAGAAGACTTACCAACATTACTTCTACCAATAAAAGCGTATTCAGGCATTTCTTGCGTTGGACATTTGCTAACGTCTGAATTACTGATAACAAATTCCGCAATTTTTATTTCCATTATTTATAAATGATTTTTCTTTAACCAAATCTCCAATAAACGGTTAAACTCATCTGGGTGCTCCATCATGGCCGCGTGGCCACATTTATCAATCCAAAACAATTCTGAATTTGGCAATAATCTGTTAAATTCTTCTGCCACTTCAGGTGGTGTAACTTTATCATTTTTTCCCCAAATGATACCAACTGGTAATTTCATCTTTGGCAAATCTTTGGCCATATTATGTCTGATGGCACTTTTGGCAATGGTCAACGTTTTAATAACTTTTACGCGATCATTAACCGAAGCAAAAACCTCATCAACAATCTCTTTAGTAGCAATAGCGGGATCATAAAAAACGTCTTGAGCTTTTTTCTTGATAAATTCGTAGTCACCTCGCCTTGGGAAACTATCGCCCATAGCACTTTCATATAAACCAGAACTACCGGTTATGACTAATCCAGTAACTTCTTCTGGATAAAGCTTCTGATAATATAAAGCGATATGCCCACCAAGTGAATTACCCAAAAGCACATAATCTTTATAGCCTCTAGAGTCAATAAACTTTTTTAAATAACGTGCAAAAGACTTCACATTGGTTTTCAAAATATTTAACGAGTAAATCGGTAATTCTGGCAAAACCACCTGATAGCCTTTGGCAGAAAAATGATTTAAAACGCCATCAAAATTGCTCAAGCCGCCCATAAGCCCATGTAAAATGATTAATGGCCTGCCTTCGCCATGTTCTATAAAAGTAAATTTTCCCTCTTTTTGAATTTTGTCTGTCATGTCTAAAATATCGTTACAAATATAAAGTGATTTGACGACTTTTATGCAAAAAATATAAAAGATTTCTACACTGATTTCTATGTTGTTGATTATTAATAGACTAAAAAAATAATATAATTATAGCTTTCATTTAAATCGGTTTTTCTAAAAATTTTCTACCACCACACAAATATTTGATTATCAATAATATAATTATAAAAAATACCATAAAATGAAAAAGTTATTAACAAAAGTGGGGAGAAATGGTAAAATATGGTAAAATATTTTTATTTTTGCTCAATATTCTAATTTTTAAAAGGTTGACGACATTAATCGGAACATACGAATGCAAAATTGACGACAAAGGACGGGCCATGTTGCCAAATCCTTTGAAGAAGCAATTGGCAGCCACTTTGCAAGAAGGCTTTGTGGTAAAACGTGCCGTTTTTCAACCTTGTTTAGAACTCTACCCCATGGTAGAATGGAATTTGTTGATGAATAAAATGAACAAACTCAACAGGTTTAACAAGAAGAATAATGACTTCATCAGAAGATTTTCAGCTGGTGTAAGAATGGTTGAGCTCGATGCACAAGGTCGTTTGTTGATTCCTAAGGATCTATTAGGACATTCGCAAATAACCAAAGACATTGTGATGTCATCTGCAATTAACATTGTGGAGATATGGGATAAAAATTTATACGAAAAATCAATAGATGAGACAGCTGTTGATTTTGCCAATTTAGCCGAAGAAGTGATGGGTAATCAAGATGGAGACGACATATCATAAACCAGTTTTATTAACACAATCCGTTGATGGTCTTAACATTAAGCCAGACAGTATCTACGTTGACGTTACTTTTGGTGGTGGCGGTCATTCGCGCGAAATACTATCGCGTCTAAATAGTCAAGGGAGACTATTTGCTTTTGACCAAGACAGCGATTCCCACAAAAACATCATCAATGATCCGAGATTCATCTTTATTCCAGAAAATTTCAGGTTTATTAAAAAATTTTTAAGATTTCACAATATAAAACAAGTAGACGGCATTTTGGCAGATTTAGGGGTTTCATCCCATCAATTTGATGAAGCAGAAAGAGGTTTTTCGACCAGATTTGAAGCCAAATTGGATATGCGGATGAATCAAAACAATCATTTGTCTGCTAATGAAGTGATTAACAACTATGAGGCAACAGATTTAATCAAGATATTCAGAGCATATGGCGAATTAGACGCTGCAAAAAAAATGGCTTATGCGATAGTTGAAGCCAGGTTAACAGCGCCAATAACAACAACTGAGGAACTAAAAAAAGCTTTAGAACGCTACATTCCAAAGTTTAAACAAAACAAAATTTTAGCGCAAATCTATCAAGCCATACGCATAGAGGTTAATCAAGAACTTGAAGTTTTACAAGATTTTCTAACCCAAAGTTTGGAGCTTCTTAAATCTCAGGGACGATTGAGTGTGATTTCTTATCACTCCTTGGAAGACAGGCTCGTTAAAAGATTTATGAAAAATGGTCTGTTTGAGGGCGAGCCAGAAAAAGATGTTTTTGGCAGATTTGAAGTCCCCTTTAAAAACATCGGTAAACTGATTTTACCTAATGAATCCGAGATAACCGAGAACAGTCGCGCAAGAAGTGCCAAATTGAGAATAGCTGAAAAATTATAATTAAATGAACATTAATCAACGCTTAAATGATTTTTTAAAAGCCCGCTTTTTGATTGATGATTACGCCATCAAAAATTGGATTTTTATCATCTATCTGTTGGTTTTAGCGCTGATAATGATTGCCAATATACATAGCTATGAAAGCAAAATATTCAAGCTAGCAGATTTAACTAAGGAAGTTAAGGAACTACGTGCAGAATTTGTGGATAGACGGTCAGAATTAATGAAATTAAAAATGGAATCGACGGTCACGCAAAAAATGATCTTAAGAGACATAAAACCCTCGGGACAACCGCCTATTAAAATAAAGGTAACCACCGAAAAAGACACCACAAGCTGGTTTAAGAAAATATGGAAGTAAATAAAAATACATCTTATAAGTTATATGCCGTGGTCATCTTTTTGACCTTGGTTACTTTGGGTGTATTTATCAAATTAACAAATATCCAAATGGTTGAGGGGAGCTATTATCGTGACCTAGCCAAAAAGAAAACCGTTAAAACCCATGTCATTCCATCTAATAAAGGTAATATTTATTCTGCAGACGGCAGCTTGCTAGCCACGTCAATTCCGCATTATACATTGCGTTTTGATGCAGTGACTTCAAACAAACAAGCATTTAGTAAAATCTTTGATGAAAACATTGAGGCGTTGAGCGACTCACTTTCAGCCATGTTTGGCAAACCTGCTTATTTTTATAAATCTGAACTTAAACAAGCCAAAGCAAAAGGCAACAGATATTTTTTTATTGCAAAAGGTTTAAACTATTCAAAATATCTTAGAATAAAAAAATTCCCCATTTTTAAGCTTGGACCCAACAAAGGGGGTGTCATTTTTGAGCAAGAAACTGTTAGAGAGCATCCCATTGGTTTGATTGCCGAGAGAACTATTGGCTATGAGCGCAAAAATGAAGATGGCATCATCGGTGGTAAAGGCATCGAATGGTCATTCAGGAATTATCTCAATGGTAAAGACGGGAAAAGATTAATGCAAAAAATGGGTAAAGGTCAATGGAAACCTTTACGCGACGAAAATGAGTTAGAGCCTAAAGATGGCCTAGATGTTATTTCTACCTTGGATGTTTATATTCAAGATATTGCGCATCATGCGTTGTTAAAACAACTCGTTTACTATGAAGCAGACCATGGTTGTGTGGTTGTTATGGAAACTAAAACAGGACATGTAAAAGCCATTTCAAACCTTGGAAGAGATTCCAAAGGCAATTACTATGAAACAATCAATTATGCTGTTTCAGAGGCACATGAGCCGGGTTCTACTTTCAAACTAGTTAATATGCTAGCACTTTTGGAAGATAAATTAGCTGACACCTCAACCATTTATGACACAAAAGGGGGTAAAATATTTATCGGAGGCAAACCAATAACAGATTCTGGCAATAAAAACTACGGCAAAATTAGTTTGGCACGCGCCATGGAATTGTCCTCAAATACAGTTTTAGTTCAATCTATTTATCAAAAGTATAAAGCCCAACCTCTAACCTATTTGAAACATGTTTCTAATTTTAAATTAGATCGACCCCTAGAATTACAAATTAAGGGTGCAGCAAGTCCAACCATACCAAAACCTGGTGATCAGTTATGGTCTGGTTTGTCACTTCCTTGGATGGGCTGGGGCTATGGTGTTTCGGTTACCCCTTTGCATACACTAGCTTTATATAATGCTGTTGCCAATGATGGCGTGATGCTTAAACCTTTATTTGTAAGCGAAATAAAAGCTTGGGACAAAACCATTAAAAAATTTGAGCCTGAAGTACTAAATGCTTCTATTTGTTCTAAAGAAACCGCTTCAAAACTCAAAAAAGTACTAGAAAATGTTGTTGTTCGAGGAACCGGATCGTCTTTATATAGTAAAAACTTTTCCATGGCGGGAAAAACTGGTACAGCAAAAAATAATTACGATAAAAACAACCAGCACTATGTATCTTCTTTTGTTGGTTTCTTTCCTGCAAATGAACCCAAATACTCTTGCATCGTAGTTATTCATAAGCCAAGCGTAAACAAAGGCTATTATGGTGCTGATGTATCTGGTCCAGTATTTAAATCAATTGCCCAAAAGGTCTTTACTGACTCTCCAACACTCAATGAAGTCAAATCGAAATATTTAACTTCAAATAAACCATTTGAAGAAAAATATAACAATTACTACAAAAAACTTGATAGCAAAAATATTCCAAATGTTAAAGGCATGATGGCTATGGATGCTGTAGCCCTTTTAGAGAACATGGACATAAAAGTTGTTATTAAAACCGCACACCAAATCAAAGAACAATCTCTTGAACCCGGCACACCAATTACAAAAAATTTAACCATTTATCTCCAGTGAAAAATCTAAAAGACCTTTTATACAAAGTAAATATTGAAGCTGTGCATGGTTTGACCGCCATCAATATCAATAGTATTCACTTTGATTCTAGAAAAATTCAGTTGGATGATGTATTTGTTGCTTTAAAAGGTGTTGCGTCAGATGGTCATGATTTTATTGAAAAGGCTCTTAATTTGGGTGCTATTGTTATCATCTGTGAAAAATTGCCGCAAATGTTAGTCAATGGCGTTACTTACGTACAAGTTAAGGATTCGCAAGTAGCCTTGGCCATTTTAGCATCAAATTATTATGATAATCCCTCATCAAAATTAAAACTTATTGGTGTAACAGGTACCAATGGCAAAACAACTATTGCTTCATTATTATATCAGCTAACTACAAAAGCAGGCTATCCCACAGGACTGCTATCTACCGTTAAAATAATGATTAACGATTTAACTTTTGAGGCCACCCATACAACCCCTGATTCGTTGACTATAAACAACTATCTGCA
The DNA here is from genome assembly GCA_044347145.1 of Flavobacterium sp. GTDB lineage: Bacteria > Bacteroidota > Bacteroidia > Flavobacteriales > Flavobacteriaceae > Flavobacterium. Next base: position 10,438 of record JBIIXU010000004.1, read on the forward strand.
CCAAATGGTTGAAGCTGGCGTTGACTATTGCTTTATGGAAGTTAGCTCACATGGTATTCATCAAAAAAGAACACATGGCTTACAATTTAAAGGGGGTATTTTTTCAAACCTTTCACATGACCATTTAGACTATCATTCTTCATTTGCAGAATATCGCGATGTTAAAAAGCAATTTTTTGACGAATTGCCAAAAGATGCCTTCGCTCTGACCAATCTAGATGATAAAAATGGGCCAATCATGACCCAAAACGCTAAAGCAAAAATCAAAACGTATGCTTTAAAGACTTATGCCGATTATACTGCCAAAATATTAGAAAGCCAAATTTCTGGGCAATTGATCAAAATAAATAATCAAGAAGTTTGGGTCAAACCCATCGGTGTTTTTAATGTGTATAATCTGCTGGCCATTTATGCGACCGCTATAGAACTTGGTTTTGAAAATTTAGAGGTTTTACGCCTCCTTTCTGAGTTAGAAAGTGTTTCAGGTAGATTTCAATATTATAAATCTACAAGTAATATTACGGCCATTGTTGACTATGCCCATACACCAGACGCTTTAGAAAATGTCTTGAAAACAATAGCTGGAATAAGAACAAACAACGAAACACTTTTCACAATCGTTGGCTGTGGTGGCGATAGAGATAAAACCAAAAGACCGTTGATGGCAAAAATTGCCGCAGAAATGAGCAACAAGATTATTCTCACCTCTGATAATCCTAGAACCGAAGATCCTAATCAAATTTTAAAAGAGATGGAAGCTGGCATCGAACCACAGTATAACAATAAAACGTTGACCATCGAAAACAGAGAACAGGCTATAAAAACAGCTAGTCAAATGGCAAAATCTGGCGATATTATTCTTATAGCTGGAAAGGGCCATGAAAACTACCAAGACATCATGGGAGTTAAACATCCGTTTGATGACCTAGCCACAATTAAATCATTTTTAACTACTTAGACCAAAAATATGTTAAGCTATTTATTTGAATATTTAGACAAATTTGATATCCCTGGCGCTGGTTTGTTTCAATACATCACTTTCAGGTCGGCGCTTGCGGCTATTCTATCGCTTTTGTTAACCACCATTTATGGTAAAAAATTCATAACCTATCTACAAAAAAAACAAATTGGCGAAAGTGTAAGAGAATTAGGCCTTGAGGGACAATCTCAAAAAGCTGGCACGCCGACTATGGGTGGCATTATTATCATCCTAGCCACTTTGATTCCCGTCGTCTTATTAGCCAAGTTGACTAATATCTATATCATTATACTCATCATTACAACGCTTTGGATGGGTACGATTGGTTTCATTGATGACTATATCAAGGTATTCAAAAAAAATAAAGAAGGTTTGAAAGGCTGGTTTAAAGTGTTTGGCCAAGTAGGATTGGGACTCATTGTTGGCTCCATGCTCTACTTTAGTGAGGAAGTTGTGGTAAGAAAAGACACCATGACAACTAATATTTTCGCCGAAAACAAAATGCAAATTGCAGAAAAGAACAAAAACGAGAAATCACTTGCTACAACGCTACCATTCACAAAAAACAATGAACTAAATTATGGCGAAGTTTTAAGTTTTATGGGAGGCGATTATGGCAAATTTGCTTGGCTAATTTTCATTCCTATTGTCATATTTATTATCACTGCAGTGTCTAATGGCGCTAACCTTACCGATGGTATCGATGGTTTAGCGGCTGGAACATCAGCTATTTCGGTGCTCACGCTAGGCATCTTTACATTCGTTTCAGGTAATATTATCTTTTCCAACTACCTCAACATCATGTACATACCAAATATAGGCGAAGTCACAATCTTTGTCTCAGCCTTTGTGGGTGCCCTTGTTGGCTTTCTATGGTACAATAGTTATCCTGCATCAATATTTATGGGTGATACCGGTAGCTTAACCATTGGTGGTATAATTGCCGTTTTAGCCATTGCCGTTAGAAAAGAACTCCTACTACCTATCATTTGCGCCATTTTTTTCGCAGAAAGCTTGTCCGTGATGCTTCAAGTATCCTACTTTAAATATACAAAAAAGCGCTTTGGTGAAGGTAAACGCATTTTTTTGATGTCACCATTACATCACCACTATCAAAAAAGAGGCTATCACGAAAGTAAAATTGTTACCCGTTTCTGGGTTGTAGCCATTGTATTAGCCGTTGTGTCTGTAGTCACCTTAAAAGTAAGATAAAATGTTAAACCCCGCATTATCACATACAAAACTTCCATCATGGCTTCATGACCAAAAAGGTCTCATGGTCATCTTGGGTGCGGGAGAAAGCGGTGTGGGGACAGCGATTTTAGCCAAAAAAATGGGTTATGAGGTTTGGGTGTCAGATTTTGGTCAAATTTCTGATAAGTATAAAGATGAACTTGACCTACACGAAATTGCATGGGAAGAAAAAAACCATGATGCACAAAAAATTTTAACAGCTCAACTGGTCATGAAAAGTCCAGGCATCGCAAACAAGGTGGAAATCGTTCAAAAGATTAAGCAAAAAAATATTCCAATTGTGTCCGAAATTGAATTTGGATATGTCTTTTGCCAATCAAAAATAATAGCAATCACAGGCAGTAATGGTAAAACAACAACCACCTCATTAATTTATCATCTATTTAAAGAAGACAACTTTAATGTAGGCTTAGGAGGCAACATCGGTTTTAGCTTTGCTAGACAAGTTGCAGAAAAGTCATTTGACTTGTATATCCTTGAAATAAGTAGTTTTCAATTAGATGATATTGAGGTTTTTAGACCAGATGTAGCTGTTTTAACCAACATTAGTCCAGATCATTTGGATCGCTACAATTATGACATGTCATTATACGTGGCTGCAAAATTTAGAATTACAGAAAATCAATTACCAACAGATTACTTTATTTATGATGGTGATGATTCATATATAGCGGCATGGATGGAAAAACAACAAACGAAAGCCATGCTCATCCCCTTTTCTTTAGAAAATAAAAAATATAAACAAGGCATATCACTAAACAACAACCATATGGAACTAGCAATTAATCAGGAAGAAATGGAATTGCCTATAACAGGCTTTGCATTAGAAGGAAAACACAACACCAAAAACGTCATGGCAGCCAGTGCGACCGCATCAATTTTTAAAATGCGTCAAGAAAAACTGAAGCAAAGTCTTGGCAATTTTCAAGGGGTGGAACATCGATTAGAAAAAATGATGCGTGCAAACAATGTGCTTTACATCAATGATTCTAAAGCAACAAATGTTAATTCAGTGTATTTTGCACTTGAAAGCATGAGCAGACCTACTATTTGGATAGTAGGTGGAGTGGATAAAGGAAATGACTATGCCGAACTATTACCGTTGGTTTATGAAAAAGTAAAAGCCATCGTTTGTTTGGGTGTAGATAATGACAAAATTGTACAAACATTCGGTCATGTTGTTGACATCATGGTGGAAGTTGACAACATGAGAGATGCGGTCATGACTGCAAAAGCCATGAGCGAAAAAGGCGATACTGTTCTTTTATCTCCTGCATGTGCAAGCTTTGACCTGTTTAAAAGCTACGAAGACAGAGGCATTCAATTTAAGGAACAAGTGATGATTCATACTTAATAGAAATTAGAAGTTAGAAATTAGAAGTTAGAGGTTAGAAGTTAGAGGTTAGAAATATGCTATCAATTAGTTTTACAGACTATGGACTAAGGACTAAAAGCTAAGGACTAAAAAAATATAAATGAACAAGTTTAAACAAATATTTCGCGGAGATTCAACCATTTGGGCACTAATGTTTCTATTGCTGGGTTTCTCCTTTTTGCCTGTATTTAGCGCAAGTACAAACCTTGCTTATACAGCCAAAGGAGGAAGTACTGTAAGCTACATTATCAAACATATGGTTCATGCTGGGATAGGTGTCTTTATTACTTTTCAAATACATAAAATAAAATACCAATACTATAGGGCTATTTCTAGGTTGTTGTTGCCCATCATGTGGGGTCTATTGGTTTATACTCAACTCAAAGGCACTGTCATTGCTGGCGCTAATGCGAGCAGATGGATTCAAATTCCAATCATTGGCCTGTCGTTTCAAACATCAACCTTTGCGTTTTTAGTCCTAATGATTTATGTATCAAGATATTTAGCTAAAGCTAAAGACGAAATAACCAATTACAAAAAATCTTTTATTGCGCTCTGGTTACCTGTATTTATAACGGTCGGTTTAATTTTACCATCAAATTTTTCAACCGCTGCTTTAATTTTTGCAATGGTATTAATGCTTGTATTCATTAGCAATTATCCTATAAAAGATCTATTTATCACATTAGGTATAAGCATTTTGGGACTTGCATTTTTCTTATTAGTCGCAAAAGCTTTTCCAGACAATAGATTAACAAGTAGAGTATCTACATGGGAAAAAAGGCTAACGAGCTTTGCCTCTGAAACCCCAAAAAATTCTGACGACGTTTATCAGGTTGAATTTTCTAAAACTGCCATTGCAACTGGCGGCATATATGGCTTAGGACCGGGAAAATCTGTTCAAAGAAATTTTTTGCCTCAATCTAGTTCAGATTTCATCTACGCCATAATTGTTGAGGAATACGGCTTGATTATAGGCGGCTATGCAGTATTGCTCATATACTTAGTTTTATTCTATAGATTTTTAATCGCTTCACATAAAGCTAGGGATTTATTCGGAAAATATTTAATCATCGGATTAGGTTTTCCTATATTTCTGCAAGCCTTAATAAATATGGGAGTGGCCGTTTCGTTGTTTCCTGTAACTGGTCAACCTTTACCATTAATAAGTAGTGGCGGAAGCTCCATATGGGCCATCTGTATTGCCTTAGGCATTATTATTAATGTAACTAAGAAAGAGGAAGAGTTAAAAGAAGAAGAAAAATTAGCTGGTCTGCGTGAAAAGGCTTTAGAAAAACTCATTCAAAAGCAATTAGATGCAGACCAAGAAGAAGAAATATTAGCCAGCCATCCTTTAAAACCTATCCTTTAAAATGAAAAAATATAAATTTATAATCAGTGGTGGCGGCACAGGAGGACATATTTTTCCTGCCATTGCTATTGCAAATAAATTGAAGGAAACCTTTGAGGATTGTGACATACTTTTTGTTGGGGCAAAAAACAAAATGGAAATGCAAAAAATACCACAAGCCGGTTATAAAATAGAAGGGTTGTGGATTTCTGGTATTCAAAGAAAATTAACGTTAGATAATCTGAAGTTTCCATTAAAGCTCCTATCAAGTCTTTGGCGTGCCAAACAAATTATTAAATCATTTAAACCAGATCTAGTTGTTGGCACAGGTGGTTTTGCAAGTGGCCCTTTGCTAAAAATGGCAGCATGGATGAAAATTCCAACCCTTATCCAAGAACAAAATTCATATCCAGGCATCACTAACAAATGGCTGGCAAAAAATGTAAATAGCATATGCGTTGCTTATGAAGGGTTAGAAAAGTTTTTTCCACATGAAAAAATACAACTCACCGGTAACCCTGTGCGCGAGGACCTATTAAAAGTAGAAAGTAAAAAAACCGACGCCCTTGCCTATTTTGATTTAGATGCAACAAAAAAAACCTTGGTCATCATGGGTGGTAGCCTAGGCGCCAGAAGAATCAATGAATTAATTGCAGATTATCATCAAGTGATTCTTGATTTTGATATGCAAATCTTATGGCAATGTGGTAAATTATACTATGAAAAATATAAAATGTTCAATGACCTACCGCAGGTAAAAGTAATCGCATTTGTAGATCGAATGGACTATTTATACGCAGCGGCAGACTTCATTATTTCGAGAGCTGGTGCCTCATCCGTATCAGAATTATGCCTCATTGGTAAACCTACTATATTTATTCCGTCGCCAAATGTTTCTGAAGATCATCAAACGCATAATGCGCAAGCCATTGTAAATAAACAAGGCGCCATTATGATTAAAGAATCAGATTTAGAACTATCTTTCAAGACCGAGTTGTCCAAACTAATAAAAAATGAAAACAACAACAAAAGTCTATCGGCTAATATGCTAAAATTAGCCAAACCCAATGCTACGCAAGCTATCGTTCAACAAATTGAAAAATTAATTTCATAGCATCATGAATTTAAATGATATAAAAAAAGTTTATTTTGTTGGAATAGGTGGGATAGGCATGAGTGCATTGGCCAAATATTTTTTAGAAATAGGATGCATAGTTGCGGGCTATGACAAAACACCTTCAGAAATTACAGCAGATTTATCTGCAAAAGGCGTTCAAATCACGTTTATTGATCAGCTTGAAAATATTTCAGACCTGTTTTTGTCATCACTAAACACCTTGATCATCTATACCCCTGCTATCCCAAAAGAAAGTGCCATTTTAAATTTCTTTCAAAACGAAGGCTTTTCCATAAAAAAAAGAGCAGAGGTCTTAGGAATCATTTCAAAAGACACCTTTTGTTTTGCAGTGGCAGGCACACATGGCAAAACAACCACCTCGAGTATTTTAGCACATATACTCTATGAAGCAAATATAGAAATGTCGGCCTTTCTAGGTGGCATTGTTGAAGGTTATCAGACCAATTATATCAGTAAGGGCACCAAAGTATCTGTTGTTGAAGCAGATGAATTTGACCGTTCCTTTATGCAATTAACCCCCAACATGTTATGCATCACTTCAATGGACGCAGACCATTTAGATATTTATGGTGATCATCGTGCCATTGAACAAACTTTTAAAGATTTTGCCGATAAAATAAGCGATAAGTCCAAGGTATTTAAAATTGATGGACTACCTATAATCGGCAAAACCATTGCCTTAGATAAACCAGCTGATTTTACTATCAAAAACAAGAAAGTTGTAGACGGCTACTATCAATTTGATATACAAACAACAAATGAATTAGTTGAAAACATAGCCTTTACCTTACCTGGCAACCATAATATTTTAAATGCAACTACAGCTTTTGCTATGGCTTATGACTATGGTATTGATTCGAATACCATTAAAGAAGCGCTAAAATCCTTTCCCGGCATCAAACGACGGTTTTCATTTCAAATAAAAACTAATCAGTTAGTCTATGTCGATGATTATGCGCATCATCCAACAGAAATCGACGCAGTACATCAAGCCTTAAGAGAACTTTATCCTCAAAGAGCAATCACCGCCATTTTTCAACCCCATCTCTTTAGCAGAACACAAGATTTCGGTGTCGATTTTGCCAAGAGTCTTGATCAATTTGATGAAATTTTACTAATGGATATCTATCCAGCAAGAGAACAGCCCATTGAAGGAATAACTGCAGACTGGTTATTAGAATTAATGAAAAATAAAAACAAGAAAAGAGTAACCAAAACCAATGTCATCGAAACCTTGAAGTTATCAACTAATCAAGTCTATGTGACCATCGGTGCGGGCGATATTGGCGAACTAGTAAATTCCATAAAAAATGAACTTCTTAAAAAAAATATTTAACTGGTACAACATAAGATTAGTATTGATTTTCAGTATTTTAATTATTGTTTTTGGGTTTTCCAAGCAAAGAAATGACCAAAAAAATATCACTGAAATAAAAATAGAACTAGTGCAAAAAAATGAAAATTTATTGAACCAAAGCATGGTTAATAAATTGTTAATAGAAAATTTTAATGAATCGAAAAAAGTCGAAAAAAAAGTTATTAATTTGAATCATCTCGAAAAAGATTTAAATAAACACCCAATGATTGAAGAATCAAATGTTTATTTAAATGTGAAAGGTGAACTTGTTGCAAAGGTTTTTGATAAAAAGCCTCTAGCGAGAATCTTGTATAAAAATGAATCGAGATATGTTGATAAAAAAGGTGATTTAATTCCACTTTCAAAAAACTTTAGTGCGAGAGTGCCATTCGTTTCAGGAAGTCTAAGTATGATTAAAAAGCCGATGTTCTTAGAATTACTGCAAAGCATTGAAAATGATCGATTTTTCAAGGAAAGTATTACTGCTATTGATATAAATAATAAAAATCAAGTTTATTTATACCAACGAGGACATGACTACCTTATCGTCTTTGGACAACCAAAAGACATCCATTTAAAAATGAGCAACTTCAAAGTTTTTTATCAGTATAATGCTAAAAACAACACTATTAATAAATATAAAATAATCAATCTAGCCTTTACCAAACAGGTCATTGGCTCTAAAATAGAAGAAGATGAACAATAAACACATCGCAGTTGGATTAGACATAGGTACCACTAAAATTGTGGCCATGATCGGCGCAAAAAACGAGTATGGCAAGCTCGAGATTTTAGGCGTTGGTAAAGCAAAAAGTTTAGGTGTGCACCGAGGCGTTGTGAACAATATTTTACAAGCAGTAAAGTCAATTGAAGAGGCGGTTAGAGCAGCTGAAGAAAATTCAGGACTTAAAATAAAAGATGCTGTTGTTGGTATAGCCGGACAACATATTCGAAGTATTCAACATAGCGACTATATTAGCAGACCTAACCCAGAAGAAGTTATCGGCGATGAAGATGTTGAACGTCTAATTTGCCAAGTACAAAAACTTGCTATGTTGCCAGGTGAAGAAATTATTCATGTACTGCCACAAGAATTTAAAATTGATGCGCAAAATGACACCACCGAACCAATTGGGATGTACGGGTCAAGGTTAGAAAGCAATTTTCATGTGGTTGTAGGACAAGCCTCATCGATTAGAAATATTTCTAGATGTGTTCATACAGCTGGCATTGAATTAGCTGGACTTACATTGGAACCTATCGCGTCTTCAGATGCTGTATTAAGTCAGGAAGAAAAAGAAGCTGGGGTCGCTTTAATAGACATAGGCGGTGGCACAACGGATTTAGCTATTTTTAAAGATGGCTTAATCAGACATACTGCTGTTATACCTTTTGGCGGCAATATCATTACAGATGACATTAAAGAAGGCTGCTCAATAATTGAAAAACAAGCAGAACTTTTAAAAATAAAATTCGGTTCAGCTTGGCCGGGTGAAAACAAAGACAACGAAATAGTTTCTATTCCGGGTCTAAGAGGTAGAGATCCTAAAGAAATTTCTTTAAAAAACCTCTCAAAAATAATCCATGCGAGAGTTGTAGAAATTATTTCGCAAGTTTTTGCAGAAATAAAAGCCTACGGACACGATGATCCAAAGCGTAAACTAATTGCTGGTATTGTTTTAACTGGTGGTGGTGCTGAACTAAACCACATAAAACAATTAGTTGAATATATAACTGGGATGGATACCCGTATTGGCTACCCAAATGAGCATTTGGCCGGTAATTCAAATGCAGAGTTTTCAAGTCCAATATATGCAACGGCCGTTGGCTTAGTCATAAATAGTTTACAAAATAAATCGGGAACAGCGGAGGCCATTGCTGCGCCAATTGAAACTAAAACCATTGACCCTACTTCAATTTTTGAAAGGGTAATACCTGAGCAAGAATTAAACATTGAAACTAGCACTAATGAAATCAAAAAAATAGTTGACGATAAACCTGAAACTATAGAAAAGAAAATGAAACGTTCTTTTTTAGATAAGTATGTAGATAAGATTAAAAACTTTCTTGAAAACGCAGAATAGATTAAAATATAAAATTACAGTAATACATTAATATAAATACCTCAACGCAAATGGATTTAGATTTAGGAAACATTAAATTTGACATGCCGAAGAATCAATCAAATGTGATCAAAGTAATCGGTGTAGGTGGTGGCGGAAGTAATGCCATTAATCACATGTTTAAGCAAGGTATTAAAGGTGTAGATTTTGTTATCTGTAATACTGATGCACAAGCCCTACAAAATAGTGCAGTGCCGAATAAAATCCAATTGGGGCTTTCATTAACTGAAGGCTTAGGCGCTGGCGCAAATCCAGAAGTTGGTCATCAATCTGCTGTTGAAAGTGTTATTGATATAGAAACAATGTTAGACTCAAACACTAAGATGGTGTTTATTACCGCTGGTATGGGAGGTGGCACTGGAACTGGTGCAGCCCCTGTAATTGCGCAATTGGCAAGAGAAAAAGATATATTAACCGTTGGTATTGTTACCATTCCGTTTCAATTTGAGGGTAAAGTAAGATTAGAACAAGCCATGCAAGGTGTTGAACGTTTACGCAAACAAGTTGATTCATTGATAGTCATCAATAATAATAAACTAAGAGAGGTGTATGGCAATCTTGGCTTTAAAGCAGGTTTTTCAAAAGCTGATGAAGTTTTAGCAACGGCGGCAAGAGGAATAGCAGAAGTCATTACACATCACTATACGCAAAATATCGACCTTAAGGATGCCAAGACTGTTCTAAACAATAGTGGCACGGCTATCATGGGCTCGGCTATTGCCAAAGGGGAAGATCGTGCAAAAAATGCCATTATTGAAGCGCTTGATTCACCACTATTGAATGACAATAAAATAAGTGGTGCTAAAAATGTATTGCTTCTAATTGTATCTGGCTCAGAGGAGATAACCATAGATGAAATTGGCGAAATAAACGATTATATCCAAGCTGAAGCAGGACACAATGCCAATATCATTATGGGTGTTGGTGAGGATGAAAAACTTGAGGACGGCATATCTGTTACTATCATTGCAACGGGTTTTAATATAGATCAACAGCAAGAAATTGTAAATGCACAACCATCAAAAATTATTCATAGTTTACAAGATGAACAAACACAATCTTTCGAGCTACTTAACAATAACAAAACTGTAGATCATTTATCTAGTATCGACACCCCAATCAACAGTGGTGAAATCAAAACAGAAGAAAAAATTATTTTTGACCTTATTGACTTTGATGTGGAAGCCCCAAAAATTCACGTTGAAAATCAATTGATAGAAACAACATTTGATATAAAAAACATTGAAGTGGCTTATGAAATTGTTTCCGCAAAATTTGAAGAAGAACTCATAAAAACCACATCGGAGATTAGCGAAATATTTGTCAAAGATCCAAAATATGTAATCATCGAAAAACCTATTATGGAAACTGAGCAGCCGCTCCTTTTTGATATCACGGAAGAAATAAAAGCCATTGCGGTTAAAGAGCCTGTTGAATTTATTCCTTTTGCAGAAGTAGAAAAAAATGAGGTTATCAAACATTCTTTAGAAGAATATATGCGTATGGAAGATGCCTTCATGGCCTCAAAACCAGAACCAACAAAATCTATTGACTCTCCTAAAATAGACGAGACACTACAAATCACACTTAAATTGGAAACAGAAGTAGACCAAATAAGCAGTACAAAGGCTTTAAAGGTTGATCCTTCAGAAATGACTATTGAAGAAACCCTAAGGTTAAAAAGTGATGAAAGAAAAAGTAAATTAAAAGCATTTAATTACCAATTCTCTACTAATGCGGCCAGATTGGACGATTTAGAAAAGGAGCCAGCTTACAAAAGATTAGGCATAGAACTTAATCAAAATGCAGACAATAAAATCTCAAACACCACGTTATCTTTAGACAGCAATAATCAAAATCAGTTGCGAACAGGCAACTCGTATTTACACAATAATGTCGATTAAAAATAAATATTAGAATTAATTACTACTTGACTAAGCCTGAAATTGACGTTTCAGGCTTAGTCTTTTTTATAATAGAGATTAAAACTAAATGAAATTAAAAAAAGAACAATATGGTCAATTGGTCGCTAAAGTTTTGGAAACCATTTTGATAGTCAATGTTACATACCAAATACACATATAAAATAGCACAATCTATTCGTCTATTTTTGTTAAAATTCATCACAAAAATAGTTCCGTAGCACTGCTATGCAAAGATTTTTTGAATAAATTTTTCCTAAAAATTTACGTCACATATTTGAACAATTTTATATGAGTATCTGGTATTGATTTTTATTGACGTGTGGATTCTACCACCAAAAAACATCAATCATTTTAAAACCTTAAACTTACCCCAAATATCAAGTTAATGCCTGCTTGCGGGAAAAAACCAATACCATCAATGGTTTGTACAGCGGGCGGATTGCTCCAATCGTCATCATAAGAATAGTGGAACCCATTAGATTCATAAACATGATCAAAAATATTATTCACCAATAGATTAAAAACAACGGTTTTGAAAAATAGGTTTTTCGGATGATAAGTATAAGAAACATTTAAATCATTAACAAAATAGCTAGGTAAAACAGCTGTTGTCAATTCAAAATTGGTCATAAATTGCTGAGATACAAATTTTGATAAAAAGTTAACAGTGAAATCTTTAAAAGGTGTGATTTGAATATTACTAGCCGCAACAACACTTGGTGAAAAAGCAATTGTTGATTGATTCATGCGCTGCAAAACGCCATCTCTTGCAAAATTATAATCCAAATTTTGATTCGTGCTAAGCGTTAAATTGGGTTGCCACGATAACCATTTATTAAACATAAGGTTGGCATCAATTTCTAAACCTAAACGGTAACTATCGCCTACATTTTCTCGAACGGGCGCACCCGTATCGGTCAAACCGCCGCTCAATACCAACTGATTCTTGTATCGCATATAAAAACCATTCACATTCAGCTTTAATTTTTTAGATTGATGACGCCATCCCATTTCAAAATCATGCAAAAATTCCGGTTTGGGTGCGCCTTCTTCATAATCGTTTCTATTGGGTTCACGACTCCCTTTGGCATATGATGCGTACCATTGATTTTTATCAGACATTTGATAGACTAGGCCGGCCTTAGGATTAAAAAAATGAAAAACATCATTCACCAAACCAACCCGGTGAGAATCTGTTTTATAATGAACATAACGGTATTGTAAATCTGCAAACAACGAAAACTTTTCCGACAAAGCATAAGTTTCTTTCACAAAGATATTGATGTCGTCTTTTCTGCCAAAGTCATCATAATAGCGATCTCTAATATGACTATCTGAGGCAAATTTGGCCCAAATAATCTCACCAAAATGTGCACCTTCGTAGCGATTAACACCACCTCCCAAAACAAAATTAGATTTTTTAGTTTGATAATTTAATGAATAAACCAAACCATAAAAATCATTGTCTAACCAACGTCTGCGAATCAAATCTGTACTATTAATGGTTGTGCCTCCAATAACTATAGGGGCTAAACCATAAGTAGAAAAACGATCATCTTCCCGATATTGTTCAAAGTAGCCCTTGCCCTTGGTGTAATGAAACGTCACATTGGTACGAAGTTTATCAGACCATTTTTGATCCCAATACAAATGGTAATGGTCTTGATCATAATTGTCCACTTCATTGTCATAAAACTGCATTTGGCCATTGGCATCAGTATACATGCCAGCCACATTAAAGGTGCGGTCATTTACTAATTTGTCAGCATCTTCCAAACCATACCATGCCTGATAAGTCTGCTGTCTGCCACCAAAGGCTAATGCCCGAATCTGAGTACCGCCGTCCAAAAAATGTCCTTGTAGGGCATAGCCTTTCATGTCAACAAAAGCCCGGTCAATATAGCCATCAGAAGTGATGTTTGATAATCTACCCGAAAACTCAAATTTTTTATTGAGCAAACCTGAGCTAAACTTGACTGTATTTTTATTGGTGTTAAAACTACCATAACTACTTGAACCTTCTACAAACGGGTCCATGCTGTAATCATCTGTTGATAAATGCAAACTCGCACCGAAAGCTCCTGCACCATTAGTTGAACTACCAACGCCTCTTTGCAATTGAATGTTTTTTGTTGAAGATGCCAAGTCAACCAAATTGACCCAAAAAGTACCCTGACTTTCAGAATCGTTATAGGGCACGCCGTTTAGGGTAACATTAACACGGGTTGCATCGGAACCTCGCACACGAATGCCTGTATAACCAACACCAGCGCCTGCATCAGAGGTTGTAACCACTGAAGGCAAATAATTCATCATGATGGGAATGTCTTGCCCTAAATTTCTACGTTCAAAATCCTCCTTTTTTAAAGTACTAAAGGTAATTGGCTCTTTGGTCGACGTCTTGACAGCACTCAAAACAATTTCCTGTAAACTCGTGGTGTCCTTTTCAATGGTTTGTCCAAAAAAGAAAAAAGGTGTCAGTAAGAAAAACAAAAATAGGGGCGTTCGAGCGGGCTGTTCGCTATAGCTTGCTGGGCCAAGTCTTTTTTTATTGGCGGTCATTAGAGCTTCCGCTGGTCGCTCCATGACAACCATAAAAAATAGCCTTTGCCTGCACAAGGCTGCCGCTGCCATCCCTAACGCAGCTTGTGCAAGCGAAAATAAATGGCTTAAAAAAACACGTGGTGAATTTTCTCCAAAATTAAAAAATAAATGCTTCATTCGTAAAAATAATTATACGAATAAAAGGGGTTATTATTCAACGTTAATAATAAGTAAATGCCAAATCCGTGCACAGATTTGCTGTTTCTGATTCCCTTGGCAGCATTACCTGCCCAGGTTCATCGGGTATAATCTCAGCCTATAAAATAAGCACCCCTTTGAGACGCTACAAAGGTAAGAATCAATTTGAATTGAACAAACCTAACAATTGTTAATTTTTAATTTTTTTTATGCTTAATTTTTTATATTTGTAAAAATTTATAATCATTGGCATTCAAACTAAACTTTTAAATGCAGACGATGAATATCTTAACATGAACAAGCAAAGATTCGTCTCGCGTTGAAACCTTTTAAAATGAAAAGATTGCTTCTTCCGATAATTATCGCAATCGCAATGACTGTGGGAATCCTGAAACTTTCTAACTTGAAACATTTAAACCAAAAAACTCAAAAAACTCAAAAATGAAAAAACTAATCTTCACCTTAAGCCTAGTAACCATGATCAGTTGTCAAGACAAAAATCAAAGCCCTAATGAAACCTCAGAACAAGAAGGAAAAATAGTTGTTTATCAAGTATTCACACGATTATTTGGCAACCAAAATACGACCAATAAACCTTGGGGGACTATTGAGGAAAATGGCGTCGGTAAATTTGCAGATTTCACTGATATCGCCCTCAAAGACATTAAAGATTTGGGTGTGACGCACGTATGGTACACGGGTATTCCACATCATGCACTGGTAAATGATTATACCAAATATGGCATTTCTAATGATGACCCAGATGTGGTTAAAGGTAGAGCGGGTTCACCCTATGCCGTAAAAGACTATTACAATGTTAATCCAGATTTGGCAACAGATCCTGCCAAGCGTTTAGAAGAATTCGAGGCCTTGATTGCACGCACACACAAGCACAACATGAAAGTGATTATTGACATTGTGCCTAATCATATTGCTAGAAAATACGAGGGCAAAACGAATCCGAAAGGAGTTAAAGATTTTGGCGCAGATGATGACAAAACTGTAGAATATAAAAAAGACAACAACTTTTATTATATCCCTAATCAGCCTTTTAAAGTGCCTTTTGATGCCAATTATAAACCGCTTGGTGGTGAAAAAAATCCTTTAGTAGATGCCAAATTTGATGAAAACCCAGCCAAATGGACGGGTAATGGGTCGCGCTTAGCCCAACCAAACATTAATGATTGGTATGAAACCGTAAAAATAAATTATGGTATCAAGCCAGATGGGTCAAAAGATTTTGACCTTTTGCCTGCTGGCTACGATAAAAAAGATGTTAAGGCGCATGCCGATTTTTGGAAAGACAAAAAGGTACCTAGCTCTTGGGTAAAATTTAGAGACATTTGTTTGTATTGGACTCAAAAAGGTGTTGATGGTTTTAGATTTGACATGACTGAAATGGTGCCATATGAATTTTGGAGCTACCTCAATTCGGCTATTAAAACTAAAAACCCTGAATCTTTTTTATTAGCAGAAATTTACAATCCCGCTGCTTATCGCGATTATATCAAATTTGGCAAAATGGACTATCTATATGACAAAGTTGAATTGTATGATACACTAAAAAATATCATGCAAGGCAGAGGACAAACTAAAAATATTGCCGCTATTCAAAATGGCTTGGCTGATATTGAGCATCACATGTTGCACTTTCTTGAAAACCACGATGAGCAACGCATTGCAAGTCCAGAATTTGCAGGAAATCCAAGAAAAGCTTTACCGGCTATGGTGCTTTCTGCCACCATCAGCTCCTCTCCCACCTTGATTTATTTTGGGCAGGAAGTTGGTGAACCAGGCGCACAAGACGCAGGTTTTGGTAAACCTAGCAGAACCTCCATTTTTGATTATATTGGTGTGCCACATCATCAACGTTGGATGAATAAGGGCAAATTTGATGGTGGCCAATCAACCAAAGAAGAAAAGGTATTGAGAGATTTTTATAAGCGTTTACTCAATTTCACCATTAAAAGTTCAGCCTTAATGGGCAAATATGAAGATCTTCATGCACATAACCTTAATAGTAATGACACTTACGACCAAGGTTTGTATAGCTTTGTAAGATACAATAGCAAGGAAAAACTAATCATCATTAACAACTTTAATGAAAAAACCTTAGCCGCAGTAAACCTTAAAATTCCAAAAGAGATTATTAGCAAATGGCAAATAAAAGATGGGGCTTACAAATTGGAAGAAGTTCTATTTAACCAAGCGAAAACCACCCTAAAGATTTCAAATGGCGAAGGCATTATCACTTTAGCACTTGAACCTTATCAATCGTTTATATTGAAGATGCCGTAGAGGGAATATTGGTTGGATTTTATAACAATATTTAAGTAAAAACAATTTAAAAGTAGCCTTTGTCATTCCGACGAAGGAGGAATCACATCAATACCTAAGTTTATGTGATTCCTCCTTCGTCGGAATGACAATAATCGCATCTTACATTACAATAAAAGTTAAGTTTTTTAAAATTGATTAATTTTAAGATGCAAGGTTTTTAAATCGTTATTTAATTTCTCTTTACACTTAATGAAACAAACCTATCAAATCTACCTTACTAACAAAAAAAGTTTGTTTTTTAACAGACCCTAATACAAAAATCGCTAATTGAAAGAAAAGAGTTTTGGAAGGTTTTTATTCCTTTTTGGACATCTCGTTTCTTTAAACAATTATATTTTGAAAAATAATCTTAAATTTTTATTTTGTTGGTCTACGCACAATCAGTCAACAGTAAGATTAATACCAATTGGATTTATCCCAAACAAAAAAAGCCACCTAAACGGTAGCTTTTTTTATGAAAGTTTGTTTCCTTCTTTATCGTGGAAACTGTACTCTAAATACTTGTAAGCGTCTCTTGGTATGATTTTTACCCATTTTTTGTGTTCAAATAACCATTTTGAACGAAGCGATGGAAATCCTTTTGTGATAAAAGCTGCCACAAAAGGGTGTGCATTTAAAATAATTTTTTTATGCTTTTTAAGCGTTTCTAACTCTGAATTGATTTGGTCAACAATTTGTATTGGTGCCATTTCATTGTGATACATGATGGTATCGTCTTCACTCGTTTTAATATTTACTTCAGGTCTTACACGCTGTCTGGTTAGTTGGATTAAACCAAATTTGCTCGGTGGCAAGATCTTATGTTTGGCTCGATCATCACTCATTTCAGACTTTAAAAAATCATAAAGCTGTCTTTTATGTTCGGGGTCATGCATGTCAATAAAATCAACAACAATGATTCCGCCCATATCTCTTAGTCGCAATTGTCTAGCAATTTCTGCTGCGGCTATGAGGTTTACTTCAATAGCTGTATCGGCTTGCGAAGCGGCTTTGTTTGATCGATTGCCGCTGTTAACGTCTATCACGTGTAGGGCTTCTGTGTGCTCTATCACGAGATAAGCGCCTCTGCTCATCGATACAATTTTACCAAAAGACGTTTTAATTTGTCTTTCGATATGATATTTTTCAAATAATGGTAAATTGGGATTGTGATACAATTTAACCATATTTTCTTTACCTGGCGCAATATTAGCGATATACTTCTTCGTTTCTTCAAACATGGCTTGGCTATCAACATGAATGTTTGTGAAGGTATCATTAAACATATCTCTCAAAATAGATAGAGATTTGTTCAATTCGCCATGCACCTTAGAGGGCACATGCGCTTGGGGTAAGCGTTTACACATGTCAAGCCACTTTTGCTCAAGTTCTTGCATGTCTTTTTCTAATTCAATTGTAGTTTTGCCCTCGGCTACTGTGCGAACAATCACACCGTGGCCTTTTGGTTTGATGGAAAGAACGATTTTCTTTAATCTTGATTTTTCTGGTCGTGCTTCAATTTTTTGTGAAACTGAAATGCGATCTGAAAAAGGGACTAAAACTAAAAATCGTCCTGCAATTGAAATCTCGGAAGTGATTCTTGGGCCTTTGGACGAAATAGGCTCTTTTGCAATTTGGACTAATACCAATTGGTTAGGACTCATCACGTCATTGATCTGACCGTTTTTATCTGTTTCTTCCTCGAAGACAAAATTGTTTAATGTGTAATTTTTTAATTTACCAGAGCTTACAAGTTTAATGAATTTTAACATGGAATTCACTTGAGGGCCAAGATCATGAAAATGTAAAAAAGCGTCTTTTTCGTAGCCTAATTGAACGAAGCAAGCGTTAAGACCTGCTACTGGTTTTCTAATTTTAGCTAAAAAAATATCTCCTACATTAAATCCTAGTCTATCGAGATTTTCCGAGTGTAATTCGACTAATCTTCCATCTTTTAAAAAGGCAAAATCTACAGCATCTGAACCAGATCTAATGATTAATTCTTTGTTCATTGATTGTAAATTTTAGTATCTATGCCCAGCACTTTATAGGTTCGAGTGATAACCGTTAAAACACTTGCTATAGATGGATTAATATTGTAAGTATTGATAATGAATTTTCATCCATTATGTCAAAGAACTTTATATTATTTTGTTTTTAACCCAAAAGGGCTTAAAAAAGAAAAAAAGTAGTTAGACTACTTTTTCTTTTTGTGACGGTTCGCTCTAGATCTTTTCTTTCTTTTGTGAACCGCTATTTTATGTCTTTTTCTCTTCTTTCCGCTTGGCATAAGAATTATATTTTAAATGTGAATATTAAGCTGGAACTTCAGTATTAGTTTTTACTGCTTCAACGAAAACTTTAGCCGGTTTAAAAGCTGGAATGTTGTGTGCTGGAATTTTGATAGTAGTGTTTTTAGAAATGTTTCTGCCAGTTTTTTCAGCTCTTGTTTTGATAATAAAGCTACCAAAACCTCTTAAGTAAAGATTTTCGCCACTTTCTAATGAACCTTTTACTTCTTCCATGAACGCTTCAACAGTTGCTAAAACATCACCTTTTTCTAATCCTAATTTTTCTGAAATCTTTGATACGATATCTGCTTTTGTCATGATAAATAATTTATTATGTATTGTTTATTAATGTTATATATTCTTAATTTGAGGGTGCAAATATACAAACTTATAATGATAACCAACAAGTTATTGTTGAGTTTTTTTATAAAATTTAAAAAAAATAGCAGCATATTATGTAACATGCTGCTATTCAATGCTTAAACTACTAAGTTTCTAAAAAAAACTACTTGACTTTAATTGAGTCTTGAAACTCTTTATATAAATCTAAAAGATTAGTTGTGGTTTTTACCACATCATTTAATTCAAGTAAAATACCAAAATACAATTTAGAGTTTTTCGGGCTTGTTTCGGAAGTTCTAATTCTCACAATTTGCTTTTGTAATAACTCAGAGACCATAAGGCTTAATTGTTCCTTTAAATCAAAAGCCTGATCCATTAATTTATAATCCTGTGTTCTAAACAATCGTTCAACCATTTTAAGATATTCTGTTAACCCATTATCTATGTTTTTAAGATCTCTAATTTGATTAAATTTAAGTTGCTTGTGGTTATTATCGATATGTGTAAAACTGCGTGAAGAAATAAAATCCATGGATTGAACCATATCTTGTAAATAACCTAAATTTAAAACGTAAAACTTACTGGCCTCTACAGAGGTTTCTTCAAGATTTTGAATAAAATAATAGACGTTGTTTTTTAACTCTTCTATTTGTTTTTCTACCAGACCAACATCTTTTTTAATTTTCTTGAGTTCACCTAGGTTTTGCAAAGCTAAGTTTTCTATACAATAAGAATATATTTCGCTAGATTTACTAACCACATTAGCAATTTGCTGTGAACTTTCATTAATTACTTGATTAATGGTTGTAATATCTTCTCTTTTAAGTTTTGCCAAATCCTCTTCATTTTTAGATTTTCTATTGAACCGCATGGTGTTTTTATAAAACAATAAAGCAATCAAAATTAATATGGCGATAAAAGCAATCAATTTTCCTGTTTTTAAGAAAAATGCTATTAAAAACGCCCCAGTAAATGCAACAAATGCTGTAAAAAACCATCCACCAATGACGCTAAAAACCCCAGAGATTCTAAATACAGCACTTTCTCTATCCCAAGCGCGATCTGCAAAAGAAGTCCCCATAGCCACCATAAAAGTAACATAGGTTGTTGATAGCGGTAATTTCCATGAAGTTCCTAAAGCAATCAATACACTGGCTACAACCAAATTAATGGATGCGCGAATCATATCAAATGCAGGCTCATCTTTTTTTCTATTTCTGCGCTTTGGTGCAATAAACCTTTGATCAATTTTTTCTTGCCAACGCTTTGGAATAATACTATCCAAGGCTTGACCAACACCTACAGATAGTCTAACCACCATTTTTGACAAAGTATTTGGACTAAATTTTTCAACGCCTTCATCTTGTCTTGATAGATTTATACCCGTATCAATTACTGCTCTTGCCTTCTTAGAAAACCATAAGGTTAAAACCATCACAACCCCGGCAATAAGTAAAAAGTAAAATGGTGCAACAATATCATCTTTTGCTAATTCTTGCATCAAATAACTATCACCAGCTGCACCAGAGGCTTTAAAAAACCCATAGGCTTGGAAGGCGGCAATAGGCACGCCAATAAAATTTACCAAATCATTACCAGCAAACGCCAAGGCTAAGGAAAATGTACCAACAACAATAATTACTTTTAAAATATTTATTTTGAAAGCGGAAATTAATACCTGCGATAAAATGGTGAAAAACAAAAATAAGCAACCTACCACCAACCACTGGTGGTCATTTATCCAAACTTGTTGCGCATCGGAAATAAGTGCAGTGCCTTTTAAGCCTTTTATCAAAATAAAAAAACCAATGGCTGTCATAGAAAATCCACCAAATGCACTGCCTAAAATCTTGATGTTTTTTTCATAATGAAAAGAAAAAACCAAACGACTAACATACTGAATAAGAGAACCTAAAACAAATGATAAACCAACTGAAAGCAATATACTGACGACTATTTGCGACGCCTTTTCCGTGTTTATATAATCGGTTAAGGTGGCTAAGGTTGAATCTAACTCATAAATTTTAAACAAAGCTAAACATATTGCACCGCCTAAAAGCTCAAAGATTATGGATACTGTTGTTGAAGTAGGCAGACCAAATGAATTGAAAATATCTAAAAGCAAAACATCTGTAAGCATAACCGCCAAGAAAATAATCATGACGTCGTCAAAAGTAAACATGGCAGGATTAAAAATACCGTCCCTAGCAATTTCCATCATGCCACTAGAAAATAGTGACCCTACAAAAACACCTAAAGAGGCAACAATCATTGTGGTTTTGAAACTAACGGCTTTTGAACCTATGGCTGAATTTAAAAAGTTAACCGCATCATTGCTTACGCCAACAACTAAATCAAAAATAGCTAGCAGTGCTAGCACGAGAATCATTACAAAATATATTTGTTCCATTTAGTTTTTATAATTTCGGCAAATTTCGCTATTTTTTTGATAATTAATGTAAATTTAAGGTTATCTTTATAGCGCTTGCTTTGTATCAGTTTTATTTTAAATTATTATTTTTATTTTTACAAAGATAATTTGGTCATCTTTTGTATCACATGAGTTTAATGCCATTGTATGAGTTTTGATACCATAAGACGGCGAAGCTAATACCAATTGGAATAATAAAATAGTCTAAAGATGAGACGTAAACTTTTAGAAAAAATTAGACGAGAAGAGTGGGCTATTTTATTGTTTCAATTGGTATAACATAAAAATACTTGCGTGCCGTTTTTAATGCTATTGGCACACAGGTTTTTCAAAATATTAGTTTTTTTGACGCTTTAAAATTATGATTAATAAAAGATTACTGATTAAAAACCTTTTAACCTATCATGGCGAAAATAGTTTTTTTGACAAAAAACGACAACTCAATTTGCATTCGCAAGAAGGTAAGGGCAAATTTTTAAAACACATTTGTGCACTTTCCAATGCGAATCCTTTCAATAATGCCTATATTATAGTAGGTGTTGAAGATGACAATGAAATTACTGGCGATGATTTTTTTGACGATAGTAAAATACAAAATCTTGTAAACGCTTTTTTAGATAATCCGCCATTTATTATATACGATAATGTGCCATTTCCAGAACTCAAGAAAGGCAAACATATTGGTCTAGTAACCATCAAACCCAATAAAAAAAAGTCGGTTTTCAAAAAACCAATCTACAATATCCCGGTTAACGCCATTTATTATCGAACAGGCAGTAATTCTGCACCAGTGGAGGAGTTACCAAAAACCACTATTCAAAATAAATCTACTGTTGCTGATATTGAAAAAAATTCAATTAACTCATTAAAACAATCTTTAGATAATGTCATTAATTTTATTGACCAGCATCCTAAAGAAACACATCCAAAATATAAAGTATTTAAGGAACTTTTTATTGTTTGCTGGGCTGGCCAATCAAAAAAAATTAAAAATCAAACGTTTCTATCAAGGGTCGATATTGAATTGGTTAATGAAGGCATAAAATTATTCTATTCCAATTTGGATGATGTAATGATTAGCTACAATCAAAATCAATTTATCATCACTGAATATGTAGCCATGGGACTCAATGACAAAACCAGCTATTATCCTTTAGAGAAAAAAACCATTTCTTTTTTTAACAATGGCTATTACAAGATAGAAAGTGACTTTTTGTTTGAACCACCACAATTCAACAAAAACATGTTGCTCCACATTTATGAGAACGCTTTAAAACTGGTTAACGATATCAACAAAAATAATTCTTTAAATACTCATCCAACAAAAAACATAGAAGACCTACCTTACGTCTTAATGGTCTGTTATTTAAACTTTTTCAAGGATGCCAAAAAATCGCTGATCGGCCTCAAAGACTTTTATAAAAATTACAAGTCAGGTGTTTGGTACAACAATTTTAAAGAAACTTTGCGTATTTTAAGGAAAGTAAAGTATGAAAAGGAAGATTAAAAGTGCCACAAAATAAATATGACAATATTAATTGACTCGCTTTTTTTGAATTATTGTCAAAAAACAGCGAATTATTGAACATAAAAATAAAAAATAAACACAAAAGCTGAATTATTAATAAAAATTAACCTAATGTAAATTTAATGTTAACTTATTGTTGCTTATATGTAAATTTAATGTAAATTTGTAAAATAATTGTAAATCATTAAATCATGAAAAATATAAGTTTATTTCTAGCCATCTGTTTTGTAAGTATATTATCAGCTCAAAATAAAGAAAATCATGAAATTGTTGACCAAATGGTTAAGTCGACCTATTTTCATGACAATGGAGAAATGAAAGCATCAGGCTTTTATAAAGATGGTAAACTGCATGGTACTTGGACTTCATTTGATGAAGCAGGCAAGAAATTAGCTATGGGTCAATATGACAACGGAAAAAAAGTAGGCAAATGGTTCTTCTGGACTGGCGGTCTATTAAATGAAGTTGACTATAACGACTATCGCGTAGCACAAGTAAAAACATGGCAATCTACAGCTATTGCTAAGAACTAGTATTTAGTATTTAGTTTAATATAAAAACCCTTACTTTTTGAAACATTCAAGCTGTAAGGGTTTTTAATTTGTATAAAGGTCAAAACCAAGTGATGAACCACGCACCTAAATTTTAAGGAATAAGGACTATGGACTAAGGACCATGGACTATAGACTAAAAACTAAGGCGCCAACTGCAAAGTAAACGAAAATTCAGAGCCTATATTGATTTGGCTTTCTACATATATTTTTTCTTTGTGGGCTTCGATAATATGTTTAACAATCGCTAAGCCCAAACCAGAGCCACCCACCTCACGAGAGCCAGTTTTATCAATTCTAAAAAATCTTTCAAACAATCTAGGAATGAGATTTTTCTCAATGCCCAATCCATTATCTGTTATTCTAATCAGTAACTTTTCTTCGGTAATTTCCTCTAAGCTTATTTCCGTTGAACCTCTATTTTTACCGTATTTAATAGAATTATCAATAAGATTTGAGACCACTTGTTGAATTTTTTCTTTATCTGCATGTACATAAATTGGTTCATACTTCATATCAAAATCTATTGAAATATTTTTTGTATTTGCTTTCAATTCATAAAGGTCAACAACGCCCTGGACCAATTCAACCACCTCAAATTCTTCTAATTCCAAATGTAAAGTACCACTTTCCAATTTGGCAATCATGTCTAAATCTCTCGTAATAAAAAGTAGGCGTTCAACGCCTTTATCGGCTCGTTCCAAATATTTCAGCAGAACATTTTTGTCTTTGTAAGCCCCATCTATCAAAGTTGACAAATAGCCTTGAATAGAAAAAAGCGGCGTTTTGAGCTCGTGCGAGATATTTCCCAAAAATTCTCGTCTGTATTCTTCTCTAATTTTTAAAGCTTCTATTTCAAGTTTTTTGTCGATGGCAAATTTTTTCACTTCCTTGGTCAAAGTGGCTAAATCTGTAGTGACTGCAATATCTTTAATTGGACTTTGTTCTATTAAAGCCACGTCATCATATATTTTCTTGATTCGTCTATAAATAAAATGTTCAACACGAAATTGAATAATAATTGCGGAGATAAGAAAAAGTACGATGAAAAAAACAAAAGTGTGCCAGTAACTTTCGATACCTTCAATCTTCAAAAAAATAAAAAAAATGGCACTAGAAATCATGGACAAATAAAGCGAAGACCTCAATGCAAATTGATATGATTTCTTAAAAATAACAGCCATCCAAGGAAAAAGGTTTAAAATTTAAAAAGTTTAAGGTCGAGACGAAGCTTGGCTTGTCCCTTTTTAGACATTCATCGTCTAAATCGATGTAAACATTTATCGTCTGCATTTTAAAGTTTCAGGTTTAGATCGTAGTGCCTCAAATATTTACTGAGACTGTATACTGAGCCTGTCCCGATAGCTATCGGGAGTAAACTAAAACTCCATTTTATAACCGACACCTTTAATGGTCTTAAAAATATCTTCATTGAGTTTTTCACGTAATTTACGCATATGAACATCTATGGTTCTGCCACCAACCACAACTTCTGTCCCCCAGATGGTTGACATAATTTCTTGTCTAGTAAATACTTTGCCAGGTTTAGACGCTAAAAGAAATAACAATTCAAACTCCTTTCGGGGTAAAGAAATCTCTTTATCATTAATAAAAACCTTGTATAACTCTCGATCAATCTTCAAATGATCCACCTGAATAATCTTATCTTTTGCATCTATTAGATCTTCCTCTTTAAATCTTCTTAAAAGTGCTTTAATCTTGCTGACCAATACTTTTGGTTTGATAGGCTTTGACATATAGTCATCAGCGCCAGCTTCAAAACCAGCTAATTGCGAATAATCTTCACTTCTCGCGGTCAAAAAAGTAATAATGGTGCTGTTCAATTGCGGTAATTTTCGCAATTCATTGCAAGCCTCTATACCATCCATTTCAGGCATCATCACGTCTAAAATAATCAAATGCGGATTTATTTCTTTGGCTTTTTCTAAAGCTTCTAATCCGTTAGTTGCTGTAAAAATTTGATAGCCCTCTTGAAACAAATTATAAGATAAAATTTCTAAAATATCTGGCTCATCATCAACCAATAAAAGCTTAAAGTCTTTTTTCTTCATATTTTAGTTTTAGGTTTTTAGTATTAAGACCTTATAATAATTAAACATTTTGTAAAAAATTAGGTAAAAATAGCTATTAAAATCCAAACCACAATCACTTTACAATTATTTAATCTATTAACATTAAAATAACCAAAGGATAACCTATTGATAATATTAGAAATACCAACAGTTAACATTGTCAATTTAATTTTGCCTCCGAAATTTAACAACAAACATTAAAAGTATGACATCGCCATTAAGCAAAAGTTTGCATAGGTAAACAAAGGTCAAAAAAGGCGATTGCATTTGACATTTATAAAAACCAATAACTATATACAAATGAAACAATTTATTCTTTCACTATTTGTTTTAAGTAGCATCCTCAGTTTGGCGCAAAAAGCGACCATCTCGGGAACAGTTACAGACAAAGACATGAACAATGAGCCTCTACCTTTTGCAAATGTCATCGTAAAAGGAACAAAATCAGGGACTACTACAGACGAAAAAGGAAATTACAGTATTTCAGTTGAGCCTGGTAATTTAAATGTTGAGTTTAGTTTCCTAGGTTATGAAACAGTGGTTGTGCCAGTAGTCATAAAAGCTGGTCAAACATTAAAACTGAATCAGATTTTAGGATCTGGTGAAGGCGTATCGCTCCAAGATGTGGTCATTGCCACCTCAAGAAGAAAAAACACTGAAAGTGCGTTGGTAACCGAAATGAAAGAAGCTAAGCAAGTGATTAGCGCTATTTCGGCAGAGCAAATGAGTAAGGGGACGGATAGCAATGCAGCACAAGCCATTCAAAGAGTACCAGGTGTGACTATTGTTGATGGCAAATATGTTATCATTAGAGGGTTGCCTGAAAGATACAATAATGTTTTAATAAACAATGCCATAGCACCAAGTACGGAAGTTGATAGAAGAACTTTTTCATTTGATCTTGTGCCTACTAATGCTTTAGAAAAAATGGTGATTAACAAATCTGGCAGTGCAAATAAACCAGGAGATTTTGCTGGTGGTGTGATAGAATTAACCACTTCAGAAAATACTTCAGAATATACTAAATATAGCGTTAGCGCAGGGTATAGAACAAATACAACCTTCGAAAACCAAACGCATTCTCAGAAATCTGACACAGATTTTTTAGGTTTCGATAATGGATTGAGAGCATTGCCAGCCAATTTTCCATCTACTGCCCAAATGAAAGATTCTGGCAATCAATCAGAATTAAGATTGAACGCAGGTCAGAGTTTGGCAAACAACTGGGCACCCATTGAATATTCAACCTTCTTAAATACTTCCACAGGTTTCGGATTGGGAAGAAACATTAAAATAGGTAATAAAAAAATATATACAAACAATTCGGTTTCTTATTCTAATAGTCACCAATCTTATCCAAGACTATTTGCAGAACTTGGTAACAACCAAGGTACCTCTGAAATTAATAAATTATTTAATGACGAGGTTTTTGAACAAGAAACAAGAATTAATGCTCTATCAAATTGGTTTATAAATTTTAATGATAGAAATAAATTAAAATTTAAAAACTTGTTTAATCAAATTGGTGAAACTGAAACGCGTTTAAGAAGCGGTAGTGATTTTCAACAAGGATTTGATTATAAGGCCTATCAATTTAGCTTCAAAAGCAGAAGTATTTTAGCCTCACAACTAGAAGGCGAACATAAATTTGGTGAAAGTCAAAAACTTGATTGGGTGCTTGGTTATAATTATTTATATGAAGATCAACCAGACTTAAGAAGATTTAGACAACAAAAAAATAGATCAAACCCAAGTGAAAACTTTGCTTTAACTAATCCAGCGGCACCTAACTTATTTGACAATAGTAGATTTTTTGGTAAATTAAAAGAGTTTTCTGCTACTAATGGACTTAACTATACTTATAAATTAAACAGAGATAATGCTGAAGAAGAATTTGAACCTTATGTTCTAAAAGCTGGTTATTTAGTTGATTATAAATATAGAATATTCAAATCGAGATACGGCTCATTTGCCTTACATTCTGATAATAGAGCCTTAAGAGAAGCCCCTTTAAACGAAGCATTTGCACAACAAAATATTGGTCAGAATTTTGGTTGGTACTTTGCAGAAGGAACTTCCCCTACAGATTCATATAAAGCTGATAATTTTTTAACTGCTGGTTATCTTATGGCAGAAATTCCTTATAAAAAGTTTGATATAACTGCTGGCTTACGTGTTGAAAACAACAATTTAAGATTGAGAAATTTTGATAACAACTTTAATTATATTAAAACTGATATCAACCAATTGTCATTTTTGCCTTCTGTAAATGTTGGCTATGCCATTAGCGAAACACACCAAATAAGAGGTGGTTATAGTAGAACAGTAAACAGACCAGAGTTTAGAGAAATTGCACCATTCTTATTCTTTGATTTTGTTATGAATGCACCAAAATTTGGAAATCCAAATCTAACTAATGCAACCATTAACAACATCGATATCCGCTATGAAATATATCCGAGAAAAGGCGAAGTTGCCTCTATTGGGGGTTTTTATAAAACATTTCAAAACCCAATAGAATCGGTTCTATTAAATTTTAATGAAAATAGAGGTTTTGGTTATCAAAATGCTGAATCAGCTAGATCTTACGGCGTAGAAGTTGAATTCAAAAAATCGTTCAAAGATTTTATCAAAGTACCATTTATTGAAGATTTAGCTATAAACCTGAATGCCGCCTATATTTTTTCTGAAGTAGATTTAGGTGCTACCGCCGGCGGATTTCAAGATAGAACCAGACCGATGCAAGGCCAATCACCTTATATTGTTAATGCAAACCTTGAATACACAAATGATAAAGGTTGGACATCAAACCTTATTTATAATCGGTTTGGTTCCAGAATTTTTGCAGTAGGCAGTAATAACGCAGCAACTATTTATGAAGCAGCACGTGACCAACTAGACTTTTCTATTAGCAAAGCGTTCAAAAAAATTAATTTAAAATTGGCTGTTCAAAACATCCTTGACGCTAAATTTAATTTCTTTGATGACACAAACAATAACTATAGAGTCGATAACACAGATGTATTAACAAGCTCTTTTCAAAGAGGCATATTATTTAACTTAGGACTAACATACGATTTTTAACCATAACAATTTATCAAAAATGAAAAATATTCTTTTTATTTTATTTACAACATTATTTTTACAGTCATGTATAAATGATGAATTAGATTTACCGAAGGGTAGCGATGACACTATTTACACTGTTTTAGAAGGAAACCTAGACACAAGAACGTTAACAAAAAATGAAAAATACTTAATTAAAGGTCAAGTGTTTGTCAATGCAGGAAAAGTGTTAACTATTGAGCCTGGCACGATCATATTTGGTGACAAAAGAACAAAAGGCACTTTAATCATTAGTAAGGGAGGGAAAATCATTGCTAATGGTACTGCAGCTGAACCAGTAGTATTTACCTCTGTGGCACCAAGCGAAAGCCGTGATAGAGGAGATTGGGGCGGTATAGTTATTTTAGGTGATGCTCCTGTTAACCAAACTTCACCGCTAATTGAAGGTATTAATCCGCCGATAGTTTATGGTGGTACTAATCCGAATGATAATTCTGGTGTTTTGAAATATGTTCGCGTTGAATTTGCAGGAATTGAATTAACCCCGAACAACGAGACCAATTCTATAACAATGGGTGGCGTTGGTAAAGGTACTATTATGGAATATTGTCAAGTGTCTTATGGCGGTGATGATGGCTTCGAATGGTTTGGTGGCAATGTAGATGGTAAATATTTTATTGCACTTGGCATGTGGGATGACTGTTTTGATATTGACTACGGTTGGAGTGGTCATTTACAATTTGCTTTATCAGTAAGATATCAATCATCTGCTGACCAGTCAGGTTCAAATATCATTGAAACAGACAGCGGGCCAAATGATAACCCAGTACCTTTTTTAACTAATGGCGTGGTTTCAAATTTAACTGGATTAGGTCCCATAAACACATCAACGGCCAGCGGAACTAGTTGGACTTACCCTGCGGCAAGTTCTAATTATCAGCATGCAATAGACTTTAGAAGAAGAACGGCATTAACTATTGCTAATTCAGTTTTTGTAGGTATGCCTTTTGGTATTAGATTTAATCAAGCCTCTGTTTACAACAATTATACAGGTGCAACGCCACAAGGGTTTTTGGTAAACAACATCCTTTCTGCACCTCGATCAACATATTTAGTTGCTTCTGGCCAAACAGTTTTTACGTCAAATGATTTAAAATCCCTGTGGGAAAATACCAACGTAGGAAATACTTCAGGTGATTTAGCTACCTACTATAGCACATTGGGGCTAAATCCAAATGCCTTTTTTGGCACTGCAACAAGAAACTTCTATCCCAATAATCCAACTTTTGAAGTGACAACCGGCTTGCTAATAAGCGGAGCTAATTTTACACATCCAAAACTTCAAAATCCTTTCTTTCAAAACGTTGCTTTTAGGGGCGCCTTTGGATCTTCAGATTGGACAAATGGTTGGGCTAACTTCCTACCAGATTTAAAACAGTATTAATTTCATACCTATAATTTAGAATTTAACTGCCCCAGAGATTTTCTTTGGGGTTTTTTAATTTATCGTATATTGTAAAATGTATATTGTAAATTTGCTTTATTTTTTAACCTTATTATTATTTTAAAATTATTAACAAAATCCATGAAAACATACTATTTTATAATTATTTTACTAATTACCATTAGTTGTCAAAAAGACATTGCTTCCAACCCTACTGATTACCTTTCAAAAGAAGAAATTTCTGTTTTTAAATCAAGTATTGTCAGATATTATGAAGGCTTGCCAAAAAATGCTTCTCACCAAACCAAGTGGGACACCACACACCATGATTATTATACCAAAAAAGCAGCTGCTACAGACTTGCTGCATTACTATAAAAATGATGATGATTTTATCTACTTTGCTGTTGCTAAAATTGCTCCAAGTCTTAAACTAAAAAAAGTCTCTACCATAGGCAAATTAAAAATTGAAAAGGATTCTATCGTTTATTACGAAGAAATTTGCCGTACTTGGAAAATGGAAATTCCAGAATTAAAAGAAAAAACCAAAATATTGTTTGATAAAATTGTAAACGATAAAGATGTATCAAACTATTACACTAAAAATTCAGACCCAGAATTTTGGATAGAATTTCCCGATGATCAAACGACTTATAATACTAAGCTAAGAGAATGGCAAACAAAAAAATAATAATTTGTAACAAAAAAAGTCTTTTTTAAACTTATGCTTTAAATCCTTTTCAAAATGAATTTACAAGACCACGACATCGACTACAAAATTTTTGGCGAAGAAATGCAATTTGTTGAAATTGAGCTCGACCCAAATGAAACCGCTATTGCCGAATCTGGCGCATTCATGTATATGCGCGATGGCATTGAAATGCAAACTATTTTTGGCGATGGTTCTAATCAATCGCAAACAAGTGGCCTAATAGGTAAACTACTTAGTGCTGGAAAAAGAATACTCACAGGCGAAAGTTTGTTTATGACGGCTTTCACCCACACAGGACATGGCAAATCGCAAGTCGCTTTTGCCTCGCCTTACCCTGGCAAAATAATTCCTGTTTCTTTAAAAGACCACGGTGGAAAAATCATCTGTCAAAAAGATGCTTTTCTTTGTGCAGCTAAAGGAGTTTCTATTGGCATCGAATTTCAACGCAGATTAGGCACTGGACTATTTGGTGGTGAAGGCTTTATCATGCAAAAACTTGAAGGTGATGGCATGGCGTTTATGCATGCGGGCGGCCATGTGGTTGAGCAAGAAGTAAAACACGGTCAAGTAATCAAAGTAGATACCGGCTGTGTTGTAGGCTACACCAAAGATATCCAATTTGACATTGAAATGGTTAAAGGTATTAAAAATATGGTTTTTGGTGGCGAAGGTATTTTCTTTGCCAGAATAACGGGCCAGGGAAAAGTTTGGTTACAAACCCTACCTGTTTCTAGACTAGCGAGCAGAATTTTAGCCTTTGCCCCACAAAATGGCGGTTCCAAAGAAGAAGGCAGTGTTTTAGGCGGCTTAGGAAGATTACTAGATGGTAATTAAAAAAACGACCTGTTTTAAGTGGCGTATTCAATAATAAAAAATCTAACCCAAAAACAAAAAACAATGGGGAGCAATAAAAAGCTCCCCATTCTTCTTATGCTATTTTAAGCTTTGATAAATTTATAAACTTTTTGTCCGCTTTCCGATTCACTTTTTACATTTAAATAGTAAACACCCGATTGGAGGTTTTCTATGTTAATGTTTTTATCGCTTGATTGAAGCAACTTTTGCCCCAACGTATTAAATATTTCAAAAATAGGGTCATCAATTAAAGTATCTACGTTCAAAATATTGTTAGCGGGATTCGGATATAAAATAATCTCTGATTGCGAAAAACTTTCAGCGCTTAATGGACTTTTAAAACCCGCAACTATACAGGCCATTCTGCGAAAAGCAAACGCTTCGTGTGCAGGTTCGCTCGCACTAAGTGGCGCACCCATAATATTCCCTTGAAAGTTTAGCTCAGGATTTGACCACCTGTTTTGACGTGTACACGTAAAGCCGGCATTAGAACATTGATCATTATAGGCCATAATGGTTCGCCATCTTTGAGTTGCAGTACTACTAGTTCCCAAATTAATTGCTGTTTGATTCACATAACCATGATGATGCGCGCATGGCGTAGTGCCACCATCCACAAACCAATCATGGCGTAGGCCCATGTTGTGGCCCATTTCATGTGCAACAGTCAAATTACCAACTGCACAACCAAAACGAGTGACTGAAAATGCAGCAGAGTTAGTGTAATTTGTAGTGCTCGTATTCAAATTACCTATACCACAGCCGCCAGCTGTATCTCCATTAATCAAAGCCACCAAATCGGCACCATGCGTATCTCTTAAACCGTGTATTTGATCCATAAAACCATCATTGGTAAGCCTTAATCTATCTAAATCAGTTTGTTGACTACCGCTTTCAGTGTAACTAACTTCAACAGCATGTGCGATATTAAAAGTTACACCAGCAATACCAGATAAGGTCATCGACTGGTTTAAATTTGTTATTATCGTTGCTAAATTACTGTTGACCGTGTTTGCTCCGCCCCATGCTGCTCTCGCCGCCGGTGTATAAACAAACATCACATCGATGACAGATGGTCCAGAACAGGTTGAACTTTCCAAACAAATATTGGCATGATTGGTAGCTCTTGTCTGAAAATCATCTACTGAAATGCAGGGTGCAGACATCTCTTCCTCAATTAATTTCAATTCATTAACAATGCCTACAGCCATAATATTTTGAGCAGTTTTCTGAAAAATTAACTTTTCCAGATTTTGACCACTATACATACCCGTAATGGCATCATTATAACTAGAAAAAACTAATTCCGAGTCAGGTTGGCCTAAGATTTTATAAGTAGCAGAAAAACTTCCGTTTTTATAATTGTAAATCTTATCAAATTGCGCAATAACTTCTTGATTATTTGGCAAACTTAAAATCAAATCTTGGTTGAGATTAAAATTATCTTGCTGATAATAAAATACTTGCGAAAATGTGGAGGCATAGTCACTTCCTAATTTCATTTGAGAAGACAATTGACTGGCAGGCAATAAATTGTCAAAAAGTCGGTGCTGCGCTAAATAACTATGACAATAAACGCAAGAAACTAAAACTAAAAATAATGATTTTTTCATGTTAAAATACAAAAGATAAACAAAAGTAGCTTTTTTTTTTTAATTGGCATTGTTTTTGAAAAAAGTTTTTTAACTTTGCACTGTGTGTAATGTGTAAAATTATAAGAAATGAAAAACTTTTATTTTGTAATACTTTTTTTTGGATTGTTATCATTTTCTGCTTCTGCTCAAAGTGCTGACCAGCTTGGCTTTTATCCAAACCCGGTTAATAATGGTAAAATAACCATTACGTCGAAAACTAATTTAGAAAAGGAGATTGTTATTCATGACGCTATTGGTAAAGTCGTTTTAAACAAAAAGCTCGCTAATCGCGAATTAGACATCTCTCATTTACGTGTTGGCATTTACCTAATTAAAATTAAGGAAGGTGACCAAAGCGTCACCAAAAAACTTATTATCAATTAAATTCTTAGCCAGAATAACCTTAAGGTTATTAATTCTATTAACATTAAAATAACAAAAGGATAACCGATTAATAACAATTTAAATACTAGTATTTAACATTTTTAACGTAATTTTGCAAACGAAATTTAGTATTAAAAATCAAAAGTAGTGGGTAGCACTTAGTAAAAAATTTGCAGAAGCAAACACTAATGAAACCAAAAGCGTCACCAAAAAACTTATTATCAATTAATTAACTATTTTATAAACATTAAATTCTAAACAATGAAACACATTTACTTTTTATTTTTTATTGGATTAACATCTATTGGTTTTTCTCAAAACGTGGTTGTTAATAATACCTTTGCGAATGGATTAACAGGATGGAGTTCTACTGGAGGATCGTCATACGCCTTGCCAACCCATGTAACCAATGATGGTCAAGATGATAATTTTTCAGTACAGTATGTAGCCACTGCTACAACAGGTTTCGACCAAAGATTTAATGTTGTTCCTGGCGCTGCAGTAACTGTAAGTTATTGGTACAAAGCTGTAAGAACTGATGGCTCACCAACAGGTAACACAGCTAGAATTTGGAGCGTTTTTCAAGACTCAACAAGTGCTACGCCAACAGCTCCAATAAACCCACCGGGAACTACTGGCGCAACGGATGATCCATTAAGAAATAGCAATACCTACGTACCTCAAGCTACACAATGGACTCAAGTAACGGTTAACTCTACAGTTCCCGCGACTGCCAACACATTTCTACTACAATTTAGAGCATATAATGGTGCGACTGTAAAATTTGACAACATTTCATTTCAAAGTCCAGGTGCAACATTGTCTACTGATTCAGTTAGTACAATTGATGGCTTAACTATGTTTCCAAATCCTTTATCAGGTCAGATTTTAAACATTACTTCAAAATTAAATGGCGCCATAACTGCCCGAATATTTGATGTTTCTGGAAAAGAAGTAGTTAACTCAGAAGTTATTAATGGCACAGTAAATGTTGGCCAATTAAATGCTGGCGTTTATATGGTAAATATTACTTCAGAAGGTATTTCTGAAACTAGAAAATTAATTATCAAATAATTTATAACTAGTTTACAATAGCAAGCACCATTGAAAAATGGTGCTTTTTTTTGTCTAAAACCATTTGGAATAGTAAAATAGTCCACAGATGCAAAGTAAATTTTAACAAAAATAGACAAGTAGATTGGGCTATTTTACTGTTCCAATTGGTATAGTACCATTTATGCGTAGTAAATAGTATAAAATTTCCGACCTTTGTCAAACAAATTAATCAATTAAGATGGATCATATTTTTTTTATCAAAAATCATAAAGAATTTGTTAAGCAAGCGCTAAAAATGTTCAGATTTCAACATGAATATTGCCCTGTTTATAGACAATATTGCGACTTGTTAAAAATTGCTGTGACACAAATAAAGACATTAGAAGCCATACCTTTTTTACCCATACAGTTTTTTAAAACTCAAAAAATTGTTTCAAATAATGATGCCATCCAAAAAGTATTTGAAAGTAGCGGCACCACCGGTCAAGAAACAAGTAAGCACTATGTTACTGACTTAGATATTTATGAACAAAGCTTCAGAATAGGATTTTCAAAATTTTACGGCCATATCGAAAACTATGCCCTATTAGCCTTACTACCATCTTATTTGGAAAGGGAAAACTCTTCCTTGGTTTACATGGCCGAACATTTAATCAAGGATAGTCAACATGAGGATTCTGGTTTTTATCTAAATAATCACGCTGAACTCATAGATAAATTAAAAAAATTAAATGACGAGGACCAAAGTGTATTGTTAATTGGTGTCAGCTATGCCTTACTAGATTTAATTGATTATGCCAAAGCGCAAAACATAGCTTTAGAAAAACTTGGTCAAAACATTATCATTATGGAAACTGGCGGCATGAAGGGCCGTCGGCAAGAATTGGTCAAAGAGCAACTCCACGCTGTTTTAAAAGCAGGTTTCGGAACAAATGCTATCCATTCAGAGTATGGCATGACCGAGCTTTTATCTCAAGCTTATTCTTTTAATGACGGATTGTTTGAATGTCCGCCATGGATGCATGTTTTAATCCGTGACAACACCTCTCCACTCTCTTATTTGCCTAATGGTCGACCGGGGGGCATCAATATTATTGATCTAGCCAATGTCAATTCATGTGCCTTCATTGCGACGGAAGATTTGGGTAAAAAAGTTAATAATGATCAATTTCAAGTACTAGGACGATTTACAGAAGCAGACATCCGCGGTTGCAATTTATTAGTTGCAGAATAGGTTTTAATGCTTTAGTAAAATCAACATTTTACATAAAACTTTTTTTGGCGTTCGAGCCGGGCTTTCGGCTTTAGTTAGTTTGGGAAAAGTTGTTTTTGTATGGTCATATTGCAGCTTCTATGGTCGCTCCACTATGACCACAAAAACAAACTTTTACCTGCACTAAGCTATCACCTCTATCCCTAACGCGCGCTACGGGTGAAAAAGAAACTTTTATTATAAAAACCCATAACTTTTCATAAATTTGCATCTTTTGAAAATAGTCAACTTTTATGAAGTACCATCCTAATGAGATTGAAGCCAAATGGCAAAAATTTTGGGCAGACAACCAAACCTTTCAAGCAGAAAACGCCTCCGATAAAAAGAAGTATTATGTGCTAGACATGTTTCCTTATCCATCTGGTGCTGGTTTGCATGTTGGTCATCCACTAGGTTATATTGCATCTGATATTGTAGCCCGCTTTAAAAGGCATCAAGGTTTTAACGTTTTGCATCCGCAAGGTTATGATTCTTTTGGCTTACCAGCCGAGCAATATGCCATTCAAACTGGGCAACATCCAGAAAAAACAACCAAAGAAAATATCGCGCGTTATAGAGAACAACTCGATAAAATCGGTTTCTCCTTTGATTGGAGCAGAGAAGTGCGCACGTCAAATCCTGATTATTACAAGCACACCCAATGGATTTTTATTCAGTTATATAATTCTTGGTATAATATGGTCACGGATCAAGCTGAAGACATTTCAACATTAATAGCTACTTTTGAAAAAGAAGGTAATCAAAACATTCACGCGGCTTGTGATGATGATATACCTACCTTTTCAGCCCAAGACTGGCAAAATTTTTCAGTAGAAGACCAACAAAAATTATTACTTAAATACCGCTTGACTTATTTGGCAGAAGCTGAAGTCAATTGGTGTCCAGCTTTAGGAACGGTTTTGGCCAATGACGAAATCGTTAATGGTGTATCTGAACGAGGCGGCCATCCGGTTATTCGCAAAAAAATGACCCAATGGATGATGCGAATTTCTGCTTATGCCGAAAGATTATTACAAGGTCTTGAAACCATTGATTGGACAGAATCTTTAAAAGAATCTCAAAGAAATTGGATTGGAAAAAGTAAAGGGGCGTCTATAACTTTTAAGGTTTTGCCTCACCCCCAACCCCTCTCCAAAGAAGAGGGGAGTCAATCTCACTATAATAAAAACTATCATTATCAAACAGCGAATCCAGATTATGCAAAAGAACTTGTTGATTTAGCTAGACTTAACAGAAAAAGCAGCACAATTGCAGAAGACAAACTTTGGCAAGAAGTTAGAGGTTCAAAATTAGGTTTCAAAATTAGGCGTCAACACTATATCGGCAATTTCATCGTTGATTTTGTTTCATTAGAAAAAAAATTAATCATTGAATTAGATGGCGGCTACCATTTTGAAAAAGAACAGCCAGAAAAAGATGCAGAAAGAACATTGATTTTAGAACAAAAGCATGGTTTCAAAGTTATAAGATTTAAAAACGAGGAAGTTTTAGAAAATTTAGATATTGTTTTAAGCAAAATTAAAGATGTACTTAATTCAAGAAAATCTTATGCGGTAGCCGCTCCCCTCTCCTTTGGAGAGGGGTCGGGGGTGAGGTCAATTCAAGTTTTTACAACAAGACCTGATACACTTTTTGGCGTAACTTTCATGACATTGGCACCAGAACACGACTTGGTAGGAAAAATTACAACAGCTGAACAAAAACAAGCAGTTGAAGCATATATTGAAGCCACTTCAAAACGTTCCGAAAGAGAAAGAATGGCAGATGTAAAAACCATCTCTGGTGTTTTTACAGGCGCGTATGCAGAGCATCCTTTTACAAAAGAACCTATTCCTGTTTGGATAGGCGATTATGTTTTGGCAGGTTATGGCACAGGCGCAGTTATGGCCGTTCCTGCTGGTGATGAAAGAGATTTTGCTTTTGCAAATTTCTTCAAAGGTCAAAATGGTATGCCGGCAATCAAAAACATTTTTAAGATATCAAACTCCCCTCTCCTCTGGAGAGGGGAAGGGGGTGAGGTTTTACAAGCCTTTACAGAAAAAGGTGATTTTATCTTAGAAAACTCAGATTTTTTAGATGGATTAGACTACAAGGCAGCCACTGAAAAAATAATTTCAGCTGTTGAAAACAAGAAAGCTGGCAAAGGCAAAACCAATTACCGTTTGCGTGATGCTGTTTTTTCAAGACAACGCTATTGGGGTGAACCTATTCCTATTTACTATAAAAACGGCGTGCCTTATCCTATTCCAACAGAAAACTTGCCGCTAGAATTGCCTGAAGTTGAAAAGTATTTACCAACTGAAGATGGGCAACCGCCACTAGGCAATGCCACGGCTTGGGCATGGGACAGTGTTCAAGGCAAAGTAGTTAGTAATGACTTGATAGATGATTCTACTGTTTTCCCTTTGGAATTAAACACCATGCCAGGTTGGGCAGGTTCTTCTTGGTATTGGATGCGCTATATGGATGCACACAATTTAGATGAAATAGCCAGTAAAGAAGCACTAAATTATTGGGGAAATGTAGATTTATATATTGGTGGCAGTGAACACGCTACTGGACATTTGTTATACGCTCGCTTTTGGAATAAATTCTTAAAAGATAGAGGTTATGCCCCAACGGAAGAACCATTCAAAAAATTAATCAATCAAGGGATGATTTTGGGGATGAGTGCGCTAGTTTATAGAATTGCAGGTACAAATAAATACATTTCAAAAAATCTTAAAAACGACTATACTACCGAAGAAATAAGAGTTGATGTAAATATCGTAAACGCATCGGATGAAATAGATTTAGATAAATTAAAAAATTGGATTCCTGAATTTAAAAATGCCGATTTTATAACAGAAAATGGTAAGTTTATTGTTGGTCGCGAAGTTGAAAAAATGTCAAAAAGATGGTATAATGTTGTTAATCCAGATGATATTTGTAATGAATATGGGGCAGATACTTTGCGTTTATATGAAATGTTTTTAGGCCCGCTTGAGCAAGCCAAACCTTGGAACACAGCTGGCATTACTGGTGTTTTTGGGTTTTTGAAAAAACTATGGAAGTTGTACCATTCTGGTGAAAATGAGTCGTTTTACGTTTCTGACGCCCCTCCTTCGGAGGGGTCGGGGGAGGCTTTC
The DNA here is from genome assembly GCA_044347145.1 of Flavobacterium sp. GTDB lineage: Bacteria > Bacteroidota > Bacteroidia > Flavobacteriales > Flavobacteriaceae > Flavobacterium. Next base: position 49,788 of record JBIIXU010000004.1, read on the forward strand.
AAATCTTTACACAAAACCATCAAAAAAGTAACGGAAGACATAGAGAATTTTTCATTTAATACGTCTGTTTCACAATTTATGATTTGTGTGAATGAATTGCAACAATTAAAGTGCCATCATCGCGCCATTTTAGAACCATTGGCCATAGTCATTTCGCCTTATGCACCGCATATCGCAGAAGAATTATGGTCGCTACTTGGTCACGAAGGATCTATTTCAACCGTTCCTTTTCCAAAATATGAGGAAAAATTTTTAGTAGAATCTGAAAAAGAATATCCCGTATCTTTTAATGGTAAAATGCGTTTTACACTCAAGTTGCCTTTAGACTTAACCAAAGAGCAAATCCAAGAAAAAGTGATGGCTGATGAAAGAACTAAAATACAATTGGCTGGAAGCACACCAAAAAATGTAATTATTGTGCCAGGTAAAATCATAAATATCGTGGGGTAATTTTGCAAAAAAATGTTAATTCCATGATTTTTTATTTTTCAATCTGCTATTTTTGTATCTAATTTAAAACTTACAAAAATGAAAAATATAATTATTAATGCCATTTTATTGTTGAGTGTTTTCGGTTTTTCACAAGAAGCTGAAACGACGGAATCTAAGGTTAAAACCGACTTTTATGTTGGCTTGGGAATGCTAAACCAAAAATATAATTTGAATGAGAAGTTAAAAGCATCAAATGTAGCGACCTTATCAGAAAATGAACTTGATTTCCAGTTAGGTATGAATTTTTTTTCCAAAAAGTATTCGGGCGATGTTGAATTATCTACCTCAATTTCTCGCAATGAAAATAATAATTCGGAGAATTTATTGATGGGTTTTACATCGAGATTGAGATTTCATTACAATATCGTCAACAAAGAAAAATTTGCTTTTACTGGCGGTTTAAATTTGGCATATGGCGGCAATCAAGTAACTTTTAATTCAAAAAACAGAACGATAGATTTGAATGATTTGCAACCAAACAATAATTCTGGAGAATATACCTTAAGAAATAACATGTTATTTGCAGGACCAAGTGTTGCCTTCTATTACAATATTGGCAAAAAAATGAGATTAAGATTAAATGTAGGCTATGAATTTGCCTTAACGAATGGACGCTGGAAATCAGATTACGCAAATATTGCAAATACTGTAAACGAGAATGGTAACAACAGGTTTTTATTCAATCTGTCGCTATTATAAAATATTTTTAAGTAAAACCTCATCATAGTAAGAAATCCGCATTTAACTAAGTTTAAGCGGATTTTTTTATGACATTCTTTTTTATAAAAATTCCTTAAAATAATATATCTCTAAACATCTTTGGTAAGATTTTTGCATAATATTTACAAACCCTTGATTATGCGAAATTTTATACTTTTTTTTCTTTTTAACCTGTTTTCTTTTGCTCAAGACATCGATTCAAAAATAGAAGCTGATATTTTATACAGCCAATCCCAATTATTTGATAAAACTTTTCATGGCCTATCATTTGGTGTTTCTGGGGCTTGGAAAGAAAATATTTATGTAGGCGCATTCGTAAATTTACAATTTAAAAATACCAATCCTTCTCACTTTATTGTGCAAGATCCTTTGGTTACGCATGTTGATTTTGGCATTCAAATTAAAAAATATCTTGTTCGAACAAATCGCTTTCACTTGAGTCCTTTTTTAATTAATTCATGGGGAATCACTAGTTTACAAGATCAATCCATTACAGAAATTGTAGAAACCGAATTTGGCCCAGAAGAACGAGCAGTAACCATCGAAAGAAATCATCTTTTTTTGGTGCAAGCAGGTGTTGATTTACAATTTAGATTGGCCGACAGCAAAAGAGGTCCACAATATTTTTTGTCCACCAGAGCAGCCTATCGGACAGGATTTGGTCGCTTGAATTATGGTTTCCTGTCTGATTATCAGGGCCTATATTTTGGTGTGGGTTTAACCTTAAAATACCAAAGTTTTTCGTTTTAGTCGTTGAGAAGATCACCATGCACTTGATGTCTTGCAAGAACTGATTCACAAAAAAAATCAAATAGTTAACAAATAAATCAAAAAACCTTATCAAATAGCCCCGATTGCAGTGGCATCCTTTTTTCTCGTTTTTTCAACGAGAAAAAAGATATAGCGAAAAGCGGGAACGGTAATTAAAGATGAAGACCAAGCCTTTCGCTCCAATAAATTACTACTTTTTTATAAAATTGATGTTTCTCATTAAGCCTTCAAACTTGGTGCGATGCACGGCTGATTTCTTAAAAACTTTTTTAAAAACATCGGACGTCATCTCTTCCCAATCTTTTTTGGTATAGTTTAAAAGCTCATGATTGGGTTCAAATTTGGGTTCGTTGTGTGTTTTAGAAAAAGAATTCCAAGGACAAACATCTTGGCATACATCGCAGCCAAACATCCAATCGTCCATTTGCGATTTGAAACTTTGGGGTATGTTTTCCTTAAGTTCGATAGTTAAATAGGAAATACATTTACTGGCATCCAACACATACGGTTGAATAATGGCTTCGGTTGGACAAGCATCAATGCAAGCCGTGCAAGTGCCACAATGATCTGTGGTTGGCGCATCAGGCAGCAGATCTAAATCAAGAATGAGCTCTGCAATAAAATAAAATGACCCTGCTTTTTTAGTCAATAAATTGGTGTGTTTACCGACCCAGCCTAAACCACTTTTGGCTGCCCACGCTTTTTCTAAAACAGGTGCAGAATCTACAAAGACCCGACCACTTACCTCGCCTATTTGCTCGGACAAACTTTGCATTAATGTTTTGAGTTTATCTTTAATCACAAAATGATAATCTTCCGCATAGGCGTATTTAGCTATTTTATAACTGTCTGGATTTTGCTGTTGGCTAGGGAAATAATTATACAATAATGACACAACAGACTTTGCGCCATCAACCAAAAGTCTCGGGTCAAGGCGTTTATCAAAATGATTGGCCATGTATTGCATTTGCCCATGATGATTGGCCTTCAGCCATTGCTCCAATCTTGGGGCTTCTTGTTCAAGAAAGCCAGCCTTAGAAATACCACAACTTAAAAAACCAAGACGTTTGGCCTCAGTTTTAATTAGCTGGCTATGTTTTTCTATGGGGGTCATAATCGATTGGTAAAGGTCAAAACCGCATCAAAAGGTTTTAAGGTAATTAATGGCTTAATTTGAATAGGTGTTTTCTTTTCTTTTATTTCAAATCGCTCTACAACGGTCATAATGGCTAAAATCATTTCATACATGGCAAAATTATTGCCAATGCACATCCGCTGTCCAGCGCCAAATGGGTAATAATTTTTAGAAAATTTTATGCTTTCATCCAAAAAACGTTCTGGCATAAACGCCTCTGGATTTGGCCAAAAATCGGGGTGCCGATGAATTTCATACACAGAAAACAAAAGATTGGAACCTTTTGGTAGATGAAAATCATTAAAATCGTCAGCTTCTTTATTAATGCGATCAATAAAATAAGCTGGCGGATATAATCGCATGGCTTCTTCGATGACTAATTTGGTATAACTGGTATTTTTTAGCCAATACAATATTTCATCTGATTCACTTTTTACTTTTTTAACCTCCGCCAATATTTTTGCTTGTGCTTTTGGGTGTCTGGCTAACAGCTCACAGGTGAAAGTCAATGCATTTGAAGTTGTTTCATGGCCTGCAGCAAAAAGTATAAGAATTTCATCTAATAATTGCGCTTCTACCATTGGTTCACCATCATCATAACGGGCATCGAGTAACATACTTAGTAAATCATTGTACTTATCCGTACTTTGTTTTCTTTGGTTAACTAATTTTCTTAAAATAGCCCGTGACTCATCAATTAAATCGATATGAAACTTGATTTTACCTGATAATCTAAACCACCAATTTAAATAAGGTTGACGCAATTCCTTAACCAGCATTTGCTGCGTAATCTCAGTAGCATGCTGAAGCCTTTTTATATCTTCCTCCTCAACTTTAGAGCTAAACAAAGATTTTACCACCGTTTGAAAAGCCAAGTCATTAAAAACAGGAAAAACATCAAGTGGTTGGTCTCCTTCAATATGATCTAACTCTTTCTGAATGATTGCATAAACTGTATCTAGCAAAAGAGCCAACTGACTTTTATGAAAAGCTGGTTGAATGAGCTTTCTCTGTTTTTGCCATTGTTTGCCCTCAGCGGTCAATAGACCTTTACCAATATATTTAGCTAAATCTTTGGTTTGTATGGGTGATTTTGAATAATTCTTTTGGTTTTTTTGCAAAACATAACTGAGCAACTCAGCATCGCGACAAAATAGAACAGAATGACCCAGACCAACATTTAGTCGAAATATATTACCATAGCGACCAAAATTGGCCTGATGAAAAGGTAAAGGATTTCTTAAAATTTCTAAAGAATGTTTTAAAAATCTAAAAAATGAAACCTCGGGAATCTTTTTAGAGGAATTTTGCATAGCTTTTTTATTCAAAAAGACCGCCTTGAATGTTAGGCTTCATTCGACCCAAATGTCTATAAGCTTTTTCTGTCACCTCACGTCCACGAGGCGTGCGCAAAATAAATCCCTCTTGAATCAAAAAAGGTTCATAAACTTCTTCAATGGTTTCACCACTTTCAGAAACAGCTGTTGCAAGTGTGGTTAGACCAACTGGTCCACCCTTGAATTTGTCAATAATGGTGGTCAAAATCTTATTGTCCATTTCATCTAAACCATGGGCGTCAACGTGCAGTGCATTTAGGGCATATCTGGCAATTTCGACATCAATCGTGCCATTCCCTTTGATTTGTGCAAAATCTCGCACACGACGCAACAACGCATTAGCAATACGCGGCGTACCTCTACTTCTGCCTGCAATTTCTATAGCGGCCGCATGATGAATAGGCACTTTAAGAATTTGAGCACTTCGCTCAACGATAGTTGTTAAAAGTTCGGTGTTATAATACTGTAAACGTGATTGAATACCAAATCTGGCGCGCATAGGAGCTGTTAGCAAACCCGACCGTGTGGTTGCGCCAACTAGTGTGAACGGCGATAAATTGATTTGAACAGACCGTGCGTTTGGCCCACTTTCAATCATGATATCAATGCGGAAATCTTCCATGGCTGAATATAAATATTCCTCAACAATGGGACTTAGGCGGTGAATTTCATCAATAAATAGAATATCTCGTTCTTCTAGATTGGTCAATAAACCAGCCAAATCTCCAGGTTTATCTAGCACTGGGCCTGAAGTAATCTTGATACCTACACCTAATTCATTGGCCAAAATATTAGCCAAAGTCGTTTTACCAAGTCCTGGTGGCCCATGAAAAAGAGAATGATCAAGCGCTTCACCTCTCAAGTTCGCGGCTTTTACGAAAACCTTCAGATTTTCTAAAACAGAATCTTGGCCCGCAAAATCATCAAAGGAGAGGGGTCGCAATTTTTTTTCTACATCAAACTCTTCGGCATTAAAATGTTTGCCTGTTGCATCTAAATTTTCATTCATAGCACAAAAGTAATGATTTTTTTGATTGGAAACGCATGGATTGGGGCATATTTGTGGCTATTTTTATATTACTTTTTTTAAAACTTTCGTTTGCAAGAGATATGGTACGGAAAAGTAACTATTTCTTTTTATTAGCAATAAATCAGTGGCAAAAATTTTAACAAATGACAAATAAACAAAGATATAACGGAACGTAATGGGGATAAATCATTCCCTGCTAACATTCATCGTCGGTACGGGAACGGCTACCATATAAAAAGCCCCAACCCAATTGCTCCAAAAAAGATTATCACTTCAACCCCTGGTATGCTAAAAAGGCAACCAAATAGGCAAAGCCACTCATGAAAATTAACTGAATCATTGGCCATTTCCAAGAATTGGTCTCTTTTTTTACGATGGCTAAAGTGCTGATGCACTGCATCGCAAAGGCATAAAATAACAACAAAGAAATGCCAGTAGCGAAGTTATAAACAGGTTTTTTCGTCACATAATGCTTTTCATCTCTCATACGCTCTTTGATTGTTTCTTCGTCATCTGTAGCTTGGCCTACGTTGTAAATGGTAGCCATGGTGCCAACAAAAACTTCTCGCGCAGCGAATGAGGCAATTACACCAATGCCAATTTTCCAATCATAGCCTAAAGGCTCAACAACTGGCTCGATGGCTTTGCCCATGATGCCCATATAGGAATGTTCTAATTTATAGGCAGCCACCTGATCGGCTAATTCATCGTTTGCTAATTGCGGATTGGCTACTGAAACGATTTTTTCTGCAAATTCAAATTCGTGACTTGGTCCATGAGCACCTAAAAACCATAAGATAATTGACAATGAAATAATGATAAGCCCAGCACCTGTAACAAATGCCTTGGTTTTTTCAAAAACATTAATGCCTACATTTTTATAAAAAGGCATTTTATAATTGGGCATTTCAACCACAAAATAGGATTTTGTCTTGGTTTTTATCACTTTGTTTAAAATAATGGCACCAACAATCGCCATTAAGAAACCTAATAAATATAAACCCAAGAGCATAAGGGCTTGCGCACCAAATAAACCAAACACTTTAGTCGGAGGAATAATAATGCCAATTATGATGGCATAAACAGGTAGTCTAGCGGAGCAGGTGGTGAAGGGTGTTATTAATATGGTGACTAAACGTTCTTTCCAATTTTCAATATTTCTAGTGGCCATAATGGCTGGTATGGCACAAGCGGTTCCTGAAATAAGTGGCACAACGCTTTTGCCGCTCAAACCAAATTTGCGCATGATTTTATCCATCATAAAAACAACCCGACTCATATAACCACTTTCTTCCAGAAGTGAAATAAAGAAAAACAAAATTGCGATTTGCGGAATAAAAATTAAAACTCCAGAAATGCCGGGTATCAAGCCTTCTGTTAATAAACTTGTGGTCATGCCTGCTGGCAATTTTTCTGATAACCAATTGCTTAAAGCACCAAAGCTTTCATCAATAAAGTCCATAGGTGCACTGCTCCAATCAAATATGGCCTGGAAAATAAGTAACAATATGGCGATGAAAATCAGAAAACCAAAAACCTTATGGGTTAAAATTCTATCAATTCTTGTGGTGAAATCTTCTGCAAGCTGGTCATCAAATTGATAAAATTGTTTGATCCATGTATTGATTAATTGATAACGCTTGATAGTTTCTTTATGAAGATACTTTTTTAAGTCATTATGGGCAGTGTCTAATAAATTATAATCTTTATTGTTCGCAACTTCTTCAAAATAAAGACCTTGCGTTTGAGCCAACCACAACGCATACAAAGGACTAGACGGACTTAATGTCTTTAATTTTTCAAAAAAAGCTTGATCAATACTTTTCAAATCAAAAATAGGTGCAGAATCAAGTGCAGAAATATCTTGAAGTACGGTTTTCAAGTCACTTATCCCCTCGCCTTTTCTTGTACTTGTTAATATGATCTTTGTCTTTAAAGTTTTTTCCAAACCAACTAAATCTATTGAAATTCCTTTTTGCTTTAACCGATCAGACATGTTAAAAACCAATAAAGCAGGCAGACCTAAATCTTTAATTTGCGTAAATAAAAAAAGATTACGCTTGAGATTTTCTACATCACAGACCACAATTACGGCATCAGGATGATTTTTGTCTGACTTATTCATGAGTAGTTCTAAAACCACTTGTTCGTCTTTGGCGTGTGTATTTAAACTGTAAGTACCAGGCAAATCAATCAATTCAATAGGTGTTTTATCAGCGAGTTCAAAATAGCCTACTTTCCGCTGCACGGTAATGCCTGGGTAGTTGCCAACTTGCTGGTTTAGGCCTGTCAATTGATTAAAAAGTGAGGTTTTTCCTGTATTAGGGTTACCTATTAACGCTATTTTTAAAGGTTTGTTTTTGCTCATTTTAGTCAGTTAATTCACTACTACTTCAATATGTTTAGCTGTTTCTTTTCTTATGGCCACACGCGTGCCATCAATATCAAAGCACAAAGGATCACCAAGTGGTGCTGCATTTATAAACTGGACTTCATGTTGTTCCATGCAACCCATTTCAATCAATTTTAAAGGCACTCGGTCTTTGTTGATAGTTACAATAACAGCTTTTTGATTCGGTTTGAGTTGGTCTAGAGTCATGGCGTGAGGATTGATGATTGATGATTGATGGATGTTGGATGCTGGATGCTTAGTGATGCTTATAGGTCCTAAATTTGATTTTTGATTTTGAAATTGCTATTGAATTTTGACATTTATATTGCTATTGCCATTGACATTGCTATTGCCATTGACATTGACATTGATTTTTGAAATTCTATTTTGCTTTTTCAGAATCAATAAGAAAGAGAATATCTTGATAAAGGCGATCTATTTCTTCCAATTTGGTACCGTCATAAAAACCTCTAACTTGTCGCTTTTTATCAACCAAAACAAAGTTTTCTGTATGTACCATGTCATAAAGTTCGCTGCTATCAGCGGTTTCAACGGCTAAATAAGATTGGCGTGCGATATAAAAAATATCTTTTTTATCGCCAGTAACCAAATGCCAAATCTTGTCGTCCACACCTTTTTTTTGCGCATAAGACTTCAAAACAGACACTGAATCAATATCAGGCATAACGGTATGAGACAGCAACATGACGTCTTTGAGGTTTTTGATTTTATTTTGCAAAATGACCATATTATCTTTCATGATAGGACAAATGGTTGGACAGGTGGTAAAGAAAAAATCTGCCACATAAATTTTGTCTCTGAAGGTTTCTTGTGTTATGGTTTCACCATTTTGATTCACAAAAGAAAAGTCGGCTATTTTGTGATTTTTTGCTATGTGTTGCACCGTGCTATCCACTAAACCGGGGTTAACCATGGCTGGATTATAAATAGGCAAAATCTTTTTTGGGGTTAATAAGTGGTAAGTTATGCCAATAAAAATGACGGAAAACACAACAAAGAAATAAATGACAAAACGTCGTTTTCGAATATATTCGTTCATGAAAATAAATAAAACACAAATATATTAAAATAAGATAAAATGAAATCAGCATTTAGAAGAATTTGGCAATTATTAAGTATAGAAAAGTAGATGTCTGCGATTGATACATTCTAAAAACAAATCTATATATTTGCAACTTTTATTCAACTTTATGATTGCTTATAAAATATACACCAACCAACCTGATGATCCATGGATAACTTTTGTTCATGGCGCAGGCGGCAGCAGTGCCGTTTGGTTTAAGCAAATCAAATTTTTTCAGGAGCATTTTAATGTTTTGTTGCTCGATTTGCGAGGACATGGTGTTTCTAAAAATCATTCGTCGCAAAAAAAATACACGTTTAAGCAAATCGCTGAAGATGTAAAAGAGGTTTTAGACCATCTCAAAATTGAATGTTCCCATTTTGTTGGTATTTCATTAGGGACTATCGTGATTAGGCAATTGGCAGAGATGTATCCGCAAAATGTGAAATCAATGATTATGGGTGGTGCCATTTTGAAAATGAACTTTAAATCACAAATATTGATGCGTGTGGGTAATGTTTTTAAATATATATTGCCTTATTTGATGCTATATAAGTTGTTTGCATACATCATTATGCCTAAAAAAAACCACAAGAAATCGCGGTTAATATTCGTTAATGAAGCCAAAAAACTTTATCAAAAAGAGTTTATTAAATGGTTTAAATTGACGGCAGAAATCAATCCAATTTTGAAGTGGTTTAGGCAGAAGGAGCTTAATATACCGACTTTATATGTAATGGGTGATCAAGATTATATGTTTTTGCCGATTGTTAGGCAAGTGGTGAATCAGCATATTAGTTCATCAAAATTGTTCGTCATAGAGCAATGTGGTCATGTAGTCAATATTGAAAAAGCACAGCAATTTAATGAAGGTGTTTTAGATTTTTTGAAGCCTAAGCGTTAATTTTCTATGCGTCAATTTTCAATGTTTTCAAAGTCTTAATACTTAATACAATAGTCTTTGTACTACAAATAATGGTCTTTCAATTCAAACAATTTAACATCAAACAATCGCAATCTGCCATGAAAGTTGGGACAGATGGGGTTTTATTAGGGGCTTGGACACCCATCAAAAACCAACCGTCTACCATTTTAGATATCGGTGCTGGCACTGGCCTTTTGGCTTTGATGTTGGCTCAGCGAACCTCTGCAGAAATGATTGATGCGATAGAAATTGAAGAAGGTGCTTATGAAGAATGTGTGGAAAATTTTGAAAACTCACCATGGAATGACCGTTTATTTTGTTTTCATGCCGGTTTAGATGAATTTGTTGAAGAACCTGAAGTGCTTTATGACCTGATCGTTTGTAACCCGCCTTTTTATGAAGAACATTACAAATCTGAAAAACCTCAGCGTGATTTAGCGCGTTTTCAAGATGCCATGCCTTTTGAAGAATTGGTTGAAGCTGTTGATTTTCTCTTGTCAGATGAAGGTGTTTTTTCGGTGATTATTCCTTTTCATGAAGAAGAAAAATTTATACTTTTAGCTGCTGATTCTTCCTTGTTTCCATTTAAAGTAACTAGAGTGAAAGGTCATGCAACCGCTGCTATAAAAAGAAGTTTGTTGGCTTTTAGCAGAATAAAAACTGTTGATATTCAGACAGATGAGTTGATTATAGAAATTGATCGCCATCAATATACAGATACTTATCAAGCGTTAACTAAGGATTTTTATATCAAGTTGTAATACCAATTGCACCTGTAAAATAACACGATTTGCTTGCTTTGCAGCCTTTTGACTATGGAGTAATTGCTAGGGACTGTGGACTTGTCACTAAGGACTAAACTTATTGCTCAGGAGCAATTTCTATCTCTAAATCTTGAATATCTGCGCTAATTGGGATTTGACAACCTAATCGGCTGTTTTCTTTCACATGATAAGCCTCTGAAAGCATCGCTTCTTCATCATCGTTTCTGTCAATGGTGATGACATCATTCAAAACATAAACTTGGCATGACGCGCACATGGCCATGCCGCCACAGACGCCTACTGTTCCTTCTTCGGCTAATTCATAGGCGCGAATAAGTTCCATAACATTCATGTTCATGTCGGTCGGCGCTTGCACACTATGTTTAGTGCCTAATCTATCGGTGATGTGGATCGTGATGTCTGACATTGTATTTATAGTAACGTATTTTTGTAAATTTTTTTTATCAATTTCAATTAAGCAAACCTATTTAAGTAAATTTTTAAAAAATTATAACATGTATTTAAAAGTTTCTAATTGGACTTTTAATTTTATTAATTACACATTTAAAAATCTATAAAATCTAAATTAAACAGATTTGGCATGCCTTCTTGAATAAGTGAACTGTCTTTTTACTTTTCTTTGTTCTGGCGTAAATATTTGATTGATTATAAAACAAGCATACTCCAATCTTTCATGTGGGGTTTTATCAGCATAAAAACTGGCGCGGTCATCAGCTTCTTTAAAACTGCTTTTGGTTACAACTTGTTTATTTAATTTAAAGTTTGACATGGTTTTGTTATGCATGCAAAAATAACAAATAAATAATATGATGCTTAATATTTATTTTTATAGTTTAAAATATATAACTAAGAATATCTACAAAAAAATACATTAAAAATTTTTCAAATATATCAAAAGTGAATCGCTGATGTTTACAATTAAGACTAAATTTAAGAGAAATTTAAATTAATAGTACGTTGTTGCCCCGGATAGAGCTGATACCCCAAAATAAAAAAAGTTAGATTTTTTGATGAGGCGTAAAAGCGAAGGCGGTTTAAGTAGTAAAGAAATTACGCGATGGCAATAAAAAGCTAACTATAATTTAAAAATTCCGCCAAGGGCAACCATGGTTTGTAAAAACCAAAAATCATGTTTGGCACCGTCTGACACATTACTTGTGGTTCTTACATCATACATATTAATATAACCAGCTTTTAAATCGGTTTGTATTTGAAAATATTTAAAAAAAGTAAATGCTAAGCCCGCTTTTGCTGAAAGTCCAAAACCTGATAAATGAAATTCATCATAATTGGCATTATTCAATATTGTTGCATCTGTTCTAGGAATGATAACGCCAGCACCAAACCCCTCATATAGCTGAATTTGAAATCTATCAGTATTCCAATCGCCAATCCAACCAGAAATATCATCATGTCTGGTTAGGTCAAAATTAATGTAATTTAAACCATCTGTATGTTCAAAAGCGACAAAATCATTTGTCAAAATCAATTCAGAATTATTATAAATCCCATTATAATTTGAACCTGGCACATTAATGTAACCATCTATCGTTGATTTTTGATTTTGTTGCATCACATACTTCATGTGTTCAAGTCCAAGAGTGATGGAATATTTATCAGTAATAAAATAACCAATTCTAGCATTTGTTTGAGGGCTAGTAAATTTGTCAAGGTTAAAATAATCAACAATACGACCAGTTGATATATCTTTTGCAACGGCATTATTTATGGTAAAGTTGTAATTTTCACCAAAAAAATTAATATCAGAATTTGAAAAATAGCCTCTATTTCCACCCCAATAAAAGTATATTTTACCTTTATTGTTTTGTGTATATCTTTCAACTATTTTTTCTTGTGCGACCAGATGCTGAAAGATTATAAAAAAAAATATTAACTGTAGAGCTTTATTCATTAAATAATTTAATACCAGCTATGACTAATAACTATATGTTGTAGGTTTTCGAAATTTTTTTTAAAATATATTGTCTAAAAACCGCAAGCTAATTATTTTTTGCTTAAAATTATTTAAAAACTTGTAAACAAAATAACTTAAACCGCAAATTCTTCAAGCAGGTAAGAGCCAAATGTGGTAAAACTTGAATAAAAACCTACCCAATCGACTTCACAACCGCCTTTTCTGCTTCTTTTCTCGTACCGTCAAAACCGTCAACGCCAGAAACAGTCGTGTATTTCAAAACATATTTTTTGCCAGGATTGAGCCTGTTGTAAACACTTTGGCACATTAAGGTGGCTTCGTGAAACCCACAGAGGATGAGTTTTAATTTACCGGGATAAGTATTGACATCGCCAATAGCATAAATGCCTTCAATATTGGTTTGATAATCAAGGGCGTTGTTAACTTTTATCGCATTTTTTTCAATGTCGAGTCCCCAATTGGCAATGGCACCTAATTTAGGTGTGAGGCCAAATAGAACGATGAGTTCATCTACATTAAAAACGCATTCTTCCCCTGCTTGGTCAATAACCACTTGTTCAAGTTTATTTTCTCCTTTCAAAGCTTTGAGTTCGGCAGGCGTGATTAAATTAATTTTACCTAATTTGACCAATTCTTCAACTTTTTCAACGCTATCTAAAGCCCCCCTAAATTCATTTCTACGGTGAATAAGGGTCACTTCTTGGGCTACATCAGCAAGAAAAATACTCCAATCTAAGGCAGAATCACCACCGCCAGCAATACATATTTTTTTACCACGATATTTCTCAGGGTTTTTTACAAAATAGTCTAAGCCGCTTTCTTCAAATTGAGACAGGTTTTCTAAATCTGGCTTACGCGGTTCAAAAGTACCTAAACCGCCCGCAATAGCAATGGCTTTGGCCTGATGTTTGGTGCCTTTATTTGTGGTAACGATAAATGTACCGTCATCAAGTTTGTCTATAGTTTCGGCAGTTTCACCTAAGGTAAAACCAGGTTGAAATTGCTTAATTTGTTCCATTAAGTTATCTACCAAATCGCCTGCGAGTATATCAGGAAAACCTGGAATGTCGTAAATTGGTTTTTTGGGATAAAGCTCTGCCAATTGTCCACCAGGCTGTGGTAAAGCATCTATAATATGACACTTTAATTTAAGTAATCCCGCTTCAAAAACGGTGAAAAGTCCTGTTGGTCCTGCGCCAATTATAAGTATATCTGTCTGAATCATGTAAGCCCCCTAACCCCCAAAGGGGGAATTACAGGTTTTATTAAAAGTTAATTATAGTTTGCAAATTTATTAAATTTCATAGGTTTTAATTATGATAAATATCATACGGTAACATCTGTTACATTCTCAACAGTTTCGATCTGTGGCGCATGTTTTTTGATGGTGGTTTCAACGCCAGCTTTCATGGTGATTTTATTAATGCCACAACCAACGCATGAGCCTTCAAGTCTAACTTTTACGTGTTTATCGTCAATAATGTCAATTAGTGTAATATCGCCACCATCTTTTTGTAAAAAAGGTCGGATTTCATCCAGAGCTAGTTCTACGGTTAATTTTAAATCTGTTGTAGTCATCACTTAAATTTATTTTGATTTTCCCTTAACGGCACTGCAGCCGGCCATGGTTGTTATTTTTACAGCTTCAGTTGGCGGTAAATTTTCATTGCGTTTAACTACTTCTCTTGCCACTTCTCTCGCTAAACTTTCGAAAGCTTCTTCAATCATCGTATTTTGCTGTAGGGCGGCCGGTCTGCCATAATCACCAGCTTCTCTAATACTTTGCACCAATGGAATTTCGCCTAAAAGTGGCACATTGAGATCAATCGCCAAATTCTTTGCGCCATCTTGACCAAAAATATAGTACTTTTTGTTTGGTAATTCTTCTGGTGTAAAATAGGCCATGTTTTCTACTATACCCAAAACAGGTACATTGATGGCCTCGCTCATAAACATATTAACCCCTTTTTTGGCATCGGCCAAAGCTACATTTTGAGGTGTACTTACTACAACTGCACCAGTAATTGGGAGTGATTGCACTATAGACAGATGAATATCACCTGTACCCGGAGGTAAATCGACCAACATAAAGTCTAATTCACCCCAATCGGCATCAAAAATCATTTGATTAAGGGCTTTAGAAGCCATTGGGCCACGCCAAATCACCGCTTGATCGGGTTGCGTAAAAAAACCTATGGATAAAAGTTTAACTTCATAGCTTTCAACGGGTTTCATTTTTGATTTGCCATCAATTTCAACAGAAAGCGGTTTTTCATGTTCTACATCAAACATGATTGGCATGGAAGGCCCATAAATATCGGCATCCAATATGCCAACTTTAAAACCCATTTTGGCTAATGAAACGGCTAGATTTGCTGTAACAGTAGATTTTCCAACGCCACCTTTGCCAGAAGCAACAGCTATAATATTTTGTATGCCTGGAATAGCTTTGCCTTTAATCTCATTTTTTGGTGCAGCTTCCACACGAATGTTAACAATTACCTTAGCTTTGTCATAAACATGATCATGAATGGCTTTAATCACATCAACTTCAGCGCGTTTCTTAATATGCAGTGCAGGATTAGTAATTTTTAAGTCAACAATCACTTCGTCTCCGAAAGTCACAATATTTTGTACAACGCCACTTTCTATCATATTTTTACCCTCACCAGCAATGGTGATGGTTTGCAAAGCTTTTTCTATGGCTGATTTCTCTATCGTCATAATAAAAAAAAGTAAAATGCAAATATACAACCATTCATTTATTTTTTTGTTTTTATTTAGAATGAATTAACTAAAATTAGTCCTTAGTCTTACCAATAGACTATTATCACAGGCGTTTAGATTTAAATGGGAAGCACAAAACGAAATTCAACTAAAACCTTGATTAAAAACAATACCAATAATAAAATACAACTTGTGAAATAGCACCAATTAAAACCCCAACAAAGAACTCTTTGTTGTTGTGTGCCTTGAGATATAATCTAGATGACCAAACCGCACCGATCAAAAAAATTAATATTGGTATAAGCATTGGCAATCGGCCGTCATTTTGAAGGGATAGACCTATCGCATAAAACAAAAGCGAGGTGACACCAACGGCATGTATGGAAAATTTTTTATTTAAATAAATCCCCAATAACAAGATCAGACTAGACAAAACGCCACCAAGCAGAAAAAAATGTAAACTACCAAAAAACTCTGCTTTAATAGAATTAGTGACAAAAACACCAAGCAAAATAATATTTAGCATCAAAGGCAATTTCCGCTGGCTTACATCTGCAATCATTATGCTATCAACTTTCTTTAAACTCAAAAGTAGATAAAAAATAGTTAAAGGCAACAAAATTGAAATGATAGCAAATTGAATAAAAACAATCCCTATTTGAATACTTGAAAAATATTGATGGTTGTATAAAAAAAATAAAGCTGAACCAAAAATTGCCACAAATAAAGGATGCAGGATATAGGAAAATATGGCTAAAAAACCTCTCAATTTATTTTATTTTTTACTTTTGTCTTCAACTTTTTTGACTTTTGGCTCCATCTCAAGTTTTTGCTTTTCAAGCCTTTGATGCACCTCCGCAATCATTGCATTATATTTTTTTAAATTTGAAGCGTAGTATTTATTGTTAGCTATCCACGTTTTTTCATCAATTTTATATTTATCTCTTAAAAGATTTTTTACCTCTAAAGAACTATCTGCTAAAACATATTCTCCTGTAGATTTTATAGCTTGAACAATGGTTAAATCATACATGATATCAATCATGATATTCTCCTCAACAAAAACCTTTGGCTTAGGCGCTTCATGACGATCACAGGACATAAAAAAAAGCACAACTAAAAGACCTATATATTTCATATGTAAATATTTATTTGTTTTTTATTGGTCTCCCGATAGCTATCGGGGGGAATCGCCTATCCTCATTGGTGTTTACTTGCGCAAAACTTTAGTTAATGGCGATTTCATAAAAAATTATCTATTAAACAATAAGCGCTTACCAACTAAAACATCCTTTAAGTGACCATCGTTATAAACATGATGTCCATTAACAAAAGTATGTTTCACTTTTGATTGAAACTTATGTCCTTCAAACGGACTCCAGCCGCAATGATAAAGCAAATTACTTTTATCAACGGCCCAAGGCTTATTTAAATCGACCAATGTTAAATCTGCATAATAACCTTCCCTAATATATCCTCGGTCATTAATATTAAATAAAATGGCGGGATTGTGCATCATTTTTTGCACGATTTTTTCTAGCGTTATTTTACCTTCATGGTACTTATCAAGCATCGCTACTAAACTATGTTGCACTAATGGACCGCCAGAAGGGGCCTCCATGAAAGGTTTAGATTTTTCTTCAAAAGTATGCGGCGCATGGTCGGTTGCAATAACATCAATGGTATCATTAAGCAAAGCCTCCCAAAGTGCATCTCTGTCTGCGGCATTTTTAATGGCTGGATTCCACTTGATGAAATTTCCTTTTTGCGCATAATCTTCAGCAGTAAACCATAAATGATGAATACAGACCTCTGCAGTAATTTTCTTTTGAGATAAGGGGATATCATTTCTAAACAACGCAAGTTCCTCGGCAGTTGACAGATGAAATACGTGCAGCCTCGCGCCAGTTTTTTTGGCTAAAGCTACAGTTTTTGATGAAGATAAGTAACAGGCTTCATGACTTCTAATTAAAGGGTGATGACTAGCTTGCAGTTGATTACCGTATTTTTCTATAAATAATTCTGTATTTCTTTTCACTGTGGTTTCGTCTTCACAATGCGTGGCGATTGGCAAACTGGTATTTAAAAAAATTTGCTCTAAAGCCATATCATTATCCACGAGCATGTTACCAGTTGAAGAGCCTAAAAACAATTTGATGCCTGCAATATTGGTTGGGTTAGTTTTTTTTATTTCTTCCAAATTATTATTAGTTCCACCCAACATAAAGGAATAATTGGCGAAGGAAGTTTTACTCGCTATCACATACTTTTCCTCTAAAACTTCGTGTGAGGTGGCATTCGGCACAGTATTAGGTTGTTCTATAAAGGAAGTGGTTCCGCCAGCGACAGCTGCTCTGCTTTCAGAATAAATATTGCCTTTGTGCGTGAGCCCAGGTTCTCTAAAATGTACTTGATCATCTATAACCCCTGGCATTAAAGTCAAATTTTCTGCATTTATTTCTTGATGGGCTTTTTGAACATTGATTTGTGAATCAATCTTCATAATGCGTTCATTTTCAATTAAGACATCACCATAAAAAATCTTGTTTTCATTGATGATTTGGGCGTTTTTGATAACTATTGCTGACATTTATAAAAGAGAAAAAAGTTGTTTTAATCTAAGGTTGATGACGCCAAAAACAGCTTCATTAATGATTTTTCCGCTCATTTTGGAAACGCCTTTGGTTCGATCTGTAAATATAATTGGAATTTCTTGAATGCTGAAACCATTTACAAAAGTACGATATTTCATTTCGATTTGAAAAGCATAACCAACAAATTTAATGCGCTTTAAGTCAATTTTTCTTAATACTTGGTGATGATAACATACAAAACCAGCCGTTGCGTCGTGAATTTTCATGCCTGTAATTAATTTTACATAAATTGAAGCAAAATAAGAAAGCAATACGCGAGATAGAGGCCAATTAACGACGTTTACACCTTTAATGTAGCGAGAGCCTACAACCATATCTACCTTTTCTTTTACAGCCACTTCATATAATCTGATTAAATCCTTTGGATTATGAGAAAAATCTGCATCCATTTCAAAAATATAATCATATTTATGTTGCAAAGCCCATTGAAAGCCATGAACATAAGCTGCACCTAAACCTACTTTTTTTTCACGAACTTCAAGAAATAAATTGGTTTGGTGATGTTGCAACTTTTTGACTTCAATCGCTGTTCCATCAGGCGAATTATCATCAACAACGAGCACGTGAAAATCTAAATCTAACTGAAAAACCGCCTTGATAATGGCTGAAATGTTTTCAATTTCATTATAGGTTGGGATAATTACTAATAAACGATGATCCATGCGGCAAAAATAAAAAAATTGACATCTGCTGATGCCAATTTTTTCATAAAATCTATAAACTCTTTAAAGCGTAACTAATTAATTCCATCCTGCTAGTTTCATTCCTCTAATTTCATTCCTCTAATTTCTAATTTAAAACTACGCCCAAGCAGAAATAACACCACCCATTAGCATGGCGCAAATAGCCCAATAACCCGCATTGATAAAAATATATTTCCAACTTTTAAGTTCAAACATGGCATTTGTAGCCAACGCTGGGAAGACAATGCATAAAAAAGTTGCAAAGCCATGCAAGGTACCATGTTTAAAGGTTCTAAAGTTTGAGCCGTACTTCTGCATATAATCTGCAACAAAATTATAGGCTTCGCTTCCAGCTTCATTCACTTGAAGATTTTCTAAAGAGGCATAAACATGCGCTTGATGAATGACTGCCGGCATTAAACCAACGGCAAAAAAAACAGCAAATAATAAGGCAAAACCATAAATTTTTGCTGCATTGCCTGCTTCAACCTGCTCAACAGTTAAACCAGTTGCTTTCATCCATGCTTTATCAAAAAGCAAACCATACCACAAGTAGCCAATAACCAAAGGAATTAGCGCTGATGCAAGTATCACTAGCCAATTTAATTCAATCATAATAAAAAGATTTAAGGTTTATAATAAACAAAAGTACTATTTTATTTAAATTTGCAGCATATTTAAACTTATGTTTTTTTTATTCATTTATCTAGATTCTATTTTAAGAGCTTCAAATTTTTATGATTGGGGCACCTATTTGATGATGCTTTGCTTTTTGTTGTTTGTTTTCATATTTTCATTCCAAAGCCAAAGAATGCTCGCCTTATTGAATTTGCCAATTTCTGACAAATATTTGAGAATCTTTGATGAACAACCTTTAAACAGCGCCTTTAATAGCGTTGCTCTATTTCTCAAGTTAGTCTCTTTTAGTTTCATTATTTTCTTCTCATATCTCAGATTTAACAATATTACAGATTTTAATTTTAAGCTATATCTACAGATTTTTACTGTTGTTTCAGTTTTTCTGGTCTCAAAAATCTTAATTGAAAAAATTATTTTCAATATTTTTGAAGTTGAAAATTTGTTTAACAAACTTCAATACAATAGATTTAGTTATTCAAATGTAATGGGTATTTTGTTTTTACCATTGCACTTTATTATATTTTACAATTTTAATTTGCCAAATGTTTTTTTCTATTTTTACTTTGGGATTATCATATTCGGGCTGCTTTTTAATTACTTTTTATCTATTTTACATTTTTTTAATTTACTTATAAAACATAATATCTATTTTATTTTGTATATTTGCACGCTCGAAATCGCACCGCTTGTATATATATATCATTTGGTCAAAAAGTTTTCAAATATTTAAAACAAAGGGGTTAGCCTATGAAAGTAAAGACAATTCTAGTTTCTCAACCGGAGCCAAATACTGAAAATTCGCCGTATAGAGACATTGCCACTAAGTTTAAAGTGAAGATCGATTTCAGACCATTTATTCATGTTGAAGGTGTTCTTGCAAAAGATGTTAGAGCTCAAAAAATTGATTTTAATCATTATAATGCTATAATTTTAACTAGTAGAAATGCAGTTGATCATTTCTTTAGATTAACAGAGGATATGCGTTACAAGGTTCCTGAAGATTTGCGCTATTTTTGCCAATCAGAAGCCATCGCTTTCTATTTACAGCGTTATGTTGTTTATAGAAAAAGAAAAATATATGTTGGCGGCAAAGATTTTAAAGACCTTGAGCCTGTTTTTAAAAAGTATAAAGAAGAAAAATTCTTGTTGCCTTGCTCAGATCAGCTTAATGATGATGTGCCGCAAGTGCTAGATAAATTAAAACTAAATTGGACTAAAGGCGTGTTTTATCGCACAGTAGCTAGTGATTTAACTGACTTATCTGACGTGAAATATGACGTTTTGGCATTCTTTAGCCCTTCTGGCATTAAATCTTTATTTCAAAATTTTCCAGATTTTGTTCAAAATGAAACGCGTATAGCGGTTTTTGGGTCAACAACACAAAAGGAAGCTGTAGATCATGGGTTGCGCATTGATATTTTAGCCCCTTCAAAAGAAAGTCCATCAATGACCAAGGCATTAGAAAATTATATTTCAGAAAACAATAAAGGCAAATAATTGTTCTAATACCAATTATAAATAATAAATAGCCACTTTAATTTGAGTGGCTTTTTTATTTTTATTAATTTGCGCAAAATATCACAAAACATGACGCCCACTACTATTCTACTTGTAATAGCCATCTACTTTAGTCTATTAATTCTAGTTTCATACTTTATCAGTAAAAAAGACGAAGGGAATGATGCTTTTTTTAAAGCCAACAAAAGTTCTCCTTGGTATTTAGTTGCTTTTGGCATGATTGGCGCATCGCTATCTGGCGTAACATTCATCTCTGTTCCAGGTTGGGTTGAAACGCAAAAATTTGTCTATTTTCAATTGGTTTTAGGCTACATTGTTGGTTATTTTTTCATTGGTGCGGTTTTAATGCCTTTATATTATCGCTTGAATCTGACCACTATTTATGGTTATCTTAAAGACCGGTTTGGGATTTATAGCTATAAAACTGGCGCCTGGTTTTTTATCATATCTAGAACGGTAGGTTCTAATTTGCGCTTAATGCTTGTAGCAGATGTTTTACAAACTTTAGTTTTTGATCATTTAGGCATACCTTTTTGGGTCACCGTAACTGTTACCTTAGGATTAATATGGGTTTATACGCATAAATCAGGAATAAAAACCATTGTTTGGACTGATACACTTCAAACTTTGTTTATGCTCATTTCAGTGGTGGTTTGCTTGGTCATTGTTTCGCAGGATTTAGGTTTAAACCTTAGTAATTTTTCAAGTTTTGTGGCCAACAGTGAATTTTCAAAGACTTTTTTCTTTGATGATATCGCTTCATCAGATTATTTTTGGAAACAGTTTATTTCAGGCGCCTTTATTGCCATAGTGATGACAGGTTTGGATCAAGACATGATGCAAAAAAACCTCACCTGCAAAACCATAAAAGATGCGCAAAAAAACATGTTTTGGTTTACCATCGTTTTAACACTGGTTAATTTGTCTTTTTTAGTGTTAGGCTTATTATTCACAGAATATGCGATCAAAAATAATATAGATGCGCACGGGGATAAACTTTTTCCCATTTTAGCAAATGAACATTTGGGCATGGTAACCGCTTTTTTCTTTGTAGTGGGCATCATTGCAGCCGCCTATTCTAGTGCCGATAGTGCGTTAACCTCATTGACAACTTCATTTAGCATTGACATTTTAGAAATGGAAAAAAAATATGAACAAGCCAAACAAGAAGTTTTGAGAAAAAGGATTCATGTGATGTTTGTTTTTATTTCAATTATTGTTATCATTATTTTTAAATATGCTGTTGGCGATGCAAGTGTCATAGGCAAAGTATTAAAATTTGCAGGTTTTACTTATGGGCCTCTTCTGGGATTATATAGCTTTGGTTTATTTACAAAACTTAAAATAAAAGATGTTTATGTGCCTTTTATAGCCGTATTCTCTGTTTTTTCATCAATTATATTAAACCTATATAGTATGGATTGGTTTGGTTTTGCCTTTGGCTTTGAAATACTGATTATTAACGGCTTAATCACGTTTATAGGGCTTTTGTGTGCAGCGGATTTTAGGTTTAAAAAAACATGATTGCTTTTTGTCTGTCAATTTAGATTAGTTTTTTATTGTAAATAAAAACTTAAGCCTTAATTAGAAATTATAAATTTCCCCCACTCACCGAAGACTAGTTACTAGCACTTTGCGCTGCTACTGTCTACGGCTTTTCAGCAGAAAACAGAAAACCACTAGTAACTGGTTTTTTTTGTTGGCGCGAGTTAACCATTTAACCCTGAAATAGTTAGGCCTTTAAACAAAATATTCTCCCGCACATAGATGTAAAAATAAAAAAGGATGTACCAATTTTCTTCAAAATTTCATAGAATAAAATTAATTCCGTTCCTAAAAAGCAACTGAAATTTATTCAATTAACTAATAAAAACAGTTGATACCTTAAGAGAGGGGACGAAAATTACAACTACAAAAAAATCTCAAATAAATCCTGTAGTTTATCTTCCGATTCAAACCCCTGAAAACCTCTATAGAAATCTACTTTAGACAGCATTTCGATTTTAAAATCAGCTTGATTGCAACTTGGCGCTATGTTTTCCTTTTTAAATTTTTTAGCTAAATATTCCTGTTCATATTGACCTGGCGTTGGAATAAAAAATGCTTTTTTTTCCAATTTAGCTAAATCTAATACTGTTGTATAACCAGATCGAGCCAATATCATCTCACTCTGATTAAATGCCTTTTCCAATTGACGAGCATTCATGTAGTTGTAATATGTGATATGATCTTGCTCTTCAAAATTTTGACTGTCTGAAATTTTTCCTTTAATAAATAAAACCTTTCCTTTAAAATGCTTCAGTTCCACCATTAATTTCTCTTCTAGTAAAGTCCGTTGTGGCTCAGGACCTGATAGCACCACTAACAAATCATATAGCTTGGGCAAATCTAACTTTTTAAACCGACTAACAATACCTAAATATTTAGTATCAATGAGGAATTTTTTAGGGTGCCCTAAAAGACCAGACAAATTTCTGTTACTTGAAACATCCGGAACCCAACAGGCATCGTATTTTTTAATATACCAATTATGAACCCAAGAGGTAATTTTACTTGATGTACCTGATAATACTTGCAGTTGATGGGTAATAAAAACAGATGGTACACCTTTTACATAGCAACCCAAACGATTATCTGAAACAATGCCTTTTACTTGGTGTTGCTTCGCATAATCTAAAATTGTTAGATGCTCTAAATAAATCGCTCGAAACATTTTTGGCATTTGAAGAAGTAGCTTCCACTTAAAAAACCAACTTTTTTCGGCATACTTTATTTTATAACCCGGTAAATGCAAAGCCTTTAAATAGGGAAATTCTTTTTTCAACAAAGCTAAGGCCTCACCATCGGAAGCAATAATCGGCTCATAACCTGCTTCTTGTAAGGCATGAATAATAGGAATACAGCGCGTGGCATGTCCTAAACCCCAATTAAGAGGCGCAACAATAATTTTTTTATTCAGGCTTTTTCCCATGAGAGATTCGGTGTTTATAAATTGACCAAGATTTATTGTTATATTCCAAAGCAGTTAAATTTTCTATCCAATCGCCTGAATTGAGATATAAAACGATCCCTTCTTCAGTTTTGGAATATTGCATTTTTGGCTCATGAATATGCCCACAAACCACATAATCATAATCATTTTCAATAGCTAATTCAATACATGTGTTTTCAAAATCCGTAATAAATTTTACGGCAGATTTAACATTGCTTTTGATTTTTTTTGAAAGGGAATAGGGTGGTTTATTGAAAAGTTTTAAAAGCAGATTAACGAAACGATTAAACAAAATCAATAAATCATAACCCCAACCGCCTAACTTGGCAAGCCACTTAGCTTTGATAATGGTTGCATCAAAAACATCCCCATGAAAAAACCAGCCTTTTTTACCATCTAAGTCAAGAACAATTTTATTCAACAAACTAATATTTCCTAATTCTACATCTGTAAATTTACGTAAAAACTCATCGTGATTACCCGTTAAATAATAAACCTTTGTCTCCTTTAGACTCATACTAATGAGTTTCTTGATAACATCTAGATGAGCAGCTGGGAAAAACGACTTTCTAAACTGCCAACCATCAATGATATCTCCATTTAGAATTAATGTTTTTGGCTTAATTGAAGACAAATAGTTTAATAGTTCAGTGGCATGACAACCATAGGTGCCTAAATGTACATCTGAAACAACAACTAAATCAAGTTCGCGTTTTTTCAATATAAAAATATTTCTACAAATGTAGATTAATCAAACTAATTCATTGTAAAAATAACACTATCAAAAGGTAAATTTAATGTGAATTTTCTATGAAGAGCTAGGGTATAACTTTGACAAAAAGTCAGTGTTTTTATATTTGGCTTGTTTTTTGATTATGTATGAACATTAAATTTTAAAACGATGATGGGATTTTATATTATTATGGGAGCCATAGCGCTCGTAAGTTGGTTGGTGAGCAATAAGCTAAAAAGTAAATTTGAATTTTATTCAAAAGTACATCTACGCAATGGTCTGAGTGGTGCAGAAATTGCCGAAAAAATGTTGGCCGATCATGGCATTTATGATGTAAAAGTTATATCAACACCCGGACAATTGACCGATCATTATAACCCAACTAACAAAACGGTTAACTTAAGTGAGGCAGTCTACAATCAAAGAAATGCAGCGGCGGCAGCGGTTTCAGCTCACGAAGTTGGTCACGCTGTGCAACATGCAACGGCTTATCAATGGTTGACCATGCGTTCAAAGTTAGTGCCAGTTGTAAGTGTAGCTTCAGGCATGTCGCAATGGGTTATTTTGGCAGGTTTAATGCTGATGGCTGCCAGTTCCATGGGCATCTATGTAGCATTAGTTGGATTAGCTTTGATGGCTTTGGGAACAATATTTTCTTTTGTCACCTTGCCTGTTGAATATGACGCCAGTAATCGCGCCTTGGCTTGGTTGAAAACCAAAGGTATGCTAGGACAACAAGAAATGGTTGGCGCAGAAGACTCTTTGAAATGGGCTGCTCGCACATATGTGGTAGCTGCAATCGGTTCATTAGCTACACTTGTATATTTTGCTTTTCAAATTTTGGGGAGAAGGGATTAGATTTTTTTTGAAGCTTAATCCTGCTGTCCGTTACAAGTCCTCATTTTTCAGTTCGTTAAACTAAAATAAAAAATGAGCTTCTAGGGTCGCTATTTTTTACTAAGTTTATCTAAACTTCAAAATTGCGGGCTTTCCACTGCCATCAGGGCTAGGGCTCCTACCCAAAATGAAACAATCAAACATAAAAAAGGCTGTCCGAAAAGTAAAAATCAGCCTTAAATTTGTCACTCCGACGACAGGAGGGGTCTCATAATCAATTATATGTGATTTCTCCTAGCGTCGAAATGAAAACAAGCAACTTTTCGTACAGCCTTTTTTTATTTATATAAAATTTATTTACACATTATCCTTTTCTTTTTTAGAAATAGTCACTTTCAGTTCAGTGCCATTTTCTGCCAAATCTAAGGCGATGGAGTCACCTTCATCAAGATTTGAATTAACGATTTCTTCAGCCATGGCATCCTCCACATATTTTTGAATGGCACGTTTCAATGGTCTGGCACCAAATTGTTTATCAAAACCTTTGTCTGCAATAAAATTTTTAGCTTCTTGCGAAAGTTGTAAATTGTAGCCCATTTCGGTCACGCGAGCCAAAAGTTTTTTTAATTCAATTTCAATGATTAAATCAATATGCTCTTTTTCTAAAGGATTAAACACAATGACGTCATCAATTCTATTCAAAAATTCAGGTGCAAAAGTTTTTTTCAAAGCATTTTCTATCACACTTTTTGCATGATCATCCGCTTGCGCAATTTTAGCAGATGTGCCAAAACCAACCCCTTGACCAAAATCTTTTAATTGACGTGCGCCAACATTTGAAGTCATGATGATAATCGTATTTCTAAAATCTATTTTTCTACCTAAACTATCGGTCAAGAAACCATCATCTAGCACTTGCAACATCATATTAAATACATCTGGATGCGCTTTTTCTATTTCGTCTAAAAGCACCACGCTATAAGGTTTTCTTCTAACTTTTTCAGTCAATTGACCGCCTTCTTCATAACCAACATAACCTGGAGGTGCGCCGATTAAACGTGAAATGGCAAATTTTTCCATATATTCACTCATGTCAATTCTGATGAGTGCATCTTCTGAATCAAAAAGTTCTTTGGCAATAACTTTGGCTAATTGGGTTTTTCCTACACCAGTTTGACCTAGAAAAATAAATGATCCAATCGGCCTATTTGGGTCTTTTAGCCCAGCGCGATTTCGTTGAATAGATTTTGCAATTTTACCAACAGCTTCATCTTGACCAATCACTTTTAATTTTAAAATTTCAGGCAACTTACTCAATTTATTGCTTTCAGTTTGCGCAATTTTATTAACAGGAATGCCACTCATCATTGAAACAACATCTGCCACATGATCATCTGTAACGGTAATTTTGTTGTTTTTCGATTCAATTTCCCATAATTCTTGTGCATCTGCCAAATCTTTTTCAATGCGTTTTTCATCATCTCTTAATTTGGCCGCCTCTTCATATTTTTGGCGTTTAACAACGGAGGTTTTCAGTTCTCTCACATCTTCTAGCTGTTTTTCCAAATCTAAAATTTGCTGAGGCACTTGAAGATTGGTAATGTGCACACGAGATCCTGCTTCATCCAAGGCATCGATGGCTTTGTCTGGTAAAAAACGATCGGTCATGTAACGATTAGTCAATTTCACACAAGCTTCAATCGCTTCTGGTGTATAGAAAACGTTGTGATGATCTTCATATTTTGGTTTGATATTATTCAAAATCATAATCGTTTCATCAACAGTTGTTGGTTCCACAATAATCTTTTGAAAACGTCTTTCTAAAGCCCCATCTTTTTCTATATATTGTCTATACTCGTCTAAGGTTGTTGCACCAATACATTGAATTTCACCTCTGGCCAATGCTGGCTTAAACATATTTGAGGCATCAAGTGAACCTGTTGCTCCTCCTGCACCAACAATGGTATGAATTTCGTCTATAAATAAAATAATATCATCATTTTTTTCTAACTCATTCATCACCGCTTTCATGCGTTCTTCAAATTGACCGCGATATTTTGTGCCAGCCACCAAAGAGGCTAAATCTAAGGTAACTACCCTTTTATTAAAAAGAATTCTTGACACCTTTTTCTGAATGATTCTCAGGGCTAATCCTTCTGCAATTGCAGATTTTCCTACGCCTGGCTCACCAATAAGCAAAGGATTGTTTTTCTTTCTTCTGCTTAATATTTGAGACACTCTTTCTATTTCCTTTTCTCTACCAACCACAGGATCAAGTTTGCCATCAATGGCCATTTCTGTCAAATCTCTTCCAAAATTATCTAGAACAGGTGTTTTAGATTTTTTTGCCGTTCGGCCAGGATTATTAGGGTTATTGACATCCTTGAATGAATCATCTTGAGATGAAGAATCTCCAAAAGTTTCGTTTTTTGGTGTGTCTTTATAAAAATTTTCGCCGTTATTATCGTCTGCAATCATGTTTAAATATTCTTCCTTTACGGTATCGTAATCTATTTTTAATTTTTTTAAAAGTTTAGTTGTGGGATCGTTTTCGTTTTTTAAAATACTGAGTAACAAATGCGCCGTACTGACGGAAGAACTTTGATACAATTTAGCTTCTAAAAAAGTAAACTTTAGCGCGCGGTCAGATTGGCGGGTGAGATGTAAACTTTTCTTATCCATGCCCATCGGCTGTTGAACGGGGTTAGAAGGACTTAGCAATTCTATTTTCTTTCTTAAAAATTCTAAGTCTATGGCTAAAATTTCAAGAATTTTAATAGCCTTGCCCTGACCGTCTCTTAAAAGCCCTAGAAGTAAATGTTCTGTGCCGATAAAATCATGTCCTAAACGTAAAGCTTCTTCCTTGCTGAAAGATATTACATCTTTTACTCTTGGTGAAAAATTATCATCCATTTAATGATGGGTTTAAAAATCCAAATTTACAAAAAATATTAATTGATTCTATCAAACTAATTCTAAAATAATCATAAAAAAATTATGACAACAATTGGTTTAAAGAATATATTTTTGAGAATCTCAGCGTTAAGCAGCATTAAAATATATGCTTTATTTTGAAAAAAATATCCAATTATTACTTATGCCTTATAGATTAGGCAGTTAACATTGCTTCGCACCTCCTGCGCAAATAGCTATTGAGCGTCTTACTTGCTCTTAAAAGAACAAAAAAAAACAAACGGTTACAAAGGTATCGCCTCATACTGGCAGAAAAAGCATGAGTCATTTACTTCAAATTGTTAATAATTATTAAGATTTTTGTTGTGTTTTTATTATGTCAAAAAGAATAAAAGTCGTACTTTAGCACGTTTAATTTTAATTAGTATATTTTACCATTATGGGAGAAGGAGAAAGGTTAATTCCAATAAATATTGAGGATGAAATGAAATCGGCCTACATCGATTATTCGATGTCCGTGATAGTTTCAAGAGCTTTGCCAGACGTAAGAGATGGCTTAAAACCAGTACATAGACGTGTATTATTTGGAATGTATGAATTAGGTGTTTTGTCTAACAGGCCGCACAAAAAATCTGCAAGGATAGTCGGTGAAGTTTTGGGTAAATACCACCCACATGGCGACACCTCAGTTTATGACGCCATGGTTCGTATGGCACAGGAATGGAGTTTGAGATATATGCTTGTTGATGGCCAAGGTAACTTTGGCTCGGTTGACGGTGATAGTCCAGCTGCTATGCGTTATACTGAAGCACGTATGCGAAAAATTGCGGAAGAAATTTTATCAGATATAGACAAAGAAACAGTTGATTTTCAGTTGAATTTTGACGATACCCTTGAAGAGCCAAAAGTTATGCCAACAAGGGTGCCTAACCTTTTAATCAATGGTGCTTCAGGTATTGCTGTGGGTATGGCAACCAATATGCCACCGCACAATTTAACGGAAGTAATCAATGGTACTTTGGCCTACATTGCCAATAATGATATTGAAATAGACGAATTAATTACACACATTAAAGCACCAGATTTTCCAACAGGTGGTATCATCTATGGTTATGAAGGCGTGAGAGAAGCCTTCAAAACAGGAAGAGGCAGAATCGTTATGCGCTCTAAAGTTAATTTTGAAGAGGTAAATGGTAAAGAAGCAATTATCGTAACCGAAATTCCTTATCAAGTTAACAAATCTGAAATGATTAAGCGCATAGCAGAATTGGTTAATGAGAAGAAAATTGAAGGTATTTCTGCCATCAGAGACGAATCAGACCGTAATGGTATGCGTATCGTTTTTGAGCTTAAACGTGAAGCTGTACCAAACGTTATTGTGAATATGCTTTACAAATATTCGCAATTACAATCTTCATTTAGTGTCAACAATATTGCGCTTGTAAAAGGCAGACCAATGATGCTAAACTTAAAAGACATGATTCATTATTTTGTGGAACATCGTCATGAAGTTGTGGTAAGAAGAGCGCAATTCGAATTGAGAAAAGCAGAAGAACGTGCGCATATTTTAGAAGGACTAATCATTGCTTCAGACAACATTGATGAAGTTATAAAAATCATTAGAGGTTCTAAAGATGGCGAGGAAGCTAGAGCCAGATTAATAGAAAGATTTAGTTTGTCTGAAATTCAAGCCCGTGCAATTGTTGAAATGCGCTTGAGACAATTAACTGGTCTTGAGCAAGATAAACTACGCGCAGAATATGATGAAATTATGAAATTAATAAGTCATTTAAAAGCCTTATTAGACAGTAAGGACATGCGTATGGATTTAATCAAAGAAGAATTAACTGAGATTAGAGATAAATATGGCGATGAAAGACGTTCGCAAATTGAATATGCAGGTGGTGAAGTAAGTATTGAAGATTTAATTGCAGATGACCAAATGGTTATTACGATTTCTCACGCTGGGTATATCAAAAGAACCTCATTATCTGAGTATAAAACTCAAAACCGTGGTGGCGTTGGTCAAAAAAGTGCTGGCACCAGAGATAGCGACTTCTTAGAGCACTTATTTACCGCTTCAAATCACCAATACATGTTGATTTTTACGCAAAAAGGAAAGTGTTTTTGGATGCGGGTTTATGAAATACCAGAAGGCACAAAAGTAAGCAAAGGTCGTGCTATTCAAAATTTAATTAACATTGATAGTGACGACAAAGTTAAAGCATACATTTGTACAGGTGACCTTAAAGATATTGAATACATCAATAACCATTATTTGATTATGGTAACCAAAAAAGGTATCGTTAAGAAAACCTTATTGGAGCAATATTCTCGTCCTCGGACTAATGGCATCAATGCTATTACGATTAGAGAAGATGATGAACTATTAGAAGCTAAATTGACTAATGGTGAAAGCCATGTTTTATTAGCCGTTCGTTCAGGCAAGCTGGTTCGTTTTGAAGAAAGCAAAACCAGACCAATGGGCAGAGGTGCTTCTGGTGTAAGAGGTATCACCTTGGCAAATGACAAAGATGAAGTGATTGGCATGGTTTCTGTAAATGACATGACTAGTGAGATTTTGGTTGTGTCTGAAAATGGTTATGGCAAGCGTTCTTCTTTAGACGATTATCGCGTAACTAACAGAGGGGCTAAAGGTGTAAAAACCTTAAATATCACTGATAAGACTGGCGAATTGGTCTCTATTAACTGTGTTACAGATGCTGATGACTTAATGATCATTAATAAATCTGGCTTAACCATTCGTATGCAAGTGGCTGATTTGCGAGTAATGGGTAGAGCTACTCAAGGCGTTAAATTGATTAACATCAAAGGCAATGACTCCATTGCAGCTGTGACTAAAGTGTTACGTGAAGACGAGGAAGACCTCGTTGAAGATGAAAATATTAACCAAGATAATGAAGAAACCTCAACAGATGAAGAGACTTCGCAAGAATAAATACTAACTTAAACCACTATTAAAATGAACATTAAATTTTTAAGCGTCGTAGCAACCTTAACGATTTCTAGTTTTAGTATCGCACAAAAAGACGAAATTAAAGCTTTAGAAAAAGCTACAAAAAACGCAAATCTTCAAGAAATTGAAGCTGCCGCCAAAACTGCCGAGACAGCTGTTGCCAATAGCACAGATGATTTTAAAGCCCAATTCTATTATACAAAAGCTAAAGTATATGCTGATTTGGCAGCAAAAAATGTTGCAACAAATCAAAGTTTAGAGATTGCCGCTGAAACATTAGGGAAACTTATGGATTTTGAAAAATCAGTAGGTAAAGACAAATATACAAAACAAGCCACTGACATGGTAAACACCATCAAAACTAGCTTGTTTGATATCGGTGCTAAGGGTTTTGAAAATAAAACCTATAAATTAAGTCAAAAAGCATTTGAAAGTATTTATAACATGTCAAAAAAGGATACATCGGCCCTTTACAATGCTTCTTCTGCCGCACTTAATGATAAAAACTATGACGTTGCTTTAGTCCATTTTAATGAGTTGAATAAATTGGGTTATACAGGTATTGTTCCACAATTTTTTGCCACCAATAAAGAAACAAATAAAGAAGATTCCTTTGGTGATAAAATAACGAGAGATTTATTGGTTACAAAAGGAGGAACACATACTAAACCACGGGATGGCAAATCTGAATCAAAAAAAGCTGAAATTATTAGATATATTGCACTAATTTATAACCAAAAGGGTGAAACTGAAAAAGCAAAAAATGCTTTTAAAGAAGCAAGACAAGCAAATCCTAAGGATGCCACGCTTTATACTGCTGAACTTACTAGTTATAAAGACGCTAAAGACCTAAATTCATTTGAGGCGTTGGCTAATGAAGCATTAGGTGTAATTCCAAGCAATGAGGATTTGTTATATACCCTAGGTCTTAACTACGCCGATTTAGAACAATACGATAAATCAAAAACACATTTAACTAAATTACTAGAAATCAACCCGAAATATAAGTATGCCAATTATTCAGTAGGCTTTGCCATCTTAGGTGAAGAAAAAGCTATTGTTGAGCAAATGAATAAATTAGGTACAACTGCTGCGGATAACAAAAAATATGATGAACTTAAAACTAAAAGAGATGATCTATTAAAATCTACTATTCCTTATTTTAGAGCTGAATTAAACAATGTAAATGAAAATGAAAAAGTAGATATTTTAAAACAATTAATCGCCATCTATACGATTTTGGTTATGGATGATGAAGTGAAAAAAACAAAGGTTGAATTGGAAGCTTTAGAAAAATAAAAAACTCAAATATAAAAAAAAACCAGCTCAATGCTGGTTTTTTTTATGCCTTTCTCTTACCAAACTTGATGCGATAGACCATATAAAAAACAAGGCCCACTGCTATATATGGTAAGGCCATCAAATAAACAATGCCGTCATTAATGGCTTCTGCTTTGTTTTGCCCTTCTTCGCTTTCTAAAACGGCTCTACACATCGAACATTGGCTATATGCCTGGCTGAGAAAAGCACCAGATAAAAATACTATGACAATAAAATATCGTCTAATTGACATAATAGGGTGAAATCATCAAATAAACAATAACACCTGTTATGGCCACATAAAGCCAAATAGGAAAGGTTATTTTAGCAATTTTTTTGTGTTTGTCAAATCTTTGGGCTAGTGCTTTTACATACGTAATTAATACTAATGGAATAATCCCTATTGAGAGGACAATATGAGAAATCAAAATAAAAAAATAGAGGGGACGCATAAAGCCAGTACCACCATAAGGTGTGCTATCAGATGTCAAATGATAGGCTACATACATGACTAAAAACAATACGGAACAGGCAATGGCCAATTTCATCAAACGTTCATGTAAATTCCTATTGCCTTTTTTTATAGCTGCAACAGCCCAAATTAAAAGAATAGCTGTGCAGCCATTAATTGTAGCATATATCGGTGGCAAAAATGACAATGGTTTCACATCAAAACCAAAATCACTTAATTTAATTTGAAATAAAACAGCTACTACTACGGGAATGGCTACCGATAAAATAATTATCCAAAGGTTGTATTTTTTTTCGATGGTGTTCATGATAAAGTTGATATAAGAAATTAGAGGATTATAAAACAAACTATTGGGCTTCCTTCAACAAAACTTTAATGTCTTGAATAAGTGCAGTAACACCTGTTTCTTCAAGACCTTCGTAATAAACAATCTTGTTGCCTTGCTGATCTTGACGCGAGCGTATGTTTCCATTTTTATCAATTAAAGCAAAAAAGCCAGAATGTTCAAAATTACCGTCTTCAATTTTGTCGTTTTGCGCCGCATAAAGATTAAAACCTTTATTTGATAAATCATGGATATAGTCTTGATTGCCTGTTAAAAAAAACCAATTTTTATGCCTTACACCTAAATGCTTAGCATGGTCCTTTAAAACTTCTGCAGTGTCATAACCTGGATTAATGGTAATTGAAATAATGCCAAAATCATCACTGCTCATAAAATTTTGTTCAACTTTCTTCATGTTTTGATTCATGATTGGGCAAATAGTTGGACACGTTGTAAAGAAAAATTCTAAAACGTAAACTTTACCTTTCATGTCATCTTGCGTAAAGGTTTCTCCAAATTGATTGGTTAAAGAAAACTTTGGTGCTTTGCCAATAACCTTAACAGGGTTTTCATCTTTTGTGGCTGGTTTGTGCAAGCGGTTTGTATCTGTTGTGCCACTTGAAAGTCTATCTATAATTTTCGGAACAAAAATAATTCCAAAAACTAACACGATAAATGATATACCTATATAGGATTTATTTTTCATTAGATTAGCCTTTCTTGCGTTGATTGGGGTCATTTTTCTTTAAAGCCAAACGGTATTCTCTCAAAATAATTTTAAAGTCATCAGTCAGTTCGTTATGCATTTCAGAAGCCGAACTGGTATCGTACGACTCTTTATATTCTACTTCTCCTTTTTTGTTTTTGCCGTTTCGTCCTCTCAACTGTTTTTCTTTATCTATAATATAAACAAAGGGTGTACCTTGATCCACAGTAATTTTTTCTTTTAGACCCAATGAATTATAATAAGTTTGAATGTCTGTAGCTTCCGCAAATGCAAATGTCCAACGCTCAATAGCACCATACCTCTTTAATTCTTTCTGAACATTGATTATTTCATCTTCAGTACCCAAAGGACAAATCATCAACAATTGAAAATCTTTAAAATCTTTAAATTTATTAAAAATTTTTTGATTCAAATTGAGTAAATTTCCTTTTGATAATTGCGGCTGATTACCTAAAAATCCAAGAATTGTAATCTTATTTTTTAGTTGAACAACCTCATTGTTTTGATTTTTCCATTGCGGTAATTCCGGCATATTTTTTTTAATGACATCTAAAAAAAGCGCATTATGGGAGGCCAATGCAAAAAACAAATAAATCATTATTGGCATGACGAAAAGAACTATGAGAACAAAAGCTTTCTTCATATATTAAAAAAAAGACGATTTTCAAACCGTCTTTAATAATTTATTTATTTAAAAATTTAAAAATTCCATTTCATGGATTGATTATCCAGCATCATGTAAACAAAATCAGCTTCAATCAGCAGAAGCACTGCTAAATAAAGCGCTAGGAAAACGAAAGTCCAAACCACAGCGCGTCTTAATGTTGAGGTTTCATCGCGCATGTGCATAAAATCCCAAGTAATATAATAAGCTTTTACTATGGTTAAAACTAAAAATATAATATTTAAGTAACTTGTTCCTGCAATTTTATTTAATAAGAATTCTGGCTTAATAATACCCAAAGCAACCTCAATAATAGTTACTATTGATAAAAAAATAAAAATACCCCAAATTTTAGATTGGTTGGATTTGAACTTTAAAGTCCCTCTAAAAATGGCTAAATTATGTGCATTTCCCATGATGTTTGGTAATAAATTTTAAAATTAAACAAGATAAAAGAAGGTAAATACAAATACCCAAACAAGATCCACAAAGTGCCAGTACAAACCAGTTTTTTCAACCATTTCGTAACTTTTACGCTTTTCGTAGGTACCCAACAAAACATTTAAGAAAATAATAATGTTTATCAAAACACCTGTAAATACGTGGAAACCGTGGAAGCCCGTAATAAAAAAGAAATAATTACCAAAGGCTTTATGACCATATTCATTTCTAATCAAACTTGCGCCTTCAACAACATACTTAGCATCATTCAATTTGGCTATAGATGCTTCACGAGTTAATATTTCTTTATGTCTTGCTTTGTTCAAACTAGTATGTAAACCTTCTGAAGCATTACCATCTTTATGCGTTATTTCTGTTCTAATCAAAAGATTAGGATGTTTAGCAAAACCTGCTTTAATTTGTGCAACAGAATAAGTACTTAATGGTTTACTTTCGCTAAACCATATGCCTTTTGACGAAGTATAATTTTCTCTATCCCTAGCAACGTCAGTAGCTGCAAATTCATCTAAACCAACTCTTTTGCCTTTTTCATCAACAAATTGCAAAATTGCACCACCTTTGGTTTCAATAGCACCATAATAGCCTGATATAAAGTTTTTCCATTCCCAAGCTTGCGAACCTAAGAACGTTAAACCACCAACTATTGTTAGGAGCATATAGATGGCCACCTTTTTTCTTTTCATTTCATGACCTGCATCGACAGCTAAAACCATTGTTACGGAAGAACCAATCAATATAAAGGTCATTAATGCCACAAAATACATGGGATGATCGCCATGCAAAAATGGAAAGTGATTATATACCTCATCGGCTATCGGCCAAGTATCAATAAACTTGAATCTTGCAAAACCATAAGCTGCAATAAAACCTGTAAAAGTTAAAGCATCTGATAAGATGAAAAACCACATCATCATTTTGCCATAGCTTGCATTCATTGGCTGATTGTCACCAACGGCCCAAACATTTTGATCTTTCGTTGAAATAGCTGTCGCTCCCATATATTAAAAAAGTGTCTGATTTAAAAAATTGTTCAAAAGTAAAATATTTTATGAATTAATACAAATAAAAGAATAAAAATAATAAAATCCACAATAAATCAAGGAAGTGCCAATAAATAGCACCTAACTCAATACCAACATATTGTGTCGCATTATATTTTTGTTTAAAATGTTTATAAATAATAATTAAGGTGGCTAGTACACCCCCTAAAAGATGCAACAAGTGCATGAGGGCAATAACATAAATAAAAGTCGCACGCACATTACTACTTTCACCCGTAAAGTAATAGCCTTGTGCAATGATTTCCTGAAAACCTCTGAATTGAAAAAAAGCAAATAAAAATGCTATGAATAATGCCGCTAACAGCATAACCATCGTTCTTTGCCTGTCATCTTTTTTGATAAATGTTAACGCCAAATGATATACAACGCTCCCTATAACCATTAGAACTGTGCTAATGATAAATGAGCTTGGCATAATCATTTTGGTCAACCAATCTTCGCGAGAAGCACTTACAATCACAGCGCTCGTCAGGCCACCAAACATCATAACCATACTAATGATAGCGAAAAGGAGTAATAATTTCTTGGTTTGACCGTCTCTTTTTAATTCTTCAGTACTTGTCATTATCTTAAAAATTTATCTGCTACATAGATTAATTGCAACAGCGTGATATAAATTACACTTACAAGCATTAGCTTTCTTGCCATCGCTTTAGTTTTTATTTGATAAAGTTTAATGGCATAATACAATAAATAAATGCCTGCCAAAAATATTAATACACCAGCTACTGGTGACAAAAATAATCTGCCTCCAATACCCAACAATGGAAAAAAAGCCGGAAGTACAGAGGCTACAATTAACCAAATGGTATATAAAATAATTTGTAAGGCGGTTTTATTATCGGCTTTTCCAGTAGGAAGCATTTTAAAACCTGCCTTATTATAGTCATCTTCTAAAAACCAACCAATAGCCCAAAAATGTGGGAATTGCCAAAAAAACTGGATGATAAAAAGTGTGCCTGCCTCAATGCCAAAATGCCCTGTGGCGGCTACCCAACCCAACATAAATGGTATAGCACCAGGAAATGCGCCAACAAAAACGGCAAGCGGCGTCACTGTTTTTAAAGGCGTATAAAAACTGGTGTATAAGAATATTGAAATAGCACCAAACATCGCCGTTTTAGGATTAATGGTGTAAAGCAAAATTACGCCTGTTAACGTCAATAAAAAAGCAAAAATTAAAGCTAACCTTTCAGTGATACGACTGGCTGGCAGAGGCCTGTTTTTGGTGCGATCCATTCGTGCATCTAAATCTTTTTCTATGACTTGATTAAAAACATTTGAAGCACCAACCATACAATAGCCTCCAATGATTAGCTTGAAAAAAGTTAACCATGAAAAATCACTGAAATCTAAAATGCCTAAAAAATAGCCAGCCACTGATGAAAATACAACGCTAATTGATAAGCGATGCTTGGTCAGTTCTTTGATGTCTCTAATGTTTATAGTGGATACTATGCTAGTCAACGTAAAAAAATTGAGTGCAAAGATAAGCTTTTGAAAAAGGATTTCAAAATGTTTTAACTATCGTTTAAAATGTTTATCAAAATGATTTTTAAACCTTAAGTATACTTCTCATTATGCTGCGTTATATCCAAACCTTTTTCTTCATTTTCTTCAGAAACCCTAAAGGTAATAAACAAGCCAACCACTTTATAAAGTAGTAGTGAACCAAAGAAAGAAAAAGCAGCCACACCAACCAAAACAAGCAAATGGCTAAAAAGCAATGGCCATCCACCACCATGCAACAAACTGGCGCCTTCAACGTTGGCAAAAATAGCCGTTAAAATCATCCCCATGATACCACCAACGCCATGACAGGCAAAAACATCTAAGGTATCATCTATTTTTTTGAGTTTTTCCCAATGCATAAAATAGTTAGAAACCACTGCCGTAATAAAACCAAAGAAAATACTTTCTGCTACCGAAACAAATCCGGCGGCTGGTGTGATGGCTACCAAACCAACTACTGCACCTATGCATGCACCAAGCGCTGAGATTTTTCGACCTTTTATTTTATCTAAAAAAATCCATGTCATCATCGCCATGGCAGACGCAATGGTGGTGGTAGCAAAAGCCATTGCAGCATTACTGTTGGCAGCTAAAGCGGAACCCGCATTAAATCCAAACCAGCCAAACCAAAGCATACCTGTGCCTAATAATACAAAAGGAATATTTGTTGGTTCATGGTGCTGTTGCTTGCGTTTACCTAAATACATAGCACCTGCTAAGGCAGCAAAACCAGCACTCATATGAACGACTGTACCGCCTGCAAAATCTTTAATACCAAAATAAGCACCTAACAAACCACTAGGATGCCAAATCATGTGACAAAGCGGTGTGTAAATAAAAAGACTAAAAAGCACAATGAAAAACAAATAGGCAATGAAGCGAACGCGCTCTGCAAACGAACCTGTAATAATTGCAGGCGTAATCACCGCAAATTTCATTTGAAATAAAGCAAACAAAACAAAGGGAATGGTACCTGCCATGTCTAAATGCGGCAAAGCATTCACTTGGTCAAAAAACATATAATCTAAAGGATTTCCTATAACGCCAAAGTGTTTACCGTCTATCGTAAAGCCCAACGGACTGCCGAAAGATAAACTAAAACCAACAACCACCCATACCAAAGCAATGACCCCAAGAGCAACAAAACTTTGAAGCATTGTTGAAATGACATTTTTTTTACCAACCATGCCACCATAAAAAAATGACAAACCTGGTGTCATGAGCAAAACCAAACATGAAGAAGTAAGTAGCCATGCCACATCCGCACCGACTATATCTGTCATGCTGCCAAAATTTTCAACTTTTGGCAACTGTGTTTTCCAAAAAACAGAAACGAGCCCTAAAATAACTAAGATAAAAAACGGTATCAACCATTTCAATTTAATTTTAAATATTTTTGACATACCCCCATAAAATTATTGGGGTAAAATTATAAATTATTTTATTTTATAACAAGTAAACCCTATAAATTTATGTGTAAAATTTAAATTTATGAATATTTTTTATACTTTACCCTAACAAAACATTTGTTTAAAACAAGTTTAAATTGCTTTTTTTGATAAATTATCAATACTTGATGACCTAAAATTGCTTAATTTTGTGAAATATTTAAATTTTTTCACTTATGAAAACCTTAATTACATCTGTTTTTTGCTTATTTTTAATGATTAGCTGTAAAAAAAATGAGGAAACAGCTAAAAATGAGCCTCAACCATTAAACACCAAAGACTATGCACTTTTTGGCGAAACCTTCGATATCAATGAAAAAAACATCAGTAAAGAAGAGCTGCTAAAATTTTATCAAGATAGCACGAGAGTTGACACCATAAACGTTGTTTTTTCTTCAAAAATCAAAAATGTTTGTCAGAAAAAAGGCTGTTGGATGACCTTAGACTTAGGCGGTGATGCTGATGAAAATTTTGTTAAATTTAAAGACTATGCATTTTTTGTGCCTTTAAATGCTGCCGAAAGCGAAACCATCATCAAAGGAAAAGCCTATAGAATGGTAGAAACTGTTGAGTCGCTAAAACATTACGCAGAAGATGCTGGCGATTCAAAAGAAGTTATTGATGCCATCACAGAACCAGAAATTACTTATTATTTTATGGCAGATGGTGTTTATATCAAAAAATAATAAGATGAAAAATTTTATAACTATTGTTTTATTATTAATATTCATGGCTTGCACCAAAGAGAAAAAAGCCGTTGAAAAAAAGCAAGAGAAAAAGTTTGAAATGTATGAGTTGTCTGAAATGTCCATGGTCATGGAGCAGATGTATGTGGATAACCAACGGTTGAAAGACCGCATCATTGCTGGCGATTCGCTTGGGGCATATCCTGAATTTTTTGACAAGATTCATACAGCAAAGACAACAGAACCTGGCCAATTTGATGATTATTTTAAGGAACAAGCTGTTTTATTTTTAGAAACGCAAAAAGCCATATACAATCAAAAGGATCAAGCCTCACAAAAAAAATCATTTAACCTTATGGTTGATGCATGCATTCAATGCCATGAGGTAAAATGTCAAGGCCCCATTGATCGCATTCAAAAGCTTTATATTAACTAATGTTGCCACCATTAAGGGAAATTAAAAAAACCGCTGATGGTTCTGTCACTATTTTTTTACCCGAATGGGAAGAAAGCTACCATTCCAAACATGGCGCCATCCAAGAAGCCAATCATGTTTTTGTTGCTAAAGGTTTACATTTTGTCAATAAAAAATCACTTGCCGTTTTAGAAATTGGTTTCGGCACAGGTTTGAACGCCTTATTAACCTTAATTGAAGCAAAAAACAAAAATTTATCTGTTGAGTATTTTGGGGTTGAAGCTTTTCCTATCAGCCAAAAGGAAGTAGAGACCTTAAATTATATTGAAACACTTGATGCGCAAACTTTTCAAGCAGATTTTAATAAACTGCACAGTTGTGAATGGCAAGTTAAACATCACATTAATGAAAATTTCAGCTTGACAAAAAACCAAATGCTTTTTGAACAAATCAAATACAAAAATCAATTTGATTTAATCTATTTTGATGCCTTTGGCTATCGCGTGCAACCTGAATTATGGTCAGAAACCATCTTTAAAATCATGTTCGATGCATTAAAATCCGAAGGTGTATTAGTGACTTATGCTTGCAGAAATCCTATAAAACGAGCCATGGAGGCCGCGGGTTTTATAACCGAAAAATTAACTGGTCCGCCTGGGAAAAGGGAGATGTTGAGAGGTGTAAAGGTGATGGATGTGGGATGAGGGATGAGGGATGAGGGATGATGGATGCGGGATGTCTGATACAGGATAATGCTTTGGGCGTTACCACAAGGGTCGGGCCGTCCGCTATATCTTTTTTGTTTAGAAGTCCCTATTTTTAAGAAGAAAATATTTCAACAAAAAAGGATGCCGCTTCCGTCCCTAACGCAAATCTCACTAAAATAGAAGCTTTTAGTTTTCGAGGCATTCGTTAAACATAATTTAATATCAGGTAAAGCTAAAAAAATGTACAAAAAGCGCATAATTACAACAATCACTGTGACCAAAAAAAAGGGAGACATTTGTGCTCCCTTTACAGTTTCTATATAAAAATAATTAATACCAATTGGAATAGTAAAATAGTCCAAATGGTATAAAATCCTATTTTCTTGCTAAAACCAATTTCACTTTTTTAACAATCGCTTCAGCATTCAATTCATACTTTTCCATGAGTTGCGCTGGTGTACCAGATTCGCCAAAACTATCGTTTACAGCAACAAATTCTTGAGGCATTGGCAACTTTCTGCTCAATAAACCAGAAACGCTTTCGCCCAAACCACCTATAAAATTATGTTCTTCCGCAGTTACTAAACATTTAGTTTTTGATACTGACTGAATAATTGTTGCTTCATCTAAAGGTTTGATAGTATGAATATTTATTACTTCAGCAGAAATACCTTCCGCTTGCAATTGTTCGGCTGCAAGCAATGCTTCCCAAACCAAATGACCAGTTGCAATAATCGATACATCACTGCCCTCAATTAATGTTATAGCTTTTCCAATGACAAAAGGCTCATCAGCAGGCATAAAATTTGGCACTACTGGTCTACCAAAACGCAAATAAACTGGTCCATGGTGTTCTGCTATAGCAATAGTTGCTGCCTTGGTTTGGTTATAATCGCAAGTATTGATAACCGTCATGCCTGGCAACATTTTCATCAGACCAATGTCTTCCAATATTTGATGGGTTGCACCGTCTTCGCCCAAAGTTAAACCAGCATGTGACGCACAAATTTTGACATTTTTATCAGAATAGGCAATCGACTGACGAATTTGATCATAAACCCGACCCGTTGAAAAGTTTGCAAAAGTGCCAGTAAATGGAATTTTACCGCCAATGGTTAAACCAGCAGCTATGCCCATCATATTTGCTTCAGCAATGCCAATTTGAAAAAA
Organism: Flavobacterium sp.; assembly: GCA_044347145.1. Lineage (GTDB taxonomy): Bacteria > Bacteroidota > Bacteroidia > Flavobacteriales > Flavobacteriaceae > Flavobacterium. The sequence goes on from JBIIXU010000004.1 coordinate 92,037, forward strand.
TCTTTCAGGATGATTCTTCTTAAAATCATCCATTTTGAGTGAACCTATTAAATCTGCACAAAGTGCAACAACATTTTCATTGGTTTTTCCAAGTTCAGTTAAACCATCACCAAAACCTGAGCGGGTGTCTTTATTATTCTGAATAAGACCATTAATGCCAGATTCAGGAATATTAAGGTATGGTTTTTTAATTTCAATGTATGGAGGAGTCGCTGATTGATGGATTTTAGTTCCCCCATTGGAGGTTAGGGGGCCATAATCCCCTAAAGTTTCAGGATTTTGAGCAAGCGCTTTTTCTAACTGCTCGTCGTTTGGTGCTTTGCCATGCCAAGCGTGGGTGTGCATCATAAAATCAACGCCATTACCCATTTCGGTATGTAATAAAACACAAACGGGTTTGCCTTGTCCAGTTAGCGACTTGGCTTGAGCCATGCCAGCTTGAATATCTTCAATATTGTTGCCATTTTTAATATGAACAACTTCCCAATCAAAGGCTTTAAATTTGGCTGCGATATCACCCATATATAAAACTTCATCTGTAGTGCCATCTATTTGTTTACCATTGAGGTCGACCGTTGCAATAAGATTATCAATTTTTTTGGCAGAAGCATACATCACAGATTCCCAAATTTGACCTTCTTGCAATTCACCATCGCCATGCAAAGTATAAATCAAATGATTGTCATTATTTAATTTTTTTGCTTGGGCTGCACCTATAGCAACAGACATGCCTTGACCCAAAGAACCTGAAGCAATGCGTACACCTGGTAGGTTGTCATGTGTTGTGGGATGACCTTGTAAGCGACTGTTAATTAATCTAAAAGTTGATAATTCGCTCACTGAAAAATAACCTGAACGTGCCAAAACACTATAAAATACTGGTGAAATATGCCCATTTGACAAAAAGAATAAATCTTCTCCGTGGCCATTCATATCAAAACCAGGTTTGCGTCTTAGTAGGTCTTGATAAAGCACTGTAAAAAACTCTGCACAACCTAATGAACCTCCTGGATGACCAGAATTGACCGCATGAACCATGCGCAAAATATCACGGCGAACCTGCGTTACAAAATCTTGTAATTGTTTAGTATTTGACATTTTTTAAAATTTTACGCAAAATTAGGGTTAAACTTCCTTTAATTGAAACAAAGTCAACAAGAGTTATTAAGTTTTTTTAACAATTTTGTCGTTTTAAACCTGATGCCCTGCGCGTGGTGGAAGCGGTAGTACAGACGATAAATGTCTGCATTTTAAACCTTGTGCAGAAAAAAGCGAGTTTTTGGTGATTTTTCAAAGCGACGAAAGAAGCTCTTGAAAAAGCATACACAAAACCGCTTTATACAAACAAGCTAAAGCGGACGACACGAAAAACGCCCAAAACTATTGCCAATTGATGCTCTCCATGATTTTCACCATATCTTTTTTGATAAATTCAACAGCTGGATAGATGGAATCATAGTTAGGTTTAGCATAGAAATAAAGCGACCCAACGACGAAATGTTTGGTGCTATCTGTCAAATAAAACTGCGTATTGGTGGCCGCGTTACCTGTTACGTCATAAAACATGCCATAGGCTTTTCTTGGTTTATTGATGTACGGTCTTTCGGCTATTTCATCAGCTTTTATAACGTGCTCGTAAGTAAGTTTTTGCGCGTCTCGCAAAAGCACATTGATATTGTTCTGAACAGGTTTATAAGTTAAATAAATCGTTGCTTTTTGCGTGGGATAATGCAATTCAAGACTACAACCTTTCTCCTTTTTTATATTTGATCGTGTGTTTTTTAGAAAATCAAAACAGCCGTTTTTTTGATTATCATATACACTAGCAGGATATTCTAGTCTTAAATAAGCAGGCGGCTTGGGTAAAACCTCATCTTTACAAGAAAAAAAAACCAAAAAAAGCAGAAAAAAATATTTATTCATTGATGGTTACTTTAACTTGCTTAATTCTTTTTTTATCAAGTGCATCTACTTTTAAACTCAATTTTCCAAAATTTATTGTTTGGTTGATTTTGGGAAAAACCCCTAAAATTTCTAAAATCAAACCAGCTAGTGTTTCGGCCTCTCCCCTATTATTTTCCAAATAAGATTCGTCTATGTCGATAATTTTTGAGAAATCCTTTAGATTAGTTTTTCCGTCAAAAAAATAATTATTTTCATCAATTTTTGAATAATTAATCCCTTGATCATCAAATTCATCTTGAATATCGCCAACTATTTCTTCAATAATGTCTTCAAGCGTAATGATGCCAGAAGTGCCACCAAATTCATCAACCACAATAGCTAAGTGGTTTTTTTGATTTTTAAAAATACTTAACAAATTATCCAATTTGATATTTTCAGGCACAAAGAAAGGCTCCCTAATGAGCGATAACCAGTCAAAACTGTTGCTATTAAGGTGTGGAATTAAATCCTTGGCATACAAAACACCTTTAATTTTATCTATCGATTCTTCATAAACAGGAATTCTTGAATAGCCTTTTTCATTAATTTTCGCTATCACTTCATCATAGGATTCATCGGTATCTATAGCAAAAAGATCAATACGAGGGGTCATCACTTCACTGGCTTCCGTGTTGCCGAACGTAACAATTCCTTTAAGTATTTTGTGCTCATCTGCTGTTGACTCACTTTTATTGGATAATTCCAAAGCTTGAGACAAATCATCTACACAAATGTTTGAAGATTTTCTATCGAATTTATTTTCAATATTTTGAACAATATTCCTCATCGGTTTATTTGCGAAATACAAAAATCTATTGAGCAAATAAATAAATGAGCAAATCCAAAGTGCAGTTTTGATGTTGTTTTTTGAAGCAAAAACTTTGGGTAGTATTTCACCAAAGACCAAAATGATTGTTGTGATGACGCCTATTTCTAAAATTAACTTTGTGCTCTCAGAGGTTATATGGTTAAATAAAAACTTATTGACATAAGTAAAAACAATGACAATGCCAATGTTTACAAAATTGTTTAATATAAGTATGGTTGCTAGTAAGCGTTTAGAGTCGCCAAGCAAACTAGTAATTTTTTGATGTTTATCTAAAGAAAGGTTTTTTATCTGTTCGAGGTGGTTAATTTTTAATGAAAAAAGTGCGACTTCTGAACCAGAAAAAACAGCTGAAAAAAACAAAAGAATAGCTGCAATTAGCAGCTGAACGACTAAAGTGGTATCGATTGTATTTATTAGAAAAAATAAACTGGGGGGCTCTATATCCATTTAAAAATTATTGTTTTGATATTGGGTTTTAATTTTTTTATTGGTTGTTCGCCTGCAATGGCTGTAAAACTTATAATGATTCATTCATGTTAACATTTTTATCTACTTCTTTTTTGGTAGTCAAAAAAGTAAATTCTACAACTTGAATTTCGGTGGTGTGCTTAGTTGAACCATCTTCTGCTTGCCATTGCCGAGATTTTATTCTACCTTCTACATAAATTTTATCACCTTTGGTTAAATATTTTTCACAAATCTCTGCTGCTTTGTTGCGCACCACAATGTTATGCCATTCTGTTGAAACAATGCGCTCATTGGTTGTTTTATTAATATAAACCTCGTTGGTTGCTAGTGGAAATCGACCGATACAACCACCACCGTCAAAGTAATGCATTTTAACTTGGTCACCTAAATGACCAATTAATATAACTTTATTCAGCGTTCCACTCATTTATTTCAAATAAAAAGTCAAAGATAATATTTTTAGTGAAATAAAAAAATCCGACTTTAAGGTCGGATTGAGAAATTTAACTTTCAAAACTTTTTTTCTGCTGGTCTACAAAATAATCAGATTGCATTTTAAGAATATCAACAACCCCTTTTTTCTTGTAGTTTATTAATTCGGTTTCTTCTTGTAAACTGCCATAAACATCGTCATTTAACTTACTTACAGTTTTACTTTGTAAATCACTTTGATAAGCGTTTTGGGTCAATCTATTTTTTAGACCCATTTCTCTGTCGTCTATTTTAAAATCATATTCACTTCTTGGCGAGATTAGTTTAGCTAGAATAGGTGCCGTTTCAACAGCTAAAAAAAGGAGCATAATAAAAATTGATGGCAAAGCAGGCAGTTTGTCTAAAGCTTCTACACGCGCCATTAAACCATCATACTGATTAATTGTTGGTTGCGTTTCTTCAATTTTTTTCAGCTGATTGGCTTCAGTGGTTTTCTGCTCATTTTCAATGGCTTTTATCTTTATAACGTTAGCCGCTTTCAGTGAATCTAATTGTTTGAGTGCTAAATCATGTTTTTCTCGTTTTTCTTTATAAACAGGGCCTTTTCCTAGTTTTTTTGTACCAGCTGTTCCTTCAGCTTCTGTAATAAATACGCTATAAAGCGCATCAACTTCTTTTTGTTTGTTTGCAATTTCTGCCTTCAAACTATCTGCTTTGGCTTGACCTTTCAGCAAATCTGACGCATAAAACTTAGTAATTTCATTTTTTTGATTTAAAGCCAACTGATTTTTTTTATCAAGCAAAACGGTATTGATTTCTTTTTCAAATATTTTTAGTTCAAGCGGCTTAGCGATGACGATGGCAATAATAATGGCTAAAGCAATTCGAGGTAAAGCTTGTAAAAACTCATTCATAAATCCATTAGATTTTCTCATGGTTGAAACAATAAACCGATCTAAATTAAAAATCAATAAGCCCCAAATCACACCAAACCCAATCGCTAAATAAGGATTGTCAAACACTGTATACAGCGCATAGGAAGCGGCTATAAAAGCCATGGCTGCGGTAAAAAAAACTGTAGCGCCGATGCCTACATACTTATTTTGTTCACCATCCGAGCAGGTATTGATCAAAGGCCTATCGACACCTGAACAATCAATAAAAAACTTTTTTAGCATATGAAATATAATTATATGTAAAACATTAGTATAAAAATCATACCAAATATTACACATAACTAAAAAAAGCTAAAATTTATTTTTAAAAAGTTTACTTTTGGCTTTTTATAAAAATTTTAAATTAATGAAAGTAATCTCCTACAATGTAAATGGCATAAGAGCTGCCATAAAAAACGGCTTAATAGACTGGCTAAAGGCTGCAAATCCTGATATTTTATGTTTGCAAGAAATTAAGGCCACAATAGATGTTATCCCAACAGAATTGTTTGAAGCTTTTGGTTATAATTTTCAATATTATTTTCCTGCTCAAAAAAAAGGTTATAGTGGTGTGGCTATTTTAAGCAAAATTAAACCAAAGCATATCGCGTACGGCACAGGTATAAAATATATGGATGATGAAGGCAGAAATATTCGTGCTGATTTTGATGGTTTTTCCATCATGAGTTTATATCTCCCGTCAGGCACAAATGACGATCGATTAGGATTTAAATTTCAATATATGTCCGATTTTTTTGACTATAGTCAAAATCTCTTGAAAGAAATTCCAAACCTCATTATTTGCGGTGATTATAACATTTGTCATAAACCTATAGATATCCACGATCCGATTAGAAACAAAAATGTGTCAGGCTTTTTGCCAGAAGAAAGAGCATGGCTTGATAAATTTATCCATCATGGCTTTATTGATTCATTGCGACTATTTAATCAAATGCCAGACCAATACAGCTGGTGGTCATATCGGGCAAATGCCAGACAAAACAACAAAGGTTGGCGTATAGATTATCATTTGGTATCAGAAAATTTGTCCTCACGATTGAACAAAGCCTACATTTTACCAGAAGCCAAACACTCAGACCATTGTCCAGTTGTCATCGAATTTTAGTATTTGTATTAAATTTTTTTTCTTATATATTTGCCAACTTATTAACAACCTTATTTATTTACCTAATGAAGAAATTTCTTTTTTTACTTACAATCTTCAGTTTATCAATTTTTGTTTACGGTCAGGAAATGGAAGGACCAACGCTTATTGGCAAATCTGATAAAATGGAAGTGATGCCTGCTTTGGCTGGCAGAACTAATTTGGAACCAGCTATGACTAAAGAAGCGGTCATGAAAGATGGTCGTGCTAGAAAATACAATATAGTTATTGGAAAAGACAGGCAAATGGATGGTGATCCATTGCTTAAGGATGAGCACCCGCTATCAAAAAAACTTCAAGGTAGAACACCTGATTTAGTTTTTGAAACTGCCGCCTCAAATTCTCAACCAACTGATCCAGATATAGCCGTTGGTCCAAATCACTTGATTGCAGTATTCAATACGGGATTTAGAATCTTCAATAAAAGTGGCGTTGCACTTACTGGGCAAACAGGTCCAACCGCCATTTTTGGAGCAGGCAATTATTGTTGCGATTTGACGGTGTCCTATGACCGTATGGCAGACAGATGGGTGATGTCTATTTTAGGTGGTGGTGCAAAAGTTGCCGTTTCAAATGGACCTGATCCTTTAACAGCATCTTGGTTTGTTTATACATTCACTGCAGTAAGTGACTATCAAAAACTATCTGTTTGGAGTGATGGCTATTACATGACAGAAAATACAGGTAGCGCGCAAAAAATTTGGGCTTTCGACAGAGCAAAAATGTTAGTTGGAAATACAAGTGCTGTTTTTCAAAGGTTCAACTTACCAGGTATGGTAACTAGTGGTTTTCATTCTCCTCAATTTTTAAGTGTAGCTGGCACCACTTTTCCGCCAGCAGGTAACGTACCTGTCGTTTATATGCAAGATAATGCATGGGGTGGCGTTGCAAATGACCATATCAAAATGTGGACTTTAAACGTTAATTGGACAACACCTACTAGTTCAACCATTTCTACAGCAGCACAACTGCCAACAGCACCATTTGTTGGTGTTTTTGATGGTGGCGGTTTTGCAAATTTGGCACAACCAAATGGTGGTGCTTTAATCGATGCAATGCAAGCAACCATAATGAATCAAGCACAATATAGAAGATTTCCTACCTATAATTCTGCCTTATTTAATTTTGTAGTAAATGTGGCGACGCCTCCTGCAAAAAGAGCAGGTATTAGATGGTACGAATTAAGACAAACTGCTGATGGCCAACCTTGGACCATTCACCAAGAGGGTACTTTTACATCTCCAAATAATAAAAATGCTTGGGCAGGTAGTTTAATCATGGACAAGCAAGGTAATATCGGTATGGGTTATACTGGTATGGGTGGAACAACCAATACTATTGTTAGTTCATACTATACTGGTAGATTAGCCAATGATCCTTTGAACACCATGACAATCAATGAAACACTTATTGCAGCTGGTAATGCAAACATCCCTGGCACCAGATATTTAGATTATGGAAAAATTGACATTGATCCAACGGATAATTTAACTTTTTGGTTTGTTAATGAATTAATGGTTAACGGCAGAAAAAACATCGCTGGTCGTTTTAAAATCGGTAATGATTTCAACAATGATATTGGTGTAATTTCTGTCAATACACCAAATACAGGAACATTAACAGCTAATGAAACTGTTCAAGTAACGCTTTTTAATTATGGCTTACAACCACAGTCCAATTTTCCTGTTTTATTAACAGTCAATGGAAATCCTGTTGCAACTGAAACTTTTACTGGCACCATTGCCTCGCAAACATCGGCAACTTTTACTTTTACAGCTACTGCCAATTTAGGCACACCTGGACAGGTCTATAATGTATGTGCTGCTACACAATTGGTAGGCGATCAAGATGTAGCAAATAACCAAAGCTGTAAATCTGTTACACATGTCTTTGGTAGTGATGTTGGTGTTACAGCGATAACTTCACCAAATTCTGGTGCTTTTATGACAACCGCAACCATTACAATAAGTGTTCAGAATTTTGGAACATCTTCACAATCAAATATACCTGTTCAGTATACAATTAATGGTGGAACGCCTGTTTCGGAGGTTATGCCAGGTCCTTTAGCTGGAGGCGCAACTGCAAATTATAGTTTTACTACTTTGGGCAATTTCTCAACTTTAGGCACCTATACTATTGTTGCGCAAACTAATTTAAGTGGTGATGCCGTACCAGCAAATAATGGTTTTACAAAAGTTATCACAAACTCTGCTTGTAATCAGGTTCTTAAAACAGAAAATCCACCATTGGCTATCGGTCCAAATCTTGGAACAGTTACTAATTCAACATTAACTTATACAAATACGGCCAATATTGCTAGTGCACGCGTAAGAGTTAATTTAACACATACCTGGAATGAAGATATGGAAATTCGACTAATTTCACCTAGTGGAACAACTATCATGCTAGCAGATAACCGAGGAGGTAACACTGATAATTATACAAATACTTGGTTTGATGATGCGGCTACAACACCAATTGCAAGTGGCACAGGCCCTTTTACTGGTTCGTATATACCTGATTCACCATTAAGTGTATTAAATGGTACGCCTACAAACGGGACTTGGACATTAAGGGTCACTGACACTGTAAACCAAGACGGTGGTCAAATCCTAGATTGGACGTTAGAACTTTGTGAAGTACCTCTTTCAACACCAACATTTGATCCTACAAACTTTGATTTTATCATTGCGAATGCTTCAGATAAAACTTTCCAATTTAAAGTTGGGCCAGAATATGACAATGGTACTTTAATATTAGAAGTTTATAATGTAACTGGTCAAACGTTATTAAGAAGAAAATCAGATGATATTAATTCTTATATTTTAGATATGAATTATGCTGATACTGGTGTTTACTTTGTTAGAGTTTTCAATGACAAATTTAATTCAGTGAAAAAAATCATGGTGAAATAATTTTTAAACCATAACAATTTCATAAAGGAGAGTCAGTTTTGACTCTCTTTTTTTTATCTTTACCACATAATTTTAAAATAATGAAATATTTTATTTTTGCCCTTATCTTTATTAATATGAGTTGCAAAACAGGTAATAATCCTCAAGAGGAGTCAAAAAATATCGACTACAGCCAAGAAGGCTTTACAAAGGTTGAATGGGTTAAAAGTGATCTTTGCGGCTTTATTTTATCAACCAAAAGTGGTGAAAGGTTTGAAATTGAAAATATGGCCGACGAAATCTTGAAAAACAAGTCTCAAATGGTTTGGATAAAATATCATGCTTTAAGACGAATGAGTAAATGTGAAAATACAACACCAATAATCATAACCGAATACAAATTGCCATGAGTGCCAAAAAAACAAAATATGACATTGCCTATTTGCGCATTGCACGAGAATGGTCAAAATTGTCGTACTGCAAAAGAAAACAAGTTGGTGCCATCATTGTTAAAGATAAAATGATCATTTCTGACGGTTATAACGGTACACCATCAGGTTTTGAAAACATTTGCGAAGATGAAGAAGGAACTACCAAATGGTATGTGCTTCATGCCGAGGCTAATGCCATTTCAAAGGTTGCGAAATCAACTCAATCCTGCGAAGGTGCAACTTTATACATTACCCTATCGCCTTGCAAGGATTGCAGTAAGCTTATTCATCAATCAGGCATTAAGCGATTGGTTTTTTTAGAAAAATACAAAGACTGCTCAAGCTTAGATTTCCTTGAAAAGGCAGGCGTAGAAGTTGTTCAAATTGCCTGCATTGATGAATCACCCATTTAAAAAGGTCATTTACATGCGTCTTTTTGGGCATACCATCTATCCAATAAAAAACAATCTATTTAAGAAAATGAATAAAAAATTATTGCCTTTTGTTATTTTTGGTAGTATAGCTTTAGGCTATGCTTTGGCTGTATTGATTTTAAGTGGCCAAAACATCAATGAAAGCTACCAGTCAAAAAATAAGATTAATAAGTTGATTGAATATATCAATAGAGATTATTTTGAAGCGGTAAAAACAGATTCGATTGTTGACCTAACCGTAAATGAAATTTTAGCCAAATTGGACCCGCATTCTGTTTATATTAATTCTAGTGAAGCTGTTGTTTCACAAGATCAAATGCGTGGTGATTTTGTTGGCATTGGCATCAACTTTTATCAACATAAAGACACTGTAGCTGTCATTAAAAACGTTAAGGGTGGCCCAGCAGAACTGGCTGGAATTCAATCAGGTGATCGGATTTTGTTTGCGGAAAAAAAGAAACTTTATGGCGCAAAAATCCCTCAAGACACCTTGTTTAAGTATCTCAAAGGCGAAGTTGATTCAAAAGTCAATTTGACGGTCTATAGAAAATCTGAAAACAAAAAATTTGTCACGCAATTAACTAGAAATGTTGTGCCAATAAAAAGCGTTGAAACAGCGATTCTTATTGATGAAAAAACAGGTTACATCAAAGTTTCTAGATTTGCGGAAAGCACTTATGACGAATTTAAAACTGCTTTAAATAAACTATTGAAGCAAAAAATAAATCAGCTTGTCATCGATTTAAGAGACAATACAGGGGGCTATTTAGAAATTGCCAACCAGATGGTTGATGAATTTTTGGATGAAAAGAAAATCATCGTGAAAATAAAAAATAAAAATGGTCAAGTTGATACAACTTATGCAAGTAATAAAGGCGCTTTTTTGAAAGGCAAATTATTTGTTTTGGTGAATGAAAACTCTGCTTCAGCAAGTGAAGTATTTGCTGGCGCGATTCAAGATAATGACAGAGGAACAATTATCGGTAGAAAAACTTTTGGCAAAGGTTTGGTTCAAAAAGAAATGCCACTTGGTGATGGGTCATTGGTTAGATTAACCATTGCTAAATATTATACGCCATCAGGCAGATCTATTCAAAAACCATATGAAAATGGCAAATCTGAAGATTATTATAATTTTCACGCTTTTAGCAACAAAGAACTGTTTTATAAAGATTCCATAAAAGTCTATGACAGTTTAAAATACAAGACCTTAAAAGGAAGAACTGTTTATGGCGGCGGTGGAATCATACCTGATATTTTCGTGCCTTTAAATAAAAAATTTGAAAAAGACCACGTCTTAATGATGCTAAACAGTCCAATTTTTTCCTATTTTATTTTTGAATATTTAGACAAAAATCGCAAACTATTTAACAAATACAAATTAACCCAAATTAAAGAAGAAATTTATAAAGACGATAAATTATTTAATGATTTTGTGCAATACACATCAAACAATCAAGCAAATATTTTAAAAACCATCAAAGACAACAAAGCCTATTTCCAACATCAATTGTATGCTGAAATGGTGCGCCAATTGTTTAACGATGATTTATATTATAAAATATTATTAGAAAAGGATGATATGATGTCGCAAATCAAATAATTTTTGGTCGTTTTTTCTTAATTTTGTCAAACTTAATTACACAGCTTATGATTATCAGAAAAGTGAAAAATGTTCAAGAAGCATTAGAAGGCATTAAAAATGACATGACCATTATGCTTGGTGGCTTTGGTCTCTGTGGCATTCCTGAAAATAGTATAGCCGAGTTGGTAAATATGGGCGTTTCAAATCTCACTTGTATCTCTAATAATGCTGGCGTTGATGACTTTGGTCTAGGCCTCTTGCTTCAAAAGCGTCAAATCAAAAAAATGATATCTTCTTATGTTGGCGAAAATGCAGAATTTGAGCGTCAAATGTTGTCTGGTGAACTAGACGTAGAACTCACGCCGCAAGGCACTCTAGCCGAAAAATGCCGTGCAGCACAAGCAGGCATTCCTGCATTCTTCACGCCAGCAGGTTATGGCACAGAAGTAGCCGAAGGCAAAGAAACAAGAGAATTTAATGGTAAAATGCATGTATTAGAACATGCCTTCAAAGCCGATTTCTCAATTGTTAAAGCTTGGAAGGGTGACGAAGCAGGCAACCTCATCTTTAAAGGCACTGCACGCAATTTCAACGCACCCATGGCTGGTGCAGCAAAAATCACTATTGCAGAAGTTGAGGAACTCGTACCAGCAGGAACTCTAGACCCCAACGAAATTCACATTCCTGGCATTATGATTAATAGAATTTTTCAAGGAGAGAAATTTGAGAAGAGGATTGAGCAAAGAACGGTGAGACAGAAATTATAATCAATTAGTTCATTTACTAATTTTCAAATAAAACATTAAACCCATGGCACTAGATAAAAACCAAATCGCACAGCGCATTGCACAAGAAGTTAAAGACGGTTACTACGTGAACCTCGGTATAGGCATACCAACTTTAGTGGCCAATTTTGTTAGAAATGATATTGCTGTAGAATTTCAGTCAGAAAATGGTGTGTTGGGCATGGGCCCATTTCCTTTTGCTGGTGAAGAAGATGCAGACATCATCAATGCTGGCAAACAAACCATAACCACTTTACCTGGCGCAAGTTTTTTTGATTCTGCTTTTAGTTTTGGGATGATTCGCGCACAAAAAGTGGATTTAACCATTCTTGGCGCAATGGAAGTTTCGGAAACTGGCGATATTGCCAACTGGAAAATTCCCGGTAAAATGGTCAAAGGTATGGGTGGCGCGATGGACTTGGTAGCATCGGCAGAAAACATCATTGTGGCAATGATGCACGTTAACAAAGCAGGCGAATCTAAAGTATTAAAGAAATGCAGTTTACCATTAACAGGTGTGGGTTGTGTGAAAAAGGTGGTAACAGAATTAGCCGTGATGGATGTTACGCCACAGGGCTTCAAACTGCTTGAGCGTGCACCTGGTGTGAGCGTTGAAGATATTATAAATGCGACGGAAGGCACTTTGATTGTTGAGGGAGAAATTCCAGAAATGGTGTTTTAACAAAAAACAAGTAAAAGCAAAAACTTAATCCACCAAGACCACCTTCAAATCTTCGCCTACATAGACCAAAACTTTTTCTTTAACGGCATAACCCATGTCTTCTAAAGCCAAAGCATAATCATTAATTTGTACCTGATGTGAAACCTGGGCATTACCAGTTTTATAATCTAAAATAGAAACTTGCTTGGCGTCATGGAACACAATTTTATCGGGTATCAGCACTTGTCCTACATTATTAATTAACGCCCGTTCATTTAGGATTTTTAAATCGAATTGATAAAATGTTTTTAAAGCAGGTTGTTGAACGATTTCTATGATTTTTTCTTTAAAAAGTTCATAATCTTGCGGTTCAAAAACCCCTTTCGATAAGTTTTTAAACAAGGCTTTCTCAATATCTTGAGCCACATAAACCTCTTGCATAATTTGATGCAAGATATTACCAAAAGCCCTAGCAGATTGTTTTTTGGTGTCCCACAATAACGCTTCGGTCTGCGCAATTTTTATTATGTCATCGCCAATGATTTCGTTTAAACTCACCAAACTTTCTTCAGGTCTAACAGCTTTTGCTTGATCGGAAAACTTGATGTTTTCACCGCGAGTCAAAACCAAATCTGCTTGATCTTCTTTACATTGATTAGTTTTTACAAACTCAGCCAACATATTAGCAAAGTTATGACCAGAAAAACTGCCATCTTTATTTTTCTTGATTGAGGAAAAAACATATAAATGCTCCACTGCTCTCGTCAAAGCCACATATTGGATGTTGATCACGTCTAACAAAACTTGTTGTGCTTTTTCCTCATAAGCTTTGGCAAAATCTTCACCAAAATTTGACATGGTTTTTGTAGCTTTCATTAATAATGAGGGTAAAGGAATATCGGCATCTGGATTTTCCATAAAAAATTCGTCTAAACCACCTCTTTTGCCAATATCTAAACTGGCAAAAGGATAAATAACCACAGGAAACTCTAAACCTTTAGACTTGTGGATGGTCATCACTTGAACGGCGTTGTTATCCTTAGGCGTAGGCACCAGAAATTGACGAGATTTTTCGTCCCAAAGCGCTAAAAAGTCATACAAACCGACTTGTTTTTTGATGTTTTCTTCGTAAACCAAATCAATAAAATATTGCAAATAGCCATTAGTCTGTTGGTCAGGAAAAAGCTGTCTAATGATTTTCTCAACCATATCAAATAAGGAGAGATTTAAAAGGTTTTCAAGATGTAGATTGATGTTATTTTCCTGAAGATATAAACTTAAACTTTCAAAATCTTTGGTTTCTAATTGCGCTTGATCATCAGCGCTCCAAGGAATACTTGCGCTTTTACAAGCTTTTAGTCCTAATATAAAATTTACTTTTTGCCTTTTATCTTCTGGATTAGCCAAATAATTCAACAGACTCATCACACATTTTACTTCAGGCGAATTAGTTAATTTTAAGGCATCTGGTGAAATGATATCAATACTATTTTCAATAAGTCGTTGCGCGATATAATTGCCTTGTTCATTTTTTTGAACCAAAACAGCGATGTCTTTAAACTGAAAACCTTTCTGTAACAAATCTCTTATCGTCTTTAAAACTAAATCAAAATAGATGTTGCCATTTGTTAAATCATCGGCCAAACTGCTTGCATTGTCATCATTATCTTCAAGTAATTCTAGTGATTCCTCCTCCGTATTGATGAATTTTATTTCTACATAGCCTCCCAAATTTTTATTCGTTTTTTGAAAACTTTTAGTCAAATACAAATCAGCATAAGATTCCTTTGAAAATTGATTCGCAATAAATTTGAAAAAATCATTGTTGAAATTGATGACTTCAGAATAACTGCGATAATTAGTTTCTAAAAAGAAAGTTTTTTTATTGGGATTGGAAAAAGGGTTAAAATGGTCATCACTCAATTGAATAAACTGCTCGGCATCACCACCTCTAAACCGATAAATCGCTTGCTTGGGATCGCCAACAACCATCAGTGTGCCACTTTTTCCGGGAGTAACCTCGCCGGCAGCTGTGTTTTCAATCAATGGGATCAAATTTTCCCATTGTAGTATGGACGTATCTTGAAATTCATCAATAAAGTAATGGTGATATTTTGCCCCCAATTTTTCGTACAAAAACAAAGCCGGTTGCTTTTGAATTTCATCTTGAATAATATGATTAAAAGACGCCAGTAATTTACTATTATCTTCCTCTTGAATCAAATTCATTTGCTCATTAATTTTTTGAAGCAAAGCAATGGGTGTAATTTTCTTTAAAGTGTCTTTGATTAAAAGAAATTTTTTATAATTTTCGTCAAACTTAAGGAGTACCTCTTGCATTTCAGAAACCATACTTTCTAATGCAGGCATTTGATGTTTTGGCGCACTTTTTTTATAAAAATCACCTTTTTCAAATTGACCAATTACAGATACATTTGTTGTTGGCTGCTTCAAATTACTAATAATAAGGTTAAAAAAACCACCTGTTTTATTAAATGCTTCAGCAGTTATGCCTACTCTCTCAAAAGTATCAAGCATTTTTTTGGCAAGATCTGCACTTTCTTTTTGTTTCAATAAAACTTTTTGCCAAAGGTCTTTTTTAATCTGACTATATTCTGCTAAACTGATAGTATTGAGGTGGTCAATATCTTTTTTAAATGCTTCTTTGGTCAGTTGCTTGGCAATTTGGGCGAGGTCAACAGTAACATCCCAACTTTTATCATCATCACTTTTTTCTATGGCAAAATCCAAAAGCACTTGTGTGAGCAGTTGATCTTCACCTACTTGACTCATGACCCTTGCAATGGCTTGGTTAAGAATATCATCTTGGTTAATAATGACATCGAAATTTTCTGAAAAATCAAGGTTTTGTCCAAATGACCGAATTAAGCGGTGGGTGAATTTATCAATGGTTAAAACATCAAAATTGGCATATTCATGCAATAAATGCTTAATGATAACTTTTGATTTTGATCTTATAAAAACTTCTGTCAACTCGGGGTTTTCCTTTTGAATTTCTGGTAAAAGCTGGAGAGAATTTTCCAAAAATGGTGTGGTTGTAAAGCCATAAAGGGCATTAATTACGCGACTTTTCATTTCATTGACAGCCTTGTTAGTAAAAGTGATGGCTAAAATTCTTTTATAGGCATCATCTTGCGGACTTTTGAATAACTTGATTAAATATTCTTTGGTCAAGGTAAAAGTTTTGCCAGAACCAGCAGAAGCATTGTAAATTGAAATATCAACGTTTGACATAAATGATTTAATTTTACCTAACTTAAAAAGATGTACTAAACAACAAAGTTAATGTTTTTAAAACATGTCTTAATAAAAGATTAAAAGATTTTTTAAAGTCAACTTTATTGCTTAATTTTGCTATTAAATAAAGTTTAACTATTAATTTAAATCATATGTCTTTTGAATTACCTCAACTACCTTATGCGTACAACGCTTTAGAGCCTCATATTGATGCGCGTACTATGGAAATCCATCATTCTAAGCATCATGCAGCTTATACCAATAATCTAAATGTAGCCATCGAAGGTACAGATATGAAAGGTTTAACCATTGAAAACCTTTTGATTAATTTAGATATGAACAACAAAGCGGTTAGAAATAACGGTGGTGGTTTTTATAACCATAATTTGTTTTGGACAGTCATGACGCCAAATGGTGGTGGATTACCTGGAGGCGAGTTAGCTGCTGCTATTGATAGAGATTTTGGCAGTTTTGCTGATTTTAAAACAGCTTTTTCTAAAGCTGGCGCCACACAATTTGGGTCAGGTTGGGCTTGGTTGTGTGTTCACCCTGGTGGGAAACTTGAGGTTTGCGGCACTGCTAACCAAGATAATCCATTGATGCCAAATATGGGGTGTGGTGGCACACCAATCTTAGGTTTAGATGTTTGGGAACATGCCTATTATCTAAACTATCAAAACAGAAGACCTGACTATATAGAAGCTTTTTTTAATGTAATTAATTGGACAGAAGTCTCTAGAAGATATGCCGTTGATAAGTAAAATTATCTCATAAATAAACATCAAACCGTCTTCAAAAGGGCGGTTTTTTTGTTTAATTTAAATTTGACCTTTAAACCACTTTTGATAGTCCTATTTCCACAATTATGCCATAAATTTTGTGATTCGCTCCAAAAAAAATCTATCGTATTTTTTGAATACTGCGCAAAATTTTATATTTTTACAAATTAGTTTTCAAAATCTTAGAACGCATGAAAAAACACTTATCCTTATTGACAATTATTGGCATGAATATACTTTTTGCACAAAACACGCTAACGCCTGAAGCCTTATGGCAACTCGGCAGAGTAACGCCTATAGGCCTTTCAAAAGACAAGAAAGAAATCGTTTTTAAGGTATCTACACCTGATATTAAAGAGAACAAATCAAATAGCAAAACCTTTAAAATTTCGGTTTCAGGTGGAACAGCCACAATGATCGAGAATTATGATGATATCATAACCAATAAAAACCTGTCGCCTGATGGTCAGTGGTTACTTAAGCACAAAGAAGTGAAACTTCAAGCCGTGCACGGCAAAGACTTTTACCAAGATGTTGAGAAATCTAATGTACAAGTTTACAATAGCCTAGATTATCGTCATTGGGATAAATGGAATGAGGGTAAATTCAATCATGTAGGTTATGGCAAGTTGGCTGATAAAGAAGATTTTAATGACATCATGCCTAATGAAAAATTTCACAGTCCACAACAACCCTTTGGTGGAGATGAAGATTATATTTGGCATCCGAGCGGCAAGAGCATCATTTATGTTTCTAAAAAATCAATAGGAACTGCCTCTGCTACCTCAACTAATACTGACTTATTTGAATATGATTTAGCTACTAAATCTACAAAAAATTTAACGCCTAGTAACAAAGGATATGACACACATCCTGATTTTTCACCGCAAGGCCATTTAACATGGTTGCAAATGAAGCGCGATGGTTTTGAGGCAGATAAACAGGACATTATCGTTAGCTTTGATGGGGTTGATATGAACTTAACCGCGCATTGGGACGGCACGGTTGATAGCTTTAAATGGTCAGCTGATGGTAACCGCGTTTATTTTAAAGCACCTATTGGCGGTACTGTTCAATTATTTGAAGTTTTGTTTCCAGGTAAAAAACGCATCGCACCAATCGTTAAGCAGATAACAGATGGCATGTTTGATGTAACAGACATTGTTGGCATCGATGGCGATACCTTTTACTTAGGAAGGACTGACATGAATCACGCCAAAGAAATTTATAGTTATAATCAAAAAACTAAAGTTTGGCAACAAATTACAAATGTTAATACTGAATTTTACAAAAAAATAAGCTTACCAACTATTGAGAAAAAAATTATCAAAACAACAGATGACAAAGACATGGTGGTTTGGGTAATCTTACCACCGAACTTTGATAAAACAAAAAAGTACGCAACCCTACTCTATTGTCAGGGCGGGCCACAAGGTGCTTTAAGCCAGTCATATAGTTACAGATGGAATTTTTCATTGATGGCCTCTCAAGGTTATGTGGTTGTAGCGCCAAACCGCAGAGGTATGCCGGGTCATGGCGTTGCTTGGAACGAACAAATTAGTAAAGATTGGGGCGGTCAAGTGATGGATGATTATTTGTCCGCCATTGATGGTTTGTGCAATGAAAAATATGTTGACCATAAGCGTTTAGCGGCAGTTGGCGCGAGTTATGGCGGTTATTCTGTTTTTATGCTGGCTGGCATTCACAACAAAAGATTTAAAACTTTTATTTCACATTGTGGCGTGTTTAATCTAGAAAGCATGTATGGCACAACAGAGGAAGTTTTTTTCACAAATTTTGATCTCGGTGGTGCTTATTGGGAAAAAGATAACGCTGCAGCACAAAAATCATATGAAAAATTTAATCCTATTAAGTTGGTCAATAATTGGGATACGCCAATGCTAGTTATACAGGGCGGTCTAGATTTTAGAGTGCCAATAGGTCAAGGACAAGAAGCATTTCAGGCGGCTCAACTAAAAGGCTTAAAAAGTAGATTTGTGTATTTCCCTGAAGAAAATCACTGGGTGCTTAAACCTCAAAACGCTTTGGTGTGGCAACGCGAATTTTTTGGCTGGTTAAAAGAAACTTTATAAGAATTAGGGCCTAAATATCTTAGTGCCTTAATGTTTAATTTTAAATTATACATGAAATCAATTAATCCAAAAGACATCTCAACCGTTGACATACAAGGTTATTTGCAATCCGCTATTGGACCAAGACCAATTGCCTTTGCCAGTACAATGGATAAAAACGGCAATCCAAATTTGTCTCCTTTTAGTTTTTTTAATGTCTTTAGCGCCAATCCGCCAATTTTAGTTTTTTCACCAGCACGACGGGTAAGAGATAATACCATTAAGCACACGCTTATCAATTGTCAAGAAACTAGAGAGGTTGTGATAAATATTGTCGACTATGCGATGGTCCATCAAATGAGTCTATCTAGCACTGAATATGGTGCCGGCGTTAATGAATTTTTGAAGGCTGGCTTAACGATGAAAAAATCTGAGGTCGTTAAACCCTATCGCGTGCAGGAAAGTCCTGTCCAATTTGAATGTCAAATAAATGATATTATTAATTTGGGTCAAGAAGGTGGTGCTGGTCATTTGATTATATGCGAAGTTGTTCGTTTTCACGTATCAGAGGATATTTTGGATGCACAAGGCAAGATTATTCAAGAAAAGCTAGATTTAGTTTCTCGCATGGGTGGCAATTGGTACAGCAGGGCAAATGCAGGTTTGTTTGAAATTCCTAAACCATTAACTACCTTAGGCATTGGAGTAGATGAAATACCCCCGTTTATTGTAAATAGTGATGTTTTTAATGGCAATGATTTAGGCATGTTAGGTAATGTTGAACGTTTGCCTAATTCGGAAGAAATTAATACTTTTGTACAGAATAATATCGACATCAAAGGTATACTAAGTTCTGGTGACGAAGCATATATTCAACAAAAAGCCAAAGAATTATTGGCACAAACCAAGGTTGACGAAGCATGGAAGTTGCTTCTTTCTCCTAGAATAAAATAGATTATTAACATATTAATTTTATAAAAATGGAAGTAGTAGGAAAAATTCGTTTCGTTGGTCCAACAAAAGAAGTTGGAAGCAATGGCTTTAGAAAAAGAGATTTAGTAGTAACCACAGATGAGCAATATCCTCAACACATTTCAATTTCATTTGTACAAGACAAATGTGACTTGTTGGATAGCTATCAATTGGGTGAAGAAATCAAGGTAAGCATCAATCTAAGAGGACGCGAATGGGTAAACCCTGAGGGCGAAACCAAATATTTTAACGACATTACTGGTTGGCGCGTTGAGCGTGTTCAACAACAAGCGTCTGTTGGTGCAGCACCAAATTTCCAACAAGCGCCAACACAACAAATACCGCCAACATCCACTGATGCAACATTTGCGCCTGCTCCAAATTTTCAGGCAGAAGATCATGATGATCTACCTTTTTAATTAGATAATTAACTAATTAGCTAATTAATAAATTGGCAAATTATCAAATTAACTATAATGTACTATTTATCAAAAGAACTATATTTTCCTTCATTGGCATGGGTGTCTGATGAAGGAATTTTAGCGATTGGTGGCGACCTTTCGCCAGAAAGGATACTCTTAGCCTATCAAAAGGGTATCTTTCCATGGTTTGATAAAGATGAACCTATCTTATGGTGGTGTCCACCCAAGCGAATGGTGGTAAATCCAAATGATTACAAACCGCCTAAATCTGTCAGGCAGTTAATCAAAAAAAATACGTTTAAAATTACTCAAAACCAAGCCTTTGACCAAGTCATTAGACATTGTCAAAACATTAAACGCCAAGGCCAAAATGGTTCTTGGATAACAGACAATATGGTTGAAAGCTATTTAATCTTGCATCAACAAGGTCACGCCAAATCTTTTGAAGTTTGGCAAAATGACCAATTGGTTGGTGGTCTATATGGTATAGATCTGGGACAAATTTTTTGCGGTGATAGCATGTTTTCTTTGGTTAGTGGTGCAAGCAAGGTGGCGTTTATTTCTCTTATTGATTATTTAAAAAAAAACAACTATAGGCTATTAGATTGTCAAATTTATAATGACCATTTGGCCTTGATGGGTGCTTTTGAAATTGAAAGAAATTTGTTTTTAAAAATATTACACAAAAAAGACGACATTGAACAATAAAAAAGACCCCAAAAACGGTGGCCTTCTTTAAAATTATACATAATCATTTACTTAATTTCACAAGTGCTTTTTCCCAATAAACTATATAGTGGACAAAAGTTTATCAATGCGGTTAAAAGTAAAACTATTGCTACGACAGGTAAGACCCATGAGAACTCACCTGTTACAACTTTAAAAAAATCTAATGCTGCTATGAACAAAGCCAGAACAATACGCACAATTTTGTCTGTTTTTCCGATGTTTTTTGTCATAATATATATTGGTTAAGTAGTTAATAATTAAGCCAAATATAGTGTTTTTTATAGAAATCTAAAGACTACATTTTTCTTTCTATAACATAATTAACCATCCTCATAAGTGCTAACTTATAATCATTTTCTGGGTATTGGTCTAAAATGGCCAAAGCTTGATCTTTGTACCCTAGCATTTTTTGCTCTGCATACTGCAAGCCTTGATTATCTTTTACAAATTTTACAACTTCTTTAACTCGCCTTTTGTCTTTATTATGGTTTTTTATTGAATTGATTAACCATTTTTTCTTGTCTAAATCACAATTGTTTAGCACGTGAATAAGTGGTAAGGTCATTTTTTGTTCTTTAATATCTATTCCTGTAGGCTTACCAATGGCATCTTCGGTATAATCGAAAAGGTCATCCTTAATTTGGAAAGCCATGCCTATATATTCGCCAAATTTACGCATGGTTTCAACATGAGGCGTATTTGGTGCTATTGAACTTGCACCTAAACTGCAGCATGCCGCAATGAGGGTTGCTGTTTTTTGCCGAATAATTTCATAGTAAATATCTTCTGTAATGTCTAGTTTTCTTGCTTTTTCAATTTGTAAAAGTTCCCCTTCACTCATTTCTCTAACGGCTACAGAAATAATTTTCAGTAAATCAAAATCTTCATTGTCAATACAGAGCAATAATCCTTTTGACAATAAAAAATCACCGACCAAAACAGCTATTTTATTTTTCCAAAGCGCATTTATTGAAAAAAAACCTCGTCTTTTATTGCTGTCATCTACTACATCATCATGAACTAAAGTAGCGGTATGGATTAACTCAATCACGGAAGCGCCACGATAAGTACGTTCATTTACCAGTCCATTAGATACCATTTTTGCTGAAAGAAAAACAAACATGGGTCGCATTTGTTTGCCTTTTCTATTAATGATATAATAGGTTATTCTATTGAGCAAAGCCACTTTAGACGAAAGTGAATTTTGGAATTTGTCTTCAAACAAATCCATTTCATCTTTTATTGGTTGCTTTATCTGCTCTGTTATTTTCATGTTATGCAAAGGTAAGCTTTTCGATAAAACGACCCCAACTAAAAACTAATTTTATTTCCCAACTATTTGTTAAACCTGCTATTTATGAACAAATATGGTTCAGTTCTTTCAACAAATCAAAAGCAACTTGTGTTTGGAAGAGTTTCTTTCTATATTGTTTAACAGGTAATACACCTGCGTTTATATTCGTTAAAAAGAGTTCATCTGCTTGCTGAATTTCAAAAGTTGAAATTGGTCTTTCTATGATTTGATAAGTTGGGCTATGAGATAAAATTTTTATAATTTGTTGCCTAATTATACCATTTATACAACCTGAAGATAAGGGTGGCGTTACGACCGTTTGTCCAAAAACTAAATACAAGTTTCCATTATAAAATTCAACAACTTCCTTTTTTTCATTTAATAAAATGACATTGTCAAAATCATTTTCATTGGCATAAATACTAGCCAAAACGTTGATATTTCTGGCTGTCGTTTTTATATTTGAAAGCAATTGCGCAGAAATATGAAAATCGTTATATAAATCAACAATATTTAGCGTGTCATTGATTACATAACATTTATTATCATGTTGCTGAAAAGAAATTAAATAGCTGATCTCGTTTGTATGAGGGAAATATTTGCCTCCGTCATTTCTATAAACTGTAATTCTGCAGCTACCGGTATTACCCGAGCTTTGAAAGCACTTAACTATTTCTGCTGCAATAAATGATTGTGTAAAATTCATTGGTATTTTCATGCGCATAATCCGCATACTTGCCATGAGTCGAAAATAATGATCTTCAAAAAACAAAATTTTCCCCTCAACAATTTTCATTGATTCAAAGACACCATCCGCATATAAGAACCCTCTGTTTTGAGCAATTTCAGAATGGCCTATTTGCCCATTAAAATTAATCATTTTAAAAAGAATTAAACAGCCCCAATGACGTGTTTGAGGTCATTGATTAAATTCGTGTATAACATTTTGGCATCTTCAAAATCTTCTTCATAAACAAAATCAGAAATATATAGAGAAACGTCTTTGGTCAATTCATCTTCTAAAATCTTTATTTCTAAATGATTATCTGTGTCTTTGTTGTCTTGGTCAAGCCATCTAAATTTAATCCTTTCATTGGTCTTTTTTGTAATGATTTTGGCAGTTTGTTCTTCTGCATCCCAACTAAAATTAAATAAATCTCCTCTAGATGTTACATTATCTGCAAACCATTCAGAAAGCCCTGATGAGGTTGAAATATAAGAATATAACAATTCTGGTGAAGCGTGTATAGGCACTTCTATCTCAAATGGTACTTTATCAGCCATAATCCTTGATTAAAATTTGGCACAAGATAAAACTTTTTGGATAATAAAATTATTTCTTAATTAATTTTTTGGTAATTTTTCCAAATGGCCCGCTAAAATTAAAAAACAATACACCAGACCATGTTTTTTCTAGATTTATTTGCAGTTGATTGTCAACTATCATCAAATCTTTAGAAAACAAACTTCTACCGCTAATATCAGTTATCGTCAGTTGTATTGGCGAACTGGTAGTAGGTAAATTAAATGAAACATAGTCTGTAGCAGGGTTTGGGAAAGGCCCAGAAAATTGACTCAAGTCAAAAGTTTCTGATGCCAAAGCTGATACTTCAAAAGTCCAAAAACCTTGTGGCGCCACCAATGGTCTTAGCTGTATTTTGCCAGAATTGGCCTGGGCCCAAATATAATATTGAATTTTAAGCGCGTTTTGTGGTATATTCAAAAAGGCTTGCCATTGGTCATTAGAACTAGCGGTCATGCTCACTTCATTAAAAGTTGTTGTGCCCTCAACTCGCCAAAAAACTTTGGCTTGCGCAATACCCGTGCGATGTCTAATTAGTGCATTAATCGGTATGTTTACTACAGCATTTACTGTCTTAACGGATTGATGAACAATTTGAAGAGGATTATTGACGCCGATTGTATGCGTAATACAGTGAATGGCCCCACTAGCTGCAATAACATTTTCAGGACTATTGTCAACATCTATACCTACAATATTATAACCAGGAAGCATTTGTTGATATTGTGCTAAAGCAGGCCCATCAACTTCTGGTCTATAAGTAGGTACGATAACCGTTTTGTTTATAAATACGGCATTTGTGAAAGTTCTATAGGAAGCTCCATTGTCTGGATGATTGCCAGTAGGACTAGGTGGAGCATCTATCCATTTGATAATGTAGGGTGTGTTAAAATAAGAATTAAAATTACTTAAAACATAATTGATATTTTCTGTTATCTGCGGACCATCTGCTACACCTTCAGGGTATCTGCTCACTAAAAGCGTTTCTTCATCAAGCAATTTCATGTGCATATCGATATGGTTGATGCCATCAAAAGGCAATTGATCCATTTTGATATAGCGATTAATGCCCATATAATTTTGCATGATTGTGTTGATTTGCGCCTCAGATTTTGTTGAAACACCATACGGATTACCCGCTTGATTTTCTTGTAAAATTAATTTTGAAGAAAAAGCGGTACCCATGCCATCTGACATATAATTACCACCTGTATGTACCAAGTCATTTGGACTTGTTTGCGTGATAAAAATCGGGGAATTAACATGCGTAGCATGAAGAGAGGGTAAAGCATTGTCTAGCGGACGAGGTCTGTTGTAGGTCCAATCAACCAAAACGCGATCCCCTACACCATCTCTATAGGCAGTATTACCGCCAAAATCTCTAATCCAAACTGAATTGGTTTGCGTACTGATGAATTCTACATTTGTTAGTGAAATGCCGCCTTGCGTTAAAAAACTACTAACACTTGTTGGATTGTCGGTTGCAATTAAAACTTTGCATTCATTAACGGCCGCAGCAACTATTTGACGCAAAACGTTAGGATAACTTCTCCAACTTAAAACCAAATATTCGATTTCCTCCCACTCCGCTTTTGTTCTAACACTGTAAGTTGGTGGTGGTGTTCTTAAATTAGAAACAAAGCTATAATCTTTGATTAAACTTTTTTCTTCCTGTGTTAAACCCTTTGGTAAAAATGATTCTGTTTCTTGCGCTTGAAAATTTGCAAAAAACACAAAAGAAGCCAAAAATGTAAAAAATTTAATCATAATATGAGAGATTTCGGCAAATATCGCAAAAAATATTATTGCATTAGAAAATATTTAGTTAAAAAATATCCATTAACCATTTAATCGGGTTTTTTTTGTGCTTAATCAAATAAGCATTGGTCAATTCAAAATGATTATTTCCAAACCATTTTCCTTGGTTGGCACTCATCGGTGATGGATGTCCAGCAGTTAAAATAAGGTGTCTTTTGGCATCAATCCATTTCGATTTTTTTTGTGCAAAATTTCCCCACAATAAAAAAACAACCTGATCATTTTGAGTAGAAATCTGGCTAATTACCTCATTTGTAAAAATTTCCCAGCCTTTATTTTGGTGGCTTCCCGGCTTACCTTCTTCTACCGTCAGGATGGCGTTTAATAAAAACACACCTTGGATGGCTAAATAATGCAAATCGCCAGAATAAGGTATCATTTGCCCACTACTTTTAGACATTTCTTTATAAATATTAAGTAAAGATGGCGGCAATTTTATGTCACTTGGCACAGAAAAACTTAATCCGTGCGCTTGGCCAGGACCATGATAAGGGTCTTGTCCTATAATTACAACTTTAATCTCATTTAATTTGAGTAAATCAAAAATTTTGAAAATGTTTTCTTTTAATGGATAGCAAGTTTCATTTTGATACGCGTTTTCAACAAAGGCTGAAAGCTCTTTAAAAAATGGTTCATTGATTACTTCAGCTAAGTAAACCTGCCAGTGAATAGGCATTAGTTGTTTTAAAAACATTTAGAAATTATCGTTTTGCGCAAAGTTATAAAAAGAATTTTGACTAGCGTTTGTTTTCAAAAGATTTGAAATAAATGATGCAACGGTTAAAAAACAAAATATTTTGTATTTTTGCATACTATGGAAATAAATTTAATTAGCGACACCGTCACGCGCCCATCTGCTCAAATGCTTGAAGCCATGTTTAAAGCTAAGGTTGGCGACGATGTGTTTAAGCAAGACCCTACTGTCAATGCCTTGGAGCAATTTGTAGCCGATATCTTTGGTATGGAAGCGGCTTTGTTTTTTCCGTCTGGCACGATGGCCAACCAAACAGCTATTAAACTTTTGACTCAGCCTGGTGATCAATTGATAGCCGATGAAAATTCTCATATTTATCATTATGAAGGAGGTGGCGTACCTTTTAACAGTGGCGTTTCTTGCAGATTAGTTGCTGGTCACAAAGGCAGAATTAATGCCACTTTGGTTGAAGAAGCCATCAATCCGCCAGATTTTTATCATTCACCATTAACAACTTTGGTTTGCATAGAAAATACAACAAACCGAGGCGGTGGTGCTTGTTACGAATTAAGTGAGCTTGAAAAGATAAAAGAAGTGTGCTTAAAACACCAGTTGTCTTTTCATCTTGATGGTGCAAGGTTGTGGAATGCTTTAGTGGCTAAGCAACAAAAACCTGAAGATTTTGGTCTGTTGTTTGACACAATTTCTGTTTGTTTATCTAAAGGTTTGGGCGCGCCAGTTGGTTCTGTTTTGGTATCTTCTAAGAAAAATATCGACAAAGCTTTGCGTGTTAGAAAAACATTGGGTGGTGGCATGCGGCAAGCAGGCTATTTGGCTGCAGCAGGTATCTACGCTTTAGAAAACAACATCAGCAAGTTGGCCAAAGACCACCAACGGGCAAAAGAAATCGGGGATATTTTAGCAACTAAATCTTGGATTGCTCAAGTTGAACCTGTGGAAACAAACATTGTGATTTTTGCTTTAAAACCGAACTTAGATCAAGATAAATTTATTGCAAAACTCAAAGAAAGAAATATATTGATTAGCTCACTTGGGAAAGGGAAATTACGCATCGTTACACATTTAGATTATCGACAAGTGATGCATGATTATTTTATGGAAGTGTTACAAAAGCTAGATATAGCAGACTAATTCGGTAGATAAATTAAGGTCTCTCATTTATGCAGATGCCTGCGTTAGGGATTGCAGTGGAAATCCTTTTTTGAAAAAAAGATTGGAGCGAAAAGCACAGACGATAAATGACTGTATAAACTCGACCTCGTCAAGTAATAATTTATCTTTTTAAGTAAAATTGTTTTAGACGAGGTAACGCCGAAATAAATATTAACAATAACAACTAAAAAATAAATAAACATGATACCAAAAAGAGAATTTAATTTTAAATCTATTCCATTAATTATTGGGGCGGTTTTTTTAATCATTATGCTTTTTAAATCTACTGTTACTGTACCTTCAGGACATGCGGGGGTTTTATATAAAACCTTTGACGAAGGTGTGGTCATCAATAAGCCACCATTAGGTGAGGGTTTTCACGTGGTAGCACCATGGAATAGAGTAACAATCTATGAAACTCGTCAGCAAGAAATTTCTGAAAGCATGCAAGTTTTGTCGTCAAATGGTCTTGAAATTAAACTTGATGCAACCGCTTGGTTTCATCCTGAGTATAAAAATACAGGCAAACTTCACCAAGAAAAAGGCGAAGATTATATTGGCCGCGTCATTAAACCTGCCTTGCGCTCTGCTACGAGAAGTGTGGTGGGTAGATATACGCCAGAACAATTGTATTCTTCTAAGAGAGATGTTATTCAGGATGAAATTTTTAGCGAAACAAAGAAAATATTGAGCAATCAATTTATTCAGCTCAATGAAGTTTTGGTGCGAGACGTCACGCTGCCACAAACCATCAAACAAGCCATTGAAGCCAAGCTAAAGCAAGAGCAAGCTACTTTGGAGTATGAATTTAGACTTGAAACCGCTAAGAAAGAAGCTGAAAGACAACGCATTGAGGCTGAAGGAAAAGCCAAAGCCAATAGTATTTTAAGTGCTTCTTTAACTGATAAAATTCTTCAAGAAAAAGGAATAGAAGCCACTTTAGAATTATCGAAATCTCAAAATGCAAAAGTGGTGGTTGTTGGTTCGGGCAAAGATGGTTTACCTATAATTTTAGGCAATCAGTAAGATGAAGACTTTACAATATATTTTAATAATTATTTCTATTGGGATTTTAATTTATCCGAAAGAAGGCTTACCTTTTCCTTTTTGGGTCAAAGGTGTTGCATTCTTTTATGCGATGTATACCATTATGAAACTTTTGAAAAAATTGCCTAGTAAACATGATAAAACAGATGAAAAACTTTGAGATAGGGCAAAAAGTAGCCGTTTTAGATGATGTGGTTGAAGGCATTATCATTGACATTGATGATAAAACCATTGCTGTTGAAACTACCGATGGCTTTGTCCTAAAATATCAAGCCAGCGAATTGGTTGCGTTAAACCAACAGGTTTTGAAACCAAATGAATTGATGCAAAACCAGCATCTATTTAAAGGAAAACATTTGGAGCAGAAACCTAAGTCTGTTTTTAAAATAGATAAGAACATACCCGAAGTAGCCTTTGATTTACATATAGAAAAATTAGTGGCTAGCTTTAAAGGTATGAGTAATTTTGATATTCTTGAGCTACAATTGGAAACCGCTAAAAGACATATAGAATTTGCTATCAATAAAAAAATTCAGAAAATAGTATTGATACATGGTGTGGGCGAAGGCGTCCTAAAATCTGAGCTTGAATTTCTTTATAAAAAATATCCACAAATAGTCTATCAAGAAGCCAATTACCAAAAGTATGGGCAAGGCGCTTCTGAATTATATTTTAAGCAGAATGCCTGATTTATTAGTGCCATTTCGCAAATTTTCAAAAGGTGTTAAATGTTTTTAAGATTTAAACGAGATTTGTCTAATAAACTAATTCCATAATTAAACCTTATCATTTCATAAATAAATATCATAAATTTTAATTGTATTACTTTTTATGTTTATATATCTTTGCGATAGAAAATTATTGTCAACTTAATAGTTGTTTTATAACTTTAGCGGATAAAAATTTTCAATCGACGAAGCAGTATCCTTATTTATTAAACGCTGTTTAAATTAAAAATCACCTGAATGTTGTAATAATTATCGTCAAAATAACAAATAATTTAAAAACTTAAATATAAATCAAATGGAAGCAGCAAAAGGAAAATGT
Organism: Flavobacterium sp.; assembly: GCA_044347145.1. GTDB lineage: Bacteria > Bacteroidota > Bacteroidia > Flavobacteriales > Flavobacteriaceae > Flavobacterium. Next base: position 121,208 of record JBIIXU010000004.1, read on the forward strand.
CCCTTTAATCATGGAGGCAACACAGAAGTGCAGAATACGGTAACAGATTGGTGGCCAAAAACTTTAAATCTCGATATTTTGCATCAACATGATGAAAAAACCAAACCAACAGATGCCAATTTTAACTATAAGGAAGCATTTGAAAGCCTTGATTTAGAGGCCGCGAAAACAGACTTAAAGAAATTGATGACTGAAAGTCAAGACTGGTGGCCAGCCGATTGGGGCCATTATGGTGGTTTAATGATTCGTATGGCTTGGCATGCAGCAGGCACATACAGAGTTGCTGATGGACGAGGAGGCGCAAATACAGGCAATCTACGTTTTGCCCCACTAAACAGCTGGCCAGACAACACTAACTTAGACAAAGCGCGACGATTACTGTGGCCTATCAAGAAAAAATATGGTAATAAATTATCTTGGGCCGATTTATTTATTCTTGCAGGCAACATGGCCTATGAATCTATGGGTTTCAAAACATTTGGCTTTGCAGGCGGTCGTGAGGACATTTGGCATCCTGAAAAAGACATTAATTGGGGTGTTGAAAAAGAATGGCTTGGTAAATCAAGGTATGCTGAAAACGGAAATAGTGAATCGCTCGAAAATCCATTAGCTGCTGTGCAAATGGGTTTAATTTATGTAAATCCTGAAGGCGTTGATGGTAAGCCCGACCCATTAAAAACAGCACACGATGTTCGTTCGACTTTCAAAAGAATGGCTATGAACGATGAAGAAACAGTTGCACTTGCAGCGGGCGGACATACAGTTGGTAAAGCACATGGGAATGGCGATGCTTCAAAACTTGGAGAAAGTCCTGAAGGCGGAGACATTCATGAGCAAGGTTTTGGCTGGGCAAATCCTCAAGGAAAAGGACATGGATTGGAAGCGGTGACCAGCGGTCTTGAGGGCGCATGGACAACTACCCCTGACAGATGGAATCACACGTATTTTTATCTATTACTGAATTATGATTGGGAATTAAAGAAAAGTCCAGCAGGTGCATGGCAATGGGAACCAATAAACATTAAAGAAGAAGATAAACCTTTTGATGCACATTTGCCTGGCGTACGCAGAAATCCTATTATGACTGATGCCGACATGGCGATGAAGATGGATCCTGAGTATCGTAAAATTTCTGAACGTTTTTACCAAGACCCTAAATACTTTGAAGATACCTTTGCAAGAGCTTGGTTTAAACTAACGCATAGAGATCTGGGGCCAAAAAACCGTTATCTTGGTGCTGATGCACCTACAGAAGACCTAATCTGGCAAGACCCAATTCCTCAAGTTAATTATACACTTACGGATTCGGAAATTGAAGAATTAAAAACCATATTACTCACTAGCGGTTTATCACAATCAGAACTTATTACAACCGCATGGGACAGTGCAAGAACTTTTCGTTTCACTGATTATAGAGGCGGAGCAAATGGCGCAAGAATTCGTTTAGCTCCACAAATAGATTGGGAAGGAAACGAGCCAGTAAAACTGAAAAAAGTACTGCAAAAGCTGTCAGAAATTCTTTCGAGTTACAACAAAAAAGTAAGTATGGCTGATTTGATTGTATTAGGTGGAAGTGCAGCTATTGAAAAAGCCGCCAAGGATGCTGGTTATAATGTTAAAGTTCCTTTTCATCCAGGTAGAGGAGATGCATTACAAGAAATGACGGATATTGATTCATTTCAACATTTAGAACCAATTTATGACGGTTATAGAAACTGGCTGAAGAAAAATTATGCTTCAAAAGCTGAAGAATTACTCTTAGACCGAACGCACCTCATGGGATTAACAGCCTCTGAAATGACGGTTTTAATAGGCGGTATGCGTGTTTTAGGAACAAACCACGGCAATACTAACCATGGGGTTTTTACTGACAAAGTAGGTGTATTGACCAATGATTTTTTTGTGAACCTAACTGACATGAACTACAAATGGCAACCAGTTGATGACAACCTTTACCATGTAGTTGATAGAAAATCAGGCGCAACAAAGTGGACGGCTACACGTGTTGATTTAATTTTTGGCTCTAATTCAATTTTACGCGCTTACTCAGAATTTTATGCACAAGACGACAATAAAGAAAAATTTGTGCATGACTTTATCCATGCGTGGACAAAATTAATGGATGCTGATCGTTATGATTTAAAAAATTAACTTATTTGTTATTAGGCGGTTTGCGCAATGGCTGATGAATTTGGTCATTAAGTAAACCGCTTTACAATAACTTTTGTGGGCTATTGATAAAAAATTGGACAAACAATCATCCAGTTTAAAAATCCAACTGCTGAACTTCAAAGCTAGGGACAAAGGTTTTCAGAATGTTTGAATTAATATTTGTATAAAAAACTTGCTTAGAACGCTTTGATTTATTCAACAAATTAAACTTCTCTAAAACATGCGCTGTTTGCTTTGCAACAGCAAAACCTGAATCGATAATCTTCACATCAGCAGGTAATATTTTCTTTAATTCATTAATAAGATAAGGATAATGGCTACAACCTAACACAAGGTGGTCAATGTTTTGCGCCATCATGGGTTCAAGATACTTTTTTAATAACTCACGCATTTGATCCGTTTCAATGTCACCATTTTCTATTAAGGGTACTAAACCATAGCCAATCTGCTCAACAATTTTAACCTCATGAAATTTTAAGGTAGTTTCATGAAAAAGCGCACTCGTTAAAGTGCCTTTGGTAGCTAAAACGCCTATCACCTTTGACACTGATTGTAAAGCAGCTGGTTTTATCGCTGGCTCAATACCAATAAAAGGTACATCATATTTTTCTCGCAGTATTTTAATAGCATTAGTAGTGGCTGTATTACAAGCAACCACTATGATTTTTGAATTAAAATCAAGTAATTTTTCAGTATTCTTTATGCTCAAGGCAATAATCTCATCTACTGATTTTTCACCATAAGGGGCGTTTTTACTATCGGCCAAATAGACCGTGTTTTCATTTGGTAAAATGTTGTGAATTTCTCGCCAAATAGAGGTCCCGCCTATACCAGAATCAAAAACACCAATAGGATTTGTATTTATCATGGCTACAAAAATAAAAAAAGCTGACTTAAATAAGCCAGCTTTTTAAATAATTCTATAAAACTAAATTAGAAACCTAATTCTTTCTTAACATCACCAGTTAAATCTGGACCATCAGCTAACAAAAGAGCACCTGCATCTAAAATATACTGAAAACCTTTTGCCTTACCAACTTTTGAAATAGCTGCTTTAACTTTTTCATAAAGTGGTTCTACCATTTTCTTTTGTTTTTCTTCTAATTCTTTGCTAGCATTGGTTTGATAATCACGGATGCTTTTCTCCATGCCTTGAACTTCTTTTACACGTGTTTCATTGATGGCTTCAGTTTGGCCTTCTGCTTCTTGATCATATAGCTTCGCTTTGGCTTCTAAAGCCGCTACCATGTCTTGCAATTCTTTTTGGTACGTTTTACTAACTTGCTCAAATTGTTTTTGCGCATCTATCATTGCTGGGTATTTAGCCATGATTTCTTGTGTATCTACATGCGCTACTTTAGCTTGTGCATTTACAGTATTTACTGCTCCTAAAACTAATACTACAAAGGCAATAATTACATTTAATTTTCTCATTTGATTCTAAAATTTATAATTGTTAATTGTTATTTAATTGGTTTTCTTGTTCTCTTTTGCTTTTAAAGCCGCTGCTTCACGCTTTTCTTTAGCTTCTTGCTTACGTCTTTCTATATCTTGCTTTCTTAATTCTAAACGTTCTGCATTCTCCCGCTTTTTGCGTTCTAGCGGCGTTTCAGACGGCGTATCAGGTGAAGCTTCGGTATTTGTATTCCCATTTTCAAAATTCGTGCCAGAAGTTGATTTAGGTGTTTCTTTTGGCGTATTTGAATCATTAACAAGCGTTTTAGGTGTGCTTTTTGCTTTGTCTTCTTTAGCTTTATTTCTATCATCGATAAGCTGTTGACGCTTTTCTGCCGCTTCACGTTTTTTATCTTCAATTTCTTGCTTTTTCAATGCCTTTTTTTCTTCATTTTCGCGCTTTAAACGTTCGGCATTGGTTTCGCTATTTTCATCAACTTGCGGTTCTTTTACTTTCGCTGCGGGTGAAGAACCAGTTTTATTGCGTTTGGCCTCAAGTTCAGCTTTTTTCGCTTCTTTTGCTGCATTTCGATCATCAATCATTTTTTGCCTTTCAGCGCGCTTTTCTTCTAATCGCTTTTCACGTTCTTCTTGCTGAGGAGATTTCACCTTCAACTTATCTTCTTCTTCTTTTTCAATTTTTTCTAATTCTTTTTTAGATAGCTTTTCACCTTTCAACGAACGGTTAATGGCTCTAACAACATAATCACTTAAATCTAAGTTCTTTTTCGCAAATAAAACAGTTAAATCTGAGGATTTATCTAATATGAAATCATAACCTCTTTTATCAGCAACATCCTGAACAATATTAAAAACCATATCTTGCACTGGTTTAACCAATGAAGATCTCATAACAATTAAATCGCCTTCTGGCCCAAATCTTTTTTGTTGATAGTCTACCAACTCGTCTTCCAAAAATTTAATTTCTTCTTCGCGCTCAGCTACTAAATCTTTAGTTAATAAAACTCTTTCGGTATTTAATGCGTCTTTAAGTATTTTGATATCTGCATTTTTCTTGTCTATCTCGCCTTTCCACTCACTAGCTTTTTGCTCCAAACTATTTAAAGTTTCTTGATAGTTAGGCAATTTGCCTAAAATATATTCCATATCTATATAGCCAATGCGCGTGCCTTTGGCCTGCCCTAACACATTATAGTTTACAAAAAGTAAAATGGCAATAAAAAAAAATTTTCTCATATTTAAATTCATTTCATATCCTCAAAAATTGGAGGTAAATATATAACTTAATTTTTTAATTAAAATTGTTGTCCTATAATAAAATGTGTTTGCCAACCACTTTTTCTTGTAGGATCATTAAATGAAGGATCAAAACCGTGACCAAAATCAATCCCTAACAAACCAAAGGCAGGCATAAAAACACGTAATCCAAAACCTGCAGAACGTTGCATTTTAAAAGGGTTATATAATTTAACATCATTCCATGCGCTACCTGCCTCTAAAAAGCCTAGAGCAAAAATTTGGGCTTGACCTTTTAAAGTAATTGGATAACGAAGCTCCAAGGTAACTTTATTATAAATTGTACCACCATCTCTTGTGGTTGCTCCTGTTTGAGGGTTCGTTGTAAAAGGTGTCAACGCATTATTTTCATAACCTCTCAGCTGAATAATCTCTCTACCGTCCATTACAAAATTAGCTAAACCATCACCCCCAACAAAGAACCTTTCAAAAGGAATATTTCCGCGATCAGGATTATATGCACCCATAAAACCAAATTCCCCGTTCAATCTTAAAACTAAAGCTTTGTCTGTAGTCTTCCCTGCCAACGTTGTGAAGAAATCTCCACCAAATTTAAATTTATAATATTCTAAAAAGTTAAATTTCTTTTGGTCAATTTTACCTTGATTGACAGCAGCACCTAGCGATGACGGCACACCATTAACCAAATTTGGTAGACCCTGACTGTTTAGGAAAGTACCAGTAGGATATTGTATGTTGTCAAAAATAATAGGTCCAGTAGACCGTTGCTTGTATTCGTCTTGAGATTCTAGCGCTTTATAATCCGTCTTGTTAAACAAAGAATAAGGTGGTGTAAATCTGGCTAACACGCGAAATTCAGCGCCACTTGTTGGATATATTGGGTTAATCCCTTTATTATTTCTGGTTAATGAAATGGTATAATTGATATTATGTGATTCTCCATCACCAAAGGTAAACAAACCTGTGTTGTAGTTGTTTAAATCATAATATTGATAAGCCAAGGCATGTGACAACATAAAGTAATCATCTGGTCTTTCAAGTCTTTTACCTATGCCCAGATTTAGGGAAATAATATTAAAATAGCTATTTGGGTCAACCAAGGAATTGTTTCCAACATCACCACCAAAACCACCGCCAAAACCACCGCCAAAACCACCAACTCCTGCACCTCCACCGTTAAAATTGCTCAAAAACTGTTGACTAAAGGAAAGGGAGGTAGAAAATTGAATCGGCTTTTTGCCTCCTAGCCAAGGCTCAACGAAATTTAAACTATAGGTTTGAAAGAAGGGGCTGGCTTGCAATCTTAATGACATCCGCTGCCCTTCGCCCATAGGTAAAGGCTTGTAGGCTTTTCTATTGAAAATATTACTCAAGGAGAAATTATTGAAGGACAAACCTAAAGTCCCAATAAAACCTCCACCGCCATAGCCACCTTGAAGCTCAATTTGGCTGGCACCTTTTTCTACTAATTCATATTCAACATCAACCGTACCGGCCGTAGGGTCAGGATTTTTAATGTTTGGATTGATGGCTTGGGCATCAAAGAAACCTAATTGTCCAATCTCACGAATGGTTCTAATCACATCATCTTTACTATAAACTTGTCCTGGCTTAGTTCTTAATTCTCGATAAATAACATGGTCATAGGTTTTGTCATTGCCAGAAACACTAATTTTATTAAAATAAACTAATGGTCCTTCACTAATTCTAATCTCAAAATCTATAGTGTCATTGGCCGTTTTTACCTCAACAGGGTTGATGTTTGAAAAAAGATAACCACTATTTTGATAAAGGGTAGCAATATCTTGTGCGTCTTGTGATTTCTCATCTTTTATCCTTTTGTCTAATAAAACCCCATTATAAATATCCCCTTTTTTTATGCCCAGATATCTATTTAACATTTCGTCACTATAAACGGAATTACCAAGAAACTTAATATTTCCAAAGTAATATTGCTTGCCTTCTTCTATTTTTAATTTGATCTTTATCTTTTCTTTATCCTTATCAAAAATAACTGAATCATAAAGAATTCTGGCATCTCTATAACCTTTTTCTTTGTATTTATCAACAAGAGAAACTAAATCATCTTTATAATCGCTTTTAATATATTTTGAACCTTTCCAAAGGCGCCCAAAAAACTCTTGTTTAGTGTTTTTCATGGCTCTTTTAAGTTTAAAGTCACTCAACTTATCATTGCCTTCAATTTCAATTTTTGAGATTTTGACCTTCTCCCCTCTGTTGACATCAATTTTCATTTTAACCAAATTGGCCCCAGTGGTATCTGCAAAAGTTTGAATCGCAACCTTGGTGTTATAGAATCCATCTTTTCTGAATTTATCAATAATAGCATTTCTAGTGGTCGTAATTAAATTTTCATTAACAACTTTGCCTTTGGTTAACTTATTATCAGTGATTAGACTCTCTCGTTTACCTTTTTTTAAACCTGTTATTTTTACCTCTGATAGTTTTGGCAATTCTTTGATATTTATCTCTAAAAAGATAGTGTCCCCTCTAGTTTCTGCTTCAAAAAAATCAATGTCGTCAAACAAATTAAGGTTCCCCAATTTTTTAATTGCATTTGAAATATCTTCACCGGGAATGATTATACGCTGCCCTTTTTCCAAACCAGTATAAGTAATAATGGTTTGTGGATTAAAATTGTAATCGCCTACCACCTCAATGCCTCCAATTACATATTGGCTACCTGCGCTAAAATTTGGGTTAATTTGACCTATTGCAAAGCTTGATAGGATTAAAAAAGAGTATAAAAAATATATTTTCTTCATTTTATAATTGTTCACTGGTTTTTCCGAATCGACGTTCCCTGTTTTGATAATTTTGTAATGCTTCAACTAAATGTTGTTCCCTAAAATCTGGCCACAAGACATCAGTAAAATAAAATTCTGCATAAGCACTTTGCCATAACAAAAAATTACTTATCCTATGTTCACCACTTGTTCTGATTAATAAATCGACATCAGGCAAATTGTGGGTGTAAAGATGTTCATTAATTATCAATTCGTCAATAGCATCTTCGGCTATTATGTTATTTTTAACTTTATTTACAATATTTTTAACAGCCCTAACTATTTCTTCCTTTGCGCCATAACTCAAAGCAACAGTAAGGGTCATGTGACTATTTTCTTTTGTTTTATCAATAACCTTGTTTAGGTCATCTAAAACTTTTTTTGGCAAAAGATTAAGATTACCAATGGCGTTTAATCGGATGTTATTTTTATGCAGTCTTTTTTCTTCTTTTTTTAAAGATGAAACCAAAAGACTCATTAATTTGTCAACTTCAAGTTGGGGTCTGTTCCAGTTTTCTGTAGAAAAAGCATATAAAGTTAAGTAATCAATACCAACCTTGGCGCAATTTTCAACAAGGTCATTGACTGATTTTGCACCATTTTCATGGCCTATTATTCGGAGCAATCCTTGCTTTTTGGCCCATCTGCCATTACCATCCATAATGATAGCCAAATGAATGGGTAATTTTGCTTTATCTAAGGTATCTAAAGTGTTCATTAATTCTTAATAAGGACAAAAACATGGGTTTCTACCGAACGTGTAAGTCAAGGTTAAACCCATAAACATATACCAATCATTACTATTTAAATTACCAAATCTGTAGCGAGCTAAGCGATCATCAACAGGATTTGAGCCATCTAAATTATCTGTTAAACTATAACGAGCACCTATTTCAGCCCCAATGATAAATCTAGACGCTAACCTAGATTTAATGCCTAATACAAAGGGTATAGATAAAGCAGAAGTTTGTTTGTCTATTCTATAACCAGAGGCCGTATGATAGATTTCATCGTAAAAAATATAATTGATTCCCGTGAAAATATAGGGGGTTGTATTATACTCAAAATCATGTAAATCAAAATCAAAAAAATTAAACTCAAAACCGACAGATATTTCTGTTATATTGTTTTCAAATTTAAAATTTCTAAGGTTTCTACCACTAATTGACGATTGTTTATCATCTGCTTCAAGCATAGATCTTTTCACACTCAAACGATAACTATGTCTCGTGCTTCTGTTCCATTTATAAATAAGACCATAAGCCAATTGGCTAGGATTAAGATAAGTATCATCACCAACGTCACTCATGATATTGCTACCTCCAGCAAAAACCCCAATTTCATTAATTTGTGATTGTATCATACTTGACATTCCGATAAAAACAAAAAGTAAAATAAACCTCATGTTTGTAAAATAGCGTGCAAAGATAAAAAAACTAATGACTTTTTTATGATAATTTGTAAACATTTTATTTGATTAACAACTTTATAAAAACGTTTAAAAAGCAAAATTAGTGTGGACATTTGTTTTTCAAAATTATTTCTTTTCTTTGACTATTATATTTTTTGATTTTTTGGTCGCAAATTTCTAGCCTTTGAACCTGTCAATTAGCAAAATTATTTTTGTTTCAATAAAGATTTTTATCTTGCTGTTTGCTCTTTATATGATTATAAATCAAATAAATGCGAACAGTTTTGCCTTGATTTTTAAAGGCTCTTATCCCATTTGGTTGTTTGGCATCATGTTTCTATTTAGTGTGGCGAATTGGTTTATAGATATTAAAAAATGGGAATTGTTAGTAAACCAAATAAAAAAAGTAAGTTTTTATGAAGCGCTTAAGCAGTCCCTATCAAGTTTTGTTTTGTCATTAATAACGCCTAACAGAATGGGCGAATATGGTTTAAAAATACTGTTTTATAAAAAAAATGACTGGAAAAAAGTTGTCTTTTTTCAAAGTCTGCATGGCATGTCGCAATTTTTTGCTACCTTATGCTTTGGCTTTATGGGTTGCCTATTTTTTGGTTACTATTTTTTAGCAAGCGCGCTATTATTTGGTGGCGTAGTACTATCTGTTTTGTTTTATTCAAAAAAGCTACCTTCAAAGTTGCTGTTTCTCTTAAAAAAAACAAAGTTTATCTCCAAGCAATTGGCTATCCATGTGATTATTTTATCTTTGATTAAATATCTTATTTTTTCTTTTCAGTTTTTGTTGTTTATGACATTTTTGGATGTAAAAGTTGATTATTTTTCTATATATTTTGGTATTACCTTAATGTATTTATTTAGTTCTTTAGTGCCAACACTGCACTTTTTTGATGTCTTAATTAAGGGAAGTGTAGGCATTTATGTATTTAATAAAATTGGCATTCATCCAACTTTTGTACTAGAAACTGCTTTGATGATGTGGCTATTTAACATGTTAATACCTGCGCTAATTGGCATGATTTTTTGGTTAAAAATTAAATTGACATGGTAGCCCTATTTTATATACTTTTAGGGTTGTATTTGATAACCCTCATCTTGTTATTCATTGGCATTATTAATATTAAGCCTCAAAAAAGCCAAACATTTTCTTCATATAAAAATTTCAGTATTGTTGTTGTTTATAGAAATGAAAAGGAAAATTTACCTCAACTTCTGCTTACCTTTGAAAAATTAGATTATCCAAAAGAAAATTTTGAGATTTTGATGATGGATGACGGCTCTGATGAAGTTTTCGACTTTTCTACTTATCAACTGCCTATAAGAAGTATAAAAAACAAACGAATATCCGCATCACCAAAAAAAGATGCTATTACTTTAGCGGTAGACTATGCAAATCATGACTGGTTGGTGCTCACCGATGCAGATTGCTTGGTCAATGCACTGTGGTTAAAAAACTTAAATAACTATTTGCAGAAAAACACTGAAAAACAAATGGTTTGCGGATCAGTTTTTATTAATAAACCTCATGGTTTCTTTTCTGCATTTCAAGCTTGGGATTTTGTTAGTTTGCAGGCAACGACTATTGGTAGTTTTGGGCTGAATAGACCATTTATGTGCAATGGCGCCAATATGGCTTTTACCAAGACTATTTTCAAAACTGTAGACGGTTATTCAGGTAATAATCAAATGGCTAGTGGTGATGATGTGTTTCTTTTACAAAAGATTTTTGCGGTTAAACCTGAAAGCTTGGGTTTTTTATTCCATTCAGACTTTTTTGTAAGAACCAAAGCGGTCAATAGTTTTAAACATTTGATTGCCCAACGTGCAAGATGGGGAATTAAAGCCAAAGCTTATTCTTCGATTTGGGGCAAATATTTGAGTTTATTAATTGTGGTGATTTCACTTGTTTTTGTTTGGCGACTTATTGTTCTTGATTTTTGGTTTGTATCTGCCAAGCTCTTCATTGATGGGCTTTTTTTGATGTATTTCGCTAAGCAATTTGGTCAAAAAATTAAATTTTTGTTGCCTTCCTTACTGTTTTATCCTTTTATGGTGGTTTGTATTTTATGGAGCAGTTTTTTTAAAATGCGTTGGAAAGCGTAGTTTAATAGAAGAGAATATTTTTTGCACAGATTTAAAAGATTTGACAGATTTAACTATTGCTCGCAAAAACCAAGAGAGAAACTTTGCATCTCTTCGCCTTTGCAATAAAATCTTATTAATTAATAGATAAAGAGCGAGCCAATCACTCCAAAAAAAATTAAAAATTGTTTACCTTTGTGCCTCATCATCAATAAAAGATTTTCGTGATTACCAAAAATACGATTGATAAAGTTTTTGAAGCCGCTCGGGTAGAGGAGGTCATTGGCGATTATGTGCAGCTAAAACGCGCTGGCAGTAATCTTAAAGGTTTGAGTCCATTCTCAAGTGAAAAATCACCTTCTTTCATGGTGAGTCCCGTGAAGCAAATTTGGAAAGATTTTAGTTCTGGAAAAGGTGGCAATGCCGTAACTTTTTTGATGGAGCATGAACATTTTACCTATCCAGACGCCATTAGGCACTTGGCCAAAAAATATAATATTGAAATAGAAGAAACCGAAGATTCGCAGGAAGAAAAACAATTAGCAAGCGAGCGGGAAAGTTTATATGTAGTCAGTGAATTTGCAGCCGACTATTTTGAAAAAACTTTGCACAATACAGAGGTTGGTAAGGCCATTGGTTTAAGTTATTTTAAAGAAAGAGGTTTTTCGACTGAGACCATTAAGAAGTTTAAATTGGGCTATTCGCCAGAAGTTTGGGATGCCTTAACAGTTGAAGCCTTGGGCAAAGGCTATCAACTAGAGTTTCTTGAAAAAACTGGCTTAACCATTGTTGGCGACCAAAAACCTTTTGACCGATTTAAAGGTCGCGTGATGTTTCCTATTCAAAGCATGAGTGGCCGCGTGATGGGTTTTGGAGGAAGAATTTTGGACAATGAAAAAAAAGCCGCAAAATACCTTAATTCGCCAGAAAGCGATATTTATTATAAAAGTAAGGTTTTGTATGGAATTTATCACGCCAAAGCAGCCATAGCCAAGCAAGACAATTGTTTTTTGGTTGAAGGTTACACCGATGTTATTCAGTTTAATCAAGCGGGTATTGAAAACGTTGTTGCCTCTAGTGGCACGGCCTTAACACCAGATCAAATCAGATTGGTGCAACGGCTAACCAAAAACATGACCGTCCTTTTTGACGGTGATGCTGCAGGGTTACGCGCCTCAATAAGAGGTATTGATCTGATTTTGGAAGCAGGAATGAACGTGAAAGTCTGTACTTTTCCAGACGGCGAAGACCCTGATAGTTTTGCTAAAAAAACACCCTATGAAGAATTATTGCGCTATTTGGATGAAAATGCCAAAGATTTTATTCAGTTTAAAGCATCCCTACTTTTTAGTGACGCAAAAAATGACCCGATAAAAAAAGCAGAGCTTATTAGAGACATGGTTGAAAGCATTTCAAAAATACCAGATCCAATTAAACGAGAAATTTATATCAAAGAATGTTCAAGAATAATGGATATTTCTGAAGATGTGTTGTTTAGTGCTTTGCAACAAATGAGGAAAAAAGAAATTAGCGAAGCTGATAAAAAATATAAAGAAGCACAGCAAGACGTCCCTTTTGAGGTGATTAAAGACCAGCAAAAACCACTCAACTCGGCTGATTTGGTGACGCAATTGGAATATAAAATTATTCAAACTTTATTGCTCTATGGCGATGTTGTGACCGAGTTTACAGATATCTTTTTTGTTTGGGACGATTTTGGCAACAAAAAAGAAGAAACTCGCAAGGTGCAACAAGCCATTTATGAACGATTATACGTGAGTTTACAAGATGATGAAATTGAGTTTTCTAATGTTGTTTTTAAAGAAATTTATCAAGAGCTCATCAATGCCTACACCCAAGCCAATTTAGACAAAACGGCCTATATTCATTCACTTGATCCAGAAAAAATGAGCATCGTGAGTGATATAATTATGCAGGAAGAAAAATATCAACTACATGGTTGGGAAGAAAAAAAGCAAGTTTTTGTGAAAGACAAAAATAATCCTGAAGTTTTGGCCAACCTCACCCAAGAACTGATTGCCACTTTTAGAGAATTTTTGATTGCGCGTCTCATTCAAAACGAGGTTGCCAATTTACAAGCTGAAAACCCAGAAAATACTGCACAAGTTTTAGAGCAAATCAATAATTACAACCAACTCAAAGTGATTATGATGAGATACTTGGGGCGAGTTAGAACGGGGTAGGAAAGTTTAAGGTTTAAAAAGTTTAAAGAGTTTAAGGTTTACAAAATTTATCACTAAATTTACTGTCTGAAATCCTTAGCTATGCCAACCTTCAATTTTAAAAAAATAGACATTTCCTACCTAGACCAAGGCCAAGGTGAAGTCATCGTTTTTCTCCACGGCTTTTTAGAAAACAAAAACATGTGGCAACAAACCATGGTAGCATTTCAAAAAACACACCGGTGCATCGCTATAGATTTATTGGGACATGGGCAAACGCCATGCCTTGGCTATATTCACAGCATGGAAAAACAGGCTGATATGATTTTGTCTTTGCTTAATCATCTCGACATTAAAAAGTTTCACCTGGTTGGTCATTCTATGGGTGGATATATTGCCTTAGCCATTTTAGAAAAAAAACCAAGAATGGTTCAACAATTGGTGCTTCTAAATTCTACCTCCGCCGAAGACAGCGAAGAGCGAAAAGTAAACCGTGAGCGCGCAGTGGCGGCAGTCAAACAAAATCATCTTTTATTTATAGGTGTAGCTGTCACCAATCTCTTTTCAGCCAATAGTCAAAAAAAGCTAAATGCAATTATAGAAAAATTAAAAATAGAAGCCCAAGCAATACCAAAACAAGGCGTTATAGCAGCGCTTTCTGGTATGAAAATCCGAAAAGACCGAACGTTTTTATTGGCTCAAGGCACCCACGACATTTTAGTCATTTTAGGTAAAAAAGACCCCGTTTTGCCTTATGAAAGTACTAAAGCATTAAGCAAACTAAAAAAAGTAAAATTAGTTACCTTAACAGAAGGTCACATGAGTTGGCTAGAAAATCCAGAAGCCATGCAAGAGGCTTTAAATGATTTTATAAGGGCCTAATACTGCTTTTCGCTTTAATCAGGAGGCATGGATTTCTTTAAAAATAAAGAACTATAAAACTTGTATCTCGAAAAGGCGCAAAGACGCAAAGCCATTCTTTTAACTTATTCACACCTGTGCGAAACCACTCAAAATCTTTGCGCCTCTGCCCCTCTGCGAGAATATTTTTTCAAGTTTAATTTAAATGTTAATAATCAAAAATGTTGATTTAATCAGGCAATGGCATTATATTTGCAAGATAAAGCAAATTAAATAGCGTAAATTATGACCAGATGGCTTTCCCTAACCTGCCTATTATTGATGATTTCCTGTCAAGAACCTGCAGAAAAAAACACCTCTCATTTAAAAAATTCTTCCGGAAAAATCAATCATTTAACACTAGTTGTTGACAAGAAACTATGGAATGGAGAAGTTGGTGATTCGTTACAAGCAACTTTTGCCTATCCGGTTGACGGTTTACCTATGGATGAACCACTCTTTAACCTTAAACATTATGACCCCTCGATTTTTAAAGACTTCGTGACTGCTGGCAGATTAATTGTAAATGTACAAAAAGGCAAATCGAACTATGTGTCCATTAAAGAAAATATTTATGCTAAACCACAAATGGTTGTTTATGTTGTTGGCAAAAGCCCTTTGGAAATCAACGAGCAATTATTCAAAAACAAAGAAAAAATTATCAAATCCTTAAAAGATTTTGAAATCAAAGAAAACCAGCGACGCATCAACAAATCGACCAAGGATGATCAATTTCTTGAAAAGAAATTCAAAATCAACATGAACATTTCTAAAGCCTATATAACAGCCAAAGATGAACCAGGTTTTTTATGGTTAAGGAAAGAAACACCGCAAGGTCATACACATATTCTTTTGTATGAAGCACCTATCAATTATTTGGACAACCAAGAAAAACGCATTGAACAGATTGTTAAAAAACGTGATTCTCTGAGCAGTATATATGTAGAAGGTGCGCTTAAGGGCACCTATATGGTTGTTGACAAAGCCTATGCGCCTTATCTATTTGAAACAAAAATTGGTCAGGCATTTGCTTATGAAACCAAAGGCACTTGGGAGCTCAAAAACGATTTTATGGTTGGGCCGTTTATTAACTTTGCTATCCTCGACAAAAAAAACAACCGCATATTGTTTGCTGATGGTTTTTGTTATAATCCACAAGCCAATAAAAGAGATTTAATTTTTGAACTTGAGGCTACGATGCGCTCGATAAAACTTAAATAATGTGTCTGTTTGAAACCAAAACTTTTGAGGATCTTTCTAAAATTGAACTTTACCAATTGCTCGCCTTAAGAAATGAGGTTTTTATTGTAGAGCAAGAATGCCCATATCAAGACATTGATTTTAAAGATCAAAAAGCGTGGCATTTATTAGGCAAAATAAACGATGAAATTGTTGCTTACTCGCGTTTGTTTAAACCAGAAGATTATATGGAAAAAGCTTCCATAGGCAGAGTTATAGTTAAACAGCCGTATCGCCACAAAAAAATTGGGATTGATTTAATGAAAAAAGCTATTGAGTTTTTGCAAAATGCAGGCTTTTTGATTATTGATATTTCTGCACAGGTATATTTGCTAAAATTTTACGAAGGTCTTGGCTTTAAATCTATATCAGAACACTATTTAGAAGATGACATCCCGCATGTTTTAATGAGATTAGAAAAAATAAATTGATTTTGAATTTTGACATTTATATTGTAATTGATATTTGACATTTATATTGTAATTGTAATTGAATTTTGATATTGTAATTGAATATTGATATTGTAATTGTAATTATAATTGAATTTTGATATTGTAATTGAATTTTGACATTGATATTGAAAACAAAAAACTGAAAAATGGCAGGCATTTATATCCACATTCCTTTTTGCAAACAAGCTTGTCATTATTGTGATTTTCACTTTTCTACAACCTTAGCGAACCAAGATCAACTAGTTGATGCTTTAGCACAGGAGTTAATATTAAGAAAAACAGATTTATCAAATACAACCATTGAAACCATCTATTTTGGGGGTGGCACACCAAGTTTATTGACTCAAAAACAATTGGATAAAATTTTAAATGTTATCTATAAACATTATAAAATTTCAAAATCTCCCGAAATAACGCTTGAAGCCAATCCAGACGATTTAGATTTTGACAAATTAAAAATGCTAAAATCGTTGTCAGTCAATCGACTTTCCATTGGCGTGCAATCCTTTTTTGATGAAGATCTAAAATTAATGAACCGTGCTCACCAAAGCCTTGAAGCTAAACTTTGCCTTGAACATGCAAAATCTTTATTTAACAATATCAGTATTGATTTAATCTATGGCATACCTGGTCTATCAAACGACCGTTGGTTGCAAAACATTGAAACTGCTTTATCCTTTCATATTCCGCATATCTCGAGCTATGCCTTAACAGTTGAACACAAAACAGCTTTAGAATACCACATCAAAAGTGGCAAAATTCAAGCACCAAATGATGAACAAGCCAATGAACAATTCTACCTTTTAATCGACACTATAGAAAAAGCGGGTTTTGTCCATTATGAATTGTCAAATTTTGGTAAACCTGATTATTTTTCTAAAAACAATTCAGCCTATTGGCAGGGTAAACCTTATCTCGGTATTGGTCCTTCTGCGCACAGTTATGACGGCACAAAAAGAAGTTGGAATATTTCAAACAATCCCAAATATATTAAGGCTATTCAAGAAAACCTTTTGCCTTCAACCGCTGAAACATTAACAATAAGAGATCGTTACAATGAATATATTATGACGGGCCTAAGAACCATTTGGGGTGTATCTTTAACTAAGATTGCCAATGAATTTGGGGCTGATTTTCTTTTACACCTAGAAAAAAATATGACTAAACCTATAAAAAACGACCTTTTAATCTTAAATAATCAGGTGTTGACGACAACGAAAAAAGGCAAGTTTTTTACAGATGGTTTGGCTAGTGCGCTTTTTATGGTATAATTATTTTTATTTACCTTTACACCAAATTTTTCAATAAAATGGATTTAAATCTGATTCCAAAAATAAAACACCTTGAGGCTGGCAATTTCTTTCTACTAACTGGTCCATGTGCCATTGAAGGCGAGGAGATGGCGATGCACATTGCAGAAAAATTAGTAAAAATAACAAGCGACTTAAAAATACCCTTTGTCTTTAAAGGCTCGTTTAAAAAAGCCAATCGCTCTCGGATAGATAGTTTCACAGGTATAGGCGATGAAAAAGCGTTGAAAATTTTAAGAAAAGTCTCTGAAACCTTTGATGTGCCAACTGTTACTGACATTCACACCGAGGAAGATGCCAAAAAAGCTGCGGCATACGTTGATATTCTCCAAATCCCTGCATTTTTAGTGCGTCAAACTGATCTATTAGTTGCAGCTGCTGAAACTGGCAAAACCGTGAATTTGAAGAAAGGACAATTCATGAGTCCAGAAAGTATGAAGCATGCCGTGCAAAAAATCTTAGATTGTAAAAATGAAAAAGTATTGGTCACAGATAGAGGCACCATGTTTGGCTATCAAGACATGATTGTTGATTTTCGTGGTATTCCAACCATGCAAAAATATGCCACAACGGTTTTAGACGTTACACATTCATTGCAACAACCCAATCAAATGGTGGGTGTCACTGGTGGCAGACCAGATATGATTGAAACAATTGCTAAAGCAGGTATAGCTGTTGGCGTGGATGGCATATTTATCGAAACGCATTTTGATCCAGCCAATGCCAAAAGTGATGGCGCTAATATGCTTCATTTAGATTTGTTTGAACCTTTAATGAAAAAATTGGTCGCCATTAGACAAACCATTAATCAGTTTTAAATGGAAAAACTAGAAAATACCGTTCAACAACTTTTGAGCTATACCAAACAAGGGAATAGCCTCAACGAAAAAGTTTCTAATGCCAATGTAGGTTGGCACATTGACCATTGCTTAATGGTGCTGAACGGTGTCTTAACGCAGTTAGAAAAATCTGATGAAAACGACTTCAAATCTTCGTTTAATAAGAATAGATTTATCGTTTTTCTTACCAACAAAATCCCTAAGGGTAGAGCAAAAGCACCAGAAGCAGTGAAACCAACTGAGGCATTTAACCAAGAAAAAACTGCTTTTTATGGCGAAAAAGCTATTCAAAAAATAGAAGCTTCCATAAATTGGCCTACCAATAAAAATTTCAAACATCCTTTTTTTGGATTGTTAAATAAAAAACAAACCATAAAATTTTTAAATATTCACACCAATCATCATTTAAAAATTATAAAAAAAATAATAAATTCATAATTTTATTGAAAGTTAACCCTGTTTTATACAATAAAAAGAAAGGGTTATTGTATAAAGTTTAAAAATTTATTAAAAAAAATATTTATTAAAAAAAACTTGGGATAATCGTTATTAATTTGCTTAATTTGTAGTACATATTTAAACAAAGCAGTTTAATCCTCAAATCGTATAATTTTTTTAATACCTATTTATGAAAAAAATCGGCATTTTATTTGGCATGGAAGATACATTTCCACAAGCATTTATTAATCGTGTAAATGAAAAAAATGTAAATGGCATAGTTGCAGAAGCTGTATCTATAGATAAAGTTATGCAAAACAAACCTACAGAATATGCAGTCATTATTGATCGCATTTCGCAAGATGTGCCTTTTTATAGAGCCTATCTTAAAAATGCAGCATTAACAGGCACAACCGTGATAAATAATCCTTTTTGGTGGAGCGCAGATGACAAATTTTTTAATAACTGCTTAGCTGATACCTTAGGCGTTCCGCTTCCAAAAACAGTTATTTTACCTTCTGCAGAACATCCGACAGATACAACAAGTAAATCCTTTAGAAATTTAAAGTTTCCATTAGATTGGGAGGGTATGTTTGAGCATATTGGTTTTCCTGCCTACATGAAACCTTATGCTGGCGGTGGTTGGAAAAACGTTTATCGACTAGAGAATCAAGAAGAGTTTTGGGAAAAACATCAAGAAACTGGCCAATTGGTTATGCTCTTGCAAGAAGAAATTGTTTTTCAAGACTACTATCGTGTGTATTGTTTAGGCGGCAAAGCCGTAAGAATTATGCCCTATGAGCCACGCAACCCACATCATTTGAGATATGTGGTTGAAAATCCAAACATGGATAAAAAACTTTTAGCCACCATAAAAGATTATACTTTAAGGTTATGTAAAGGTTTAGGCTACGATTTTAATACTGTAGAATTTGCCGTTAGAGACGGTATACCATATGCCATTGATTTTGGAAACCCAGCGCCAGATGCTGATATCAATTCAGTTGGTCAAGAAAATTTTGATTGGGTGGTTGAAGAAGCAGCAAAAATGGCTATTTACTATGCTAAAATACACAAAGATGGTCAAATGAATTTATCTTGGGGCACATTCATGAAAGATAGCGTCAATCAAGCTAAAAATTTCTAATATTATTTTTTAAACCAATGTTATGGCTTTGCAATATACAAAAAAACTACCTGAGTTTACACTCGGCGTAGAGGAGGAATATTTAATCATTGACCCTGAAACTCGTGAATTGCGTTCGCACATGTCAAAAATTGTTGATGGTGCAAAAACCATTTTAAAAGAACAAGTAAAAGCTGAGATGCACCAAGCGATGGTTGAAGTTGGGACCAACATTTGTAAAAACGTTACAGAAGCCAAAACCGAGATCAAAAGTTTAAGGAGACATATTGTCGATTTGGCTGCTAAACAAAAATTGGTCGTTGGGGCTTCAGGCACGCACCCCTTTTCTAGATGGCAAGATCAGCCAATTACAGATGATGAACGTTACCACCACATTGTTAACGAATTACAAGATGCTGCGCGCTCAAATTTAATTTTTGGTATGCATTGCCATGTGGGTATTGAAAATAGAGAAATTGGCATTCAATTAATGAATCAAACCTGCTATTTCTTGCCACATATCTTTGCTTTGTCAACCAACTCACCCTTTTGGCTAGGTCGAAATACGGGTTATAAATCCTATCGCACAAAGGTCTTTGACAAATTTCCTCGTACGGGTTTACCAGAATATTTTGATTCGGTTGCAGCCTATGACAATTATCTAGACACTTTGGTAAAAACCAATTGCATAGATAATCCAAAAAAAATCTGGTGGGATTTGCGCTTGCACCCTTTCTACCCTACTATTGAATTTAGAATTTGTGACATGCAATTGTCAGCAGAAGAAACGATAACCATTGTGGCAGTGATGCAAGCGGTGATTGCCAAACTTTATAAATTGACTAAGGCCAATACCAGCTTTAACATTTATAGAACTGCTTTAATCCGTGAAAATAAATTTAGAGCTTCTCGCTATGGCGTGATGGGCAAAATGATTGATTTTGGACTCAAACAGGAAGTAGAAACCAAACAATTAATTTTGGAACTTATAGATTTTGTTGATGATGTAGTAGATGAATTGGGCAGTAGAGAACAATTGCAGCATGTGCATAAAATGCTTGAAGGCACAGGGGCTTTGAAACAACTTCAGGTTTATGGTGTAAGACAAAATTTAAACGATGTGGTAGATTTTATAACGAATGAATTTACAAAAGGCATCTAAGGTTTATTTTCTCAAACATTTAACATTTATGTAAAAAGGGCTAAAAAAAATTTTAGTCCTTTTTTATTTTTCATATTTTTTTTATCTTGCAGTCGTTATGACTCAAGAAGATATTTTATACACGCTGGCATTAACCAAAATAGATGGTATTGGTGATATTACTGCCAAAAAACTCATCAATCACCTCGGGAATGCCAAAAATGTATTGGAAAGTCCAAAAAAGCAATTACAAAAAATTGACGGTATTGGTGAAATTTTAATTGAAAAAATAAAAAAAGCCAATACATTTAAAGAAGCTGAGCAAGAACTAAAATTTATCGTATCAGAACAATTAAAATGTTTTTATTATCAAAACCATGATTATCCTGAACTTCTTAAGCAGTGCATTGACGCGCCTGTTTTGCTATTTGGCTCAGGACTTTTACCC
The DNA here is from genome assembly GCA_044347145.1 of Flavobacterium sp. Lineage (GTDB taxonomy): Bacteria > Bacteroidota > Bacteroidia > Flavobacteriales > Flavobacteriaceae > Flavobacterium. Next base: position 142,444 of record JBIIXU010000004.1, read on the forward strand.
TTTCAAGATCGCAAGATAATTTCAATAGTTGGCACTAGAAATATGACGCCCTATGGTAGAGATATGATTCGACAACTGTTGGAAGACATTGCACCTCTTGACCCACTTATCGTGAGTGGATTTGCATATGGTGTTGATATTACGGCACACAGTACGGCTTTGGATTTGGGCCTAGATACCATTGGTGTTTTGGCCCATGGTTTAAATCAAATTTATCCAAAATCGCATAAAAAATATATCTCTAAAGTTGAGGCAAAGGGTGGTTTTCTTACAGAGTTCTGGAGTACCTCCAACCCTGATAAAGAAAATTTTGTGAAAAGAAATCGCATCGTTGCCGGCATGAGTCATACCACTGTAGTTGTTGAAAGTGCAGAAAAAGGTGGTTCAATCATTACGGCTTATTTAGCCAATGATTACAATAGAGAAGTTTTTGCCGTGCCAGGTAGAATTACCGACAAATATAGTGCAGGCTGCTTGCAGCTGATCAAAACGCAGCGTGCATTGCCCATAACACAAGCCGCAGACATTATTTATCATCTCAATTGGGATTTAAAACCAAAAACAAAAGCAGCTATCCAACCGCAGCTCTTTTTGGATTTAGACCCAGATGAAGAAAAGATAATAAATTTATTACAATCTAAAGGCAAAGAATTGATGGATGAAATAGCCATTACTTGCGACCTGCCTATTTTTAAAGTGTCGTCAATTTTACTCGATCTTGAACTCAAAGGATTGATTAGACCTTTGCCTGGGAAGTGGTTTGAGGTGGTTTAGTGGGTATTGGCTAACTTTTTGCATATTTATGAAATGGCGGACTTTGAAGCACGTACTTTCAATTTAGCGCTGAACCCGCTATTTCTTATACACGCTGTTGCCACACGTTTTTTATTAGTCGTTTTAATTTTCTGTCAGTTATTCTCAATTGTACAAATCCACATTTTCCAGCTACTCCATAAAGCGCTTGTGCAGTTTCCTTTTTAAATTCAGTCCATATCCGTTCAACATTTTCAGAATTCAGTTTGTCCACAATAATGCTTAATTCAGGTCGGTCATTTAGATTTATAATAATCGAACGTCTTTTTTTGTAATGAAAGATGAATAATATTTTACATCCACTTTAAATTCCGTTTTCGTTTTTATGTTCGTTGAAAATAGTTGGCGAATGTGCTGTCTTGATTTTCGGTTAAGATTGTTCGTAAATAGAGTCAGATTTGATTTTAGATTTAATTAATTCAATCCGTTCTGCTTTGGATTCCGCTTTTTCATATTCTGATTTCCATAGTTGATTTTCCGATTGTAAATTACAATCAGAAGTCTCGTTTTCTTGAGCATAAGTCATTCCGAAAACTAAAATTGTCAATATGTATAGAATTTTTCTCAAATGTGTGGCAACGTTCCGAGGCTTCACGCAGTAGCGGCAACTTTATAGTTAGTTGTAAATATATACAATATTCCGGTTGAGTAATTTCCGGCTTAGAAAGATAAAACCAGCTATTGCGTGAAACCGCTGTTGTGTGCTGTTTTTATTGAAGACCTTTGAAAAAATTCCAAACTTCCTCTGCATATTCTATATCTCTATTTTGAACTCCACTTGCTGGTGAAGAATTGGTATAAACTGTCTTGCTTGGTACAGCGTGTCCTGCGTTATTAAGAACAAAATATACCAAAGGTTTTGCACCACTATAAATTCTTTTTTCTACGTTGCCTGCATCTGTTGTGTTCACATTAAAAGTTGATATGGTTGGATTAATATTTTGTAAACCGTTTCTTTGTAACCAATAATTTAAGGTTGCAGTTTGAGATATTACTTTTCCACGATTACAATTGCCGCCAATATCTGCTACACAACCGCCATTTGCTGGCATTGCAGGGTCGCTTGTTCCGTGAGTTATCAAGATTGGCAATGGTAGATTAGAGCCATTTGTACAAAGTCCGCTTTCAGGAAACTCAGGTAAAT
>JBIIXU010000061.1:0-3774 GCA_044347145.1 Flavobacterium sp.
GGTGTTTCGTATAAAGTAATTTCGATGCGCTTATCTGCTGAAATATGAGGTCTTAAAGCATCATGAATAAAAATGGCAATATATTCTGCCGTAGGATTATGCGTTTCAAAAAAAAGCACATCAAGGTTGAGATTTTTGTGATCTAAAACCTCTTCCACATGAATTTTTATTAAATCTGATAAGACTTTGGTGTCTATAACATAACCTGTTTCTGGATCAATTTCACCAGTAACAGCAACGGTTAAATCATAATTGTGCCCATGAAAATTTGGATTATTACATTTACCAAAAACAGCTTCATTTTTTTCAAAAGACCAATCTTTGCGATATAAGCGATGCGCCGCATTAAAATGGGCTTTCCGTGAAACAGTAACTATCATTTGTTGGGAGATTTAATTAATCCTGTATTTTTATTAAAACCGTACGGACAATGGCGGCAACCACTTTTACAGCAATAGCCTCTTTTGAGATGATATTTCTCAGTAAAAACTTTATAACCTAATTCTGATAAATAATAATCTTCCCCGAGAATAAGATTTTTTTCGTTACTTTGCCCTGTCATGCAACAAAAGTAGACAATAATAAAAAGATGTGGATTATTTTTTCAAAATTTTTAACACCCAAGAAATTTACAGCCATTGTTATTTTTCCTTTCTTAATTACCCGAGAAAAAAACATTAGTAGTCATACCGTAATGATTAATCATGAAAAAATTCACTTCAGACAAATCATTGAACTTTTTGTTTTACCCTTTTATTTGTGGTATGGTATAGAGTTCTTAATAAGACTATTTCAATACAAAAATAAATACCAAGCTTATCTCAACATCAGTTTTGAACGTGAAGCATATACCAATGAAAAAGACCTAAACTATTTAAAGAAAAGGTCTTTGTGGGGGTTTAGGGGGTATCTACAATTGGTGAATTGTTAAGAATGTTCTTGCCGCTAAAACATTATTAAAATTTGCCCAAGTTTCTGGGAATCCGATTTGAATTCTTATTTCTTGACTAGTAGTTAAATAAACAATTGCAGAAACTGATCTAATATATGGTAAATATTGAGAATTTCTTGCTTCAGATGAAGCAATTACATTATTAGACAATAATATTCTAATACCCGCTAATGGTTCTGAACCTCCTGAATTAAAATCAGATTCGTAATTAGCACTAATAACATAATAACCAGTCGCAGGAGCAGTATATACACCTGTTGTTGTACTGTAATTTGAATTTGAATTTATATTATTATTAAAGTTTAAATTTTGATATCTTATAACATTTACATTTCCGCCAGGGCTAGGATTATTTATACCAAAATTAGCATTAAAACCTGCTCTTAAAATATCTTTTGTTGGCAATGAAATTGGGCTGCCCACAGTTCCATTGCCTGACAGTGGTGCAGTAACACTGACCGTCGATAAACCAGCACCCTCACTAACAACTTGTGCAGCAGTCAGTGTTGATAAATTACCATCAGAATCTGCCGCCCAAATTCTTGGAGATACCGCACTAGGCGTGCCAGCCGCTGCAATAGTGCGCACCCGTAAATTACCATTAACATCTAATGTTCTTGTACCTGCGATATTACCGATGCCAACATTACCATTATTAGAAATACGCATGCGTTCTGTTAAAGTTGAGCTTGCATCAGGTGTTGTGCTAAAAGTTATACGTGTAGGTAAATCATCTGCTCCACCATCAGCATCACGAGCAACCTCAATTCGAGCTTGCGGTGTTGTCACACGGTTATCACCAAAATCAAGCCGCGCTAAAATGTTGTTATTTGTGTTCAAAGATGTACTTTGTCTCATCATTATTGTAGCCGGATTTGAACCACCTGAAGTCGTATTTCGTATTTGTAAATCTACACCCGCTATATCAGAGGGTGATGAATCTGCTGAAATCTCTGCTCGACCTCTTGACCATAAAGCCCAAGTATTTGCGGTTCTAGAATACGCACTAGTCGTTCCAGTAATTGTTAATAAGCCAAATGACAAGCCAGAACCATTTCTATAACCTGAATATGATGAAACAATGTTTCCTCCACTTAATAAAGAGCCAAAGCCATAAATGACTTCGTTATTGTCATTGCTATTTGTATAAAACAGACCCCTAACTTGGTGTCTATCTGTACTTATTTCAATAGCATGAGAAGTGTTAGAAATTACAGGTGAAATTGAATTAAAATCAAAATAAATTCCATTTCTATCTGTAGTATTTGGCCTAATTGTAATTCTTGTGTTTGCATTTAGCGTTGTTGTGCCAATGCCAACGTTTCCTCTATTATCAACCCAAAAATCATTGGCTAAATTGCCTGTAGTAGGCGAACTCGCGGGGTTATCGCCTCCCCCATCTACATGGAAAACACCAGTAGGAAAAATCGTATTCACACCGACTTGGCTATAGCCGACAAAGCCAAGCCCTAGGTAGAGCATAAAATAAAATTTGTTCATGACGTAAAGTTAAAAAAAGTTTGAGTTTACAAATTTATAATTTTTTTTCTTACTTAAATATCATTTATAAATTTTAATATTTTTTTTTAGAAAAGTTAAAGGCTTACAAACATGTTATTTAGCAGACAAAAAAATAAATTACTGCCAATAATACCAACCCGTGCCATCATAAAGCGCAATGGCTTCATTTATGGTGTCATAACACATCAAACCAGGGTATGGACTTTTTACATTAAGATGCGGATTGGCTACTTTTGGCAACATTAAACCTTTGTCGGTCGATGCCATAACCAAAACGCCATCTGTGTTATCTGCCAAAGGGTCGAGTGAACCCACAACAACGCCTCTACCTTCAGTAGCTATAGATGGATTGAGGTCAAATTGTGCCCCAGAAAGATTTGCACCACCTTTTGTCAGGTTTATCCATTCACCATTTTGATACATTTTAATGATACCGCTGCCCGCTGCTTTGTGGATTAAAAAAGTCCCATTTGCTAGAGTTGCTGGAGCAATTGGTGCAGGTAAGCTTCTACCATGGGTAAAATAATACCTTTGTTTTGATCTGTTGGAAAATCAATTATCGCTTGTTGATGGACTACAGTTGTTTCTATGCCTATTTGCGAAAAAGCATATAATGACAAACTGAAAAATAAAATAGTGCTTATTTTTTTCATTATATTTGGATATATTTTTTTTGAATTATTCACAGATGGCTTTTATACAATGCCAGTCGCTATCTCTAAACAATTGAATACAATTTTCAGGTACATAATAAATCAACAAGCCCTCAGCACCAGATGGTTTTGATGCTAAATTAGGAATTCTCGGTATGACCATGCCTTTAGATTTGGTATCAAAAGCGATAAATCCACTAGGTATATTAGTTGGGAAACCTGCTTTCATCGTAGCAAAACTACCAAAGCCAATTTTCGTACTTTCCGCCGTTGTAGCTGGGTCATCATGTATTATTGGCATCACACCATAGGCATAACTGATAGGCGCTCTAGCAGTGGTTGTACCCGAGGTTAGAGAGGTTGGACTAGAAGCCGTATTGCTTAAATTATTCCATTGTGAACCAGACCAGTGAATGACTTTCTTACAAATATCAGCATCTATGGTACAGCGGTTAGTATCTAAATTCAAACTAATTTGGGTTGAAAGCGTACTTGGATTACTATTCAAATGCCAATGTTCACAAGTGGAAACATCACCAACATTTAAAGCTTTTGTAGATCCAAAAGTTGTAACTGGGTTTGTGCGGTTATAACAGCTCGTAAATGAATCTGATACTGAGGCGCCAGTAGGTGCTGCAATAGTTAAAG
>JBIIXU010000062.1:0-3705 GCA_044347145.1 Flavobacterium sp.
TAGAGTTCTTGTGCTTTTATTTTGTCTTTCAACTTGTTTAAATATAAATTGTACAACTTTTTAAAGGTTGTTTTAGATTGTCCAATGTCATGGGCACTTTTATAATTTTTTTCTGCTTTTTCATATCGCTCAAAACATTCTTCAATATGTCCCTTTGCCATCAAACCATCAACTTTTGATAAAGCCATTAACTCCTTAGCGTAAGCTAATGCTTTTTTTTCACTCCCTCCAAATATACCAGGCAATTCAACGTAAAACATCACTAAAGCCCAGCGTGTATCTATATGACTATGATCAAGCTTTGCAGCAGTTTCGAATGCCAATTTAATATCATCAATCATGCCTAAAGCTTTAAATTTGCTAACAGCCTTAGCCTTCAGACCCATTGCAGCACCATATTTGTAATAAAAATTTGCTGTTTTTGGTGACAATTCAATTATTTTTCGATAATAAAATATAGACTGATCCCATTTCATTTGATGACCATAAACATCCGCTAGCAATTCATTGATTTCTAAATTATTCGAGTCAGCAATCAAAGCTTTTTTTAAGCAAATAATCGCCTCGTCATATTTTTTCGCTTGAAACAATGCTTTTCCCTTATCAACATCACTTTGAAAGAATAGAGATGAAAAAAAAAGTAAAATATACATCATTTTTTATGGCGCTTTTTCATGCTATGCGTTGCAAGTCCTCGTTTTTCAGTTTGTCAAACTAAATCAAAAAATGAGCTTCTTGGGTCGCTATTTTTTGCTAAGTTTGTCTAAACTTCAAACCTGCGGGCTTTTCACTGCTATCATGGCGAGGATTAGCGGTCAAAATTAATACTTTTTTGATAATAAAAACCAGGTACAAATAACAAAACCAAAATGGGATGGATAATAAATCTTCTCAAATAAAATAAGGTTTGATGACCAACTAATTCTGTTTTAAGAAAAAAGAAAAACAAGCCCACAAATAAAACAAATGATAAAAAATACAATAAAATAGAAAATTTAATCAATTTTATATCCAAAAAAAATAAATAGATCAAAACTAAGGACAAAACAGTATTACATAAAAATCTTAAAGAATAACTACAAAACAGCCAAAAACTATGTAACTCAGGTAACGGACTTTCTTTATAATTATAACTTTTAAAGAACAATTTTAAAGGATCATAGAAAATGTCATCTTCAAAACCACGAAGCAAGACCAGTCCGATGACGCATCCTATGCCCAATATCAATCGAATAAACCATTTATTTTTTGGCATGATAAGAAAATTTATTTACCCACAACAACCACAACAAAAAAACAACACCATAAATGAACAACGGAAACAAATAATCATGCAAAAGCTTGCGATGCTCAGGAAAATAAAACAGACCTAAAGTAATTAAGGAAATTCGCAAAACATTAAAAATATGAATAAGGAAAACACCAAACAAAATATACAATAAAGTATTTTTTATAGGACCTCTGAAGCCTATGATAAACGAGCTAAAAAGTATCATCACGCTTAAGGCATTGCAACCTTCTATTATTCTGGCCACCTGTTTTTGATTAATAAAAGCGTTGTACGCGGGCTCTAAGGCTGATTGCTCAATTCTGCTCCGCTCTCCAAACAAATTAGTCAACCAATTGGCTTGTTCTGAAACCACAGTGGTCATGCCGTCTGGCTCAAATTTACTAACATCATATTGGCTGAGATAGACTTTATATAGACCTACTAAAATCAAATACGAACCAAAAAATCCTAACAAAAAGATCAAAAACGGCTTATATTGCTTTATCAATTCAAACATGCCAAAAATTTATGTTGACAAAGATAATTATTTAAAAACGAGTTTATACTTTTGCAAACTTAAACTTTATCTCATTTTTATGAACAATATTTTGTTACAAATTGAAAAATTAAATCAAATTGAAAAAATCGAAGATTTCTTATATGGCATCTGTGAATTATTAAATACCGAAAAACCAACCTACAATTGGGTGGGCTTCTATTTCAAAAATGGTCAAAAAAACGAGTTAAAACTAGGCCCATACGTTGGTCTTGAAACAGACCATACCATTATTCCCTTTGGAAAAGGCATTTGTGGGCAAGTAGCCCTTTCAAATGAAACTTTTGTTGTGCCGGATGTTATGGCTCAGGATAATTATCTGTCTTGTAATTTCAATGTAAAATCTGAAATTGTTGTACCTATTTTCGTTCATGGACAAAATATTGGCCAAATAGATATTGATAGCAACACTTTAAATGCCTTTGAGGATGATGATCAAATTTTATTGAAAAAGATTGTAGAAACGATTGGCAAAAGATTTGAAAATGAAAATTTAAATCAATATTTCAATTAATTTACATAAATTTGCCTCCCATTTAAATGTAATGAAAATATTATTTTTTACTTTATTATTTGCTTTTTTTGGTTACACCCAAACGGTTGTAAACACTGATGATATTGATAAAAAAGTAAATGTAAACACCAAAGACCAAAATAAAAGTGATGACGGTTTATATGAGCTTCCTAAAGACACTGTTAAATTCAAAATAATTTCTGTAGCAGAAACCCCTAAAAATTTAATGCAAAAAGCTTATTTTTATGGATTTAAGTTATTAAATGCTTGTAATCACTCAAAAATAAGTAAATTTAATGAAGCGGATTTTACCTCCTTAATTTTTAAAAAATTAAATTTAGACTATATTTCTAATGTTTGTAGAAATATTAACAGAGAATTTGGCGAATTTCAAGACTTAAGATTTGTTGAGACCATTGAAAATGAAAAAACTAAGATTCAAATTTTAAGATTCAAATGTATTTATAAAAAGAAATATTCAACCAAAGAACTGCGTGTGGCTTTTGATCCTACTGGGAGAATTGTAAGTATAAGAACTTTGAAATGGAATGCTGAATTTAAACCGACAGAAAAGAAACAAAAAAAGCTATATGCCAAACAAATTGATCAAAATATTTTAGATAGTTTGGACCAATTGATAAAAGATTTGGATTTAGAATAATTTATTGTATATTTGCATCCGTTTTTAAGAAAGTCTTAAAAAACATACATCATAATCATTTAAATAATATTAAAATGTATCTGACTAAAGAAGTAAAATCAGAAATTTTTGAAAAATTTGGCGGTGAAGCCAAAAACACAGGTTCAACGGAAGGTCAAATTGCACTTTTCACCCACAGAATTAACCATTTAACAGGTCACTTGAAAAAAAATCGTAAAGATTTTAACACGGAGCGTGCCTTAGTACTATTGGTTGGTAAAAGAAGAAGTCACTTAGACTATCTAAAGAAAAAAGATATCATAAAATACAGAGAGCTTATCAAAGAACTTGGTATTAGAAAGTAAATCTAAAGAGGCGCTATGCCTCTTTTTTTTGTTTAATGAATAAAAAAGTTTTGTTTTCTTTGGTTTTCACCGTTTCAATTGACAACAACACAACAACTAACTATTAATAATTGAAACATTTATGATTCCAAATGTAAAAACAGAAACAATTCAAATGGCAGATGGCAAAACCATTACCATTGAAACAGGTAAGTTGGCTAAACAAGCTGACGGTTCGGTTGTTGTTCGTATGGGCGACTGTATGATTTTAGCTACGGCTGTTTCAGCTCGCGAAGCCAATCCAAACATTGATTTTTTACCTCTCACTATAGATTATAGAGAGAAATTTGCTGCTGCAGGTCGTTTCCCTGGTGGATTTTT
>JBIIXU010000017.1:0-43636 GCA_044347145.1 Flavobacterium sp.
CATCTGGCGCTTTTGCCACGCTAACACCTTTAGCACCAGCATCTAAAATTTCAATATGATGAAAAATAATTTTATCTGTCTTTTTTCTAGTCATGTGGCAAATATAATTCTATTCTCCTTAAGAAAAATTAATGTTTTAATAATTTTTTGAAGCAATTGGCTTGGCTGATCTTTTATTTCAAATTGATCTTATATAAAACAAAACCTCCTTTATGCAAGCACAAAGGAGGAAAAAAAAATTGCTATGAAAAAGAATTACTAATTTGGATTAGTAATTTTGCAAAAATAGACAAGTTTACTATTCTGACAATTTCAGACATGTTAAATTAATGTTAAAATATTTTTATAAGTTTATATTGGCTCCTTTTGCAGATTTTGATGCACTAAATAATCAATCATTGGTTGTCAATATGTATGTGAATGCTAAAATTTTTGTTGGTCAAGAAATAAAAAGAAAGTTTGCCAAATGACGGCATTTTAACCGAAGGAAAAATTTCCTATATATTCAAACGCATTAACTCAAACAAAAACGAATTGACCTTTAGAAAATCCCTATAAAAACAGGATTAAAGAATGAAACTTTTACAGAAATTTTGTCAAAAAACATCGCTAAAAGTGATCAGTTTTTAATTAAAGGTGTTTCTGATTATTATTAATTAATGGTAGATATCTTTTTACTTAAATAATATTTATCATCAACAATCACGGATAAGAAAATAGTGCTTGAATTAATTTGTTTTAAACTGATTTGATGGTTTAGTTTTAAAGCATCTAGTTCATCTTGTTCAATAATTTGTCCAAGCGCATTAGTTAGAATATATTTCAAATTTTTAGTAGGCAATTGATTGAGTTGAATATTAATAAAATCTTTGGCTGGCACTGGAAATACACTTAAAGTATATGGATTTGACCCATCAACAGTTTGAATACTCAAAGGTGTTTTTATTAATTTGACGGCATAAATATTTGCGCTAGCACTTGTTGTACTTGTTTGATTATTAGAAAACGGATTCAAACTATTGGTGTCAATACCGCCAACAATATGACCAATTATGAATTGATCTGCCAATATGTCGTTTAACTTAATTATTTCAGATGGGTGGTGGGGTAGGTTTTGGTTTGGAATAAATTCTGCACTTGCACCTTTTAAACCAGGCATTTCAATTGGAAGTAAAAATTCTTCAAGCAATCCGTTCGCATGTCGTTGTAATAAACTAATTGTTTTTACAAATGGCACATTATTGTCTTGAACCAATTGGCCATTATTGTAATAATATTGGCTTATTCCGCCAAAAAAGAGGTTATACATTTTGTTTTGTGCTTGGTCATGCAAACAAACTTTCGCACTGTGATAATGACTCAAATATTGGTTAAAATTTGTAATGGGCGAGTAGCCAGTTGCTTTTATATCAACAGGATATAAAAATGGTAAATCTGCTCCTATTTGAAAAACACCTGTAGAAATGGTGTAACCATGCGTACCATCAGGAAAAATTTGTGGCAATAAATTATAATCTCTGCGTCTTAAATGAACTGGATCTGTAATGGCTTCAAAATCTGTAATTGATAGACTTGTTTCAGAATTAACAATTTTAAATTTTCTAATTTGATTGCTATAAGTTTGCGTAAACGTTGGATTATTCATGGGATTGTATCTGCCATCAAAACGATGACCACCAACCAAATAAAAAGTATCATCAATTTTGCCCAATTGTCCGCCAGTATTAGCAAAGTTGCTATTGGCTATTTGTTTAAAGAAACTTGTTATGGGTTGATTATTTATAATGGCATTAACTAAACCTGAAACATTTATGGCGGTTAATTTATCAAAAGTAATGTGACCATTCGCAGTTGCTGAAAAAGCATAACCACCAATGATGTATAAATTATTACCATCTTGATAAAAATTCATATTCGTTGATTGCAATTGTTCTTTGATTGCTGTTGGTAAGCTATTTAAACTAAATGACCAAATTTGATTGGTATTAACATCAACCACATACAAATCAGTATTATTGCTAGTTGAAGGAAAAGCATTAAATGGCTGACGAGCATGTAGACCATCTTTTCTGCCACCTATTAATAGCCATTTATTCTCGTGTTGTCCAAATACAAATGAATGTAAACCAGGTAAGTTAGTCACATTTACCGGTAAAATTTCTAATGTGTAATCAAAGGTGTTTTGTGCTTTTGAAAAAAACATGAACAAAAAGAAAGTAAAAAGGATAGAATGGCGCATGAAGCTATAAATTTAATGATTATGCAAAATTAGATATACTTTCGAGTTATTAATGTAACAAAAGTCACATTAATAATTTTAAAAAAATGCTGACAATATGCTTTTGCAATGAATAATTTCATAAATTGCCAAAGCAAACGACACTTAACTAAATTTTTTTATGGAAACTTTTACTCATCAAACGATTGATGCTGAACAAATCAAATTGCGCTATCGTTTTCAACAGCAGACCGATTTGCCTGTTGAAGAAGTCATCAATCGATTTAAGACTGCTAAAGAAAAATTATTTCCAAAATACTTAATTTCAGTTATTGAAGATAATATTTGGGTAAAAATAGGTGCGGAGGATAGGCAGCTTTATTCACCTCATTTGCATTTGGAGGTTTCTGAAACCGCAGAACAAAAAACGTGGATTAGGGCATTGTATGGGCCAAATCCAGCCATGTGGACGTTTTTCATGTTTTTGCACTTTATGGTTGCTGGTATTTTTACCATTTTTGCTGTCATTGCTTATACGCGCTGGCAATTAGATGAAAGCATGACTTCTGCAATAATTATCATGTGTTTGATGACGGCCGTTTGGTTTTTTCTTTATTTTTTTGCACGTATGAACCGAAAGGCAGGGCTGCCGCAGGCCGAAGAAATCCAAAAGGTTTTTGAGGAGATTATGGAAGAATGATGAATAAGGATTGATGAATGATGATTGTAAAGCCATATAAATAGACGTTTATACCATTATCAACAACAGTACATGCCTCAAAACAAAACCCCAAAAATCAATTGCTCTTGGGGTCTATCAATAAATTAAATGAAGTTTGGTTTATACTCTAACGATATTGGCGCCGATGGCTCTCAATCGTTCATCTATGCGTTCATAGCCTCTATCAATTTGTTCGATATTTTGGATAGTGCTCGATCCTTTTGCAGACAATGCGGCAATAAGCAGGGATATACCTGCTCTAATATCAGGCGAGCTCATCGTTGTCGCTTTAAGTTGTGATTGAAAGTTGTGGCCAATAACAATGGCGCGGTGAGGATCACAAAGAATAATTTTAGCACCCATGTCTATTAATTTATCGACAAAGAACAAGCGGCTTTCAAACATTTTTTGATGAATCAACACTTCGCCTTTGGCTTGAGTTGCTACCACTAGAATAATACTCAAAAGGTCGGGCGTAAAGCCTGGCCAAGGCGCATCGGCAACGGTTAAGATTGAACCATCTATATCAGTTTTTATTTGGTAGCCATCTTTATGTGCAGGAATATAGATATCATCTCCTTTTCTTTCTATAGTGATCCCTAATTTACCAAAAACTGTTGGGATAACACCCAAGAAGTCCCAATTAACGTTTTTTATGGTAATTTCTGATCGCGTCATAGCAGCTAAACCAATCCAGCTACCAATTTCAATCATGTCTGGTAAAATGGTATGCGTACAACCGCTTAGGGCGTCTACGCCATCAATTTCTAATCTATTTGACCCAACGCCAGTTATTTTGGCGCCCATACTATTAAGCATTTTGCATAATTGCTGCAAGTAAGGTTCGCAAGCTGCGTTGTAAATGGTGGTATGACCTTCAGCTAATACTGCCGCCATCACAACATTTGCTGTACCAGTCACAGACGCTTCATCAAGTAAAATATAAGCACCTTTAAGTCTTTTTGCTTCAACACCATAAAAATGCTCTTCACGGTTATATCTAAACGATGCACCCAATTTCATAAATCCTTCAAAATGGGTGTCCATTCTACGTCGGCCAATTTTATCGCCACCTGGTTTCGGAATAAATCCTTTACCAAATCTAGACAACATCGCGCCAACAACCATAATACTTCCTCTTAGACCGCCACCTTCTTTTTTATAAGCGTCGGTTTCAAGGTAATCTACGTTTACTTCATCTGCTTGAAAAGTGTAGGAATGGGCTTTAATTTTTTGAATTTTTACGCCTAAATTGCCTAAAAGCGCAATCAGTTTATTCACATCAATAATATCAGGAATATTGTGAATGGTAACTTTTTCAGCGGTCATTAAGACAGCACTTAGAATTTGTAAACATTCATTTTTAGCACCTTGAGGCGTAATTTCTCCCTTTAAAGGTTTGCCTCCTTCTATCTTAAATGTACTCATAAACTATTTTCTTTTTGCAGGTCCTTTAAATGGTAATTTCTTTTTGTTGTTACCAAAATTATTATTGTTGTTATTGACATTATTACCTTTTCCAACTTTTCCTTTATTGCTATCATTTTCAATCGTTTTAAGCAAATTACCAGTTTTTGCCAAAATAATTTTTTCACGATCAATTTTTAAATCACCTTTCGCTAATTCTTCAAAGTGTTCAAAAATGACGTCATCTTCAACATTGTCTTTATTAAATTCGAGGAAGCCTTTTTTCATTTGGTTAGCTGTCAAAGTAATCAAGGCGTCACGTTCTTTTTCATTATCAATGGTTTTGCACTGATCAATCATGTTTAACACCATATTACCATAAAACCTATATTTAGGTCTTTTTTGCGGATAAGGTAATTTTTCAGGACGTTGTTCTAAAAGCTCTTTTGTTGGCAATGGAAAAGGCGAATCAAAATCCAGTTTAAAGTCGGACATGATATAGATTTGATCCCATAATTTATGTTGAAATTCTGCTACATCTCTTAGATGGGGATTTAACACACCCATAACCGAAATTATATGTTTGGCGGCTTTGTTGCGTTCTTCGCGATCTTCAATGTCTACTGCAAGTGCAATGAGTTTTTGCAAATGTCTGCCGTATTCTGGAATAATTAGTGTTTCACGCTCAGAATTATATTCTAATTCTGAAACTGAAGCATTGGCTTCTGCGTTTGAATACATATAAATTGTTTTGTTTTAATTATAAAGAAATAATGCCCTCTATATGACTGACATCAAGGTATTTTTTAATAACTTCGTCTGGATTTTCCATCACAACATTTACTGAAATACTTGTGTAATTGCCATTTTTTGAGGCACCTGTTTTTATAACTGCACCTAAATTATCGAAATTATTTTTAATCTCCACAATTTTATTTATTTCAGATTTTACGATAAACTTAAACAAATACTCAGATGGCCAAGTAGACGTTTGTTCAAGCTCGTCATGAAGTCTTTTGAAGAACTCTTCTGAATTACTTTGCATAGTCGGTTAAGTAAATAATGGCAAATATACATTTTTTTTTAAAAAAACAAATGTTGTGTTGATAATTTAGTCAATGGTCTTTAGTCCTTGAGTTCAATCATGTTTGTAAGAATTCTGTAGGCACCAACTACGCCAGCGGGTATTTGTCTAAAAAAACTAAGCCCGGTATAAATGTAATAGCCTTTGCCATATTTAGCCACTAGTAAAGCGCCTTTTTTTGGTTGCTCGCCTGTATCTGCAGATTCTAAAATAGGAACGAATTGATTATCCCATTCATTAGGATAGTATAAGCCTTGTTCCTGCGACCAGCCTTCAAAATCCAAATTAGAAATTTTATTGGGGTAATTTAAGACCGGATGATTCGGTGCTAAAAATGTAACCTTTGCATCTTCCTCTGTCACACGATCTCTAGAAATTTTAAGTGAATAGGGCGCCAATTGGTCTACAGTTAATTTTCCTGATGTATTATATTGAACGATTAAATTATGACCCTTTTTAACATGTTCAAACAAAATTTTTTGTTTGGCATTCATATTGTTTAAAGTATTATAGGCTCTAATGCCCACGATGATGGTTGTTATTTTTTCTAGCTGTTTTTCTGTAATGTCCTCTGGCGCTAGGTTTTTGACTTCATAACCTATATCTGATAAATATTTTGGTAGCTCATCGCCAGCACCCATGATGTAGCCGATTAGTTTTGACGTAGTTTTGATGTCAACCACTTTTACAGTCGATTTGGCGGTTTCAACCATTTGTATAATTGGAATATGGCTGTAGGCAATCGTTTTTACAAATTGTGAACTGGTCGCATTTTCTGATTCAAAAGATGCAGCTATATTTTCTTCAACTTCGTTTTTGTTAGATTTGATCTCAAACACATATGCTACTTCTTCATCAATGTCTAATGGGCCAATAGTAATAGACTCTGGCGTTATTGAAATATTTTGGGAGGCAATTAATTTTAGACGACCTTTTAAATTTTTCTTGAATGATTTTAATTTAATCGCCACTTTTTTATTCATTCCCTTTTTTAATATTTGGATATTTTCGTTGAATGATAAACTTGCTTCAGGCACTATTCTTAGTGGTTTATAAGTTTCACCAAATTGTGGACTATTGAATTTATAAACCAATGGTTTTTTAAAACTAATCGGCACACCATTCACTTCTAAATCAAATTGAATACTATATTTACTTGGATTTTCTGGTAATCCGATGAGGTTTTGATCGTTCACGTTGAACATGCCAACTGCTGGTTTTTCATTCAACCAATAAGGATTAGTAAAGGATTCGTTAGATGCGACTTTGTATTGTATTTCTTTATAAAAAGGTGAGTTGAAATTTAAATTTTCGTTTAAAGGTTCGCTTTTTTCGCCATTTATTGAGATATTCTTAAGCTTAATTGAAGCATCAGATCGATTAATAGCTTCAATTTTTAAATCTATGGTTTCGCCGGGCGTGTAATAATCTTTATTTGAAATGCCTTCTAGATACAAACCTGCTACTTCATAGATAATTTGATTTATTTCTTCAGTTTTTTTATTTTTCCAAAAACTGTCTTGCAATTCACTAATGAGCTGTCGCACTTCTAACAATTGATTTAAACTTTTGGATGGTTTAGTAAAATCATATTGTTTAATGATTTCAGCTACTTTTTCGCCAATAAATTTGCCGTTTTTTACGCGATTCCAACTGGTATCAATGCCTTCAAACACATTTTTATTGGTTGTAAAATCGCCTTTTAGCAACTCTAGATATTCGATGTCATCACCTCTGGTGCCGGTTGAACCGAAACCTTGCGACTGGTGTTGACTTCTTGACAACGCAGCAATTTCTTGATTAGACAATCCTACAGAAGGATAATATCCACCGATATTAACGGGATATAATTTTGATTTATCTGCTTTTTCGAATTTATCCCTACCACCAAAAAACCACCAGCTGGTGTTGAAAAATAAACGCTTAGGATTGGCTAGTTCAACCAATTCTAATTGTTTAGGAAAAACGGATTTATCGCTGACCTGCTCAAAGATCTCCAAGGCTAATTGTGCTGATGCAGTGTGATGACCATGCGTTGTGCCAGGCGAACGGTGATCAAACCGATTGATAATTATATCGGGTTGATGCTTTCTTATCACGTAGATCATGTCTTCAATAACTTGTGCTCTTGACCATATCTTTAGCGTTTCATCAGGCATTTTAGAATAGCCAAAATCATTAGCTCTGGTAAAGTATTGCACTCCACCATCAATTTTTCTTGCTTCAATGAGTTCATGCGTTCTAATATAACCTAAAGCTTCTCTTAATTCCGTGCCGATTAAATTTTGACCACCATCGCCTCGGGTTAATGATAAATACCCAGTATGCGCTTTAATGTCATTAGCAAAATAGGCAATCATGCGCGTGTTTTCATCATCCGGATGAGCTGCTACATAAAGCACCGATGCGAGTACATTTAGTTTTTCAATTTGATGAAAAATTTGAACGGCATTTGGTTTTTGAGGTTTTTGCGAGAGTATGAATAGAGGTAAAAAAAGTAGAATTAGACGCATATATTTAAGTTTGATGGCAAATGTAAACAAAACAGAAAGTTTAACTTATTAAATAAATCTTAATTTGTTTGTTAATGATTTATGAAGTAGGCGTTTGCATGAGGGATAGAGCGGATTAGCCCGGAAATCTGAAAGCTATTTTTTGTGGGCGATGGGTGGCGACCAAAGAAGCCAATCAGCAACCAAATAAAAAAAGGTTTTAGATTGAGGACTATGAGCGAAAGCCCGGTCTTGTTTTTTTTAACTCCTAAAGAGTTTTGAACTCTTTAGGAGTTGGAAAAAAACAAGACATGCCCAACTAAAAATTTATTGATATCATTTGCAAATCCTGAATTTTATGCGTTAATTTGACCATTAATAATTTTTAAATCATGAAAAAACTCGCGCTCCATTGGCAAATTTTAATAGGAATGGCTCTAGGCTTTCTATTTGGTTTTATTTTTAAATCCATGGAAATGAAGGAATTTGTTTTAGATTGGATTGCACCTTTCGGCAAACTTTTTATCAATATGCTTAAAATGATTGCCGTGCCTTTAATTGTTGTGTCAATCATTATGGGTATTGCAGATTTAAAAGATATTTCAAAATTGTCAAAATTAGGTTATCGGACGATGGGTTTATATTTGGCTACAACTGTTTTAGCAGTTTGCATTGGTTTGGTGTTGGCCAATCTGATTCAGCCGGGTAGTTTCATTAATGAAGCGTCGAGAGATGCCCTTTTAGAAAGTTTTTCTGGTGATGCCAACTCAAAAATTGCTTTAGCCAGTGAGGCCAAAAACACAGGGCCTTTGCAACCATTGGTAGATATTGTTCCAGATAATTTTTTTCAATCGCTAACGGATAATACCAAAATGTTGCAAGTGATATTTTTTTCCATGTTGATTGGCATTGGCATCATTTCATTAAAAGAAGATCAAACCAAACCAGTGGTGGATTTTTTTAAATCTTTAAATGCGGTCATTATGAAGATTATTGATATTATCATGTTGGCTGCGCCAATTGGTGTTTTTTCTTTAATGACTGCCTTGATTGTCGAAATACCTGACGCATCAACGCTTGGTGCCTTGCTGGCTTATGCGCTAACGGTTTTGACAGGCTTAATCCTTGTTACATTTGGTGTTTATCCTTTACTGTTATTATTGTTA
Source organism: Flavobacterium sp. (assembly GCA_044347145.1). Lineage (GTDB taxonomy): Bacteria > Bacteroidota > Bacteroidia > Flavobacteriales > Flavobacteriaceae > Flavobacterium. The sequence continues at coordinate 9,089 of JBIIXU010000017.1, forward strand.
GGGAAGGTCAATCCGTTGCGCGTATTTAAAGAGCTTTTGCCTGCCCAATTGTTGGCACTTTCCACGAGTTCAAGTGCGGCTACGTTGCCAGTGACCATGGAACGTGTCATTGAACATGTGGGCGTTGACGAGGATGTTGCCAGTTTTGTTTTGCCTTTGGGCGCAACAGTCAATATGGATGGAACAAGTTTGTATCAAGCTGTTGCCGCTATTTTTATTGCGCAGGCTTTAGGCATAGAATTAGATTTATCAACCCAATTGATGATTATTATTACAGCTACCTTAGCTTCTATAGGTTCGGCTGCTGTGCCGAGTGCTGGCATGGTGATGCTGGTAATCGTTTTAGGACAAGCGGGCATACCAGAAGCTGGTTTAGCACTAATTTTTGCCATAGATAGACCTTTAGATATGTGCAGAACGGTAACCAATATTACGGGCGATGCAACAGTTGCAACTATAGTTGCTAAATCTGTAGGTAAGCTGAAGCCAATGAAAAACTAGGGTTTTTTAAAAAACGCTATGATACTGTCAAAAACTTTTTGGTCTTGCAGGCTATGACCTAAATCTTTTGTAGATTCGAAAGTGCTGTTTGCCCAGTTTTTATTAATTATTAGACCCTCATTGATAGAAATGACATCATCTGTTTGATCATGAATGATTTTCCCTTCGATGTTTAAACTTTCGCAAAACTTGGCTATGGAAAAGTCAAGGACAGGATATTTATATTTTTCGTTTAAAAATTTAATCAATTGATTGTATATTTTTTGGTTTAGTTTGAGATTATCCGCAAAATTTGAGATGAGATTTTCAAATTCAGAAGGTGCGCCGAGAATAACAACCTTTTTAACGACTATTGGATAATGGGTCAGGTAATACATAACCGATGTACCACCAATAGAGTGACCAACAATAAAAGGTATTTGATATTTTTCTTGAAAATTTGCGATACATAGGCTGTAGTCAAAGACATTAAAACGCTTGCCATTCGTCAAGCCATGGGCGGGCGCGTCAATAGCATAAATGTCAAATGCATATTTTTTTAATTCAACGATCAGCTGTTCCCATCTTGAGCTATTGCTTTCCCAACCATGAATTAGTAAAATTTTTGAGCCAGCACCTGCCCAATGATACACGGCATATCGGTTTTTTGCAGTCTCATAAAAGACTAAATCTGCTTCTTTCAATAGCGTTGGTAATTCATTTATATCCAGTTTACCTTTAAATGGTGTACTAAAAAAAAAGTATGACAATTTACTGGCTAAATTAAGATGAATTTTGCTTAGCAGATTGATAAAAAAGCTAATTATTTTTACCATGGTTTAAAAAAATAAAGATAAAAAAAATCCACCAAATTGGTGGATTAAATTTTAATATATTTGCAATGAACTATAAATTTTCAAATATTTCATCCATTTTTTCTCTTTCTTCTTGTGCCAACACATTGTCAATTAGTATTCTACCACTATGCTCGTCAATGATTATTTTTTTACGAGTGGCTATTTCAACCTGCATTTGTGGCGGTATGGTAAAGAATGATCCTGCAGAAGCGCCACGTTCGATAGAAACTATGGCTAAACCATTTCTAACATTTGAACGGATTTTATTATAAGCTTTTAGCAATCTTTCTTCAATGTTTGAAGCATAACTATCAGAAAGTCTTCTCAAGGCATCTTCTTCTTTTTGAGTTTCTGCCATGATGCCGTCTAACTGTGATTTTTTATGTTCAAAGTGGTCTTTCTTTTTTACAAGAATTTCTTCACTTTCACTAATTTTAGAGGTAAAAAACTCGATTTGTGCTCTAGATTCTTTAATTTTTTTCTCTTCAGCTTGAATTTCAAGGTCTTGATATTCAATTTCTTTTGCTAAGGAATTAAATTCTCTATTATTTCTGATGTTTTTTTGTTGCTCAATATATTTTTTCTTTAAATCAAGATGATTGGCAATGTTTGTTTTTCTTTCTGAAATTGAGCTTTCAAGTGATATTAAATCACTTTTTAATTTTTCAACACGGGCATCTAAACCTGAAACTTCATTTTCAAGGTCTCTTACCTCAAGTGGGAGCTCACCTCTTAAATTGTTTAATTCGTCGATTTTTGAATCAATAAGTTGCAAGTCATATAAGGCTCTTAACTTTTCTTCAACGCTCAATTCTATTGCTGTTTTTGTCATATTTTTAAAAATACTTAACTGGATTAGTGTCTATTTCTGATAAAACGACTGCAAAATTAGTGATTTTTTTCTTAAGATAATCAAATATTATATTTTTTGTGAATTTTTCACTTTCATAATGGCCAACATCAACTAGCAAAAGTCGATTTTCGGCTTCATAAAACTGATGGTACTTGAGGTCAGCTGTCAAAAAAGCATCGGCACCTAGCGCAATAGCTTGGCTTATAGCAAAACTGCCTGATCCTCCTAGGACAGCCACCTTTTTAATTGGCAAAAGTCGCTTTTTACTATGTTTGATCAAACTCAGGTCTAATTTTTGTTTGATAAGATTTAAGAAATCATTTTCAGAAAGTTCTATCTCAAGATTGCCAATCATGCCCAAACCAATGTTTTGATGTTTATTTTCTAACGAATAAATTTCATAGGCCACTTCTTCATACACATGGTTAGCTTTCATGGCACTAATGATTTGATTTTGTAGATGTTTCTCGAAGGTTACTTCAATTTTTACCTCGGCTGTTTCCACAAGTTCATTTTTAGCACCAATAACAGGATTGCTGTTTTCATTCCCTCTGTAGGAACCCGTGCCAGTTGAGCTAAAACTACAGTGGTCATAATTGCCAATTTGACCAGCACCAGCTGAAAATAATGCATGTCTAAGTTTATCTGCATGGTCTGCTGGTGTAAAAACGACTAATTTTTGAATATAGTTTTGTTTTTCAACGAGCATTTTTGGATTTTTGATACCCAAAGTTTCGCAAAAAATATGGTTTACACCCCATTGGTGGTTATCTAGTGCGGTATGCAGGGCATAAATCGCAATATCATTTTTTAGGGCTTTCATCACCGCGCGTTCAACGTAGGTTTTGCCTGTAATTTTTTTTAGACCGTTAAACAAGATAGGGTGGAAGCATACAATGAGGTTACATTTTTTTTCGATAGCTTCTTGAACGACTTCTTCTAAGGCATCATGGCAAACTAAAATACCAGAAATCACAAGGTCTGGTTGTCCAATAATTAAACCAACGTTGTCAAAATCTTCAGCATATCCCAAAGGGGCTAGTTCTTCTAAAATTGGATAGAGTGATTTAATGGTCATGTCGTAGCCGTTTTTTCAGAATTTAACAATAGTTGATTGAGTTGATTGACTTCATCTGAGGTTAATTCGCGATATCTGCCTAGTGCCACATCCAACTTAATTGACATGATTCGGATGCGCTTTAAGGCAACGACCTCATAACCTAAATGTTCACACATACGTCTAATTTGTCGATTTAAACCTTGCGTTAAAACGATTTTAAAGGTGTTTTCATCTACAGGTGTCACTTTACATCTTCTAGTCATGGTATCTAAAATGGGCACGCCATTTCGCATTTTATCAATAAACTTTTCATTTATCTGTTGATCAACTTTAACTATATACTCTTTTTCATGATTATTTTTTGCTCTTAGTATTTTGTTGACGATATCGCCGTCATTTGTCAATAAGATTAGACCTTCACTGTCTTTATCTAAACGACCAATTGGAAAAATTCGCTCTTTAAAGTTAACAAAATCAACGATATTGTTTTTCACCGTTTGATTGGTGGTGCATTCAATGCCTCGCGGTTTATTTAAAGCAAGGTAGGTATAAGTCGAAGAGGTTTTCATGACTAATTTTCCATTGGCACGGACTTCATCATTTGGCAATACTTTGCTACCTAAAACTGCAAGTTTGCCATTAATGGTTATTTGTCCATTTTCCAACAGTTTATCTGCTTCACGACGGGAGCAGTAGCCACATTCTGATAAAAATTTGTTGATTCTGATATCATTTGATTCCATGCTGCAAATATAATGATTTTAAAAATAGTGGGATTTTAATTTTTTAAGTCTAATTTTTCAAAATTTGTTTATTGCTTAATAATCTGTTTTTTTAAAATGTTGCTGAAAATATAATAGTTTAAGAGATATTTTGATTCATTAATAATGTAGACTAAAGAAATCAACAATTTCTTACTAACATTTTGCGCAAAGTTGAAGCATAAACTTTTCTGAAAATGATATTTAAAGTATTTAAATAATACTATGATCTTAGATATTTCAGCAAACTCGAGATAAATTGAAAAAATAAATAGCAGACCAACTAAAAACTAGCTAATCACACAAAAAAAAATGTAAAATAATGCTAAATTATTTGAGTTATTCCTACAGAGTATTCAAGTACTTATGCACTTTGTTTTTCAGTTAAAGTATGCCATGAAATAGGCGGGAGGCTGGCCATTACACTAAAGACATTGTTGAATCGTTGGTCTTCAAGTTTTGAAGTATTATATTTAAAACAGTATTAATCAAGGTATTTTTGGAAGTGTTTAGCGCTATATCTAATATGTATTTTTAAATATTGCCTAAAGAAATTTTGCATGATCACTTTTGAAGGCTTAAAGAAATCAGCTTCTGGCGTCAATTGGTTAATGTTAAAGCTATTTCTTAAAGATTTGTATGCGCTCCAGGTAGATGTGGTTAATTTAACGTCTTTTAACACAAGTCCGTCGAGTATTGGTCTGATCTCCTTTGCTGAAAAATTTTTAATCATTTTAGTTTTAATTCCATTAATTTTCCCATGATTGTCTATGGTCGCTAAACAAAGAAATTTACACACATTTGATTTTTTTGCGCTGTTTTTTTTATTGTTTAATTTATGCCCAAAAACAAAATCACTAACTAAAACATGGTTTAATAAAAGAGCGCTTTAATCATTGGCATGCGAATACCTAACTTTTTGCATGATGGACCATGCAGTTTTTTGTTGAATGCCATATCGTTTAGCTATATCATAACTAGAATATCCTTGATTGTAAAAGGACATTTCAAAAATGATATGAAATGCTTTTCTCAAGCTAAATTTTAATTTGTGAAAAAGGGTGTTTGTTGTAGCAGATTCGATGTACTTACATTTTGAACATTCCTTTGCATTATTTTTTGCTATTGGAATAAAATGTCTATGACCACATTTTTTGCAGATTAGCCTGATTGCCATTTTTTATCAGCAATATATTTTTGACAAGGTGAATCACTTTCAAATTTATCAACAAACCTTTTGCCTTTTAGCCTCATAAATTAATATAGCAGCTGCAACAGAAACATTCATTGAATCTAACTGACCATTCATAGGAATATTAATAGCCTGACAATCTTGTCCTCGCCATAATTCACTAACGCCTTTAGCCTCTGAACCAACTACAAGAGCGCAAGAAGAAGTGTATTGTTCCGATAGATAGTTGTTGGAATTTTGGAGTGTTGCACTAAATATTTTGAATTTGTTGTCTTTTAAATAACGTTTCACTTCTTCTGATGAACCGATAGCCAGCTGATTGGTGAAAACACCGCCTAAACTTGATCGAATTATATTTGGATTATACAAATCTGTTTTTGCATCTGCCATGATCACCGCATCAATGCCAGCTGCATCAGCAGTGCGAAGCATAGCACCGATGTTTCCTGGTTTTTCAATGCCTTCTGCAACTAACACCAATGCATTTTCTTTGAGCTTAAGCTGATTCAATTCATGTGATTTTTGTTGAAATGTGGCCACCACACCTTCTGTATTTTCTCTATAAGCAATTTTGGAATAAACAGCTTGATTAATATTGATTATAAAATGATGAGCGATGTTTTTTTTAACAAGCCATTCTTGCGCAGTTTGGTTGTCAGAATTTACAAATAAATTAATCAAAACGTAGCCTGAATTTAAAGCCATGTCTATTTCTCTTAAGCCTTCAACGATAAATTGTTTAGTTTTGTTGCGGACTTTACTTTTTTCCTGAAGAAGTAATAGGTCTTTAATTTTATTATTCTGTGAAGAAGTGATGAAATTTGTCATTGAGGAGGCTTACTTACTTTTTTTAAAAATAAACAATTTTGAAGTTTTAATAATTTCTTTTTTATTCATTTTCATTTTTCTAAATTGTCCGTTAGTGTACAACTCAGATTGGTCTTTGTAATGTGGGCTAGAAGGCACACCAGATTGCCCTGTAGGCAGAATGCTCACGCTATTTTCTACATCTGAAAAGTCAATAATTCGCCTAGTAGATGGGCCAGCTTTTACTGGATATTGACCGCTATCATTTAGAGAGAAAAGCATATTATTAATCACTTCATTGCCACCAGCAATTGGTGCTGGACCAACATTGAAATAGCCACTTAATAAGTCAACTGAGCCCAAGGGGTGTTGATGTGTCAAAGTATGTCTCTTACCCCATTGCCAAAGTTTGAGGTCCTCACCAAGTTGTGCATTTAGCTTTGAAATAGTTTTTTGAAATGATTTGGTTAAAATATCTCTTTGATTTTCCTTAATGTTAGGCGTATTGACGTTGTCCCACCAAGGTGAATCAGGATTTAGACTTTGCACCGCAAACATTTGCTTTAGCAGATGCGTTTCAATAAAATTATCAAAATTGGCTGATTCTAGTTCATCTTTAAAGGTTAATTGAAGATATTCAAATAACCATTTATTATAAATTGTTGGTCCAATAAGATTAATGTCATTGTTGCCTTGCCACTTATTTAAAATATTTAAAATTTCAAATTCTTTTTCTGTAAAATTTGATTGATCAATTATTTTAATCCATTTTTTAACTAATTCAGCAGACATATCAGATGTATGATCTAAAACCATCAGCTCAACATCTTTCCTCGTCCAATCATTTTTATTATCTAAATATTTTTGAATCCTTTTTGCGCGATCCTGCGGTAAATAATACCCTGGATAAAGGTAATTATCTATAGCTTCTGGCTGATTGTTGGCCGAATATACATAGTGCCAACTTGGATTGATGGCATGAGGATTTTTCTTAAACGGTAAATAGGTTCTTTTTTCTTTAATATTTTGGTGTGCTTCATTTATAAATTGAGGTTTAATTTTGTCATGGAGTCGATAAAGCCTGCCTGAAGCTACCCAAGCGATGTTGTTTTTCGCATCACCATACATGATATTTAAGCCAGGGGCATGAATTAGTGAAATGTTTTTGTAAAAATCATTAAAATTTTTGACGTGCGATAAGCGATATAAAGCTTCAATGAGTTGGTTTTCTCCTTGCAAGTATTCCCAATATATAGATATAGGTTTTGATGCAGTCATCGCCTTGAAAGCTTGATTAACAATTGGTCCATTAATTGATTTTTTTAAGACGAGGTCTACATTTGAGGTGTCTTTAACTTGAATTGAAAGCTTTCTCGTTTCAAAATTTTTAAAAGTATCAAGATGCTTATATTGATTATCGTTTTCTGGGTTTGTTTCTTCCAAAAAGAAATCAATATCATCATTTTCAAACATGGTTAATCCAACGGCATATTCCCGATTATGAGCGAGTAGAGGAAATGGCACACCAGCCAAGTAGTAACCATAAATTTGAAATTTTTCCGTTTCAATATGCGCTTCGTACCATGTGCAGGGTTGAGAAAATCCTATATGCGGGTCGTTTGCAAAAATAACTTTTCCATTTTTGGTTTTTTCAGCACCAATAACCCAACTGTTGCTGCCAATAAATGGTGGAAAAGGCGATTGATTGATTAATTGCGCCACTTGATTAGATAAATTAGCATACAATTCACTTTGACCTTTGTGATTTTTAATTTGCGTTTGAAAAAACTCGCCATTTATGCCAAAATCTTTTAAATAATCATCGCCTAGTTTTTGTTGAATATGGCTTAACATGGGGTCTGTTTTATGAGCCATGGCAAAACTAAAAGCCATATAACCTATGATGTTTTGAATATCAACCATGGTGAAAGGCTGTTTTTTTATATTTAAAACATCAAATTCAATGGGGCTTTTACCTTTTTCTAAATATTGATTCACGCCATCTAAATATGCCATTGAAAGTTTGTAATGCTCAGAGGTCTTGTCTATTTTTGCAACAGTTTCAATGCTATTTTCATTGATACCAAGGCTAATGAAAAGTTTGTCGCTTTCTAAGGCTTTTGAACCAAAAATTTCAGATAATCTCCCCGGCGAAATACGTCTAAGCAATTCCATCTGCCACAAACGGTCTTGCGCGTGGACATAACCTAAAACCCGCATCGCATCCGCTTCATTTTTTGTATAAATATGTGGTATACCGTAATCATCAAAATAAACTTTGGTATGGTTTAAATTATTTTTAATGATTTCTTCACCATGCACTTTTGGCTTTTTATAATGCAAATAACCAAAAAGTCCTGCTGCGATAACAATAATTAGGATTATTGAAATTAAAGATGATATTTTAAAAAGTTTTTTTAGCTTCATAAGAATTTCTGGCTATTATAGTCTTCAAAAGTATAATTTTTTCGTTTAATTTACAATTCTTATTCATATTGTTGATAAGTAAAATAAATTCTACAGCTCTTTTTTTTAATTGACCCGTTCTATTTGTATTTTTGTAATATTTAATTTTATAATTATGAAATCGCCATTAACGAAAAGTTTGTGTAAGCAAACACCAATGAAGATTAAGCGATTCCTCCCGATAGCTATCGGGAGACCTTTAAAAAACAATAATTATCTACATATGAAAATCCTTTTTAAATTTAGATTAGTTTCCTTTTTGGTAATCATTTTGTTCATAACAAATTGTGCAACCAATCCTATAACAGGTAGAAAATCAATGGAACTTATTGGAAATGCACAATTATTTCCTATGGCTTTTCAGCAGTTTAATCAATATATGAGCTCAGCCAAAATTATTAACAACACGCCAGAAGCCAAAAAGATTGAGGAAATAGGAAATAAACTGGTAATTGCTGCCAATAATTGGTATAAAGAACTTGGTCAGCCTGATTATTTAAAAGACTATAAATGGGAGTTTAAATTAGTTGATGACGCACAGGTGAATGCGTGGGCAATGCCAGGTGGAAAAATAGTTTTTTATAAAGGTATTATGCCCATTTTGCAGGATGATGCGGGCATAGCATGTGTCATGGGTCATGAAATTGCACATGCCATTTTAGACCATGGCAAAGAGCGCATGAACGCCGCCTATAAGCAGCAAATTGGCGGTCAATTAGTAGGTGTGGCTTTATCTGGAAGTTCTCAGCAGATACAGCAAATCACGCAGCAAGTTTATGGAATAGGCAGCCAATTCGGTATCATGCTGCCATATTCTAGAAAACATGAATTTGAAGCTGATGAAACAGGGATTATGTTAATGGCCATGGCAGGATATAATCCTGAACTAGCTATTCCATTTTGGGAACGAATGGAAAAAATGTCAAGTGGTCAAGCGCCGCCAGAATATATGAGTACCCATCCTTCGTATGGCAATCGCATTCAGCATATAAAAAATTCATTGCCAAAAGCCAAACAAAAGGCAGCCAAATATGGTTATAAATTTTAAATATTTTTTTTCTCATTTTAATTTAAAAAGCTACATTTACACCGTAGCTTTTTTTATGAAATTTAATAAAACTCAAAATGCGTGGGCTTTTTATGATTGGGCAAACTCAGTTTATCCCTTAATTATTTCTTCGGCCACTTTTCCTATTTATTACGGATTGATTTTTCCAGAAGATAATCAAAAAATTAATGTCTTTGGAATGAATATTGAAAGTACAGCCTTAATTTTCTATGTTACTGCTTTAGCTTTTTTATTTGTATCTTTCTTGTCACCCATGTTATCTGGAATAGCTGATTACGTTGGTAATAAAAAGCGTTTTTTGCAATTTTTTTGTTATTTGGGGGCTTTATCATGCATGGGCTTGTTTTGGTTTACTGCTGAAAATGTATTATTTGGGATCACTTGTTTTTTCTTTGGTTTAATAGGCTTTTGGGGAAGTTTAGTTTTCTATAATTCCTACCTGCCTGATATAGCAACTATTGATCAGCAAGACCGATTGAGTGCTAGAGGTTTTTCTATGGGTTATTTAGGCAGTGTTATTTTATTAATTGCCTGTTTAGCTTTTATTATTGGAAAAGAGGGAAAAGAAGCATTATTTGCCATGAGATTATCTTTTTTAGCTACAGGGATCTGGTGGTTATCGTTTAGTCAGTATGCTTTTTACCATTTGCCGAAGGGCAGAAAAACTAATCAAAAATTAACTAAGGATGTCTTTTTTAATGGTTTGAAGGAATTAAAAAAAGTTCAAAAAGAATTGTATTATAATTATGCCTTATTTCGTTATTTAACGGCATTTTTTGTGTTTAGTATGGCTGTTCAGACCGTTATGCTTGTGGCCACGTATTTTGGCGAAAAAGAAATTTCATGGGGGTCAGATTCTGAAAAAACTATGGGATTAATTATAAGTATTTTAGTGATACAACTGGTTGCTGTTTTAGGGGCAACATTAACCTCACGAGCTTCTGAAAAATTTGGGAACATTAAGACACTTGTTTTTATATTGTTTTTATGGTCTTTAATTTGCGTTTATGCCTATTTTATTCAAACACCGATGGAATTTTATACGACGGCAAGTTTTGTTGGTTTAGTCATGGGAGGTGTGCAAGCCTTAGCACGGTCTACTTATTCAAAAATGCTGCCCTTAACAGAAGATACAACCTCATTTTTTAGTTTTTATGAAGTTACAGAAAAAATAGGTATCGTTGTAGGCATGATTACTTATGCAACTATTCTCCAAGTAACGGGTAGTATGCGCTTAGCTATTATTTTGGTTGGCATTTTTTTTGTTACCGGTTTCATACTGCTGCGTCGTGTGCCAAAAGCGAAAGACTATAATTTATAAACCAAATTGGCGTTCATTCAACTTTTTTATGTTTTTAGCTTGATGCTAGAGATGATAACTAAGGATAGTTAGCAAAATTATTGTAAATTTTTTTATTGGCATTAATATTGCCCTATATACAGCTGCTTGAAAAAGCTTATAATTAAACTATATATAACTGACAAATGGGCAGTTCATGTCCATGTATTTGTCATAATGACACCAAATATATGTCTAAACAACATTTAATTTCAATAGACGAAATGTCTATGCAAGATTTTGAAAATGATGCCGAATTTATTCCACTTTTAACGCCTGAGGATGAAAAAGAAATGGAAAATGCAGAACTACCTGAAGTTTTGCCAATCTTGCCTTTGCGAAATACGGTTTTATTTCCTGGCGTGGTGGTTCCCATTTCTGCCGGTCGTGATAAATCTATCAAATTATTAAAAGAAGCGCAAAAAAAGGGTTTAGAAATAGGTGTGGTTGCTCAAAGAGATGAAACGATTGAAGATCCAACGGGTGACGAAATATTTCATATTGGTACAGTAGCACGTATTTTGAAAACCCTAACTATGCCTGATGGCAACACTATGGTTATTCTTCAAGGTAAAAAGCGCTTTCAAATTAAAGAAATTATTACGGAATCGCCTTTTATGCGCGCAAAGGTTGATAGTTTTAACGAAATTAAACCTAAAGAAAAAGACAAGGAATTTTCGACCTTAATTGAGACTATAAAAGAAATTTCAACTAATATTATTCAGGCCAGTCCTAATATACCAAGCGAGGCAACTTTTGCCATAAAGAATATTGATAGCAGTTCTTTTTTGGTCAATTTTGTATCTTCAAATATGAATTTGACTACTACAGAAAAACAACAATTGTTGGAGATTTCTGACCTGAAAGATCGAGCTTTTGAAACCCTAAAGAATTTAAATACAGAGTTTCAGAAGCTTGAATTAAAAAATGACATTCAATCAAGAGTAAAAGTTGATTTAGACCAACAGCAACGTGAATATTTTCTTCAGCAACAAATGCGCACAATTCAAGAAGAGTTGGGTGGTGTGTCGCATGACAAAGAAATTGAAGATATGCGTGCTAAGGCCAAAACTAAAAAATGGTCAAAAAAAATAGGGGAGAGCTTTGAAAAAGAATTGGCAAAATTGCAAAGAACAAATCCACAATCACCAGATTTTGGCATTCAACGCAATTATCTTGAATTTATGCTGGATTTGCCTTGGGACAGTTTTTCTAAAGATAATTTTGATTTAAAGCGTGCACAAAAAATTCTTGACAATGACCACTATGGTTTAGAAGATGTTAAAAAACGCATTATTGAGCATTTGGCTGTTTTGAAATTGCGAAATGATATGAAATCGCCTATTTTATGTTTAACTGGTCCGCCAGGCGTAGGTAAAACTTCGGTTGGAAAATCAATTGCCAAAGCATTAGGCAGAGAATATGTCCGAATGTCTTTAGGCGGTTTAAGAGATGAGGCTGAAATTAGAGGTCATAGAAAAACCTATATAGGTGCAATGCCAGGTAGAATTTTAAATTTAATCAAAAAAGCTGGTACTTCCAATCCTGTTTTTGTTTTAGATGAAATTGATAAATTGTCTAATAGTCATCATGGTGATCCTTCGTCAGCCTTACTTGAGGTTTTAGATCCTGAACAAAATAAGGAGTTTTATGACAACTTCTTAGAATTGGGTTATGACCTATCTAAGGTTATGTTCATTGCGACTTCTAACACAATGAATACCATTCAACCTGCATTAGTTGACCGGATGGAAGTTATTCAAATGTCGGGCTATACCATTGAAGAAAAAGTTGAAATCGCTAAAAAACACTTGTTTCCAAAACAATTAAAAGAGCATGGTTTAAAAATCAAAGATTTAAGCATCGATAAGAAAGAAATTGAAACTTTGATTGATGGTTATACGAGAGAATCAGGGGTAAGAAAATTGGAGCAAAGATTGGCACAAGTGATTAGACATGCGGCTAAATCTATCGCTATGGAAGAACCCTATAATTTAAAAGTTACCAATGATGACATTCTTGATACCTTAAAGTCGCCAAGATTCCGCAAACAATCTGAAAGTAATGATATTGCAGGGGTGGTCACTGGTCTAGCTTGGACGAGTGTTGGCGGCGACATCCTTTTTATTGAGTCTATTGTTTCTGCGGGTAAAGGGACCTTTACTTATACTGGCAATATGGGTAATGTCATGAAAGAGTCAGCAACCATAGCCATGCATATAATCAAAGCACATGCAGATTTTTTGAAATTGCCAAAAGAGATTTTTGAAAAGTATAGTGTGCATTTGCATGTACCAGATGGTTCAACCCCAAAAGATGGGCCTAGTGCTGGTATTGCCATGATTACCTCAATTGCTTCGATTTTAACGCAACGAAAAGTTAAAAAAGGGATTGCCATGACCGGTGAAATTACATTACGTGGAAAAGTAACTCCCGTTGGTGGTATTAAGGAAAAAATTCTAGCTGCTAAACGTGTTAATATCAAGGAAATAATTCTTTGTGAAGAAAATAGAAAAGACATAGAAGAAATTAATCCTAATTATATCAAGGGCATGACTTTTCAATATGTTAATCATGTGAAAGAGGTTTTAGACCTGGCTTTAATGAATCAAAAAGTTACCAATCCATTTATTTTTGATCTCAAGACAGATGAACTTAAAAAAAATTGATGAACAACTTGCGCAAGGCTTAGAAAATGTTGGTATTAATACCGCCAATGTTTTGCAGTCAGATATGTTTTCAGCCCTTAAATCTGGTACAAACTACGTTATTGAAGCGCCAAAGGATAGCGGCAAAACGACCTTGATGGTCATGCATATTATTCAAAGACTTAAAAAGCAAGTAGGAGAAAATCCTCGCGCATTAATTATTGTTCCAAATAGATCTGATGTGGATTATTTAGGTGAGTTGTTTTCAACCATCGGCGCCTACAATAATTTAAGAGTATTTAAAGTTTATGACCATGGCGACATTGATTACGATAAAAATTTAATATCGCTTGGTATAGATGTGCTAATTGGCACCCCCAACAAACTTAATTTAATGTTTGGATCTGCTGGATTTAATGGCAATACGCTTCAAATCATTTCATTTTTTAATGCGAATGAGTTAATAACCAGTAGATATGAAACTATTTTACACCGTTTATGTGATAGCATTTTAAAGGCACAACGGGTCATATGGTGTGAAAAAATTTCTGAAAAAATTGAAAATTTAGCCTTGCGAGTAATGGAAGAACCAATTTTTTATGAATATGAAGAGGAGTAGAGACTTATTCTCCTAAAAAAAAATCTAAAATTCTAGTTTCTTCCGTCTTAATTCAAAATTTTGTCCAAGATAAACACGTCTAACCGTTTCATCAGAGGCCAAGTCCTCAGGTATGCCTGCTTTTAAAATACCACCTTCAAACATAAGATAAGTCTTATCTGTGATGGCGAGCGTTTCCTGAACATTATGGTCGGTGATTAAAATGCCAATGTTTTTATTTTTTAGTTGTGCCACAATGCGTTGAATATCTTCTACTGCTACTGGGTCAACACCTGCAAAGGGTTCATCAAGTAGTATAAATTTTGGGTCGGTAGCCAATGCACGAGCTATTTCAGTTCTTCGTCTTTCGCCACCAGAAAGCAAGTCACCTCTATTGGTTCTAATATGATTTAAACTAAATTCAGACAACAATTCTTCCATTTTTTGGTGTTGCTCTGCTTTCGTTTTTTTGGTTAATTGCAATACACTCAAAATATTATCTTCAACACTCAATTTTCTAAAAACAGATGCTTCCTGTGCCAAATAGCCGATACCAGATTGCGCTCTTTTATACATCGCATAATCAGTAATATCTAAATCATCAATAAAAATTTTCCCACTATTAGGTTTAACTAAGCCAACGATCATATAGAAAGAAGTGGTTTTGCCTGCACCATTAGGCCCAAGTAAACCAACAATTTCTCCTTGATTAACCTCAACACTAACGCCCTTTACAACCGTTCGGCTGCCATAAGTTTTTACAATATTTTCGGCTCTTAAAATCATAATTAAAATCTGTGTTGCAAATAAACGTTGGTTTTTGCGATTATCTTTAAAAAATTAGTTAATTTTTTTCTTTTCAACAAATCGGCTAATAATGATACTGATCTCATATAAAATCACCAATGGAATTGACACAATAATTTGACTAATAGCATCTGGCGGTGTAATCAATCCAGCTAAAATTAAAATGATTACAATCACATATTTTCTCGCTTTTCTTAAAAATGCACTATCAACCAATCCCATTTTTGTTAAAAAGAAAATGATAATAGGCAGTTCAAACAATAAGCCACATGCAATTGAAGCGGTCTTAATTAATGTAATGTAAGAGTTTAGGTCAATATCATTAAAAACCTCTTTACTAACACTATAATTACTTAAAAAGTTAATTGACATCGGGCAAACTATATAATACCCGAAGAGAACGCCTGTAAAAAACAGTAATGATGTTGCTATCAAAAAGCCAACCGCATACTTTTTTTCCTTTTGATAGAGGGCTGGACTGACAAATTTCCAAAATTCCCAGAGTAAAAAGGGAAAAGTCAGAATAATACCAACAGTGATAGCCATCCAAATATGCGCACTAAATTGACCTGACATTTCTCTACTTTGGATGCGAATGGGAATTTCTTTCACACAAAAAGTATCGCCAAATCCGACAAAATTTGATAACTCACAAAACCAGTGATAAGTAATAAAATTTGGATCCTTAGGTCCAAAAATTATGGAGTCAAAAATATATTGCGTAAAAAAAAATGCAACAGCGCTACCAATGATTATTGCTAGAGCGCTTCGTACCAAGAGCCACCTAAATTCCTCGAGGTGATCTAAAAAAGACATGTCTTTGGTTTTATCTGAGGCCATATTAAATTGCTATCCCTTCTTTCAAAACATCATGCAGATGAATAATACCTTTGTATGCATGATTATCTTCAACAACTAACTGGGTGATTTTATAATCTTCCATCATATAAAGCGCATCAACGGCTTTAGCATGACTACTAATCGTTCGCGGACTTTTAGTCATAATATCGCCAGCTCTTAAGGTGTTAATATTATCAAAGTTTTGAAGCATTCGTCTAATATCGCCATCTGTGATTATACCAACAACTTTGTTTTGATCTAAAACAGCCGTCACACCTAATCTTTTTTCTGAAATCTCAACAATAACTTGATGAATATGATCATTTATCAACACTTGAGGTTTGTTATTTTCATTTAACAAGTCTTCAACCAAAAACAATAGTTTTTTACCTAAAGCACCACCAGGATGATATTTAGCAAAGTCTTGTGCCTTAAAATTATTCAATTCCATTAAACAAACGGCAAGAGAATCGCCCATTACTAATTGTGCGGTTGTACTTGAAGTAGGTGCCAAATTGTTCGGACAAGTTTCTTTATCAACGAATGTATCTAAGACAACAGTAGCATTTTTTGCCAAGAAAGAATCTGTATTACCGGTCATAGCGATAATGGCATTACCAAATTTATGCAAGATAGGGATTAATATTTTTATTTCAGGGCTGCTGCCACTGTTTGAAATACAAAGCACCACATCATCAGGTTGCACCATGCCCAAATCACCATGAATAGCTTCTGCAGCATGTAAAAACATGGAGGGCGTGCCAGTAGAATTTAAGGTAGCTACAATTTTCTGACCAATAATGGCGCTTTTTCCAATACCCGTTACAACTAATCGACCTTTTGCGTCATTAATGATGGAAATGGCTTTTAGAATGCTATCATTTAGCCGCTCAGACATAGCAACTAGCGCTTGGCTCTGCTGCACGATATTGCTTTTCGCTAAATCAATTAAATATTGCGTGTTGTCCACTTTTTTCAGTTTAAAAATGCAAATTTAGTCATTTAGTTGGTGTTATTAAAATCTGGGGTTGATTTTTTATTGGAAGGTCGCTTTATAGTCCTTAGTCCATAGTTGATAGTCCTTAAGTCCTTAGTTCATAGTCCTTAGTCCTTAGTCCATAGTTTCAAGTCTTAATACTTAATACTCTAGTCTTGTTACATCTTATCTTTCATTTTTATTCACTATATTTGCAAACTTTTTTAAATTTTATACACAAATGAAAGCAGGAATTGTTGGTCTTCCAAACGTTGGTAAATCTACCTTATTTAATTGTTTATCAAATGCTAAGGCACAAAGTGCAAATTTTCCTTTTTGCACCATTGAACCAAATATAGGTGTGGTAAATGTGCCAGATAAAAGATTGGAAGTTTTGGAAGCCTTGGTTAATCCGCAAAATGTTTTGCCAGCAACTGTTGAAATTGTTGATATAGCTGGCCTTGTAAAAGGTGCAAGTAAAGGTGAAGGCCTGGGCAATCAGTTTTTGGGAAATATTAGAGAATGTAATGCCATTATTCATGTTTTACGTTGTTTTGACAATGATAACATTGTTCATGTTGAAGGTAGCGTAAATCCGATTAGAGACAAAGAAATTATTGATATAGAATTACAATTAAAAGATCTCGAAACTGTTCAAAAACGCCTTGAAAAGTCTAGAAAATTAGCCAAAACAGGCAATAAAGACGCAATTTTAGAAAATGGTCTGCTAGAAAGAATTGAAAAAGTTCTTTTAGAAGCTAAATCGGCTAGAGTGATTAAGCCTGTTAATCAAGATGAAGAAGATTTGCTGAAAGCATTTCAATTAATTACATCAAAACCTGTGCTATATGTTTGCAATGTTGATGAAAATGCTGCAAAATCTGGCAATCATTATGTGGAAAAAGTAAAAGAAATGATCAAAGATGAGGAAGCAGAGGTCATTGTATTAGCCGTTGCTACTGAAGCAGATATCACTGAGTTAGAAACTTATGAAGAGCGTCAAATGTTTTTGGAAGACATGGGACTTGACGAAGCCGGTGTTTCAAAACTCATTCGTTCAGCTTATAAATTGCTTAATCTTCAGACTTATTTTACTGCTGGGGTTAAGGAAGTTAGAGCATGGACCATAAAAATTGGCGATTCAGCGCCTAAAGCGGCTGGTGTGATTCATTCAGATTTTGAAAAAGGATTTATCCGTGCCGAAGTTATTGCTTTTGCGGATTATGAACAATATAAAACTGAAGCCAAGGTTAAAGAAGCTGGTAAACTACGTGTAGAAGGCAAGGAATATATCGTTAAAGATGGCGATGTGATGCACTTTAGGTTTAATGTGTAATTAAACTTTTAATAACTAGGCTAAGGTTTTAAATAATTTTACCGCGAATTCGCAAATTAAATTGTACTAATTTTTGAATTTGTGGCAAAAAAGTAGGCCCAGCACTTGTCACTTTATTTGACCAAAATTTTGCGACATGTAAACCTATAGTACTTTCGTAATATGAAAAACCCCTTGTATTCAAAGAATAATTTGGGCGTTACCGCAAGGGTCGGGCCGTCCGCTATATCTTTTTTATTGAGAGGCCTATAGTATTCATAAGAAGAATATACTTCAACAAAAAAGGATGCCGCTACCGTCCCTAACGCAAACTGCACTAAAATTGAAACTTTAGTTTACCAAGCAATCATTATAAATAAATGACTTTCAGTTGAAGGTATAGGAGCTCTGAAAATTAAAAATGACATGATTACCGAGTTTTTGAGGGTAAGATAATATCATAAATAAATATACTTCTCTCAATTCCCCCTTCGGGGGTTAGGGGGCTTTCTCAATCTCCCTCAAACTCTCCATTTTCTTCATGGCCAAGAAACCTGTAATGTCTTCAAAATGTTCTTTAACACGTTTGTTGCCAAATTCAAAAACTTTTTCTGCTAAGCCAGTTAAGAAATCACGGTCATGAGAGACTAAAATCAGTGTGCCATCAAAATCTTTTAAGGCATCTTTTATGATATCTTTTGTCTTCATATCCAAATGATTAGTAGGTTCATCTAAAATCAATACATTAACTGGTTCTAGCAATAATTTTATCATCGCTAATCTTGTTTTTTCACCACCCGAAAGTACTTTTACTTTTTTGTGAACATCGTCACCACCAAACATAAACGCACCTAATAAATCTTTAATTTTGGAACGAATATCGCCAACGGCAATTTGATCAATGGTTTCAAAAACAGTTAAATTTTCGTCTAAAAGTGCCGCTTGATTTTGCGCAAAATAGCCAATTTGTACATTGTGTCCGATATTGCAATTGCCATCAAAGTCAATTTCTCTCATGATGGCTTTAATCATGGTTGATTTACCTTCGCCATTTTTACCTACAAATGCTACTTTTTGACCACGTTCTATGACCATATTGGCTTTTTCAAAAACGGTATGGTCGCCATATTTTTTTGATAACTCCTCTACAACAATGGGATATTGACCGCTTCTCGGCGAAGGTGGAAATTTAAGACGTAAGGCTGAATTGTCTACCTCATCAACTTCTACAGGTACAAGCTTTTCTAAAAGTCTAACACGAGATTGTACTTGTTCAGTTTTAGAAAATGTGCCTCGAAATCTTTCAATAAAAGCTTGGTTGTCAGCAATATATTTTTGCTGTTCGTCATAAGCTTTTTGTTGGTGCACTCTGCGGTCTTTTCTCAATTCCAGATAATGAGAATATTTGGCTTTGTAATCATAAATGCGACCCATAGTTACTTCTATGGTGCGATTGGTAATATTGTCTACAAACGCCCTATCGTGTGAAATCACCATAACCGCTTGGGCTTGATTAATTAAAAAATCTTCCAACCACTGAATACTTTCTATATCTAAGTGATTGGTGGGCTCATCTAATAAAATTAAATCTGGCTTTTGCAGTAAAATTTTTGCCAATTCAATTCGCATCCGCCAACCACCAGAAAATTCGCTGGTTGACCGCGTAAAATCTTCTCGACTGAATCCAAGTCCTTTTAATACTTTTTCTACTTCTGCTTCATAATTGACTTCTTCAATGGCATAATATTTTTCACTTAATTCGCTCACTTTTTCAATAAGTTTCATGTAATCATCACTTTCATAGTCTGTTCTGATAGTAAGTTGCTCATTAAGGTGATCTATTTCTTTTTTCATTTTTAGCAAGCTTTCAAAAGCTTTACTCGTTTCTTCAAAGACCGTCGCTTGGTCTTTGGTTAAAAGGTGTTGCGGCAAATAGGCGATAACTACATCTTTTGGTGCAGACACTTGTCCTCTTGATGGTTTATTTTCACCTGCAATTATTTTGAGCAGCGTTGATTTTCCTGCGCCATTTTTGCCCATTAAAGCTATTTTATCCGTTTCGTTTATTGCAAAATTAATTTGACTAAATAGGGTAGTGCCACCAAATTCAACGGCTAGGTCATTTATAGAAATCATATTTTAACTTCGATTTTAAAGGCGCAAATTTAATCAATTCACTTTGATATTTACATTTAAAAAAGTTAAGTTGAAATATTAACTTATTTCAGGAGATTTTATCTATTTTTGTGCTCCTAATTTTTTATCATGATAAATTTATTTAATGCTAGAATTGAAAGTTTGTTTATCCATCGTGTTGGCAATAAGAGCAGAAGTGAACCTTCCTTTTTTTCTGAAATACCTCAGCAAATCAATGATGAAACGCATACCTTATTAAAAGAATATTTTTTAAAACCTTTTAGAGAAAAGGAAGAAAGCTATTATCATTTTGCGCATGATGTTGATTTAAATTTTAATGAAATGTTTGCCTTCGCTAAGCAGTTGTTTATTAATCCTAATGAACTAGACTCTATTTCAAAAAAAATAACCAATCATTTATATGATCAATCGAATCATCCACATATAAAAAATGGCGAAGTTTATGTCTGCTATTTTTCAGGATTAGTTATTGACAATCAGAAAGTAGATGCATTAGGCGTTTTTAAAAGTGAATTAAAAACAGATTTTCTCCAATTTGAAGAAAAAAATACACATATGGACCTATTAATGCAGCAAGGTATTAATTTAAATAAGTTAGATAAAGGTTGCTTAATATTCAACACAAACGAAGAAGAAGGTTATAAAATATTATCTGTTGATAGTAACCGATATGATGCGCGCTATTGGTTGGAACATTTCCTTTCAGTTGACATCTTGCATGACGAAAATTTTATGACCAAAAAATACCTTAAATTTTGTCAAGATTTTGCCAAAGATGTCATCCTACCTACAGAAGACAAAAAGGAAGAAGTTATGTTTATGAACAGATCTGTCAACTTTTTTGCAAAAAATGATGATTTTGAAGAAACTAAATTTTTAAATGAAGTCATGGAAAATCCTGATTATATTCCTGAATTTAAAAATTATAAGGCAGATAAAGGTGAAAAGTATCACATTGAAGATTTAACCACGTTTCCTATAGCAAATGCAGCAGTTACAGATGCCAGAAAAAAGATTAAAAATGTAATTAATTTGGACACTAACATGCAAATAAAACTAGATTTTATTAATTCTGATAGCGCCGAAAAATATCTTGAAAAGGGCTGGGATGAAGAAAAGCAAATGTTTTATTATTTAGTCTATTTCAATAAAGAGCAAAAAATTTAATTTTTTTACACAATTTGTATTGTTTTTATTGTATTTGCAAGCTATAATATAAATATGTGTGTAATGAAGAAAATTATTTTATTGGTATTTTTTGTTGGGTTTTATGCGAATGCCCAGTCATTTAATGATGCTATTTACAGAAAAATTGCTTTAAACTCTTGTAGATGTTCAAAGGGCCCAGATGTATTTTATGTAACTTTAGAGTCAATTAGAGTGTGTGATTTATTAAGTATTAAGTCGCTTTCGGAAAGTGAACGAGGAGAGTTGAGATTTGATGAGTCAAGCGAGGCTTCGTACCAAAGGTTAAATGATAATTTATTATCTTACCGAAAAGATTATTGTCCTGGTGTGGTCAAAATTATTGAAGATGATAAAAAAGAAAAAGCCTATCAAGCGGAGTTAATTGCGAAAAGAGAAGCTAAACTTTTGGCTGAACAAAATCTAGCGGAAGAAGAAATAAAATTAGCAGAAGAAACCAAAAGTGCAGAGCAATTAAGAATTGCAGAATTGGAGAGATTACTAGCAGAGTCTAAAAAAGCCAATGGTGCTGAGTCTAGTGAAGATCCTGTAAAGGAATCTAGAAAAGAACGCAAGGCGAGAGAAAAGAGAGAAAAAGAAGAAGCCGAAGCAACTAATGATAATGCAGATATTAGAACAATAGAACTTGCAAAAGAAGTTGTAGTTGAAGTACCTAAACCTGCTAAAGCTGTATTTGTTGATAATGTTAAAAACGATAGTGGCTATACTAAAACGGTTAGTGAAGCTATATATGATCCTACCACCAACAGATTAATAAAATCTTCTAATGTAAGTAGTGAATCAGCAATAAAATCTGTAACCGAAGATAGACCAACCTCTTCCGATGAGATGACAATGATTGAAACTTTTGAAGAATTAAAATCAAGTTTGTTTAATACCATAGTTATCAGAGATCAATCAGGGCAATTTGTGGAGCTTATGTGGTTAAATAAATTTGTTGGTTCAAATTTATTTACAGAGGGCAATGTGCCAGTTGGTACAAAAGTAAAAGCTATCTATAAAGATTTTGAATTTTACCACGGGAGAGGAAAGGAATACAGAAAATTTAAGATAATTAGAGGTTTTTCAATTTTGTAAAAAACATTTATTGTGATTTGAGTTAAGTACTGGCTTAATTTCAGTGTGTTTTAAAATACGATTTTGCTAAAAACCGTATTTTTTTGTTAAAATTTATTTTTGTTTAATATTTTTACTACTTTTGTTGAACAAAATTTATAAGAAAATGGAGCATATAAAAAATACTTTTAGTATCACAGATTTAGAGCGGTTATCAGGTATAAAAGCCCATACCATAAGGATCTGGGAAAAGCGTTATCAAGTATTTGATCCTGATAGAAAGGAAACAAATGTAAGAGAATACAGTGTAAATGACTTAAAAAAAGTATTAAATATTTCCTATTTAAATGCTTTGGGCTACAAAATTTCTCGCATTGTTAACACTTCCGACAAAGAAGTAAGGGAAATAATAACTAGAAATGTTAACCATAATCATGATTTTCCATTTTACTTAAACCAATGTAAATTGGCGATGTATAATTTTGATAAAGTGCTTTTTACGGAGATTTGTAATGAATTGATAACTAAACACGGCTTTGAAACGGTTTATATTAAACTATTTGCGCCTTTTTTATACGAAATCGGCATACTTTGGCATACAGATACCTTAAAACCAGTTCATGAACATTTCGTAAGTTATTTGATGATTCAAATGATTTTACATGAAACATCCAAGTTAAATGTTGCTTTGGATGAAAAAGATGAAAATTTTTATGTTCTTTATTTACCAGAAAATGAAATTCATGAAATAGCCTTACTTTTTGTCAATTATCTTCTAATAAAAAATGGTAAAGATGTCGTTTTTCTTGGTTCTTCAGTATCTATAGATGACTTATATGAATTAAATGGTAAACATAAGCAAATTAATTTTATAACAAAATTTACAACATCAGATAATTTAGACAAAGCAAAGAATTATCTAAAAAAGTTTAAAAATACTATTTTAGAAAATACTAATCATAAATTGTTTATGGTTAATCCATTGGAAGGTTTGGAAGATTATAGTGGACAAGAAGCTGTTATTTTCAAAGACGTTAAAACGATGTTAAACTACATTCAAAATTAGTTTTTGTTGAGATAAAAATTTAATTTTGTTCAACAAATCTTAAAAAATGAAAATAGTAATTATAGGATCAGGTTTTTCATCTTTAGCTTCGGCAAGCTACCTGGCTGCAAAGGGTCATGAAGTTCAAGTGTATGAAAAGCTTCAATCGCTTGGTGGCCGAGCAAGGCGGTTATCTCGTGATGGTTTCGTTTTTGACATGGGACCAACATGGTATTGGATGCCAGATGTTTTTGAAAAGTTTTTTTCTGATTTTAATTTAAAACCTAGCGATTTTTACCAATTAGAAAAATTAAGTCCAGGTTATACTGTATATTTTGATGACAATCGTAAAGTGACTATTTCTGACAACGTTGAAGAAATTATAAACACCTTCGAGTCTATAGAAAAGGGAAGTGGCTCTCATTTGAGATTTTTTTTGAACAAAGCAAAAAAGCACTATGATATAGCCATAAAAGATTTAGTTTATAAACCAGGTGAAAAAATTTCAGAATTGATTGTATGGAAGGCCGTTTCAAATTTATATCAATTTGCCACAACTATCCAGAAAGAGGTTCGAAAAAAGATAAAGCACCCCGACCTACAAAAAATTCTAGAATTTCCAGTCCTTTTTCTTGGCGCTAAACCATCTAATACCCCTGGTTTTTATTCTTTTATGAATTATGCTGATTTTGGTTTGGGTACATGGCATCCAAAAACGGGTATGCACGCTGTGGTTGAAGGTATGGTTACCTTGGCACAAAGTCTTGGGGTAACTTTTCACACTAAAGCCAATGTTAGCAAGATAGTTGTTAAAAATGGTGAAGCAAAAGGTATTATTGTTAATGATAACTTTATACCTTCAGATTATGTGTTGAGTGGTGCAGATTATCATTTTACAGAATCTATCCTTGATGAACAATACAGACAATATTCGGAAAAATATTGGCAGAAAAAAACTTTTGCACCATCCTCTTTATTGTTTTATGTGGCTTTTGATAAAAAAATTGAAAATGTAGATCATCATACTTTATTCTTTGATTCAGATTTTGAATTGCATGCCAAAGACATTTATGACAATAAAAGGTGGCCTTCGGATCCTTTGTTTTATGCAAGTTTTCCTAGTCAAACAGATGATTTTTTTGCACCTGATGGTAAAGAAGCGGCTACATTTTTGATTCCATTAGCCAATGAACTTGAAGATACGCAGGAACAAAGGGATAAGTACTTTAATATCATTATAGATCGTTTTGAAAAGTTAACGCATCAAAAAGTAAAAAATAGTGTTATATTTGTCGAGAGTTTTTGCGTGAATGATTTTAAAGAGGATTATAACTCTTATGGTGGAAATGCCTATGGATTAGCAAATACGCTGCTTCAAACTGCTTTTTTGAGACCAAAATTACGTAGTAAAAAGGTTAAAAAATTGTTTTTCACTGGTCAATTAACGGTGCCAGGACCTGGGGTGCCACCTGCATTAATTTCAGGAAAGCTTGTCAGTGACTTAATTTTAAATGATATCAATAAAAAACTATAAAACTACTACCAATGAAAGCTCTATTTGATAAAATTTCATTTGACAGTGCTGTTTCAATTACTAAAAGTTATAGCACCTCTTTCTCACTGGCCATAAAAATGTTAGCACCCCATATTCAAAAAGATATCTATAAAATATATGGATTTGTGAGGGTAGCCGATGAAATCGTTGATTCCTTTCACGACTACAACCAAGAACAATTATTAACTGATTTTGAAATCGATTATCATAAGGCTGTAGCTGCAGGAATCAGTGTAAATCCTGTGCTAAATGCTATGCAAGAAGTGGTCAATAAATATAATATGCATGATTTAGTATTGCCTTTTTTGAAAAGTATGCGTTTAGATTTGCAAAAAACCACCTATCACACGAAGGAAGAATATGAAGACTATATTTATGGCTCTGCTGATGTTGTAGGCTTAATGTGTTTGATGGTTTTTGCAGAAGGCGATATAGCAAAGTACAATGAATTAAAATCATATGCAATGAAACTTGGCTCTGCTTTTCAGAAAGTAAATTTTCTCCGAGATATGAACCATGATTTTGAAACTTTGGGACGTACTTATTTTCCAAATCTTGATTTTAAAAATCTAACGATGGATGATAAGTCACAAATTATCAGTGAAATAGAATTTGATTTTGAAGAGGCACTTAAAGGCATCAAGTTACTGCCAACAAGTTCTCGTTTTGGTGTGTTTACTGCCTACAAATACTATAAAAATTTATTAATAAAAATAAAACGAACGCACTATTCCGAATTAATGAAAAAACGTATAAGAATTAATAATTTTTCTAAGTTAACGATTGTGGGCAAATCTTACCTGCGTTACCAGTTAAATATGCTATAGGAATTAGTACAGAACGAAAGATACTATTTATTTTATATTGAATGCTCCCTTGCGAAAGGTTGCTAATCAAGCCAAAATCTGCTCTGCGTGCGCTTTTGTTTTTACTTCTGAAATAATTTTTTCTATCAAGCCTTTTTCATCTATCACAAAAGTTGTTCGGTTAATACCATCATAGATTTTACCCATAAACTTTTTAGGTCCCCAAACTCCATAAGCTTGAATCACTGACTTATCTTCATCCGCTAAAAGAGGAAAAGGTAGTTCATACTTTTCTTCAAACTTTTTCTGAGCCTTTGCGCTGTCTGCACTCACACCAATTAAAACATAATTTTTTTCTTTAAATTGATGGGCATGATCGCGTAAATCACAAGCTTCAGCAGTACAACCTGGCGTACTGGCTTTTGGATAGAAAAATAAAACAACTTTTTGGCCTAAAAAATCAGATAAATTAATAATTTTTTCATTTTGATCCTTGCACGAAAATAAGGGTGCTTTATCGCCAATTTTTAATGAACTCATAATAAGGTATTTAAGGTTTGATTTTTAGTCAGGTACTTGACAAGTCTAAGTTAAAATTTGTTAAATGAAGTTAAAAATTGTTAATACCTATTTGACATTATTTTTACTTATATAAATTTGCTTTGTAAAACTATTAATTTTTTTTAACATGAAACAAATTATGTACCTTTCTTTTGTCATTTTTAACATTTGTTTGTTTAATGCACAAAGCACCTTTCAATCATCTCAACAGAGTAAAAAATTTGTCATGATGATTTCACCAGACAATACCAATGAAGAAATTAAAAACAAAATAGATTTCTTTAAAGCTGAATTAGATGTTGACGTAAAAGTTGAAAACATTAAACGTGATGATAATAAAATTACTGCTTTAAATTTTTCATTTAAAGATAAAAAAGGTAATCAAGGTCAGTCAAATTTAGTTGGCGCACAGCCAATAAAAGGTCTTCAATTTTCCTATGAGATTGATCAAGAGGGTCTAGTTAATACCAGCCTGACTACAAATAAAACTACGCCTTTGATTAATAAAAGCAACATGGCGTCGATGAAAAGAAAGTATAGTAATGATGAAGATTTTATCAAATTTTTTGACAAAGACAGCCTTCATCAGCCATTAAACAAAAGTTTTTCTAGGTCAGCAAAAATAATTATAGACAAAGACGGCAATGTTCGAAAATCTATTACTGAAAATGGTGAACCAGTTGAGGAATTATCAGAAGGAGAGGATATCTTTAATTTTTCTGGTTCAAATCAATTAAATGATATGATGGAGAAATTGCAAAACCAATCTTTTTCTTTTAATTTTAGTGAGCTGTCAAAGGATATGCCATCACTAAAGGAAATGACCGAACAACTAAAAAAATTGCAAGTAGAAATGGAAGACATGCGAAAAGAATTAAATAGTCAAAAAGAATCGAATAAAAAGAAAAAATAACCTTTTGTTTAATGGTAGTTGGTGTAAAAAAATCTATTGAAAAGACTTATTGAACATCAATGAATATAAAAAAACTCGGTTACGAACCGAGTTTTTTATTTTTATAAGTAGACACATTTACAACTTAGGTCCAGCAGCAACTAATCGCTTACCTTCTTCTGTATCTGTATATTGCTCAAAGTTTTTGATATATCTCGCAGATAAATCTCTTGCTTTTTCTTCCCATTCTACTGGATTTTCATAAGTTTCACGAGGATCTAAAATGCTAGTCTCCACACCATTTAATTTTGTAGGAATGGTTAAATTCAACAGAGGAATATGAGCTGTTGGTGCTTGCTCAATTGAACCATCAAGTATAGCATCAATGATCGCTCTTGTATTTTTTAATGAGATTCTATTGCCTGTGCCATTCCAACCAGTATTAACCAAATAGGCTTTGGCATGGTGTTGTTTCATTTTACCAATTAATGTTTTTGAATACATGGTTGGATGTAAAGTTAAAAAAGCTTCGCCGAAAGCAGGAGAAAATGATGGTTCAGGTGTTGTTACACCGCGCTCTGTGCCAGCTAATTTTGAAGTATAACCACATAAGAAATGGTATTGGGCTTGGTCTTCATCTAAAATTGAAACTGGAGGCAACACACCAAACGCATCGGCAGACAAATAGATAATTTTGTTGGCATGACCAGCTTTAGATGGTAAAACAATTTTATTTATATGATGAATAGGATAAGATACGCGCGAATTTTCAGTAATGGAATGATCGTAATAATCTACTTCGCCATATTCGTTAACGATTACATTTTCTAATAAAGCATCTCTTCTTATAGCTCGCCAAATATCTGGTTCATTTTTTTCAGTTAAGTCAATAACCTTAGCGTAGCAACCACCTTCGTAGTTAAATACCCCATTATCATCCCAGCCGTGTTCATCGTCACCAATTAAATATCGCTTTGGATCTGCTGATAAGGTCGTTTTGCCAGTACCAGATAAACCAAAGAATAGTGCTACATCTCCTTCTTCACCAACGTTTGCAGAGCAGTGCATAGAAGCCATACCTCTAAGTGGTAAATAGTAGTTCATCATCGCGAACATGCCTTTTTTCATTTCACCACCATACCATGTGCCACCAATAATCTGAATTTTTTCAGTCAGGTTAAACATCACAAAATTCTCGGAGTTTAAACCTTGTTTTTGCCATTCTGGGTTTGTTGTTTTAGAACCATTCATCACAACAAAATCTGGCTCACCAAAATTGTCTAATTCATAATGTGAAGGACGAATAAACATATTGGTAACAAAATGCGCTTGCCAAGCCACTTCCATAATAAAACGTACTTTAAGTCTAGTATCAGGATTGGTGCCACAAAATGCATCAACGACATATAATCGTTTTGCGGTTGATAATTGTTTAAGAACTAATGTTTTACATTTTTGATAGATGGCATTTGTTGTTGGTAAATTTACTTTACCATCCCAATAAATACTATCTTTTGTGGTATCATCTTCAACGATATAGCGATCCTTTGGTGAACGACCAGTAAAAATGCCGGTTTTAACAGCTATTGCACCTGTATCAGTATGCGCACCTTTTTCAAAGCTTTTGTTTAGGACAGACGTTTCTGCTAAATAAAGCAATTCATAACTTGGATTATAAATAACTTCTTGATAACCTGTGATACCAATGTTGTCCAATGCTTTAATAACTTGTAAGTTTTTCATGAGATATTAATTATTAATTTGAATTGTAAAATTAATGGATATAAAATTTGAAATTGCTGACAAATATCATACATTTTATATTAATACGAAAACGTTTTAGTTAATTATTTTGAAGTTTAGAACGTTTCGTAAATATTGATTTTTTATGTCTTAGAATTTTATTAAATTTGCGAGTTAAATTTTTAAAAATTACTTTTATGTCTTCATTTGATGTTACAATTATAGGTTCTGGTCCAGGCGGCTATGTGGCGGCTATTCGTTGCGCACAATTAGGTTTTAGAACAGCAATTATTGAAAAATATCCCGTGTTGGGAGGCACTTGCTTAAATGTTGGCTGTATTCCCTCTAAAGCCTTATTGTCCTCTTCTCATCATTTTTATGAAGCTAATCATCATTTTGCCGAACATGGCATCGAGGTTGAATCTGTAAAAGTTAATCTCGAAAAAATGATTGCTAGAAAGCAAACCGTGGTTGATCAAACAACAGGTGGCATTAATTATTTAATGAGTAAAAATAATATTACGGTATTTACTGGTTTGGGAAGTTTTAAAGACGCGAAACATATAAATATAACCAAAGCTGATCAATCGGTTGAAACCATTGAATCAAAATATACCATTATTGCAACAGGGTCTAAACCATCTAATTTGCCATTCATTACCCTTGATAAAGAACGTATTATTACTTCCACCGAAGCTTTAAAATTAAAAGAAATACCAAAACATTTAGTCATCATTGGTGGCGGTGTTATTGGTATTGAATTAGGCCAAGTTTACTTGCGATTAGGTTCTCAGGTATCTGTCGTTGAATATATGGACAGAATTATTCCAGGCATGGATGGTGCTTTATCAAAAGAACTAACGAAAGTTTTGAAAAAACAAGGCATGAAGTTTTATACTTCACATAAAGTAAAGTCAGTAGCTAGAAAAAATGAGCAAGTTTTGGTTGAAGCTGAAACCCCAAAAGGTGAAATTTTAACTTTAGAAGGTGACTATTGCTTGGTTTCTGTCGGCAGACGTCCATATACGGATGGCCTTCAGGCGGACGCAGCAGGCGTAAAGTTAACAGATAGAGGACAAATAGAAACTAATAGTCATTTGCAAACTAATGTGCCAAATATTTATGCGATTGGTGATGTCGTAAAAGGTGCCATGTTGGCGCATAAAGCGGAAGAAGAAGGGGTGCTGGTAGCTGAAATTTTGGCTGGGCAAAAACCTCATATTGATTATAATTTGATTCCAGGTGTGGTTTACACTTGGCCAGAAGTGGCTGCCGTTGGGCAAACTGAAGAACAGTTGAAGGAAGCTGGTGTTGCCTATAAATCGGGTAGTTTCCCTTTTAAAGCATTAGGTAGAGCAAGAGCAGGAGGCGATACAGATGGTTTTGTAAAAATTTTAGCTGATGCTAAAACAGATGAAGTGCTAGGTGTTCACATGATTGGTCCGCGTTGTGCAGATTTAATAGCCGAAGCTGTTGTTGCTATGGAATATAGAGCAAGTGCAGAAGATATTTCACGAATGAGTCATGCGCATCCAACTTTTGCTGAGGCTATCAAAGAAGCAGCATTGGCAGCTACTGACAATAGAGCGTTGCATGTATAGTTTCTAGTGCGTCCAGGCGTGTTGAAAATGCAGACATTTATCGTTTGTGCTTTTCGTTATAGTTTGCATAGCAAAGGCTATTTTTGTAAAGCCATCTAGCGGCTTATTTGGTCGTCAATATCAAGCGACAAAAAATAACCTTTGTTTGCGCAAAGCTATCAATGCAAACCCTAACCTTCTATTTTCTAAATTCTAACTTCTAATTTCTAACTTCTAACTTCAAAAATGCCACTTAATCACACCATTGTTGCTTTAGCTACGCCTGCAGGTTCGGGTGCAGTGGCTATCATTAGATTATCAGGGCAAGAGGCTATTTCAATAGCAAATCACCTTTTTGAATCGGTTAGTAAAAAAGATTTGCGAAAACAAAAAACACATACTATTCATTTGGGTTATATTAAGGATGGCGACAAGGTTTTAGATCAAGTTTTATTGTCTATTTTTAAAAACCCTCATTCATATACTGGCGAAGATGTCATTGAAATTTCTTGTCATGGCTCGCCGTTTATTCAAAATCAAATCATTCAATTGTGTTTGCGAAATGGTTGCGCCATGGCAGAACCTGGTGAATTTACTTTACGGGCCTTTATCAATGGTAAACTTGACCTGACACAAGCTGAAGCGGTAGCAGATTTAATTGCCTCAGATAATGAAGCTTCTCATCAAATAGCTATGCAACAAATGCGTGGTGGATTTAGCAATGAAATAGCAAAACTAAGAGAAGAGCTGCTTAATTTCGCTTCTTTGATAGAATTGGAACTCGATTTTGCAGAGGAAGATGTTGAATTTGCTGATCGCACCCAATTTGAGGCTTTATTGAATCGTATTTCTTTTGTGCTTAAGCGACTTATAGATTCATTTGCAGTTGGTAATGTGATTAAAACAGGTATTCCAATTGCCATTGTTGGTGAACCCAATGTAGGTAAGTCAACTTTACTAAATACCCTACTTAATGAGGAACGTGCCATTGTATCAGACATTGCGGGTACCACACGTGATGCCATAGAAGATGAAATGGTCATTGGTGGCATCGGCTTTAGATTTATTGATACGGCTGGCATCAGGGAAACAGTTGATGTGGTTGAAAATATTGGTATCAAAAAAACTTTTGAAAAAATAGAGCAGGCGCAAGTCATTCTCTACTTGTTTGAAAGTTTGAGCTTTAATGCACAAAGTTCAAATTACATTACTGAAATTGAAAAAATTAGAAACAAATATCCTCAAAAATCTTTAGTTGTTGTTATCAATAAATCTGACTTGTTAAGTGATCGAGATATATTGAACCTTCAGTCTCTAACGTCTCATCTCATTTTCATTTCAGCCAAAAACAAAAAAGGAATTGATGAATTAAAAGACTGCTTGTTGTCTTTAGTTAATACTGGTGCTTTGAGAAATAATGAAACCATAGTGACTAATGCCCGACATTATGATGCTTTGCTGAAAGCACTCGAGGAAATTGAAAAGGTTAAACATGGTCTTCAAATCAATATTTCTAGTGATCTCATGGCCATTGATATCCGCGAGGCGCTTTATCAATTTGGCAATATTACTGGGCAAATATCTAATGATGAGTTACTTGGAAATATATTTGCAAATTTTTGTATCGGAAAGTAACCACCACAAAACAAACACTCATAAAAAAAGGTTCAGATTAAATACTTTAATTTATGTTTAGGAAAATATAAGAATACAAAATATCATTGTAACTAATTTAAAAATAAATTTCATTATAAAAACATTAATTTTATTGTTTAGTGCCTTTATACTTTTTTCTTGTGTTAACAAAGAAGAGGAAATTCAAAAGGATATTTTAGAACTTAAAAAAGAACTTCAAATTAATTTTAAAGAAGACCAAAAACTTTATCAAGAGAACCTTGATGCAATTGAATTTAAGTTTAGAAAAAAAAGGCAGCCGATGATGTTAATTATCCTACACCGGTAGAAGATAAAAAAATAGAACAAAATCTAAAAAAAAAGGATAGCATTACAAGTAAGACAAATTTGATAATAAAAAAAATTGATAGCTTAGAAAATATCATAAAAATTTAAATTCCAAGCAATTGTTTATTGGAAGTAAAGGTTCCTTAATTATTTAGGTTTCATTTTCAAAATAAATATTAATATAAATTAAAAAAAATTAAATGTTTAAAAATTTACTTAATAGATTACTCGGTTTAATTGTTGCTGTAATTTTTTTAGGTGGTTGGCTTTATTTACCAAATAATATAAAAGGAGTTGTATTTTTTTGGAGTTTTCCAATTATTGGAATAGTTGGATTATTTGCTTTTCTTTTTGGTGATATAAACAACAGAAAAAAATAAATGCCAAAACCCCATACATTCCCTACCGTATACAATGAAGCATTGCAAATACATATTTCAAAGTTGAAAAGATGGGGTCATCTTAACCCGGAACAGATTAAAAACGGTACATTAAACTGGAGCAGCAACGGAAACCCCACAGGCAGTATTTCAATTCAGGTAAACACCCAAAGTGAACAACCATACATAGAACTAGATTACAAATACAGGGACGAACCACGAAAGTATAAAGTATATTTGACCTCAACTCCTTCAAACTTGAAAAAGGGCGAAATTTGGTATTTCATTTGTCCACAAACAAACAGGCGGTGCCATAAACTGTATTCAGTAAGCGGCTACTTTTTGCACCGTTAAGCGTTTAACGTTTGTCTATATGAAACACAAACCCAAATTAAGAAGTACAGGCAACTGGATAAAACATCAGGGGTGTACTTCAAAATTGATAACCTTTACAGCGAACTGCATAAAAAGAATTTCAAAAAAACGTATGCAGGGAAAACAACGAAAAAGTATTTGCGAATAATAGAACAAATATAGAAAGCTGAAAGCATACCATACCACGAAATTTAACGGACAATGTTAAGTTGAAAAAATAAATAAGTATTTTTATTTATTTATTTTATTTTTACATCTTATAAATTGTTACTTTTGTTTCTGAAATTTATTCTATTATCTATGAAAATTCTAAATGCTTTATTTGTACTTTTTTTTATAAATTATAGTTTTAGTCAATCCTTTTTTGAAAAAACAGATTTAATCGATGAATTTGGAGATAAAACTGGCGAAGTACAAAGGAATGTTGCTTTTGGGACATTCACGAATTCAGCAACAAACAATTCCCCTTTGCGAGTGCATACAATTCTCAATATTCAACATAGTTATACTTTAAAAGAGTTTGAAGATTCTATGATTAAGGAATTTAAAAAAATGGGTGAGTCAGATAAATCTATAAAACAATTTCTAAAATACTCTGGCGAAACCTATAAATCTCAGGATAATATAAAAGGTTTTATTAATTTTGATCTATACGAATATGAAAATAATTTACCCAGTATGATTGGTGTAAAATCAGGTAGTATCATGATTAAAACTTCTGATGGTAAAAAAATTCAAGCTTCTCTTGGTGAAAATTCATTTTCAAAAAATTCTATAGGCATAACGGGATATAAAGAATTGACTGAAGGATCAATGGGGGTAAAATCTCAAATAAAATTTGGTTATTACGATTGGGCACAAACTGAAATTTATAATGCAATAGTTAATGCAACAGAACCAATTATGGTTGTAATTATTTGTGGTAATTCTACTTATAAATTTACCTTAAAACAACTGTAACTGTACCTTATTTGTACCTCAAAAAATGAAAGCCCTTTATTTAAAGGAAAGGTTATGTTTTAAGTCGGAAAGTAGATAGGCAAATTCGTAAGTAAGCTATCTTTTTAAAATTTTTATTAATATTACAATCATTTTATGTTTATAAAATGGTCGTTTTTATATTTTCATTCATAATTTTGGTTTTATTTTCTTTTTTGTTCAC
>JBIIXU010000063.1:0-3585 GCA_044347145.1 Flavobacterium sp.
AAAACGCCGCCTACAAATACCGTTACAACTCTCGAGAGTACCACGATGAGTTGGGCTTAGACATGACCGCCATGGATTTTAGAATGTATGACAATGTTTTAGGCAGATTTTTTGGCATAGATGCATTATCTGAACAAAATCATTATCTTAGCACCTATCAATTTGGGGATGGTAACCCGGTGATTTTTTCTGATCCGAGTGGGTTGGATAGTATAGGCGGTTATGACCCAAAGGATGTTTATGGAAACCATAAAGATATATTTCGGGGTAATAATCAATTTGTGGATGTTGTTGCTTTGCTCGCTGGTAATAGTGCAGGGGGTAGTAGTGGAGGTTCTGACGGCGATAAAGTTGATGGTGCATGGCAGGCGTTGGCTAATGAGGACGGCACATGGATAACTTTTGAGTGGATAACTGAGGATATCTATGACTCAAATGGTAATTTAAAGGAAGGTCTTTTTAGACAAGCTTTACTTTTTATTGACCACGGTACTTTTGATGCAGATAGTAATAGCAATATGGGATCTGCTACTGTTCTTGCTTTTACGGAAAAAGGTTGTTTTGAAAGTTTTCAAGCAACAACTTTTCCTGCTGACCCCAATAGTCATGCAGTTGTTAAAGAGGGTCTTTATATTGCAAAATGGGGAACTCATAATGGTCAAGGTCCAGCTTTAAACCTATACAATACTATAGATGGAACTAGTAGAATACCGATAGTTCAAGAAAAACATCCTAACCCTAAATTATCTCATCAATTTGATAAAAATTTGGGAGCGTATGCAACAGGTATAAATGTTCATTGGGCTTATCCAGGAAGAAATGGTTATACAACTGGATTTGACTCGAGAAACAAAGCTTGTTCTACAGGTTGCTTTTTGGTGAGAGGCACAAAACAAGAATATCAAAGAGATTTTGTTTCAATCTTAAATCAAAAATATCATTTAGGAGTAATTTTGTTTAGATCCCCAAAAGTATATTAATAATAATCTTTAAATTTATTTAAAATGAAATTAATCATAAATTTTTTAATTTTTATTTTCTTTACTAATTGTCAGGGAAATAAAAACGCAATAACTAAAACCAAATTAACTGCTAATGATTCCATAGTTAAAAAAATTGATACAATAACAGGATATGTTATAGAGTTTGATTATAATACAAAAACTAAAAAACGGGATGGTCAATTTAAATCATATTATTATGAAAAAAAACAAAAAACATCTTTAGCTTGTGAGGCGTTTTATAAAAATGGTGTATTATTTGATTATTGTATATTATTTGGCGTTAACAATAGAATTATAACCAAATATGAAAACATTATTTATGACAAAAAAAAAAAGAAATTCTTTGCTAAAATTTTTGTTTTCAATGAAAATGAAAAACTGAAGGTGGAGGGATATGTTTCTACCAATGACGAAATTGATTTTACGCCTATCTATAATACCGATAGTTATAGCTTGGAAAAAATTCGTTTGAATGAGTGGAAATATTATAACGATTAGAGCAACTAATTAAACACGCTGGCTATGGCTTAAACACCACCGACCAAAACGCGGCTTATAAATACCGTTACAACTCTCGCGAGTGGCAAAATGAGCTAGATATTAACTTTACCTCAATGGATTTTAGGCTCTATGACAACGCCCTCGGAAGATTTTTTGGCATTGATGCATTATCTGAACAAAATCATTATCTTAGCACCTATCAATTTGGAGATGGTAACCCGGTGGTTTTTTCTGATCCTACGGGATTAGATAGCCAAACTGATATGTTTGGCAGAGATAGATTTGACAGATGGGGCATGTTTATCCCTTGGGCAGATAGAGGCCCAATGACTTCAAGCATAGATGCTGGAAATAGTAGTGGTGGTAGTGGTGGCAGCTCTGGCACTGCAAAAGTTGGAAGCATAGAGGAATTGGACACGTTGGCTAGAAGTTTTTTAAGAAGTGCAGGTGGTGGCGTGAAACTAGAATTGGTTAATAATGGTGATAGCACTTGGACGACCACTACGTGGTATAGAGTTAATTATGAACCAACTGGCGGTATAACACAATATGTGTATGATGACTATTTTAAAATGTGGGTTGTTCAACCAGCTGATATTAAAGTACATTTAAGAAAGGTTACAAAAACGTATTATGCTGGCGGAAATGGCGGGGGGGGATTTCAATTTAACTATACTTCTCATGGTTTAAATTTTGCTGATGGGTTGTTTACAGGTTTTGAAACTTTAACATATAGTGATAAAGGTTGGCTCGGTAAAAATGGAAAAATATATAATTCACTATCGGGGAGAGGTCCAAATCAACATACTGGCAGTAGAGGTGCTGCTAAAGCCGCTTCGAGTAATTACAGAAAAGCTGGTAATGGGGTTATTCTTATACAAATACTTATAGGGGGTTACCAAACAATAAAAGGTTATGAAAAAGATGGCAATAGCTTCGGCTATAATGCACAACATGCTTTAGCAACCAATGGTCTTGGTATTATAGGTGGCTACGTAGGTGCAAAAATAGGCGTTTCAGTAGGTGGTTTATCAACTGCGTGGGCTGGTGGTGTGCCAGGAGCCGCAATTGGTGGTGTTTTAGGTAGTATTGGTGGTAGCTATGGTGGTAGTTGGCTTGGGGGATATATAGTTGATAGTATTCATAATCCATAAAATTTTAAAACATGTATAAGGTAGTAGAGTTTTATTTAAATGTTGTGCATTATTGCATTTTTAAGTTTTTGAATAGGTTATCAAAAGCTATAGACAAAATAAACCCTTTTATGTATTTAGAGAAAATACCAAGGATAAAAAGAAATTTTGAGAAACATGGCACTTCATTAACGGAAGTTGTCAATAAAACATGGTTAGATGAAGAAAGAGGATTTAATATTATGTATTCAACTGCAATTGTTACCTCACTTATCTTTTTTTATATTTACTCATTTTTATTGATTATTAACAATTTGCTTTTTTTAACATCAAACATTTCATGGAATAGCATATTTTTTTTCTCAATCATTCCAGCATATTTAATTTATCATTTTGCCTTAGATAAAAACCAAAAATATATTTCGTATTTTAGGAAGTTTGATAAAAAAACTAAAGAAATCAAACGAGGGTATGCTATTTTTTCATTTTTAATTATTCTTTTTTCTATTCTTATGTTTATTTTAAGTTTTCAATTTATTTAAAAAACACTCTATTTTTTCTCAAAAACATGTGGTTTTTTTTTAAACCAAACGTTAAAAAAATTTGTGTGTTCTGTATTCTCTATGGTTAAAAATGTTCATTGAAATATATACCGCTACAACTCTCGCGAGTGGCAAAATGAGTTAGTTTTCTCCCCCTTTGGGGGAGTTAGAGGGGGTTTTTACCTCAATGGATTTTAGGCTCTATGACAACGCCCTCGGAAGATTTTTTGGCATTGATGCATTATCTGAACAAAATCATTATCTTAGCACCTATCAATTTGGAGATGGTAACCCGATAGTTTTTTCTGATCCGAGTGGGTTGGATAGCCAAGGTGGTTATGATCCAAAGGATGTCTGGGGTAAACATGGTGCAGGCGCATGGGCAAACCAATATACAAATTCACA
>JBIIXU010000037.1:0-12484 GCA_044347145.1 Flavobacterium sp.
TTACAAAAATATAAAATTAAATTGATTTAAAAAATATTGAGAATTTCGATGAATTCTAGGTTTTATATTGGTTTAACCCAAATTCCGCATTAGAAATTTTTTCAAAATATTTTATGCTTATCTATGACTATCTTTTTTATGTTTTTAACAATCTTAAAAAAACAAACATTTTAGCTTGATAATCTAATGCTATTCAATAAATTTATTAAATTCCATTTTGAAAAAAATAAACATTATCTAATCATTTTAGTTATTGCAAAATTCTTAAAAAGCTCACTGCCCTTAACCAACCAAGACAGTCCAAAAGCCCATAGCGCGGTCCATTCAAAAACATAGACATAGTTAGAAAAATTTTCTTCAGCCCAATCTTTTAAAGCAAAACTAAAAAGACCAATCAAACCAATAGAAGCCACTATGATGAAACCACAAATTTGATAAATGAGATTACGTCTTTTCTTTTTCATTTCTTGTTCAGGTGTGTGCAATTGATGGTCACTTTTTTGAAAAGTTGTTAAACACATGATCGCAAAACAAACAAAAAGTATCCCTGCCGCACTAAAATGAGCGGTATTATGCCAATTTTTCCATTGATATACCTCTAAAAAGGGTAAACCATTAAACCCCTCATACTTGGTAGGAAAAATGGCTACAACATAAGCTGAGAAGCCCGCCAAAGTAGAAATGAAATCTTCAAACCTCACTTTGCCATTGCCTTTATAAAATATGAGAAAACTACCCAAAAGGATAAGAATAAACATAAAAAGAAAATGCATCACACTATAGTAATAATGACTAATGCTTGGCTGCACCCAATAATCTCCAGCAGTGAAAATACCAGAAAATAAGATTAAAGCTATTGGTGTAGCCAAACCGATAATGCCAATGGCATTTCTAAAAACTAAATAGTTTTGGATGAGGATATTTTGCATAATTTAGTAATTTTAATGATGTAAATTTAAAAAATTATCTAAAATTGATAAAATTTTTCCTTAAAAAAAATAACTTTATAGACAATAAAAAATTCAAGGTCAATAAACTGCCTAACTATTTATAGAAAAAAGAATAAAGCCATTAAATTACAAATAAACTAAAAATAAAAAATATTACTTTTGTCTCTTCACAACTTAAATTTATAAAATTTTTAAACAAAATGAAAGCATACGTATTCCCTGGGCAAGGTTCTCAATTTTCAGGCATGGGCAAAGAT
This sequence comes from Flavobacterium sp., assembly GCA_044347145.1. Lineage (GTDB taxonomy): Bacteria > Bacteroidota > Bacteroidia > Flavobacteriales > Flavobacteriaceae > Flavobacterium. Next base: position 1,208 of record JBIIXU010000037.1, read on the forward strand.
TTATATGACAATAACCCAGAAGCCAAAGCACTTTTTGATCAAGCCAATGACATTTTAGGTTTTTCTATCACAGACATCATGTTCAATGGCACTGATGAGCAACTCAAGCAAACCAATGTCACCCAACCTGCCATTTTTATTCATTCGGTTGTAAAAGCCTTAACTATGGGTGCTGACTTTCAGCCAGATATGGTTGCGGGTCATTCTTTGGGCGAGTTTTCTGCTTTGGTAGCCAATAATTGTCTGACTTTTGAAGATGGTTTGCGTTTAGTAGCTAAACGGGCAGATGCCATGCAAAAAGCTTGCGAAAATGTGCGGTCAACTATGGCGGCTGTTTTAGCCCTTGATGATGACAAAGTGGTTGAAATATGCGCAAGCATTGATGGTGTGGTAGTTGCGGCTAACTTTAATTGCCCTGGTCAATTGGTGATCTCTGGCGAATATGGTGCCGTTGAATTGGCTTGCGAAAAAATGAAAGAAGCGGGTGCCAAACGCGCACTCATCCTGCCTGTTGGAGGTGCTTTTCATTCACCACTAATGAAACCGGCGGAAGAAGAATTGGCACAAGCCATAGAAAATACTACTTTTAACGTACCTAGTTGTCCAGTTTATCAAAATGTAACAGCTAGTGCGGTAAGCCATCCTGATGCCATTAAACAAAACCTCATCAAACAATTAACCGCACCAGTCAAATGGACACAAACGGTGAAACAAATGGTTGCCGACGGTGCAACTTCTTTCACTGAAGTAGGCCCTGGCAAAGTTTTACAAGGGTTAGTAAAGAAGATTAGTCCTGAGGTTGAAGTTTTATAAAATCTGGGATAAAAAAAAATTGACAAATTTGTTTTAGCGTTCGAGCGGGTCTTCCGCTTATAGTCCGCAGCAAAAAGACAGTTTTTGTAAGGTTGTGTTTCAGGCTTCTTTGGTCGCCTTCACACGCGCATAAAAACATGCCTTTTTGCTTTACGGGCTATCGCTTCAACCCCTAACGCAACATCCAATAGAATCAAGCTATTTTGAGTATAATTCCGGTTATGAATATTAAATGTCATAAAGCGTACTTTTTTCTCACCACAGGAATAATCTCTCCTTTGGCTAAAGCATATTTTTCCAATTGGTCGTCCGAAAAATTATTTGTATAATCAACTTCAAAAACTTCAAAACCAGCCATTCTCAATTTGTCAAAATAATCTCTGCCATAAATGCGGACATGATCATATTGACCAAAAATTTCTGCACGTTTTTTTGAATCGGTTATGCTGTTGTCTTCAAAAGTTTTTTCACGTGTCAAATCTTGTGGAATCTGAAATATCCCTAAACCGTTTGGCGCCAAAACCCTGTACAATTCTTGTATGGCTTTGGTGTCATCGGGTATATGCTCCAAAACATGGTTGCAAAAAATCACATCAAAACTGTTATTTTCAAAGGGTAAATCACAAATATCAGCTTTTATATCAGCTAAAGGAGAATTTAAATCTGTTGTGGTGTATGCAATCGTATTGAGTTCTCTAAATCTTTTATAAAAAGCTTGTTCAGGAGCAAAATGTAAAACTTTCAAAAGCATATCTTTTTGCCTAATTTTAAAGGGTAAATTTTTAGAGGTTTTTCCGAAAAAATCAGTTTCATTTTGAAGAAATAACCACAATAAACGGTGCCTTTCGAGCGATAAAGTACTAGGCGACAAAACGTTTTCTCTCGTCTTGATGTAGCCATAAGGTAAGAACTTTCTAAAATTTTTACCGTCAATGGGATCGGTGAATTTGTTGCCTTTATAAAACCAAACCAACAAAGGTCTTATCCAAAGACTGATGCGAATTAAGAGTGGACGAGGAATAAAGTTTAGAAGCTTTTTAAACATTTATTTATTCATTTTATATGGCTTTTCTTCATCACTTGTTATACCTAAAGCTTCATAAACGTAATCAAAAGTTGAAAGGATTTCTGGTTTGCCATCAATTAATGCCACATTATGTTCAAAATGCGCACTTGGCTTACCGTCTCTGGTTACAATTGTCCAGCCATCTTTAAGTTGTTTAACGTTTCTTGTACCCATATTAATCATGGGTTCAATAGCGATGGTCATGCCGTTTACAAAAGCCTTACCTTGACCTCTTTTGCCGTAGTTTGGAACCTCTGGCGCTTCATGCATTTTTTTCCCAAGGCCGTGACCAACCAATTCACGGACAACACCATAACCGAATGATTCCGTATAATGTTGAATGGCGTTACTCAAATCACCCATCCGCTTACCAACACGAAATTCATTGATGCCTACATAGAGGGAGTTCTTGGTTCTATCTAACAAAAGCTGCACTTCTGAGGAAATATCGCCTATTGAAAACGTATAGGCATGGTCGCCATAATAACCATTCATCAAAACACCACAATCAACACTAACAATATCACCATCTTGCAAAGGACGTTCATTTGGCAAGCCATGTACCACTTGCTCGTTGACGCTTGTTAATAAAGTTGAAGGACAGCCATACAAACCCTTAAAGCCTGGTATAGCGCCGTTGTCTCTAATATATTGCTCGGCTAATTCGTCTAATTTATTGGTAGTAACCCCAGGTTTGATTTCTTTGGCAATCATACCCAAAGTTTTAGATACCATCAAGGCACTTTGACGCATAATTTCGATTTCTTCTCTTGTTTTTAGAACAACCATTTGTGAAAAATTTGACGGCAAAAATACGATTTTTTAACTAGTATTTTTAATACATCGCTATAACTTATAACTCTCATCAATAATTATTCGTTTAATAAAAAAGGCAAGTTGAGTGATAATTCATCAATAGGTTCAATACTATTATGGGTTTAGAGATTTTTTTTATGGGAAAGTTACGCGCTAAAGCAAATTTAAAAATATTTAAGAAAATATTATCAGTTAAATCATTCTATCGTTACTACTTTTACGTCTTAAAATATATTAAAAATGGCAAACATAACATTAGGCGGAAATCCCATTCATACAAATGGTGAATTACCGCAAACAGGAACAAAAGCTATTGATTTTTCATTGGTGAAAAGTGATTTATCAGTGGCGCAATTATCAGATTTTAAAGGATCAAGATTGGTTTTGAACATTTTCCCAAGTATTGATACGGGAACTTGCGCAACATCAGTTAGAAAATTCAATGAAAAAGCTAGTCAATTAGAAAACACAAAGGTTTTGTGTATTTCTAGAGATTTACCATTTGCACAAAAGCGTTTTTGTGGTGCAGAAGGACTTGAAAACGTTGTTAATTTATCAGATTTCAAAGCTGGTAGTTTTGGAAAAGATTACGGCTTGGAAATAGTTGATGGGCCATTAGCAGGTTTACATTCTAGAGTTGTATTGGTTTTGGATGAAAATGGTACAGTAATCTATGCTGAGCAAGTGCCTGAAATTGCAGACGAACCAAATTATGAGGCTGCTATAAAGGCCTTATAAATAACCTACTAACCAATAACTTTTTTAAAGAAGCATTAGTCATTTGACTTTTTTTAAAAGCGGCAAAAAATTACCTGACATTAAAAATTGTTCGGCAATTTTAGCCGTTTTTTTTAACCAAAATTTCATTTTGGGTTCAATGTATAGTTGATGTTACTTGACGCCTTACATAAGGGATAGTAGCGGTAGGTCTTGTGCAGCTAAAAGCTAGTTTTTCCTAGTTGAAACGGGCGACAAGCCTCTCCCCGTCCCTCTCCAATGGAGAGGGTATCCAATGGAATATTGTTTCTTTAGCTAAATCACTTTACATTTTCATAAAATTTGTATATTTGCCAAACTTTAATAAAACCCTTTTATGCAATACAAAAGAATTCTTTTAAAATTAAGTGGAGAGGCTTTAATGGGCGGGAGACAATATGGCATTGACCCTAAACGATTAGCCGAATATGCAAAAGAAATAAAAGCTGTTCATGAGTTAGGGGTTCAAATAGCCATCGTTATTGGCGGTGGAAATATCTTTAGGGGTGTTGCAGGTGCAGATAACGGTATGGATCGCGTACAAGGCGACTATATGGGTATGCTGGCGACCGTTATTAATGGCATGGCTTTGCAAAGTGCTTTAGAAAATGCTGGCTTATACACGCGATTGCAAAGTGCCATAAAAATGGAAGCAATTGCAGAACCCTACATAAAAAGACGTGCAGTTCGACACCTTGAAAAAGGTCGTATTGTTATTTTTTGTGCAGGGACAGGTAATCCATATTTTACAACAGATACCGCAGCGGTCTTAAGAGGCATAGAAGTGGATGCAGATGTTATTTTGAAAGGCACGCGAGTAGATGGTATTTATGATTCTGATCCTGAAAAAAATGTTGGTGCAGTTAAATTTAATTTCATCTCTTTTGAGGATGTTATCGCTAAAGGTCTGAATGTGATGGACACGACAGCCTTTACTTTAAGTCAAGAAAATAAATTACCCATAAGAGTTTTTGACATGAACACCGCAGGAAATCTGCTGAAAGTTTGTCAAGGCGCAGACATAGGCACAACCGTTTCGATTTAATTTGAAAGAATTTTTGAGCAAGAATTTTTAAATTTATAAATATCATGACAGAAGAAATTAATTTTATCATAGATACTGCAAAGGAAGAAATGGATCGCGCCATTTCACATTTAGAAAAAGAATTTTTAAACATTAGAGCTGGCAAAGCTTCACCACAAATGTTGGGTGGCGTATTTGTTGATTATTATGGTTCTCAAACGCCACTTTCACAAGTAGCAAATATTAATACACCTGATGCGCGAACGATTACTGTTACGCCTTGGGAAAAAAATATGTTGCATCCTATTGAAAAAGCTATTATGTTAGCCAATATAGGTTTCAACCCAATGAATAATGGTGATAACATCATTATTTCTGTACCTGCTTTAACGGAAGAGCGCAGAAGAGATTTAGTAAAACAAGCCAAACACGAATCGGAAGAAGCCAAAATTTCTATTAGAAATGCGAGAAAAGATGCCAATAGCGATATTAAAAAAGAAGAAAAAAATGGTACGTCAGAAGATATTTGTAAAGATGCCGAAGACCGTATTCAAAAACTGACCGATTCATATGTAAAAAAAATAGAAGACCATCTTATGGTTAAAGAAGCTGAAATCATGAAGGTCTAAATTTATTTAGTCCGCAGTGAATAGTACTTAGTCCTTAGTTTTTAATTTACTAAGGACTTTTTTTGGCAATGAATTTCCTTTCCTTTTAACAAAAAACTTAAACTTTAAACAAAAGAAAAGGGGTACCAAGGACTAAAAACTACGCCTTCCTCACAAACTCAGATTTCAATGCCATGGCACCAAAGCCGTCAATCTTGCAATCAATATTGTGGTCACCTTCAATAAGTCTAATATTTTTTACTTTTGTGCCTGCTTTTACAGGTTTTGGCGCGCCTTTTACAGGTAGGTCTTTAACAACTATCACGCTGTCGCCGTTTTGAAGCGTATTGCCATTGACATCCTTAACCAAATTTTCATCAACCGACTCCTCATTTGGATGCCATTCATGAAAACATTCTGGACAATTGTATAAATCGCCATTCGCATAAGCGTAAGGTGACTGGCATTTGGGGCACGTTATAGTCATAGTTCGTTAAATTTGAAATTGCAAAAATAGGTCTTTTGTGTAATTATCGGGTTTTGCTTCGTATTCTTTTTTATAATGCCAATGAATTTACTAAATTTGCACCAAATATCCATTCAATTATGTTTAGTAATTTATCAGATAAATTAGATAAAGCGTTTCATGTCTTAAAAGGACATGGCAAAATTACCGAAGTCAATGTAGCAGAAACCCTCAAAGAAGTTAGACGTGCCTTATTAGATGCCGACGTTAACTTCAAAATTGCGAAAGATTTTACTACACGTGTAAAAGAAAAAGCCATTGGCCAAAACGTATTGACTACGCTTCAGCCAGGTCAGTTGATGGTTAAAATTGTAAAAGACGAGCTAACCGAATTGATGGGTGGTGAAGAAGTTGGTATAAATTTATCTGGTACACCATCTATTATTTTGATGTCTGGTCTTCAGGGTTCTGGTAAAACAACTTTCTCTGGTAAGTTGGCTAATTTTTTAGTCACAAAAAAGAAGAAAAAACCGCTTTTGGTGGCCTGCGATATCTATCGTCCAGCGGCGATTAATCAGTTGCATGTGGTTGGTGAGCAAATTGGCGTAGAAGTTTATTCAGAACCTGAGAATAAAAATCCCGTTGATATTGCACAAAAAGCAATTGCTTATGCCAAAAAAAATGGCTTTAACGTAGTCATTATTGATACAGCAGGACGTTTAGCTGTTGATGAAGCGATGATGACTGAGATTGCCAATGTTCATGCGGCCATCAAGCCAAATGAAACCTTGTTTGTTGTAGATTCCATGACTGGTCAAGATGCTGTAAATACGGCCAAAGCCTTTCATGACCGCATCAATTTTGATGGGGTGGTATTAACAAAACTTGATGGTGATACTAGAGGTGGTGCAGCCTTAACAATCAAATCAGTGGTTAACAAGCCTATTAAGTTTGTTGGTACTGGCGAAAAAATGGAGGCCATTGATTTGTTTTACCCATCTCGTATGGCAGACCGTATTTTGGGTATGGGCGACGTTGTCTCGTTAGTTGAAAAAGCACAAGAACAATACAACGAAGAAGAAGCGAGAAAACTTCAAAAGAAAATCGCTAAAAATGAATTTGGTTTTGATGATTTTTTAACCCAAATCAATCAAATCAAGAAAATGGGCAACATGAAAGATTTGATGGGTATGATTCCCGGTGTAAGCAAAGCCATGAAAGATGTTGAGATTGAGGACGATGCTTTCAAACATATTGAAGCGATGATACAATCTATGACGCCGACTGAAAGACGCAAACCTGCAACAATTGATGTGAATAGAAAAAAAAGAATTGCCCGAGGATCAGGTGTGAAAATTGAACAAGTAAATCAATTGATGAAACAATTTGATCAAATGAGCAAAATGATGAAAATGATGCAAGGTGGTGGCGCAAAAAATATGATGCGCATGATGGGCAAGGGATAAAATTAGAGGAAAGAAATTAGAAATTAGAAGAGCTCTAAATTTGAAACCTCTTCAATCTTCTAACCTCTAATTTAAATTTTTTAATTTTAAAATCCTCTAATTTCTAACCCTCTAATTTCTAATTTCTAATTTCTCTCTTCAAAATGAGTCAAGATTTAAAAAGTAGAACTAGACAATTCGCGTTAGACATCATTGAAGTTGTTGATGTTTTATCAAGTGCTATTTCAAAAAGAGTTATAGGTAATCAATTAATGAAGTCTGGAACATCAGTTGGAGCTAATTACCGGGCAGCTTGCAGAGCAAGAAGCGATAAAGAATATATTGCAAAAATTAATATCGTTTTAGAAGAAGTAGATGAAGCTAATTTTTGGCTAGATATAATAAAAGTTAAGTCCTGGCACAATGTTGACAAGTTAATTCAAGAATCAGATGAATTAACTGCTATATTTGTTACAATCTTAAAAAAAATGAACAATAAGAACAAGTAAATAGTCTAATTTATAACCTCAAATTTCTAATTTTATAATCCTCTAATTTCTAATTTCTAATTTCTAATTTCTAACTTTAATATCCTCTAATTTCTGACTTCTAATTTCTAACTTCTAATTTCTAACTTCTAATTTCTAACTTTAAAATGGTAATACTAGACGGCAAAAAAACATCGCAAGACATACAAAATGAAATTGCAATTGCGGTGCAACAGATGAAAGACAATAATGAAAAAGTGCCCCATTTGGCTGCTATCATTGTTGGTAATGACGGCGCCAGCTTAACTTATGTAGAAAGCAAAGTCCGCACCTGTGAGCGTGTTGGTTTTGAATCTACTTTAGTAAAAATGCCGAATACAACTACTGAAATTGAGTTGTTGAAAAAAATTAAGCAGCTCAATGAAGATGAAAATATTGACGGTTTTATCGTGCAACTCCCTCTACCCAAGCAGATCGATACGCAAAAGGTTTTGATGGCCATTGACCCAAGTAAAGATGTGGATGGTTTTCATCCTGAAAACTTTGGAAAAATGGCACTTGATATGTCAACCTTCATACCAGCTACGCCATTCGGGATTCTTGAATTGCTAGAGAGATATGGCGTTGAAACCAAAGGCAAGCATACGGTGGTTATAGGCAGAAGTCATATTGTGGGTCGCCCGATGAGTATTTTGATGGGTAGAAAAGGATTCCCAGGAAATTCCACAGTGACTTTAACCCACAGCTATACCAAAAACATTTCACAAATTACTACGCAAGCTGATATCATCATTACTGCGCTTGGCGTGCCAAACTATTTGAAAGCCGAAATGGTAAAAGATGATGTCGTAGTCATTGATGTTGGTATTACGCGCGTTGCAGATGAAACCAAACCAAAAGGTTATTATATCACTGGTGATGTGGACTTTGAAGGTGTTTCAAAAAAAGCATCGCACATTACGCCTGTTCCTGGTGGTGTTGGCCCAATGACCATCGCTATGCTGATGAAAAACACCCTTTTAGCCAGAGAAAACAAAAGACTTTTGAAAAAGTAATGTTTTGGTCGTTCGCATGCGTTTTTAATGCAGACATTTTTAGCCTGCACTACCGTAGCAATCTTTAAAAATCGGTTGGTTCGTTGCTAACTATAACAAACCGTTTTAGAAGGTTAACCTAAAACCCAAACCATTTTCCGAACTGAAAAGACCAAGCTCTGGGTTAAAATTGCTCGAAGTTTTTGACAAACTGTTATATTCTTCTGCGGCTTCTCTGAGTTTTCTATTTCCTGAACCTTCTAGGATAAGGCCCCCAATCATTAAGCCCGCACCGAGCCCGCCGATGGTCCAATTTGGCTTATTGGTTGGCGTTGTATTAAGCGATTGCCCCAAAGTAAAACCAAAGGCAAATGCTCCTGGATAAGCCATAATGGCGCCAATTGTTCTTTGAGTTCGGGCTGACCTTAGTTTTTTTATTATACTTTCCTGACCATTTGCTTTTTCAATGGCATCAGCAATAGAAACTTTACTCCCGTTTTCATAAAGGCCTTTGCCCCAAAAGTTAGTTTTGACTTCCCAAGTTGATTGCGAAAACACTGATAATGAAATAAATAATACTGATGCTAAAAATAGTTTTTTCATTTTTATAAGAATTTTAAAATTATTACAAATATAAAAAAACAAAATAAAAATTTATTGAAAATCATTAAAATTTTACCCACCCAAATCCACATTTTGGTTTACATCCCAGTTCATGCGCACATCAACGGGGTTTGGAAAATACAAGACTTCTTCTGTCTGTCGTTTTTCGAGAAAACTGCCTGTATCCCACTCGCCGTTACTATTGACATCATAAATAAACCGCAGGATATATTTCATGGGTTGGAGTAGCAAGAATTCAATTTTCTGTTCCTTGTCTTTCACCCATTTTGTGGCTTTAATTTCATTTTTATCATTTAGCAAATCGATAATTAATGGGTAGGATTTCACTTTGTTAAGATTTAAAACCAAATTACCATAATCCGACAAACGAGTGGTTTTGGCATTAAACTTTAAACTATCATTAGATTTTTCAAAAATATCAGTAATTGCACCTGGCAAAATCAGCGTGGTATAGGTTTGCTCGGGTTCTTTTTTAATGTAGAGTTCTAATTTTTGTTTTTCTTCATTATAAAAATGAGTGAATTTTACAGCCACACTGTCTTTATTCACAATAGAAATTTTTGTGTGATCAATTTTTTCGATAGGCGTTGACGATGAAATAAATAAATCATCTCGAAAGTCAAGAACACCTGTTTTCGCAGATAATACTAAGGTATCTGCCGCCTTTTTATTGCTTCGAATGGTATACTTCTTTTCAAAATTTTGGTTTTTTACATGCAAATGCAATGAATCAACGGCCAAGGGTTTAAACCAAACCTGAACAGAATCCCTTTCCATAGGTTTTGTAACCCATGTTTTTATTAAATCTTTGCCATTTTTTAATTCAATCTGCATTTTTTTTCCATCGCCTTCATAGCCCACTTCTATTTTGTTTTTTGCAACTAGACCAGCGTTCAAAGTTTTGAAAGGAATTTTTTCTTTGAAGAGCTCAACTTCATAAATGGTATCATTAGGAATTGTCAGATAGTCTGAATGGAACCCGATTTTTTCAGTTTTGGGATCAAATTTTGAATTATTATTTTTGTCCTTTAAGGCAACCAATTTGTATTTACCGGGTTTAAGATTTTTCAATTCAAAATCTTTACCTTTATCTAAAGTGTTCGTTACATATCGTGGTAGATTTTTATAAACCAATGAATCAGTATATTTGTCTTCCACATCATATAGATGAATGCTAACAAAATCATCAACTTTATTAAGATAAGCATCTTTAACCCTTCCTTTTAATGTTAAGGAATCAATAAAAGCACCAGTGCTTATTACGTATGAAAAGCTTTGGAGCGGATTTCCTTCATTGTTATCTTGAACGCTTTGCCCAAAGTTAAAACTATAAGTGGTATTGGCTTGTAAGGTATCTCGCAAGCGAATATTGATATATTTACTAGCCGTAACGGGGGTAATATCAGGTTTATTTTTCAAAGGTGGCGATACAATAAGTTGTTTATCAACCTCTTTCAATTTAATATACTCATCAAAATTGATACGAATCTGTTGACCAGTAAAATTGGTGCTAAAATTTTCTGGTTTGCTAGAAATTAAAATAGGTGCTATAGTATCTTTAGGTCCGCCATCAATAAACCCACGCTTGGCGCAACTGGTGGCTAAGATGAAAGCCAATAAAAAAGTAGAAACTATAAAATACCGCATACCTAAAATAAACGGACAAAAATAAACATTTATTTGAAAATGGCCGGTTTATAGCAGGAAGTTAACTAAAATTTAAAACTCTTAAAGTGTTGTTAACGCTTTAGAAGTTTTATACCCCTACTCCACCAAGCGTTCATATTTACAACAATGATGTAAATTATTATAAGTCACATCATCAGCTTTGACAGTGTCTGTATCATGACCAGCTTTGGCAATGGCTTTCTTCACATCCAGTAAAGTACATTTGTTTTCATCAATAACAAGATGAACATCAAAATGATCCGCATGAAATTGCGCTTTTTTAACGCCCTTCACTGAATAAGCCGCTTTTTCAATGCGTTTTTTACACATGTCGCAATTGCCTGCAACGGTAATTTCATACTGGGCATTTTTGTTTTTCTTTACTTTGCTTTCTTGCGCCATGGCTGTTACTGATAAAAGGACTAAACAGCTGATTAAAAATAGTTGTTTCATGATTTTTTGAATTAAT
>JBIIXU010000018.1:0-40239 GCA_044347145.1 Flavobacterium sp.
AGTCAAGGACTTACTATAAAAAAAATCGCTTTTGGAAAATTGGATAATAAATATAGTGAACTTATATGTGCTGTGCAAGTTTTTTTTTAATAATATATTTTTTTTTAGATTTTTTTGACACAGATTAAACTGATTTTAAATCCTTGCGGATTTTTGATTGCTAGATTTTATTGTCCTGTTGATGTCTTTTTAAAATTATTCCTTAAAATTGTTTATAAAGTTCAGAAGAAAGATCTTTTTTTCTCGCAGAGGCGCAAAGATTTGGCTTTGGAAGAAATAGTCTTGACAAAACTGATAAAAACGGCTCTTTTGAGTATTTGTTTTAATGCTTTGCAAAGGCTGCGTTAGGGGGCGAAGTGATAGCCTTGTGCAGTTGAAGCGTAGTTTTTCTTGGCTTTTTGTGGCGACCATAGAAGCCAAAAAAAAGCTTAGAAAAACAAGATGAAACAAACAAGCTAAAGCGAAGCACCCGTTAAAACGCCCTTACTAAAGTTAGAAGTTAGAAGTTAGAAGTTAGAAGTTAGAAAATAGAAGTTAGAAGTTAGAAATTAGAAATTAGAAATTAGAAATTAGAAGTTAGGAGTTAGAAGTTAGAAATTAGAAGTTAGAGGAGATTGCTTAGTTGCTAAAACTGCGCTCTCAATGAGCAAACTAATTTAACAAATATTCCTTCATAAACATAATCATGGCTAATCTTTGAAAGTCGCTATTTGCTTTTTTTCTAAAGCCATGACCTTCATCTTTTGCTTCAAGATACCAAACCGTATTGCCTTTAACTTTTAATTTATCTCTCATTTGCGTGGCTTCTGTTACAGGTACTCGCGGATCATTAGTTCCTTGGATAATAAACATGGGCTTGCTCATTTTATCCACATTATTCAATGGCGAAATTTTTTCTAAAAACTCATACATTTTCGGATCTCTTTCATCGCCGTATTCTACTCTACGGAGGTCTCTGCGATAACTTTCTGTGTTTTTTAAAAAAGTTACAAAATTTGAAATACCAACAATATCTACTGCGCATCTAATCTTGTCGGCATAGTGAAATGAAACCGCTAAAGTCATATAACCGCCATAGCTACCGCCCATAACCATGATGCGATCGGCATCAAGGTCTGGCTGGGTTTTAATCCAATCCAATAAAGCACCAATATCTTTTACTGAATTTTCTCTTAAAAAGCCATTGTCTAATTTAACAAACTCTTTGCCATAACCTGTTGAGCCTCTAACATTAGAATAAATAATAGCCACCCCGAGTTCATTGGTAAAATAATTAGATGCCCCAATAAAATTTGGAAAAGATTGACCTTCTGGTCCACCGTGAATATTAATGATCACGGGTCTTTTTCCAGTAAATTTTTTAGACGCAGGATAATAGAAACCACTTATTTTTAAACCATCAAAACTTGGCCATTCAATCAATTTTGGCAGAGCTATGTCGGTAGGTTGAATGCCACCAAGCTCACTTTCTGTCCATTTTGTTAATTGCTTAGTTTTTAAATCATAAGAGTAAATATCTGATGATGATTGCGCATCGCTATAACTAAACCCAATGGTTTGGTTGTCATTATGAATTTCAAAGCCGCCAATTAGACCATTATTTAAAAAATTTAATGAGGTTGTTTTTTTTGATTTTAGATCATAATGGTACATTTTTGACAAACCGGCTTCGTTTGTTGTATAGATGATATAATCAAAATTTGGTGAAACTTCAAATTGTTCCACATCCCAATTTAGGTTTGACAAAAAAGATACTTCATTATTTTTGATATTTTTATAGGCTAATCTCGCAAAATTAAAATCTTTATCTGTTATGTACCAAAATCCATCCTTATTTTTGTTGAAGGTCCCACCTGAATTAACAACGCCTTTATCTTCAAGGAGGGTTAACGGTGTTAGTTTTTTTAATTGGACATCAAATTGATAAATAAATGATTCATTGACAGATACATAATTTGAAACAATCAAATGATTGCCATCATGGGAAACACTAGAAATACCCCAGCCACCACCTTCGACTTCCAACATCAATTGTGGTTTATCTAATTGCTTGATGTCAACATAATACAGGTCGCGGTCTTTGCCATTTCGCATCGTAGACGTAAAAAAATAGCCTGAACCATCTTTTTTAAAGGTGATATTCCCATTTTGACTTCTTTTACCATCTGTCAATAATTTATGTTTTAAAGTTTTTAAATCATATTGAAAAATTTGACGAAACTCATTGCCACCATCATCTTTGGTGAAAAATATTTCATCTGGATTTTTTGGATTAAAAACCGCATTTGATAAAGGCTCATCGAAAAAACTAATTTGCTTTCTTGCACCCATAGGCAAAGACAAGTAGTGTAGTTGCGCGATATTGCCAAATCTTGTTGACATGATGATTTCTTTTTTTGTTGGATGAAAAGCAACAAAACCTGCACTCCGGGCTTCAGTATATTTTTTCACATCTGCCTCTATTCCTTTTGGAATTTGTGGAATATTTTCAGTGATTAAATTTTCATTGGGCACCACAAATTGTGCCTTTACACCCATTGAAAATGCCAGTAATAGTAAAAATAAATGTCTCATGATCGAATAAAGTTAGAAGACAAATATACTGATTTTTAAGTGACAATTAATCGATCATAAAATTTAAACTATCAATCCTATATCGTTTGCGTTTAAAAAATCAACATACGAAGACCATTGAACTATAAATTATTTTGTACTTTTGTAATTAAATGTCTTGAGACGGAAGCAATCGCATAATTAGACTAGACTATACATTTTTTTCAATTATAAATATAAATCAAATATTATGAGTATTATTATTAAAGTACATGCAAGACAAATTTTAGATTCAAGAGGCAATCCAACAGTGGAAGTAGATGTTATAACCGAAAATGGTATTTTGGGTCGTGCAGCTGTTCCTAGTGGTGCTTCAACAGGGGAGCATGAAGCCGTAGAATTGCGAGATGGTGGCAAAGCTTACATGGGTAAAGGCGTTAGTAAAGCCGTTGAAAATGTCAACACAACCATTGCAGGAGAAGTGATTGGCATGAGTGTTTTTGAACAAAACACTATCGACCAAACCATGATTGCCTTAGATGGTACGGCCAACAAATCTAACTTAGGGGCTAATGCTATTTTGGGCGTATCTTTAGCTGTTGCCAAAGCAGCTGCTAATGAATTAGGTTTACCTTTATACCGCTATATTGGTGGTGTTTCTGCCAATACGTTGCCATTGCCAATGATGAATATTATTAACGGTGGTTCACATTCAGATGCACCGATTGCTTTTCAAGAGTTTATGATTATGCCAATTAAAGCAACTAGTTTTACTCATGCGATGCAAATGGGTACGGAGATTTTTCATCATTTGAAAAAAGTTTTACACGATAGACATTTGTCAACAGCTGTTGGTGATGAGGGTGGTTTTGCGCCAAATTTAGCGGGTGGCACAGAAGATGCACTTGATACCATTAAACAAGCCGTTGAAAATGCCGGTTATACTTTTGGGGATGACATTAAAATTGCATTAGACTGTGCAGCTGCAGAATTTTATAAAGACGGCAATTATAACTATGCCAAATTTGAAGGACCAAATGGTAAAGTACGTTCGTCTAAAGAACAAGCTGAATATTTGGCTGAATTGGCTAATAAATATCCAATTGTTTCTATTGAGGATGGTATGGACGAAAACGACTGGGATGGCTGGAAATATTTAACTGAATTAATTGGTGACAAAGTGCAACTGGTTGGTGACGATTTATTTGTAACTAATGTTGAGCGTTTATCAACGGGTATAGAAAAAGGCATTGCTAATTCAATCTTGGTAAAAGTTAACCAAATTGGCTCATTGTCTGAAACTATATCGGCGGTTGATATGGCGCACAGAGCAGGTTATACGTCTGTGATGAGTCACCGTTCGGGAGAAACCGAAGATAACACCATTGCAGATTTAGCTGTGGCTTTGAACTGTGGGCAGATTAAAACGGGTTCAGCTTCGCGTTCTGACCGCATGGCAAAATATAACCAATTGTTGAGAATTGAAGAAGAATTGGGCGATACAGCCTATTTTCCTGGTGCAAAAGCTTTCAAACAAAAATAAAACAATATTTTAATTTGAGATAATAATCCATCGTCCGCAAAGACGGTGGATTTTTTTTGGAGCTAAGAGGCTTGGGTGTTCTTTTTAAAGCATAGATCCCGTGTTTCGCTATAGTCCTCAGCCAAAATGTGGTTTTTCTAAGGCGTTTTTCCAGCTTCTTAGGTCGCTGTCAAACGCCAACAAAAAGGCACATTTTGGCTTTACGGGCTGCCGCTTCACCCGGGGCTAGAGAGGTAGTTAACTTCTTTATTAAAAGTATTTAGCTCATTTATTTGTTTGCCTGAAGTTTTTACTTCTCTAAAAAAAACGCTGAAAGGGTTTTAAACCCTTTCAGCGTTCGTCACCGCTAAAAACGACACGCAAGTATAAATCATGTTAGGACTTATTCATGGGGTTTTTATATCGTCCAGCTATTCAAAGCCTCAACCACCATCTGTGCTTCATCTATTGTTAATACAGAGCTGATGGGTAAACTTAACACTTCATGTTGTAATACTTCAGTAATAGGTAAATGCAAATTTTCATATGCTGCAAAAGCTAGCTGTTTATGAGGCGCTATTGGATAATGGATATGTGTTTCGATGCCTTTAGACAATAAATAAGCAATCAAAGCCTGGCGATTTTTGGTTTTAATCACAAACAAATGAAATACATGTTGGTTGATATCTTCAACTTCTGGTAAAATGATATCAGGATGTTTGATATGGTTCAAATAGTAGGTAGCAACCTTTTGGCGATGGACATTAGCAGCGTCTAAATCAGCTAATTTTATATTTAGAAATAAGGCTTGTAGCTCATCTAGGCGAGAATTTACACCCATGAACTCGTGGACATATTTTTTTTCTGAACCGTAGTTGCGAATTTTCTTGATGGTCATTGCCAATTCATCATTTGAAGTCGTAATGCAACCGCCATCGCCCAAAGCGCCTAGATTCTTGGCAGGATAAAAACTAAAGCCAGCAGCATCACCAAAACTCCCTGCCTTTTTTCCGTTGATATTTGCACCATGCGACTGGGCAGCATCTTCAACAAACAATATATGATTGGTTCGACAAAATTGACTTAATTCTTCAACATCGGCTATTTGACCATACAAGTGCACGCAGAGGACGCCTTTTATCTTATTGTTAAAATTATTATTAATCTCATTTAAATCAATATTAAAAGTATTTGGATTTGGCTCTAAAAAAACGGGCTCAAGGCCTGCTTCCTTAATGGCCAAAACACTTGCAATAAAGGTGTGCGCTGGCACAATAACCTGATCACCTTTTTGAAGTTTACCTAAATGAATATAGGCTTTGAAAATCAAAACAAGTGCATCGAGACCATTCCCAACGCCGATGGCATGCTTTACGCCGCAATAGTCGGCAAAGTTCTTCTCAAAATTTTCTACCTCTTGACCTAAAATATACCAATTTTTATCAAAAAAAGCAGGTAATTTCTCTTGAAAAATCTTCAAATATGGGGCGTTAACTTTCTTTAAATCAAAAAATGGAATCATGGGAAAAATTGAAAAAATTGAAAAAATTGAAAAATTAAAAAAATCTATAAAACTTAAAAAATCTAATCCCGAACGCTTTCGGGACTAAAAAATTTAAAAAATCAAATAATGGCATTGGTTAAGTTGATGCTTGGCGTGAGATCAATTTGATGGACAAAGTTAGCACAAATATTGGCACCAAAAGATTGTTTCCAATAATTGAGTCCTTGATTGAGATACAGACCACCATTTTCGTTGGAAATGCCAAAATCAAAATATCTTTTATGTTGAAAAACTTCTTTAAATAAATAATCATGCAAAAAATCTAAACTGCCTAAAATTGAGCGTTCATCATTGGCAGACATATACTGCGAATGTGCGACTACTGCCGATTCAAAAATGGTGGTTCCAGCCACTAATTGGTCTTGATGAAAAACATTAAATTGTCTGATTTGTTGTGGAAATTTTTGCTTTAAATGGGTTATTTCTTCCAAACTATGCACAGGCTTCACTTGATGACGATTTTGCAAATTTGGTATCAAAATATTTTGCCAAAAATCTGAAAAATCTTCAACTTCTATAACTTTTAATTGATTGGTTAGGCCACGTTTAACGCCTTCTTTTCTGTCTTTAGCATAATTTAACGGTGCATTTAAATCCAAAACAGCAGAGGCATCCACACGCGTCAGTTTGGCATTTAATAAAAAGGCCGCATAGGCCCATTCATCAGAAAAATATTGACAATAAAAAGTTGGCATTTGTTTAACAACCAAATGTTTAATCCCAATGCTGCGATAATAATCTAAAACACCTTGTAAAATATGCAAATAATTAGGCAATTTCATTTGGTTTGTAATGACCAACCCACCGTAAGATAACCCTTGGTGAGAAAAAATGGTATCCCCTGCCCGATTTGCTGGAAAAATAGCCAGCAGTTTATCCTCTTCAAAAACCAAAATGGAAGCGTCTTCAAAACGGTCTTGGTGATAGGTCATAAACGACCTGTCAAATAGAAAAGTGGCATTCTTTGCGGCGGCAACAAAATTATTCCAATCCTTTTGATGATTTGGGTGATAAGGTATGATGGTGATTTTTTTCAAGGTAGATAAAATATTAATTGTAAAATTTGTCTTCTTTCCAATTAGCCGGATTATTTACGATATAATCAGAAATGCGTTGATAATCAACATCATTTCTAATAATATGATCATAGAAACGTGTTTGCCATCCATTTTCAAATCCTAATCTGCTGGCGTGTTTGGTAACGGCGGATTTATATGATCCAACAATTGATGAAATTGAATTTGAACCGATATTTTGAAAACGATTTTTTCCATAGGTTTGTAGAGACAGGGCACGCCCTGTCTCCAAACGATTATCAATGCCGGTTTTGTCAAAAACAGGTTTGCCGGTTTTGTCAAAAACAGGACCTGTTCGGGTATCCTGAGACAGGGCATGCCCTGTTTTATTATCCTGAGACAGGGCATGCCCTGTCTCTACGGTGGTTGTGGTGCACGGTTTGTCAATAATCACAATACCATGAATATGATTTGGCATGACAACAAAATCGCCTAATTCGACACCATGATGATGATTAATAATTTCATACCATAACATATCTACAATAACACCAGTATGCGACAAAATCATTTTATTATTTTCTATTTTTCCAAAATAATGTTTTCTATTTTTGCTGCAAATTGTTAAATAATAGGCGCCATTCCAACCGTAATCCCACCACTGTGCCCTTGCAGATGGAATCCTGTATTTGTTATGGTATTTTTCTGAAATCATTTAATTAATGGCTTATTCCACATTCTCAATTTTTTTATAAGCTTCGATGATTTTTCTAACCAATCGGTGACGAACAACATCTTTGTCATCAAGGTATAAGATACCAATGCCATCAACATCTTTGAGGACTAAAATGGCTTCGCGTAGTCCCGAAATTGATTTTCTTGGTAAATCGACCTGCCCTGGGTCGCCCGTGATGATGAATTTTGCATTCTTGCCCATACGCGTCAGAAACATTTTCATTTGCGCATGGGTGGTATTTTGCGCTTCATCAAGAATAACGAACGCATTATCAAGCGTTCTACCTCGCATAAAAGCCAATGGCGCAATTTGTATAACGCCTCTAAGCATATAATCTTCAAGTGATTGTGGCGGAATCATGTCTCTCAAAGCATCATAAAGCGGTTGCATATAGGGATCTAGTTTTTCCTTCATATCACCGGGTAAAAAACCAAGATTTTCGCCAGCTTCAACAGCAGGGCGCGTGAGGATGATGCGCTTGACTTGTTTTTCTTTGAGCGCTTTGACTGCAAGTGCCACGCCAGTATAGGTTTTACCTGTGCCGGCTGGGCCAACGGCAAAAACCATATCATTGGTTTTAATCAAATCGACCATTATTTGTTGGTTGGGGGTGAGCGGTTTGATTAATTTTCCGCTCAAGCCATGCACAATAACATTTGACATGTCTTGCGATTGGTTAGACTCACTAGCTTCACTTAAAATGGTTCGGTCAATGACATTGCCATCTATTGAATTATATTTTTTGAAATGATGGATTAGTCGGTCAAATTTGCGTTCAAATTCATCAAGTTCGTCATCATCGCCAAAGATTTTTAAGGTATTGCCGCGGGCAACGATTTTCATTTTTGGATAATACTTTTTGAGAATTTCAAAATGTTTATCATTAGGTCCCCAAAAGTCCTTAGGAACAATGTCGGTTAGTTCAATAATTCTTTCGTTCAAAATGTCTAAAATTTAGGATAAAAATATGTATTTTTGTCGAAGTTAACAAATGTTGTTGATTTTTATTAATAACTTATTTTAGCACAGATTTTAGCCCTGATAGCCGTGGAAAGCCCGCAAAACAAAAAAAGTAGTTTTTCTTGACTTTTGACAGCGACAATAGAAGCTGGAAAAAAGACTTAGAAAAACAGTTTTTTTGTTGAGGACTTGGAACGGATAGCAGGATAAAGCTTCAAAATATATTTATGTCAATCATTACATTTTCTTCTGATTTTGGTTTAAAAGATTACTTTGTGGGTAGCCTGAAAGGCAGTATTTATGCTGAATTTCCAGAAGCTAAGCTTATTGACTTATCACATGATATTGAGCCTTTTCATAGTATTCATGCGGCTTATGTTTTGCAGGCCGCGCACAAGAAATTTCCAAAAAACACGGTGCATTTGGTTTGTGTTGATGCCGAAAAGAGCGTTTTGAACAAGCATGTGATTATCTACTGGCATGACCAATATTTTATTGGTGCAGATAATGGTGTTTTTTCGATTCTTACCCATCAAGATCCCGCTGATGCCATTTATGAAATTAACATTCATGACCGTTTTGCGGAGGATGCCACCTATTTAGATATTTTAAAGACGGTTGCTGTTCATTTGGCTAAAGGTGGTAAACCGAATGTGGTTGGTATACCTTTAAACGCTTTGAAGGACATCAAACCGCCAAAAATGGAAGTCCTCAATGGCGGAAAAACGCTACAAGGCACCAAATTATATACTGATCATTTGGGGAATGTTGTCTTTAATATCTCTAAAAAACTCTTTGTTGAGTACGGGAAAGGTCGCCCCTATCAGATTGCTATTGACAAACACCGCATCAAAACGATTTATCCGAGTTATGCGGCTTATCATATTTCAGAAAGTTTAACTAACCGCGCAGATGTTGTTGCCATTTTTAACGAAGCTGGCTACCTAGAAATAGGCATCTTTCGCGCGCAACCAAAAATAACTGGTACCGCGCTGACGTTGCTTGGCTTTAATTTTAAAAACACCATTGATATTAATTTCTTGTAAAATGCTGATAAGATTTGTTAAACTAACCATTGCGACTGAACATATAGATACTTTTAAAAATCATTTCGCATCGGTGAGAGAAAAAATTCGTGCTTCGCCAGGCAACTTGCATGCTGAGTTGTTACAAGACCTCAACAATCCGCAGATATTTTTCACGCATAGCCATTGGGAAACGCCTGAAGATTTAGAAACCTATAGACAATCTGCTTTCTTTGATCAAGTGTGGCGCTATACAAAAACTTTGTTTAGTGAAAAGGCTGAAGCGTGGAGTGTTATGAAGGTTTAAAGGTTTAAGGTTTAAGGCTTCAGATTTGAAGGTTTTTAAGTTTTTGGTTAAATGGTTTTAGGTTTAGGTCTATGTAGATTAAATCTTTACCCTCAGACTTCCAATACTTTCGTAAAATAAATGGCCTACTTTCAAAGAATAATTTGGGCGTTACCACAAGGGTCGGGCCGTCCGCTATATCTTTTTTGTTGAAAAGTCTGTGATTTTCAGAAGAATTTGCTTCAACAAAAAAGGATGCCGCTTCCGTCCCTAACGCAGGCTGCACTAAAATTGAAACTTTTTATTTACGAAGCAATCTATCCAAGTAATTGAATATCAATTAAGGGTATTAGAGGTCTGACCCTATAAACAAAAAAAAGAGTTGCTACTTCTCGTAACAACTCTTTTTCGAAAAATAATAAACATTTTATTATTTAGGCATCACCACACTATCAATAGCGTGAATAACACCATTAGATGCAGCTACATCAGCAATAGCGACAGTAGCTTTTCCACCTTTAGCGTCTGTTAAAACAACTTTGCCATCAACTAAACTTAAAGTAATTTTACCACCTTGAACAGTAGTTACTTCAAATTTACCTTTGTTAGCTTCAATAGCTTCGATAACTGCAGCAGCTTCAAATTTTCCTGAAACAACGTGATAAGTTAAAATACTTGTTAAAGTAGCTTTACTTTCTGGTTTTAATAAACCTTCTACAGTGCCTGCAGGCAATTTATCAAAAGCAGCATTGGTTGGTGCAAATACTGTAAACGGACCTTCGCCACTTAAAGTTTCTACAAGTTCTGCTGCAGTTACTGCTGCAACCAAAGTACTAAAATCTCCATTAGACGATGCAACACCTACGATATTTGGTGTTTCTTCAACAGCTTCTACCACTTCTTCTACAACCTCCTCAACTGGAGTTTCTTCTTTTGTTTTGCCGCAAGCAACAATTAGTAAACTTGCAAATGACAATAATGCCAATGATTTAATTAATTTCATGTTTTTATAGATTTAAATTATTTAACAAAGGTAAGCTAAATCAAATTTGTTCAACTATTTTTAACAAAATATTAAACAATTGTAAAATTTATTTGATTTTACAAAAGTCTTCGTAGTTTCAAATCAATTAAATGACTGCTAAAAAATATTTTAGCTAAGTTCGCCATCCACTCATGCACAAAACCCATTAAAAAATTTAAAAGTCATTATTGACAAATTAAAAGTATTCCAATTAATAGAAATAAATAATTAACTTTGCGCCTCACGACCTTTTAATATTTAAAACTTATTATTCGACAAATCACCCAATGAAAGCCATTTATTTAAAAGAACTTTATGCCTTTTTTGGCTCCTTGATTGGATACCTTGTGATAGGTGTCTTTTTAATTTTATCGGGATTATTTTTATTTGTTTTTGATGGCGAGTTCAATCTGCTCAATGCTGGTTATGCCGATTTGCAAACCTTTTTTAATTTAACGCCATGGATTATGCTTTTTCTAATCCCAGCATTGACCATGAAATCTTTTGCCGATGAGCAAAAAACAGGCACGATTGAGTTACTTTTAACTATGCCATTTAAAGATTATCAGATTACTTTAGGCAAATTTTTTAGTGCGCTGACCTTGGTTGTTATAGCATTCTTGCCGACCATCATTTACGTGTACATTATTAATCAGTACAGTTTATTTGAAAATCCTGTTGATTTTGGTGTGATTTATGGCTCATATTTTGGTCTCATTTTTTTGGTTTCCGCCTATATAAGTATTGGCTTGTTTTGTTCTACATTAAATAGCAATCAAATTGTTGCTTTTATATTAACCATTCTCGTGTGTTTTTTTATTTTTTACGGTTTCGAAGCTTTGTCAAGTTTTGAAAGTTTGCAATGGTTGTCATTTTTAAGCATGAAAAGCCATTATGATAGTATTAATAAAGGTGTGATTGATACGCGCGATTTGGTTTATTTTTTGAGTATTTCCGCCTTATTTTTAGTAGCAACGACTTGGCGATTGAACCACTTAATTACTAAAGCCTAATTTGTTTATGAAACTAAAACACATTTTTTTTATTTTCTTATTTGTTGTTGGCCTTAATGTCTTTAGTCAATTGTTTTATAAACGCTTTGACCTGACGGCCGACCAAAGATACACCTTATCTAAAAATACCATTGAAGTTTTGAAAAGTATTAAAACTGAAGTTTTTTTGGATGTTTTTTTAGACGGAAAATTTCCTGGCGATATCAAAAAATTACAGCTAGAAACCAAACAATTGCTGGAAGAGTTTAAATCTATCAATAATAAAATTAAGGTTAACTTTATCAATCCGCTTGAAGATGAGGAAAATCCTGAAGACCTCATGGCAGCCTTTAGAGAAAAAGGCATGCAACCTCTTCAGCTCACCATAGAGGAAAAAGGTCAGCAAACGCAAGTTTTAGCCTTTCCATGGGCTGTGGCTTATTCTAATGAAAAGGATACAAAAATTCCTTTGCTAAAAAACCTCATGGGCGCCTCAACCTCTGATAAAGTACAAAGTTCGGTTCAACATTTGGAGTATGCTTTTATTCAAGGCATAAAAACAGTTATACAAGACAAGCAAAAGAAAGTCGCTGTTTTGAAAGGCAATGGGCAGCCAGAAGACATTAGATTAGCTGACGCCCTAACAACCATTAGAGAAAATTATTTTATTGCGCCTTTTACTTTAGACAGCGTCGCAAAAATGCCTGAAAAAACTTTAGAGAAATTGATGGCTTTTGATTTAGCAATTTTAGTTAAACCAAAAGAAGCTTTCACTGATGAAGAAAAAATGGTATTGGATCAATATATTATGCATGGTGGTAAGCTCATTGCTCTAATAGATGCTGTCAATATTGATATGGTTGATCTTTATAACGAGGAAAGTAAAAAATTAGCCACGCCTCTAGATTTAAATTTGAATGATTTATGGTTTAAATATGGGTTAAGAATCAACCCGTTATTAATAAAAGATGTGCATGCCACGCCGATATCTTTAGCCATAGGCGAAATGGGCAGTCAAACACAGTATCAGAGCTTTCCATGGTTATATTCGCCGATGATCTATCCCATTAGTTCGCATCCTATTGTCAATAATATGGATGCGATTAAATTAGAATTTGTCAGCCCCATTGATACCTTAAAAAATGGCATAAAAAAAACAGTCCTTTTGCAATCTTCGCCAAATGCGAAGACCGTAGGCACACCTGTTGAAATTAGCTTAGATATGGTTAATGAAAAATTAATTAAAGAGGAATATTTCAACAAGGGTAACTTTCCTGTCGCTGTCCTTTTGGAAGGTCAGTTCACTTCCGTTTTCAACAACCGCGTCTTGCCACTTCCGTTAAAAAACTTTAAAAACACTAGCGAAGGAACCAAAATCATTTTAGCGTCTGATGGCAATCTGATGTTAAATGATGTGGATAAAGATGGTCGGCCTATGGAATTAGGCTTTGACAAATGGACCAATTCCTATTTTGCTAATAAAGAATTTTTACTTAACAGCGTTAACTACCTTCTAGATGATGATAATCTAATTGAGGTGCGCAATAAGACTGTAAATTTATCTTTGCTCAATAGGGATCGCGTTTTCAAAGATTACGGCTATATTCAAGTGTTGAGTATGGTTTTACCTTTAGTTGTTCTGGGTCTTTTGGCTTTGGGCTTTGTGTATTATAGGAAATGGCGGTTTGTTAGAAATTGAAAATTAGAAGTTAGAAGTTAGAAATTAGAAATTAGAGGTTAGATAAGAAAAGAGAGTGCTTCTTCCGATAGCTATCGGAATCGCAATGACTAAGCGAAGTTAGAAATTAGAAGTTAGAATTCAGTGGCACGAAATTAGAAGTTAGAAATTAGAGGAAAAATAAAAAATCAACCTATTGGTCTAATTATTGCTTTAATCCTACTTTTTTCAAACCAACAACTAAAAATCATCCATTAAATGGAAATTATCCTCAGTATTTTTTTAGGCATAGGGCTAGCGGCGGCGGCTGGCTTTCGAGTTTTTGTACCACTTTTTGTGTTGAGTTTAGCTGCGCATTATCAGATGATTCCTTTAGGTGAAAGTTGGCAATGGGTTGGCAGTACAACTGCGCTCATTATTTTAGGCCTAGCTACACTTGTTGAAATCTTTGCATATTACATTCCTTTTGTTGATAATTTACTAGATACAATAGCAATTCCCCTGGCCACTATTGCAGGAACGCTTGTTATGGCTAGTACTTTGGTTGATTTAAGTCCAGTAATGACTTGGGCATTGGCCATCATTGCTGGCGGTGGGTCGGCAGCAGCCATTCAAAGTGGTACGGCGGCTACACGTTTGGTCTCAAGCACCACAACTGGTGGAGTTGGCAATAATGTCTTAGCAACTTCTGAAACCGCCACAGCGAGTATTGTATCTGCATTAGCCATTTTTTTTCCAATTTTGGCCTTTGCGGTCGTGATTTTTATTCTTTTCCTTGGCTTCAGATTATTTAGGAAATTTTTTTCAAAATAATCAATTCATTGTGTTGTTCAACACGCGGGTATCTTCTAACACTAAGTCCTTTCTTTTCTGCGTAAGCTATATATTGTAGGTTTCTCTTTTCATGCGCAAAACTTAAAATCATGGTGTTAAAAAGCACAAATCCACCTTTGTTTACCCGCTTAATCAATTCATCTATGAAGTGATTTTCATAGAGAAAATTAGGCATTTGGCTATCCAAAAAAATATCTACGATAATTAAATCATAGGTACTTTTTGTTTGCAAGATATATTCAAAAGCATCATATTTAAAAATGGCCAACTTTTGAATTTTATTCATTTCAAAAACTGTTGAAGCGAGATCAATAACTTTCTGGTCAATGTCAACACCAACGATTTTTCCTTTAAATTCAATTTCTTCACGCAACGTTTTTACCACGCTTCCGCCGCCCAAGCCCAAAACCAAAATTGTATTAAACTTTTTTATTTTTTCAAAGCCAATGTATTTAAGACCTTTTCTTAAAATCTTCTGCAAACTGCCATAAGAATAATTGGTGTTGGCTGTATCTAGCATTAATTGGTTGCGGTAAAGATTTAATTCAAGCACACCACTATAATCGCTGCTCTCGCGTTTGATGGCGACAGGCATAAAATAACTAATTACTTTTTTAAAAAAATTCATGCACTTATAGACGAGTTTATTGCAAAAAAAAGGCTTCAAAAAATGAAGCCCTTAAATATCTTTAGATTCTTAAATTATTTTGCTTTTAAGAAATCATCAACCAATTCAGGAGCCATAACTGACTCAACAAAGGTATAAGCGCCAGTTTTTGGAGACTTTACCATTTTGATAGCTTTCGTTAATCTTTTCGAAGCTGTTTGTAATGATGCTACGGTTTTCTTTGCCATGACCTAATATTATTTAATTTCTTTGTGAACAGTTACACGTTTAAGGATTGGATTGAATTTTTTCAATTCCATTCTATCTGGTGTGTTTTTCTTGTTTTTCTTAGTGATATAACGAGATGTACCTGGCATACCTGATTCTTTGTGCTCAGTACACTCTAATATAACTTGAATGCGATTGCCTTTTGCTTTTTTTGCCATTGTATAGTCTTATTAAAATAAATTACTTCTTAGATTTAATTTCTTTCAAAACAGCAGAAATACCTTTCTTGGTAATGTTTTTAACACCTGCTGCTGAAACTTTAAGCGAAACCCATCTGTTTTCCTCAGCAATGAAGAATCTTTTGGTCATAATGTTTACTTTAAACTTACGCTTAGTCTTATTCATGGCGTGAGAAACATTGTTCCCAACCATATTTTTTTTGCCTGTCACCTCACAAATTCTTGCCATGGTATATATCGTTTATCGTTATTAAAAATCAGGGTGCAAAGAAAATCAATTTCTTTGGATTAGGCAAATTTTTTTTTACTTTTTTTTCAATTCTTCAAAGAGTATTTCAAAGGCCTTATTTACAGCACGTTCGATGACTCTTTCGCGAGGCTGACCAAAAGTAAATTCAAAGCCTTCTACCCCATTTGGTGCAGCAATAGCGATACAGACCGTTCCCAAAGCTTTTTCAGATTCACTTTTTGATGGGCCAGCCAGACCCGTTGTTGCAATAGCATAATCGCTTTTTAACGCTTTTTGAACACCAATTGCCATTTCTTTGGCCACTTCAATGCTAACTACCGAATACTTATCTAAAGTCTCTTGTTTAACACCTAAAAAATCTATTTTCATTTGGGTGTTATAAGTGACCAGACTGCCTTTAAAAAAGGCCGAACTACCTGCATTGGCAGTAAATCGCGAAGCAATGGCACCACCTGTAAAACTTTCGGCAGTAGCTAAAGTAACACCTTGTTCAATAAACATTTTTTGCAATTGTAGCTCAATTTTTCCGTCTTCTGCCATCCCAAAAAAACAATCAGCCAAACGGTTTTTTATTAATTCTACTTGATGAGTAACCTCCTGTTTGAGTAAATTTTCATCGATGCCAGATGCTGACAAACGCAGCCGCACACGACCTGGATTTGGCAAATAAGCCAGCTTGATGTGTTTGGGCAAGTTATCTTCAAGGTCTTCAATGTCTTGGGCAATATCACTCTCTCCTCTACCTAAAGTCAACAGGGTTTGGTGATAAATGAAAGGCCTCTTGAAAAAACTTTGCAATTTAGGCAACAGCTCATGACTAAGAATATGTTTCATTTCATAAGGCACGCCAGGTAATGAAACAAAAACGGTTTGCTCCTTTTGCATCCAAAGACCTTGCGCAGTGCCGACCAAATTTTTTAGAATAATCGCTTGACTTGGCACTAATGCTTGATCAAGGTTTATTTGTGAAGGCGTTCTGCCTAATACCTTTGTAAATAATTCAATAACATGCTTTTCTATGATGTTATTTCTCACCAATTCATCACCAAAATAATGACAAAAACTATGCTTGGTCACATCATCTTTGGTTGGACCTAAACCGCCTGTAATAACAACTAAATCCACTTGGTTTTGTAGGCGTCTTAGAGTATCTAAAATATGTGTCTCATCATCAGCAATTGACAACATTTCATGCACCTTAATGCCAATATTCTCGAGGGCTTGCGCCATGTAACCAGAATTGGTATCTGTAATTTGACCGATGAGTATTTCATCGCCTATGGTGAGGATGGTGGCGCGCATTTTTTTTGTATATTGTATTGTTGTAAATTCACAATTATGTCCATGCGAGTATTTCGCTAACAATTCTGGAGAAGAAACAATCTACTTTTTATCATTTTTATCAAAAATAAACATGACAAAAATACAACAATTGTTGTTGAATTATACAAACATCAACTAAAAAAATTGATGCTTGTATAATTTTATAAAATTAAGATCTATTCGCTTTTTATTTGCTTTGCAGGCAAACCATTGCTGTATTTTCCATTTCCTAAATATATTTTCCCAGCATTAGGACCAACAGGTACTATATCGCCGACAGAAATATAATCCTCAGGATTGAATTTATAAACAATATGGTCTTCTGGCCAAGTAAAAATTTTTCTACCATCCGTAGGTTGATTTTTAGCCTTTGCTGCTAAAAGTTCTCTATCAGCTTTTAAATATGAAGGGCCTGGTGCCTGTGGAAATCTACCTTCACCAAAATTTGTCTTTGGTTTAACAACAATCTGATACTGTAGTTTTCCAGAATGATTACCTCCATTTAGTTCTAAAAGCTCAACACTATTTGATGTTTGACTCACTATAGTTACACCGTTAAAATAAGGCATCCCTACAGGCGTACAAAAAACACGTATTGGATTATCTTCATCAACAACACTTATATCCGCTAAAATTTCGTCTAAAACAATTGTTGCTTTTCCATCTACCAAATTTACAGTACCATAATCTTGATACCAATATTCAGGAGATTTAGGACAGGTTAAAGTAATACGACCATGTTTTTCTGTAGGAACTATTTTAGATACCGTGCCAGTACCTACTATTTTACGATTTGTTCCAGAACCTCCTCTACCGCCTACAATAGCATACGCTCTTGATGTTGCACTATAATTAAAACTTTCAAAATAACCACCACCTAAAAAATTTGTGTCAGAAAAAGCATAACCCCTAACACCAAAAGAATCTTCGTTTTGTGAAATAGCCAATCCTTCTATACCAACAGTGTAACCAGGATTACCTACAGTTGTTAGTCGGTCTGAAATACCAAGTATAGCAATTTTATCACTTGCAAGAGCAGAATTAGTGGTATTTAATTGACCATAAACTGCAGTTGGATCTGCAGTTGCAGATGCATTTTGTACATAATTATAGCTTGCTATCCAAACATCGGAATAACTAATACTTGCAGCTACATTTGCAGATGAATTACTCCATGCAAAAAATGTACCATAGCCAGGTATAACACCATCGTAGAAATAACTGTAAAGTGATCATTATTTGCTGGTACATTAATCATATTCAATCGACCATTCCCTTCTATATTCATTCTTTCAACATTACTTGTAAAGAATTTAATTTCAGCATTTTCACGATTTCTGAATATACCATTTCCAGTCGCATCAACACCTATAATGAATCCGTCGGTTGATGACGTTCCAGAAGTTGTTCCCGTTGTAAATTGCATGTATGCTGCAGTAGCAGTACCGCGATCAATATATAAAGCATTTTGAGGCGTTGTTATACCTACACCTACATTCCCGGTATCTGTAACACGCATTCTTTCGGTGCCACCTGTTGATATAGCAAACTGGTTATCTGTAGGCTTAAACAAACCTGTATCTGCATCATTAAACCACGAAAAAACTGGTGTTGAGGCCGAACCGTTGTTAAAAGCCAATAATCGACCATCCGTTGAAATTTCAAAGCTGTCGCTATTGTTAGTTTTAATACGAATTGGCACGTTATCCGTTGTACCTAAAAAGTTATCTGTCGTGTTTGTGCCTTGGTTGCCAAAAACACTCCAGTTGCGTTCGTTATCAATACGAACCCATCTTGAACCATTCCAAAAATGGAAACCTTCGCCGGTAGAAGTATTTGTATTATAGGCCAGTAAACCAATTGTTGAACCACCTGTAATAGGTGAAATACTGCCCAAATCTGCGATATTCAATCTAGGAATTAAAACACCTTTATCAGATGCATGAACATCTAATGCCGTTGCAGCGTCTGGCGTTGTTGTATTCACACCAACTTGCACTGAAGAAATGCCTACGAATAGACACACAACAAGAATTAATAATATTCTCATAATTGACACACTTAAAGTTACACACTTAAATACACACGTGACTATGCAGGACATAATCATTTGCAAAAATGAGTACAATATTATGATCTGTAATAGATTTATTTAATAATTTTAAAAAACTTATCAACAAATTTATTACAGTTATTAATAATTAATGAGGGGTTCAGCCAAATTTGTAAATAAAATTACAAAACCATCAACTTATTTAATCAATCATTTTGAAGAAAAAAAAAGAAAAAACTTAAAAAAAATTAGGTGTTTAAATATTTTTTTTATATTTGTGGCGTCATATATACGTAAATCAGCGTATTGTTTGTGTATTACGCTGAAAATTAAATAATTAACCATTAATATTTTTCATGATGAAAAAATTATTTTTGATGTTTACTCTAGGAATTTTGATAAACTATAACGCACAGTTGTTCATAAGTAACAATTCATACGTTATGGTAAGCGATGCATTTGTTTATTCGACAGGTGCTGTTGAAAATGCAGGTTCGACAAGTGGGAGTAATATCTATTTAAGACGAGATGGGCAATTACTTCAAAATGCTGCTGCCACCGCTAATGCAGGAACTGGCAGTTTGTCAGTTTATCAAGAAGGTACCTCTAGTAATTTTCAGCACAATGCGTGGTGTTCGCCAGTAGGAAATCCAGTAGGAGTTGCTGGCAACACAAATTTTGGTATTACGCTATTAAGAAGGCCAACGTCCATTTCTGGTTTTGATACACCAACCATTACTAATGGTGTTGATGGGACTAGCACAAATTCAAACCTAACCATTTCTCAGAGATGGATAAATAAATATAGAAATACTACAGGTTATGCTGGATGGACTTATGTTGCAAACGCTACAACTATAGAGCCAGGGGAAGGCTTTACCATGAAAGGTACTAGCGGAACTGATAATACAGAGCCATTTTCGGGCGTTGGACAAAATAAAACAATTTCGAGTGGTGCCCATTCTCAACGTTACGAGTTTAGAGGTAGACCAAATTCTGGAAATGTATCAATGGCCATACAAACAAATCGTTATATTCTTATGGGAAATCCTTATCCTAGCGTCATTGATTTAGCAGATTTTATTTGGGAAAATAGGAATGTCATTAAAGCAGAAATTTATTATTGGGAACAATCAGATTCAGGCTCGCATGCCTTAGCCTCATATGTAGGTGGCTATGGTACTTGGACGCCTGGCGTTAATCCCCTTGACCCCTCGTATGTTGCAAACAAAGCTGCATTCCTTGCTGCTGTTGGTGCTGGTAATTATACGCGACCACAATTTAGACTATTTAATACAGATGGTTCACCAGCCTCTGCTGCGGGTTCTAGCGGACTCGGTTCAAACTCTTTAAATAGAAGGTTTGTGCCAATAGGTCAAGGATTTATGGTTATCGGCTCAGCTAATGGTAATGTTGTAATTAATAATGGCATGCGTCTTTTTAGAAAAGAAAGTGCAGATGTGAATGTAAATATTAGAAGTAATATATCACAAGAGACGATTTGTAATGAAACAATGGGCTATATACCGTCACTTAATGGTATCGACTATACCAATTTTAAAAAAATAGGCAACCCAAAAATAAACCTAACAACAGAGATAAATAATTTATTTGTAGCACCAACTGCTATTACTTTTCATCCGGATAATAATGATTTATTCAATGCAGGCGCTGATGCCTCTGGCAGCAGTTCTGCACAAACTAACTTCTATTTACATCCTGTAGGAGATCCTGCAAGTCCACTAACAACATTTTCAACAAGTTTTGATTTCAATAAGAGAATTCCAGCCGTTTTCAAGAATGTAACTGCAGAAGCTACGTTTAAAATTAAAGTTTTAAACGTTCAAAATTGTTTTGATTCAACCATTCCTGTTTATTTATATGACAGTCTAACCAATCAATATCATGACATCAAAAACAATAGTTATTCCTTGACGCTTCCTGCTGGTACGCACCAAGGGCGTTTTGAAATTACCTTCACCAATGGTACTTTATCTTCTCCTGAAAATCAAATTAATAATGGTCTAATTGTGACACAAAATAATGATAGTCACATGTTAACTCTGCACAATTTAAATCATTTAGATATTGCAGAAATGACTCTATTTGATGTTACTGGTAAAAGAATTTTTAGCCAAACCTCATTAGGAACAGATAAAGAACATGGTTTTTCAACTGAAAGTTTTCAAACTGGTACTTATTTAGTTAATGTAAAAACAACTGACAACATCAACTTAAAAGAGAAAGTAATTATCCATAACTAATACTTTTGTTTTAAAATATTATTCTAAAAACCTTACTATTTGTAAGGTTTTTTTATTTTTGCTAAATGATAAGCGTTAATCAAACCATTAATTTCCCAAACCATCAAGGTATTGAAATAGTTATCAAAAGAGAAGATTTACGCCATCCAATTATTTCTGGCAATAAACTTAGAAAATTAAAATATAACTTGATTCATGCCAAGACAAATGCATGCGAAGGCATACTTACCTTTGGTGGTGCTTTTTCTAATCATATATTGGCCAGCGCCTACGCTGCAAAAATCAATAATCTGCAATCAATTGGTATTATTAGAGGTGAAGAACTCGCTAATCAACCGCTCAATGAGACGCTTAAAGAAGCGCAAAG
Organism: Flavobacterium sp.; assembly: GCA_044347145.1. Classification (GTDB taxonomy): domain Bacteria; phylum Bacteroidota; class Bacteroidia; order Flavobacteriales; family Flavobacteriaceae; genus Flavobacterium. The sequence goes on from JBIIXU010000018.1 coordinate 21,522, forward strand.
CTATGGTATGCGCTTCGAGTTTTTAACAAGAGAAGATTATAGGCATAAAACTTCCAATGAGTGGTTGTTATATTTTAGTGAAAATTTTCCTAATTATTTTATTATTCCTGAAGGTGGTACTAATTTTATGGCTGTAAAAGGTTGCGAAGAAATTTTAACAGCAGAAGACAAAAACTTTGATTATATTTGCTGTGCTGTTGGAACAGGTGGCACAATTTCTGGCCTAATTAATTCAGGTGCTGAACATCAAATGGTCTTAGGTTTTCCCGCATTGAAAGAAAACTACCTGCATAATGAAATCAGTAATTACACAACGAAAAGTAACTATCAATTAATCAGAGCCTATCATTTTGGCGGCTATGCGAAAATTGACCAAAATTTAATTAGTTTTATGAATGCGTTCTACTTAAAACATCAAATACCCCTAGACCCCATTTACACTGGTAAAATGGTTTATGGCATAGACCAAATGCTCGCTGCAAATTATTTCAAGCCTAATAGCAAAATACTAATTATTCATACAGGCGGGCTACAGGGAATAAATGGTATAAACCAAAGGTTAAAAGAAACAAAACAACCCTTAATCAATTATTATAATGCTCAAAATAAATTTTAAAATTTATAAACTTTCAACCTATTTTTTATGTTTTTTATTGTTATTAATCAGCAGTTGTGGCACCACCAAAAAGGTCAATACTTCTTCTAAAGCAAACAAAACTGCTCAAAATAGAAATCCTCAATCGAGACCAGTTGCTGTAGTAAGTCCAAACAAAAACGCAAATAATCAAGCGACCGCTAGCAGTTCTTCATCCAATCAAACACTTGAAGCAACCTCAACCATAAAAGTTACGCCACAAAATGTACAAGAATATATTGAAACATTTAAGCCCGTGGCTAAAAACAATATGCGTACGCATAGGATACCCGCCAGTATCATCATGGCACAAGGCATACTAGAATCAGGTATCGGCAGAGGCCGATTGGCCAAAGAAGCCAACAATCATTTCGGCATTAAATGTCACAAAGAATGGACAGGCGATGCCATCTATCATGATGATGATCAATCTGGTGAGTGTTTTAGAAAATATAGAGATGCTTCAGAATCCTACAGAGACCATGCTTTATTTTTAAGCTCTAGAAGTCGATATAATTTTTTGTTTGAACTAGAGAAAGACGATTATAAAGGCTGGGCAAACGGTCTTAAAAACGCTGGTTATGCAACAGACCCCAAATACCCTGAAAAACTTATCGGCCTCATTGAACGCTATGAATTATTTTTATTAGACGCGGAAGTTCTAGGAAAAACAAAAATTGTTACCAATGAAATTGTTAACCCAATTAGTAAACCTGAGACAAACAAGGAAGTCAATGTAATCAAACCTGTAGAAAATGTGACAAAACCCGTTGCTGAAATTAAGCCACAGCCTTCAAAAACTAATCAAGATTTTCATATAGTAGAAGTTGGTCAAACCCTTTATGGTATTTCACGGTTATACAACCTAAACACCGATGAATTAATGAAAATCAATCAATTAGAAAGTACAAATTTAGCTGTTGGTCAAAAACTAAATATCAATAAATCAGATAGTAAACCACTTATTCAACCTGAACAAGACGAAAAAAACACCCATTTGGTGTCCGCAGGTGATACTTTGTTCAATATCTCAAAAAGGTATGGTTTAACTGTTGATCAATTAAAGCAGTTAAATCAATTACCAGATAACAATATTTCATTAGGTCAAATTTTAAAAATCAAATAAGTCCATGTTGTATCAACGCAGTAGTGCTTTGTTTCAAGAAGCGCAAAAATATATTCCAGGCGGTGTAAACTCGCCTGTTCGGGCATTTAAGGGCGTAGGAGGACATCCTATTTTTATTAAATCTGCTAAAGGTGCATACCTTTTTGACGAAGATGGCAACCAGCTTATTGACTATATCAATTCGTGGGGGCCCATGATTTTGGGTCATGCTTATGAACCCGTTATCAATGCTATTATTGAAAAAGCTAAACAAGGGACATCATTTGGTACACCTACCGAAATGGAGACAGAAATTGCTAAATTAGCCATTAGTATGGTACCAAATATTGATAAAATTCGTTTTGTTAATTCGGGTACAGAAGCCTGCATGAGTGCTATTAGATTAGCCAGAGGTTATACCAAAAGAGAAAAAATTATCAAATTTGCTGGTTGTTATCATGGCCATTCAGATTCCTTTTTGATACAAGCCGGCAGTGGCGCTTCTACTTTTGGCACGCCTAATAGTCCGGGCGTGACGCAAGGTACAGCACAAGATACCCTTTTGGCAAAATATAATGATATTGAAAACGTCAAAAACCTATTTGAAGCCAACCCGAATCAAATTGCGGCCATCATCATTGAACCAGTAGCTGGCAACATGGGCTGTGTACCACCAAAAGATAATTTTTTGCAGAAATTAAGAACTTTATGCGATGCAAACAACACGCTTTTAATCTTTGATGAAGTGATGACAGGCTTTAGACTTGCTAGAGGAGGCGTTCAAGAATTATATCAGGTGCAAGCAGACATGGTTTGTTATGGTAAAGTTATTGGTGGTGGTTTACCTGTTGGCGCTTTTGCTGCTCGCGAAGAAATTATGAACCACCTCTCCCCTCTCGGTCCAGTTTACCAGGCCGGGACATTGTCAGGCAATCCATTAGCCATGGCAGCTGGTTATGAAATGCTTAATCAACTTAATAAAAATCCAGAAATATTTACTGAAATTGATAAAAAAACCAGTTATTTGAATAAACATATTGGACAAATTTTGTCTAAAAATAGTATTGTACATACTATTAATCAGGTTGGCTCCATGATTTCAGTGCATTTCCATCAAGATGAAGTCTACGATTTTGATACTGCAAAAAATGGCGATAATGATACTTTCAAAAAGTTCTTTCATTATATGTTGAACAATGGCGTTTATATTGCACCTTCAGCTTATGAAACATGGTTTCTCTGTCGGGCCTTGTCGTCCGCAGATTTAGATAAAACCTTAACTGCGGTAGAAAGTTTTAGACCATGAAAAACATTATCATCACAGGAACCTCACGTGGCATTGGTTTAGCCTTAGCTAAAAAATTAGCTGGCGAAGGTCATGCCGTTTTGGCCTTATCAAGAAAATCTAACGAAGATTTAGCCAACATAACAAAGGTAAGTCAAGTAAATCTTGACTTGTCTGTAGCAGATGATTTTAAAAAGGTCCATCATTTTATAAAATCAAACTGGGAAAAAGTAGACATTCTCATTCATAATGCTGGTGCCTTAGTGAATAAACCCTTTGACCAGCTCAGCTTAGATGATTTTAAAAAAGTCTATCAGGTAAATGTTTTTGCCGTAGCAAAGCTCACACAAGAGGTTCTTCCCTATTTACGAAATGGCAGTCATGTGGTAACCATCAGCTCCATTGGAGGTATTCAGGGCAGTTTGAAGTTTCCTGGTTTAGCTGCCTATAGTTCAAGTAAAGGTGCTGTAATTACCTTATCAGAACTTTTAGCCGAGGAGTATAAAAATCAAGGTATCGCTTTCAATGTGCTAGCTCTTGGGGCAGTTCAAACAGAAATGCTTGAAGAAGCATTTCCAGGTTATCAAGCGCCAATTTCTGCCGAAAATATGGCGAGTTATATTGCGGATTTTGCTTTGAATGGCAATAAAGTGTATAATGGGAAGGTTTTACAGGTATCGAGTAGTAATCCTTAATTTATCTATTCTAACTACATTTTTTTATGGACCGTCAAGAAATGCAACAACTTATTCAGGTCATGAGACAAATGATCGATATCTCTGAAGAAGAATTTCAATTGTACTTACCCCAATTATACGTCAAGACATTTAAAAAAAATGATATTTTGAGTGCTCCAGATGCTATACCAAATGAAATATTTTTTATCAACAAAGGTATTATTAGAGTATTGATTACTGATAAAGAGGGGATTGAACATACCATACACTTTGCCTTGGAAAACCAATACATTGTTGATTATTCAAATTTTATTTTACAATCACCTTCATATTCTACCTTACAAGCCATGGAAGAAACTGAAGTTGTTGTTTTGCCAAGAAATTCTGTCGAATGGGGATATAATGTGTTAAAAGAAGGTCAAAAGTTAGGACGACTAATTGCTGAATTTTATTTTATATTTCAAGATAACCGAATTAAAAATATGTATTTGGCTTCGCCTCGCGAACGCTATGAAAATATTACAAAAGTATTTCCAAATATTCATAATCGGGTACCTCAACACATGATTGCTTCATATCTCAATATAACCTCTGTCCATTTAAGTAGATTGAAAAAAATGAAAACATAAACAAATGTTATCGTTTTAAAGATTCAACCAAAAATATCTTTGCCCCATAATCAAATCAAAAAATTATGGGTAAATCATTTCGAATTACTTTAGCAATCTTAACTGGACTTTCATCAATATTTACCTTTGCACAAAAAAGCAATAAAAATATTGATGTTCAAAAAAACTTACCTCTTTCTAGTGACGAACGCTTGCTTATGGTCAAGGAATTAACATTAACCATGAACAATTTCAAAAATAGTATTGAAGTGCTTTCATTTGAGCAATTTTCATTTCAACCTCATGAAAAATCTTGGTCCATAGCCCAGGTCATTGAACATATTACTTTAGCAGAACTAGAATTTCAAAATATTCTTGACAGAGCACTACAACAACCTGCCGATTCAGTGAAGCGAAAAAAAATTAAAATTGATGATGACGAAATTTATCTCAAAATGACTGCAAAAAATTGGAAAGCCAAAAGTCCAAAAATTTTTAAGCCATCAAATTCTTTTGAAAGTGTTGAATCCAGTTTAGAAGCATTTAACAGCCAAAGAAGTAGAACGATTAAATATATTGAAAGGACACAAAATGATTTAAGAAATCGTTTTTGGAAACATCCTTTAACTGGAACTATCGATTTATATCAAACGCTACTTTTGATGTCTGCACATTTGCAACGACATGTGGAACAAATACATCAAATTAAGAATAATTCAAACTTTCCTAAAATCTAGTCATTTAATTTTTCAAACACAAACTTATGAAACGTTATTTATTACTAACATTAATTAGCTTTTTTTCGCCTCTAATACTTGCCCAAAATGGTGTAATTAGGGGAGTTATTTATGATAAACAGTCTGAAATACCCATTGATGGTGCAAATATCTACATTATAAACACCCAACTTGGGACGATGAGCGATAATAATGGGAATTTCACTCTAAACAATACACCTTTAGGCCGACAGGATATCTTTGTAAGTTATTTAGGTTATGAAACTTATACAGCAAACAACATTGAAGTTGTTTCAGGTAAAGACACCTTTCTGAAAATTTATTTGATAGAAAGTTTAGCAAATTTAGAAGAAGTTGTGATAACTTCAGGCCCTAATAAAGCTAGGCCGCTAAATACTATGGCAACAGTATCTACGCGTCAATTTTCTTTAGAGGAAGTCAATAGATATGCAGGTGGTAGAAGCGATGTTGCGAGATTAACAGCAAATTTTGCAGGTGTTGCCACTTCAGACGATAGCAGAAATGATATTGTTGTTCGCGGCAATTCGCCTTCGGGGATGTTGTGGCGGATTGAGGGAATACCAGTGCCCAGTCCAAACCATTTCTCTACATTGGGAACAACAGGAAGTCCTGTTTCGGCTTTAAATCCTAACATATTGGGCAATTCAGATTTTTTAACTTCCGCCTTTCCTGCGGAATATGGTAATGCCATTAGCGGTATTTTTGACTTGAATTTCAGAAAAGGTAATAAAGATAAATTTGAATTCATGGCTGGCGTCGGTGCTTTTCCAGGTGTAGAATTTATTGCAGAAGGCCCTATGGGTAAAAATCAAGGTTCATTTTTAATTGCAGGTCGTTATGGAATTGCTGGCTATCTTGGCGGAAGTGGAACAGGTTCAGCTATTCCAAATTACCAAGATTTATCCTTTAACTTAGATTTTGGTCAAACAAAATTAGGTAACTTTACGCTTTTTGGGATTGGTGGTCGCTCAAATATTGAATTCTTAGGAAAAGATTCAAAAGCTGATGATTTGTTTTCTGCAAAAGATGCAGATCAAAATCTAGATTCAGATTTTTATGTATTAGGTTTAACGCATAAAATTTTTATTGGTTCAAACACATTTTTAAAAACAACAATTGGTAGTTCAAGAACAGCTAATAATTACATAGAAGATCGGCTTTTTAATATTGATTTACCAACTGCTTTCAAAATTAGATATACTGAAAGTAATAACCTAGAAAATAGAATTACAGCCTCTTCATACCTTAATTCGAAAATAAGTAAGAAAATAACCTTGCGAACAGGTATTTTATTTGAAAACTTTTCGATAGATTTTAATTTACAAGATAGATTTATACAAGCCGATAACGATAATGATGGCTTTGAAGATTTTAATTTAATTTACCAAACAAAAGGACGTTTTACTATTTTTCAACCGTATGTGCAAGCACAATTTCGACTGACGGAAAAATGGACAATTAATGGAGGTGTTCATGGACAAACTTTTTCAGTAAATAACCAAACCGTTGTTGAACCACGCCTATCTGCATCTTATAAACTAAATGAAAAAAGTGCTTTAAATATTGGTTATGGACTTCATCACCAAAATGTGCCAGCCCCAATTTTGTTTCAAAATGAAAATATAAACGGCCAACTTATTCAAACCAATAAATTTCTTGACTTGGTTGAAAGCAATCATTTTGTAATTGGTTATGATTTAAAATTTGCCGATAAATGGCGAGCTAAAGCTGAAATATATTATCAAAGTATTAACAAAGCAGCTGTCGAAAATTTTTCAAGTAGTTATTCTTCATTAATTGAGGGCTCTGACTTTGGATTCTCAACTGATAAAACATCATTGTTGAGTAGAGGTACTGGTAAAAATTATGGCTTAGAATTAACAATTGAAAGGTTCTTTAGCAATGGTTATCATGCATTATTAACAACATCTTTCTTTCAAAGTAAAATCTCGGGTAGTGACAACATTGAAAGAAATTCTCCTTTCAATAATCAATACGTTATAAATGCTTTAGGTGGCAAAGAATTTAAAATAGGGCAATCCAAAAGAACTATCCTTTCTTTTGATGGAAAACTAACAACTGCAGGTGGCCGCTTTTATACACCAATTGATTTGATAGCCTCTCAACAAGCTGGTTTTCAAATAAACGACGAAACAAGACCTTTTAGTGAGCAATTTGATGCTTATTTTCGATTAGACCTGCGAGCTGGTATCAAACTTAATAGCAATAAACGTAAGCAATCACATGTTTTTTATTGCGAAATTCAAAATGTAACCAATAACAAAAACATCTTTTTAAACAGATTTAATCGTTTAACTAATCAGGTAAACCGCATAGATCAAATTGGGCTTTTCCCAGATTTTGGCTATAAATTTTTCTTCTAAATTTTAAAATTTAACTACGTGAAAGCCTTATCAATAATTAAATTTTGATAAGGTTTTTTTATTTTAAATTTGCTATCATTTTTCGTATTAATACGATTTGTCCCAAATGGTAATAACTATGTTCAATCATGGCATCAATATTTCGTTGTAGGGAACCGTATTTTTCATTGACAAAAGGTTGTTGCATTTCCTCTTCAGTAAATTTTTATACATGGCTGATGAACTTTTCACTATTTGTTAGAAATTTAGCGATTAAGTTGTGCCAGTCATTTTCAGAAGCAATATTTGGCATATCAAAGCTAAAGTCGTCTTTGATGATTAAATCTTTGCCATCAAACACAGCATTTACACCTTCAAGATAATAATTGATATGAAAGGTCAGTAAGGCTATCGTATTTAGTTCGTGGATTTGCTTGGTAGCATTCTTAAAATCTATATCTTCCAATTGTGCTTTAAAATTGGTATTAGCAATGAATGTGCCGCTAAGAAGTACTTCACGCAGACGGTTGGCAAGATTGGCTGAAATGTTCATATCTCTAAAAATTTATAGTTTAATTTTTGTATTATCTATCTGACGATTAAATTAAAGTATGATAAAGTCCGTCAATTTATTTTTAAAGTCGGTACTTTTTTAAAAATAAATAATTGAGGTTTGACAACTTTTAAAAAGTTGTCAAACCTATTAATCTTCAATAAAATAATCCTTTACGCTTAAATTTTTCTTAATAGAAAATTCATGATGGTCAAATACAAAATTGTACAAATCGTCAAAACAGCTCAAAACTTCGTCTTTTAAGATTTCTTGATTGTTTTTTGTGACCATTTGTTGATAGGAGGACCATTTCCATTTTTTAAAATCATCAACTAAATAATGTCTTTGTGCGTCAGTATTAATATAGCAAATTAGCTCTCGTAGATTACGTTCATTATCAACACAAACGCGTTTAAATGGTGTTTGAAAAAGTGTTCCTATTCTATTTTGTTGTTTATTAAATGCCATCGCATAGCTTTGAAAAAATTTCTTAAATTGATGACTAATGATATCGTGTATCGTCTTTTTATCATCCTTTAGATTTGACAACTTTTGAAAAGTTGCCAAATCTAAATCTTTGATTTTAATCAAAAAATGAAAGTGGTTATTTAGCAAACTATAGGCCAAAATATCAACAAAATTTGACAGATATTTACTAGATTGGGTCAAAAAATAGTCATAATTTCTATCAGAAGCAAACATGGGTTTTCTATCTACACTTATATTATAAACATGATAGGTTTTATCTTTTTCAAATTGTACATAGTAATGCTCAGTCTTTGGCATAAATTTAGTTTTAAAAAAACAAATATCAGATTTTTTATTATTTCATCAGATGAAAACGTTTTTAAGATTTTAATATTTGATATAACACGCAAGCCATAGCCCAGATAGTAGCGAAAAGCCCGCAAAAAAAAAATGCTTATTTTTGCTGGCTTTTAACAGCGACCATAGAAGCTGGAAGAAAGCCTTGTCAAAAATAGCATTTATTTTGAGGACTTGTAGCGAATAGCTGGAAATTGCTTCTAATAGTTTAAATACATTTATTTCTTTATTTCCGGTGGATATTTGGCCAAAATCTTTTTAACAAACTCAGTAATCCGTTCTTCTTTTTTATTCACATTTTGCGTCAATATACCTTCACCAACACCTTGCCAAATGAGTTCTTTCTTTTTTGCATCAATAAGATCTATATACAAAGTACCTTCAATACGCGTGGAAAAACTTGTATTCATGCCACCACCCCACATCCATGGGTTCCAGCCCCAGCCCCAGCCATAGCCCCAACCAGCATTAAATTGATTGACATCTACGCGTTCACGAGCTAGAGTAAAAATGTTAATAAGCAAATCTGGATTTTCACTTTTTGTAAAGCCTTTTAAAGCCATTTCTGCATCTATCGCTCTCAAAATGCGCTTCTTATCTAAATCGGACAACTCCACTTTATCAATACCTTTTTTATCATAGGCATATGTTTTAAATTGTTCAAAATTGACGTTTTTGTCGTAATCTGCACTTAAACTTACACTACTACATGATAGCAATAAACCGGAAAAAAGCAGTAAAATAGCATAATTGGTTTTCATATGTTGATATTTAATAATTAACGCCTTATCATCAAGCGAGTAAACCATCATCAACTTCATTTGGTAAAGTAACTTTCAGAAGTGGTTCAGCTTGCATGGCACGCTTGATAGCAAAAACAGCACCTTCATTTCTAGCCCAGCTTCTTCTTGAAATGCCATTATTAACATCCCAAAAAAGCATGGATTTTAGTCGACGTTCTGCCTCTGAACTACCATCAAGAACCATACCAAAGCCACCATTAATCACTTCACCCCAACCAACACCACCACCATTATGTATAGACACCCAAGTGGCACCTCTAAAACTATCACCTATCACATTGTGTATAGCCATATCAGCAGTGAATCGTGAGCCATCATAGATATTAGACGTTTCTCTATAGGGTGAATCTGTACCTGATACATCGTGGTGATCTCTACCAAGAATAACAATTCCTATTTCGCCTTTGGCTATGGCATCATTAAAAGCATGCGCAATTTTCATGCGACCTTCGGCATCGGCATATAAGATTCTGGCTTGAGAGCCCACCACTAATTTATTTTGTTGCGCACCTTTAATCCAGCGGATGTTATCAGCCATTTGCTGCTTGATTTCTTCAGGCGAATTTTTCATCATGTCTTCTAAAACGCGACAAGAGATTTGATCTGTTTTTTGCAAATCTTCAGGTTTTCCTGATGCGCATACCCAACGAAAAGGTCCAAAACCATAATCAAAACACATGGGTCCCATGATGTCTTGCACATAGCTTGGATATTTAAATTCTCTACCCAAGCTAGGATTTTCAGAAAGAATATCTGCACCTGCCCGACTGGCTTCTAAAAGAAAGGCATTGCCATAATCAAAAAAATACGTGCCTTTGGCTGTGTGTTTATTTATGGCATGAACATGACGTTTTAAAGTACTTTTAACTTCTGTTTTAAATAATTCTGGTTCATTAGCCATCATCAAATTGGCCTTTTCAAAACTTAATCCTACTGGATAATAACCTCCTGCCCACGGGTTATGCAAAGATGTTTGGTCTGAACCCAAATCTATTTGAATTTGAGCTTCATCAAAAGCTTCCCAAACCTCAACGATATTGCCCAAATAGGCAATGGAAACTACTTCCTCATTTGATTTGGCACGTTTAACTCTTTCAACTAAAAGTTGAATATCTTCAATGATTTCGTCTATCCAACCTTGCTCATGTCTTATTTTTGTGATTTTTGGGTTGACTTCGGCGCAAACGGTAATGCAACCAGCAATATTGCCAGCTTTTGGTTGCGCGCCAGACATACCACCTAGACCAGAGGTCACAAACAAATGACCTCTAGGCGTTTTCTTAATTTTTCTAAAACCGTTTAAAACCGTAATGGTCGTGCCATGTACAATGCCTTGCGGACCAATGTACATATAGCTACCAGCAGTCATTTGTCCATATTGGGAAACACCTAACGCATTAATTTTTTCCCAATCATCTGGTTTAGAATAATTAGGTATAACCATACCATTGGTGACAACAACTCTTGGTGCTTCTTTATGACTTGGAAACAAGCCCATTGGATGACCAGAATACATGACTAAAGTTTGTTCATCTGTCATGGTGGCCAAATATTGCATCGTTAAAAGATATTGCGCCCAATTCTGAAAAACTGCACCATTTCCGCCATAAGTAATCAACTCATGTGGATGTTGAGCTACAGCTTTGTCCAAATTATTTTGAATCATTAACATGATGGCTTTGGCTTGCTCTGATTGTCCAGGATAGTCTGCTATCGGGCGAGCATACATGTCATATTCTGGCATGAAACGGTACATATAAATCCGACCGGAAGTTTTTAACTCATTTTTAAATTCTGGTAACAATATGGCGTGATGTTTGGCTTCAAAATAACGCAAAGCATTTCTCAACGCTAGTTTAATCTCTTCTTCGCTAAGAATATTCTTGCGTTTAGGTGCATGGTTAATGGTTAAATCATAGGACTTTAAGGCTGGTAATTCATCTGGTATACCTTGCAATATCTGTTGTTTAAATGTCATAAAAGTTCAAAAATTTAAAGTTCAAAAATTTAAAGTTCAAAAGTTTAAGGTTCAAAAGTTTAAGGTCTAAAAATTTGACCTTTGATTTTATAATGGTTGCCAGCGTATACAATGTCTAATTAGCTAATTGACCAATGGTCTAATTATCAAAATGTTGACTAAACTCATTAAAAATAATTTTAAACCAAATGGTATATTGGTCTGGATTTTCTTGCATATCCTGCTTAATATCTGCTATAGCCATCCACTTCCAGCTTTCCACTTCTTCCGAATTGATGAGTGGTTCATCATAAAAATAGCCAATCATGACATGGTCGAGTTCATGCTCAGTTAGGCCATTATCAAATGGGGCTTTGTAAATAAAATGAAAGAGTTCTTTGAGTTCTGTTTCAAAACCCATTTCTTCTTTGAGACGCCTTTTGCCTGCTTGAATATTACTTTCATTAATGCGCTGATGACTACAACAAGTGTTCGTCCAAAGAAGAGGAGAATGATATTTACTATGCGCTCTTTGCTGAAGCATGATTTCATTTTTGTCATTGAGAATAAAGACTGAAAATGCCCGATGAAGTATGGCTTTTTCATGGGCTTCAATTTTTTCCATCTGTCCAATGACTTCATCCTGCTCATTGACTAGGATCACGTATTCTTGATTCATCTTAAAATTTAAAAGACAAAAATATGGTTTATTTAGGAAAAGGTTGTTAAAAAAAAGAGAAACTAAGCTTATTTTAGTTAGAAAAGAAAACAGCAGTAGCGCCATTCATAATATTTATCTCAAAGCGTAATTTGGTTTGTTGCTAATTATTGCCTTGCGATATATTTTTAATTTTTGTTGGAGTTTATGTATATTTAGTTTTATTTTTGCATTCTTTAAATTGATATATAATGACTAATTATGACCAAATAAAAGACGTCATGGAGCGCGTAGGTGCGTTGAGGAGGTATCTTTGACATAGATGTCAAGATGATTGAAATTGCTAACGAGGAAGAAAAAACCTTTGCGCCAGATTTTTGGAATAACTCTAGAGAAGCTGAAATTATTGTTAAAGACCTTAAATCTAAAAAGAAATGGGTTGAAGACTATGAAAAAGTTTCTAGTTTAGCTGAAGAGTTGCAATTGGCTTTTGATTTTTATAAAGAAGGCGAAATGAGTGCTGAAGAGGTTGATGAGCATTTCTCCCAAACTCTATCTCTACTTGAAAAAATAGAGTTTAAAAACATGATGGCCGACGAGGGCGACAACCTCAGCGCGGTACTTCAGATTACGGCTGGTGCCGGAGGTACTGAAAGTTGTGATTGGGCTTCTATGCTCATGCGGATGTATATGATGTGGGGCGAAAAAGAAGGCTATAAAATAAGAGAACTTAACTTTCAAGAAGGCGATGTGGCTGGTATTAAAACCGTTACCATTGAATTTGAAGGCGAATATGCTTTTGGTTTTTTGAAAGGCGAAAATGGCGTGCATCGTTTGGTGCGCATCTCCCCTTTTGATAGCAATGCCAAACGGCACACCTCTTTTGTTTCAGTTTATGTTTATCCATTGGTTGATGACAGTATTGAAATTGAGGTCAACCCCGCAGATATTGAAATCACAACTGCAAGAAGTAGCGGCGCTGGTGGTCAAAATGTAAATAAAGTTGAAACTAAAGTTCAGCTTTTTCATAAGCCGACAGGTATTCAAATTCAATGTTCTGAAACGCGATCGCAACATGATAACCGAAGCAGAGCCATGCAAATGCTGAAATCGCAATTGTATGAAATTGAACTCAAAAAGCAACTTGAAAAACGTAGTGAAATTGAAGCGGGCAAAATGAAAATTGAATGGGGTTCGCAGATTAGAAATTATGTGATGCATCCTTATAAATTGGTTAAAGATGTCCGGACAGGCTTTGAATCAACCAATGTAGATGCGGTAATGAACGGTGATTTAGATGAATTTCTGAAAGCATATTTAATGATGATGGGACAGGCCCCCTAACCCCACCTCCCCAACCCCTCCAAAGGAGGGGCTTTATAAATTTTATTAACTTTATTAAAAAGTAAATTTTTTGATTTTTTGATTTTTTAGTCCCGAAAGCGTTCGGGATTAGATTTTTTAGATTTTTTTTAATTTTTTTTGATTTTTTAGATTATAATATGAGAGAAATAATAGAACAAGCATGGGCAGACAGAAGCCTTTTGCAAGATAGTAAAACACAAGATGCCATTAGAGAAGTCATCAATCAACTTGATTCAGGCCAACTGCGTGTAGCTGAACCAACAACAAATGGATGGCAAGTGAATGAATGGGTGAAAAAAGCAGTAGTCCTTTATTTTCCCATTCAAAAAATGGAAACTTTAGAAGCAGGCATTTTTGAATACCATGACAAAATGCCCTTAAAAAGAGGTTATGCAGAAAAAGGCATACGCGTGGTACCAAATGCCGTGGCGCGTCATGGGGCTTATATTTCGAAAGGTGTTATCCTCATGCCTAGTTACGTCAATATTGGGGCCTACGTTGATGAAGGTACTATGGTCGATACTTGGGCAACAGTGGGCAGTTGTGCACAAATTGGTAAAAATGTGCATTTAAGTGGTGGTGTTGGCATTGGTGGTGTTTTAGAACCCTTACAAGCGGCACCAGTAATCATTGAAGATGGCGCTTTTATTGGCTCACGATGCATTGTTGTAGAAGGTATTAGAGTAGAAAAAGAGGCTGTGCTTGGTGCTAATGTAGTCTTGACAGCATCAACAAAAATAATCGATGTAACAGGAAGCGAACCCCTTGAATATAAAGGTTATGTACCAGCACGAAGTGTGGTTATTCCAGGAAGTTATACCAAATCATTTGCAGCTGGGGAATACAATGTGCCTTGTGCTTTAATCATTGGTCAGCGCAAACCTTCAACTGATCTTAAAACGTCTTTAAATGATGCTCTAAGAGAATATGATGTGGCTGTTTAAAGGTTAGAAATTAGAAGTTACAAGATTTTCGACAGGCGAATTTCTTTTAATTTCTTTTTTTTATTACCTTTGTTAAAAATAAATCAACCATGTCACCAGTTACCAAATTTTCTGATTTAGATTTAAACAAAGTTTATACCTATGCCGATTATTTGACTTGGCAATTTGACGAGCGTGTTGAACTCATCAAAGGGTTTATTAGAAAAATGAGTCCTGCGCCAAGTAGGAAACATCAAGTTGTATCATCCAATTTACATGGTCATTTTTTTGCTACTTTCAAAAATCACTCATGTAATCTTTTTCATGCACCCTTCGACGTTAGACTGCCAGTGGCAACAAAAAAGAAAAATAGTACGGTTGTTCAACCAGATATCTGTATTATTCGTGATAAAAATAAATTAGATGATAAAGGTTGTAATGGCTCACCTGATTTAATCGTTGAAATTATTTCTGTAAATAATTCAAAACATGATGTTGACACTAAGTTTAGATTTTATGAAGAAGCAGGTGTTAAAGAATATTGGATAGTGTTTCCAGAAGAAAAATTCGTGAATTTATATTATTTAGAAAACAACAAATTTATTGGTATGAAGCCCTTTACAGAAGGCGAAACATTACAAAGTAAAGCCTTTGAAAACTTAAAAATCAATGTAGTAGATGTTTTTGAAAATATTGATTAATGAGAATAGGATTTGATGCCAAAAGGCTATTTCACAACAATACGGGCTTAGGCAATTATAGTAGAGATTTAATCAAATTACTTATCAACTATTATCCAGAAAACGTCTATATTTTATTTAATCCAAAACCACATAATCATCCGCGATTTGCACTCGACCAAGCAAGTTATCAAGAGGTTAATCCAGCAGGGTTTTGGAAAAATGCCAAAGGCCTATGGCGCAGTTTTGGCATCTCACAAGAATCCGCTACAGAGAATTTAGATATTTATCATGGTTTGAGTGGTGAAATTCCCTTTAGCCTAGCTGAACCTATAAAAAAAATTGTGACCATACACGACTTAATTTTTTTGCGTTATCCAGAATTGTACACCAAAGTTGATGTAAAAATTCATGAAAAAAAATTCAAATATGCCTGTAAAAAAGCTGATATAATAATTGCCGTAAGCGAACAAACGAAAAACGATATTATTCATTTTTTTGGCACCAATCCAGAGAAAATTAAAGTCATTTATCAAGGCTGTTCAGCAATTTTTAAGGAAAGATTCTCAGAACAAGAAAAAACAGAAGTTTTAAATAGATTGGGGTTACCGCAACAGTTTTTATTAAATGTTGGTACCATCGAAAAAAGAAAAAATGCACTTGCTATCGTCAAAGCGATTAAAGAAACGAATATTTCTTTGATTTTGGTTGGCAAAAAAACTGCTTATTTTGACGAAATAGAACGCTTTCTAAAAATAAATAATATGCAAAATCAGGTGATTGTTTTGCAAAATTTAACACAAAGAGAACTAGCCATCATTTATCAATTGGCAACTATTTTCATTTACCCCTCAATTTTTGAAGGTTTTGGTATTCCTATTATTGAAGCACTCTATAGTGGCGTGCCTGTTATAACAAATACAACGGGCGTTTTTCCAGAAGCAGCGGGGCCAGAAAGTATTTATGTAAATGTAATGGACGACATTGACATTAAAAATAAAATTTTATCTTTGTGGCAAGATGCAGATAAACGCAAACAAATGAGCCAAGCTGGATTAGCATTCGTTCAAAAATTTAATGATGAGCAACTGGCCAAAACTTGGTATAAAACGTATCAACAATTAAATAATTTATAGTTAAAGAATCTTAATCCTTAATTCTCCAAATCTTAATACTTATTGATGAAAGTAGCAGGTTTTACCTTTATTAAAAATGCCGTTAACAATGACTATCCTATTATCGAGGCAATTACTTCTATCCTGCCGATCTGTGATGAATTTGTCGTGGCAGTTGGAAAGAGTGAAGACGAAACCTTAGAATTAATAAAAAGCATACCTTCTGATAGAATTAAAATTATAGAGACTGATTGGGATGGAAACCCCACTATTTGGGGAGAAAACTTTAGAAGAGAAACTAATAAAGCCTTAGCGGCCATTTCAAAAGATGTTGATTGGTATTTTTATATTCAAGGTGACGAGTGTGTGCACGAAAAGTATTTGGATACCATAAAAAAAGAAATGACCCAAACCTTGAACAACCCTAAAATTGAAGGTCTCTTAATTAAATATGCCCACTTTTACGGCACTTTTCACCATATTGCTGTATCAAGAAGATGGTATAGAAGAGAAATAAGACTCATAAAAAATATCAATGGCCTACATTCTTATAAAGATGCGCAAGGATTTAGAATTAATGACCGAAAAATAAATGTTAAATTAATTGACGCCTATATGTATCACTATGGTTGGGTAAAACCGCCAAAAAGTTTCAACAACAAAAGGTCTTTGGGTGATAGAATGACTATCAATGAGGGTGAGTTTGATTTTGGAAATGCCGATAGACTAGTTGATTTCAAAGGTTCGCATCCACAAGTGATGGCCAAAAGAATTCAGCAAATGGATTGGAATTTTAATATTGATATTACCAAACTAAAAAAGCATTTGTCTTTAAGAAGACAGTTTTTGCAGTGGATTGAGGTTAAATTTGGGAAAAGAATTTTTGAGTACAAAAACTATAAAATTGTAGCCAAATATGACTAAAATTTCAGCGATTATTCTTACATTCAACGAAGAAGAAAATATAAAAGAGGTATTGGAAACCGTGTCTTTTGCTGATGAAATTATTGTTTTAGACTCCATAAGTACTGACCAAACCAAAGCACTTGCTTTAGCAAATAAGAACATACAGTTTTTTGAAAGAAAATTTGATAATTATACATCACAAAGAAATTACGCTTTAGATTTAGCCAAAAATGACTGGATACTATTTCTAGATGCTGATGAAAGAATCTTGCCGAACTTAAAAAATGAAATCACAAAAGCTGTTGAAAACATAGAATTTGTGGCCTACTATTTTTATAGAAAATTTTTTTATCAAAAAAAACCAATTCATTTTTCTGGCACACAAACAGATAAACGGATTGTTTTGTTTAGAAAATCAAAAGCAACCTATGCTGCCTCAAAATTGGTCCATGAAACCTTAGAAGTGGACGGAAAAATTGGCTTTTTGAAGACCAAATTAATTCATTATTCTTTTGACAGCTACCAAGATTATAAAAATAAAATGATTTTTTACGGACAACTAAAAGCCCAAGAACTTTTTAAAAAGGGTAAAAAATATAGCCTTGGGAAACATATCAGTAAAACCATTTTCAAATTTTTCAAAACTTTTATTTTAAGATTAGGCATTTTGGATTTATATAATGGGTTGGTGGTTTGCTATTTGCAAACATTGAGCGTTCATGTGACTTATCAAACACTAAAAAAGTTGTCTCAATGATTGCACAAAAAATAGTCGTTATTAGTTTTGATCACTGGAATTATGATAAATACATAGTTCATCAGTTAAAGGCGCTAGGGCATCAAGCGAATCATATTAAAATTGGTAATTTCAAGCATAAAAACAACCTTGAAAGAATAAAAAATACCTTTTCAAAAGTGTTTCTTGGAAAAAATCCCAAACACATCAAAAGACAGGATTACATCATTGAAACCCTAGAAAAATTAGGTAAACAAGACCAAATTTTAGTCATTAATCCTGAATTAATTGATAAAAACTATCACGAAAAAATAAAAAATTACACGTCAAAATACATCTCTTATCTATACGATAGTGTTGCAAGATGTAATGTGCGCCACTTGCTGGATGGCGTTTTTGATGAAGTCTATTCTTTTGATAAAGACGATATTAAACAATACCATTTTCAACCGACCCAAAATTATAATTATATTGATCAGAATCAGCTGAAAAAGAAAAATATCAAACAAGAAATCGTGTATATGGCGTCAATAGACGAAAGATTGAAAAAAATGTATGAAATTGCTAGTTATCTTATTGCTCATAAAATAAGTTTTAAAATTATAATTGTTGGCAAAAAATCATGGAAATATCAGTTACTAAAAAAATATTTTCGTTTGATTAACAAAAAACATCCGATAACTAATAACCAAATTATTTTTAGGCGAAAAAGAATAAATCAAGACGAAATGCTTGGCTTATATCAAGAAAGTAATATTTTGCTAGAT
>JBIIXU010000005.1:0-131747 GCA_044347145.1 Flavobacterium sp.
AAATCCTGAAATAATACCTCCTGCACCAACAATAATACCAGCCGGGGTAGAAGTATAATTCAAGGCCGCATTGTAATTCGTCACGGTGGCTGTTCCATTGGTTGCACAGGTTGGTACAGCAGTTGTTATCGCTGGTATAGCAGGACTAATTAAACTACTCGTAATTTGTACTGATTGTGTGGACTGACAATTAGTGATATTATCAGTAACAACGACAGTATAGTTTCCATTACATAATCCCGTAGCCGTTTGATTGACTGAAACTTGGACATTTACAGCATTCGTCCAAACGTATGAATAACTGCCAGAACCAAGGGATGGCGTTGCTGTGGCCGTACCATTACAAACACTACAATTAGTATTTTGAGTATTTGATGTTGACACTTGAAGATTTGGTGCAACAATACTTAATGGGGTAGGAATTGTAAGCGTACAGCTATTTAATGTAATGATGAAATTTGAATAATTTCCAGCAGCTAAATTAGGAATGGTTATTACACCAGTGCCATTAGATGTAAAATTCACAGGACCAACAACACCACTAGGCGAATTATATGTAATACTTGCTGAAGTATTTGGTGTTATTGCACTAATTAAAACACTGCCAGTTCCTCCGCAAGTCGTTGCATCTACTTTTGAGGCAACCGGCGTATTTATCAAGCTAAAGTTAGCTTGGTAAAATGACCCATTATTATTGATAAAGACATTATTACCGCAGGAAGTAGGATTGGTAGAATTAGTTGCGCCTGGTACTTCAAAATAGACCTCTAAAGTATAATTACCTGCTGGAAAATTGGTTAAATCTACAGGCGGTGAGCAACCACTTTGGGTGACACATTGCCACAGTTGCTGCCCAGCATTATTACAAGAAGCACCACTAAATGGCGAAAAATTACCGGCACCTGTATTACAATTTGCCCTTAAGTCTAGGTTCCAACCTGTTGCCGGGAGAAAACCCCCTGGTGCGGTTGCCGTAGGATAAACACGATAAAATAATTTAGGTGTGCAGACATTTGAAGTTAAAATGTTTTTTGTAGTTTTAACTTCGGCCCCTCTTAAAACAAAATTATTTGAGTTTCTTTCAAAAACGCCAAAATTTCTGCTTTGAAAATCAGTATTTGGCTGGGGATTAATGATGTCTGTGCCTGTACCTGAAATATTATAAAATTGACCATCTGCAAATTGCTGATTAGTACAATCATCCAGCCATACAGCTGATGCATAACCACTAAATCCGCAATTATTAACCACAACAGTCATCGTAACAGGATTATGTCCGCATTCGGGTGTAAAAGTATAGGTCGTTGTTTGATTTAAATTTAGTGCTGGACTCCAAGTGCCATTTAATCCATTATTTGAGGTTACGGGTAAAATAAAGCTTTCACCCTGACAAACAGGCGCTACCTGCGTAAAGGTTGGTGTTAAAGCTGTGAATTTTATACGAAAGGTTAAAACAATGGGTTGAATTGAAGGATCATTTGAACATCTAAAGGTCAATTGATAATACCCAGGTTGAAAGGCGGTATGTTGCGATTGACCAACCGTACCGGGAATCAAATTGAAACTCCCATTACTACCTGTTGGCGAATAGGTCCATCCTTCATAAATCCAACTAGGTTGTGCATTAGCCACTTGAACGGTAAACGAATTAGCTGGACTCACACAAGGTGTGGTCGCAAAAAAATAGCCATTTTCTGTAGGATAAGGCACATTATTCTGATTTTCTAAGATATAATCAAAAATAAAATCACCGCTAATAAAAATTGCTGTATCAAAAATTCTATCAGACCTGTCAGCTACTAGAAATCTAAACGTATACTGTTGCCCAGGTATTAGACCAGTATAAGTTGCCGTCATAGGTTGTGTTAAGCCATTAAAATTTGAAACAGCTGCTGCATTTGGAAGAGTATTATACTGACTGCCTGGATAGTAGCTATCAAACCATTGCTGATTTAAAGGCGGACAAGGCAATCCTGCACCTCTGATATTACCAATAGTAGCAGGAGTTGTTGTATTTGGAATAATTGCCATATTAGTCCAATTTGAAAAATTGGCACCATTAGGCGCAGCGGTCGGTTTAATTAATAATGCGAAAGAATCAAAAAAAGTAACACACGGGTAATTGGCTGTATACTCTTCTGAGGCTAACAAATACTCAAAGGAAACAGTTGTACCTTGTGCCGTGAAATTAAATTGAAAACCATTTAAATCAGTTAAATTGTTGTTTCCTGCTGTTGGATTAGCAGTTGTGAAATAATGCAAATTATCTCTAAATTCCGTATATTGTGCTGATGCTGGATTGTTTATTTGATTATTTAAGCCAGCTGTATTAAAAATATTACCACCATTTCTAGCAATACCAGTGCTTAAAACCAAACCTTTTTGTAAAGTAAAGTTAGAATTACCCATATTATAGTAGCCCCAGCTCCTATTATTGCCTGCAAAAAATGTTGTATTGGGGATGGTTGCAGTATTTGTGGCTGGTTCAACAACAACATTTTGAACATTAACACAATCGCCACCAGCAGGAATAAGCACATATTTTACAAAATCGGTGGCAGAATAATAGGCTTCAGGGTCAAAGTTAGTATCTGCAGCATTATTTCTAAGTTTGTTTATACGAACTAAATTTTGTGTGTAGCTATAGCCAACGAAAAAAAGAAATGAAAAAATAAATACTTTTTTCATATTGAAGTAAAGTTAAAGTTAGAGTTGTCAAATATATAGAAAATTACTTTAAATTTTTTATCTTGCTTAAAAAATGAACTAAATTTGTAAAAATATAAATACATCATCTCATGGGCATAGAAAATATGAAGTTTCCGATTGGTCAGTTTATTAAACCAAATGTAATTGATCAAGCACAAATAAACTTGTGGATTGCCACTTTGGATTGTTTTCCAGATTTGTTAATTGCGGAAACAAAACAGCTATCTGACGACATGTTAAATTTAACTTACCGCCCCAATGGCTGGACGATTAGACAGGTTGTTCATCATTTGGCAGATAGTCATTTGAATAGCTTCATGCGGTTAAAATTATCTTTAACAGAAAACGAGCCGACTATCAAACCATATTTTGAAGAGCGTTGGGCGGAACTTGAAGATTCAAAAAATATGCCGATTGAACCATCACTAAAAATTATTGAAGGGGTTCATCATCGGTGGGTGGCGTTACTGCGAACAATATCAGCAGACGCCTTGAAAAGGACTTTTTTCCATCCTGAGCATCAAAAGTTTTTTAGTATTGAAGAAAATATTGGGGTTTATTCTTGGCATAGCCAACACCATTTGGCACATATTCAATTGGCCAAAAATAGTTTATAGAAAGGACCTTAAGCCTGCTATTTAGCCGTGATGGCAGCGGCACACAAACCGCAAAAAAGCGTGTTTTTTTGGGCGTGCCAAAGCGACGAATGAAGCTCTTGGCACAACCTAATAAAAACCGCTTTTTAAGGTTTGGGTATAGCGGACAGCGCGACCAAGCCATTATTGATAAAGACCAAGCCTCTATGCTTTAAGTAATTAATAAGTCCAATGACGTAAACGGTCTTCTTCCAATTTTTCAGCCATTAATTCTTGGGGAATTACCTTTAAAAAAGAGGCATGCTGTTCTATGGCATATTCAATTTTTTCTACTATTTCTTCAACCGTTTCATTGTCATAATCAATCTCAAGTGGTTCTTTGATATGAAACGATTGCAAAATACCTTTCTTTTTTATGACTAAACCTTTTCTATCAAAAGACCGGCGGAAACCATCGATAACAATAGGCACAACAATGGGTTTGTGCTGTTTAATGATATGTGCAGTGCCTTTTCTAACTGGTTTAAACGAACGTGTAGTACCTTGCGGAAATGTGATCACCCAACCGTCATTGAGTGCTATTTTGATATTTTCTGTATCATTTGGGTTCACTTCTCGCTGAACATCTTCACCTTTGGCTCGCCAAGTGCGTTCAACAGTTATGGCGCCTATGTAGGATAGAATACGCGGTAACCAACCTTCTTTCATCGTTTCAGAAGCGGCAACATAATAGATGTTTAACTTAGGTTGCCATAGATAACCGATGTTTTTTATATTGTCAATTCTACCGCTTAAACTCGCATTGAAGACGTGAAACATAGCCGTTACATCTGCAAAATAAGTTTGATGATTAGAAATAAATAAGACATTGGTGTCTGGTAAACTTTTAATTATTTCTGACCCCTCGATTTTTAAAAAATTAAAACCTCTATATCTGCGATGTGTTAGCAAACCAAAGAAACGAATAAGCCATTTTTTAATAAAAAGAATATGTCCAAAAGGATTACGCTTTATCAAATTCATAAATCTAAAGTTAATTGGAAGGGCAAATTTACATAAAAATATAATCTTTTAACCTATTTTTAGAAACATTTGGCTTAAGGCATCTTTAATAGTCATGATCACAGATCGTTTCTAGTTTATCATAAAAACATATAATGATCTACAAAACTGATTATTTATTTATAAATGTATTATTTTTGCTCATGTTTAACAAATCCTAATAAAAAAATTGCGCAAATAAAACATGTGTTATCATTTTAGCCAAACCAAAAGTACGACGCAACTCGAAAAAGCTTTTAAAGTAAAAAAAAAGCCAGGGGTAAACATTGAAGCAACGCCACATATTAATGGTTTTGATTTGCCATCATGTGCCATTATTACTAATGAAATGCCAGATTTACTTCAAGGTTATTCTTGGGGCTTGTTGCCACCTCAATTTACCGATGAAAAAATCAGGCGAATGACTTTAAATGCAAAAATCGAAACGCTTAGTGATAAGTTATCTTTTAAGACTATTGTGCAACAGCGTTGCTTGATTCCTGCCACTTCTTTTTTTGAATGGCAGTGGTTAAATCATAAAGGAAGTGAAAAACAAAAATTTCAAATATTTAGCCAAGACCACGAAGTGTTCGCCTTTGCTGGATTATGGCATCGCTTACAGTGGCAAAATCAGACCTTTGAAACCTTTACGATTTTAACCACGCAAGCCAACAAGCTAATGGCAGAAATACACAATCAAAAGCAGCGCATGCCGGTTGTCGTTTTACCACAAGATTATCATGCATTTTTAAATAATGAATCTATAAACAACTTTGCGTACCCTTATCAAGTGGCTCTTATGGCTGAAAAGGTTAGGAATGAAGGCGATTTGTTTTCCTTGTTTGAATAAATAAATATTTCTTTTA
Organism: Flavobacterium sp.; assembly: GCA_044347145.1. GTDB lineage: Bacteria > Bacteroidota > Bacteroidia > Flavobacteriales > Flavobacteriaceae > Flavobacterium. The sequence continues at coordinate 5,213 of JBIIXU010000005.1, forward strand.
GATTAATTACTAAATACAATTTATTTGGTATATTTATACTAAAAAAATCAAGTGTAATTTGTCAATTAATGCACTAAATTATATATTTTTGCATCAAATTTTATAATAAATGTCGCAATCTATATTAAACCCAAATTCCCTTGTTTTCTTAGAAAATTACCTCAACAATGCTTCGCCTACGGGTTATGAAAACGAAGGTCAAAAAATTTGGATGGATTATCTTAAACCTTATGTAGATACTTTTCAAACGGATGCTTATGGGACAGCTGTTGGCATCATTAATCCCGAAGCACCCTATCGTGTTGTTATTGAAGGTCATGCGGATGAAATTTCCTGGTATGTGAATTATATTACGGAAGACGGTTTAATTTATGTGATAAGAAATGGGGGTAGTGACCATATGATTGCACCTTCAAAAAGGGTTAATATTCATACCAAAAAAGGTATTGTTCGCGGCGTATTTGGCTGGCCGGCTATTCACACGCGCAACAGAGCAAAAGAAGAAGCAGCTCAAATTAGTAATATTTTTATTGATTGTGGGTGCTCTACTAATGAAGAGGTTGAAGCCCTAGGCGTTCACGTCGGTTGCGTCATTACTTATCCCGATCAATTTGAAATTTTAAATGGCAATAAATTTGTTTGTCGCGCGCTTGACAATCGCATGGGCGGATTTATGATTGCGGAAGTTGCCAGAATGCTAAAGGAAAATAACAAAACATTACCCTTTGGTCTTTATATCGTTAATGCAGTTCAAGAAGAAATTGGCCTAAGAGGCGCAGAGATGATTACCCATGCTATCAAACCACATGCAGCTATAATTACTGACGTTACGCACGATTCAACCACGCCCATGATTGATAAAAAAGTTGAAGGGCATTTAAAAATAGGGAAGGGGCCAGTTATAGCCTATGCACCAGCAGTGCAAAACAAGTTGCGAGAATTGATTATAGATACTGCAGAAAAAAACAATATACCTTTCCAAAGAAGTGCCTGTTCAAGGGTAACAGGAACCGATACTGATGCATTTGCTTATAGCAATGGCGGTGTGCCATCGGCATTGATTTCGTTGCCATTGCGCTATATGCATACCACCGTAGAAATGGTTCATCAACAAGATGTTGAACACGTTATTCAATTAATTTATGAATCATTGTTAAATATGAAAGTTGATGATACTTACAGCTACTTTTCTTAGGTAATGGTTATAAATCCCTCTTCTTCTGGTTGGTTTGACAAGTACATCAATAACTATTTGTCAACAGAGCCACTTTATGCTGACATTTCTTCTTTTTATCAAGCTTTTAGGCAAAATGGTTTTGTTTATGGCAAAATCATTTCAAAGGCATACCAATCGGCAGATTTTGAATTAACATCAGAAGAACAATATAAACTGTTTTATGTAAAAGCACTTTTTCATTTGGATCGTTTGTATTATCAAGATGAAAATTTCTTGCACCGGTTAATTATTTTCTATAAAAATACCATAAGCGAAAATTGGCTAAATATCAATCAATATATAGTAAAGGATAATTCTTCTGCCAAATTAGAGCTCATTATTCAAAATAGAATTAAATTTTATCAAGGTGTTGTTGGCAACAAGTATTTGCAAAACACGCTTTTATTTCTTGATGTCTTGTTATATTATAGATATTTGAACGGAGAAAAAATTAATATCCACACTCTACATTTTTTAGAACAGTTTGCGGAAAGTATCTTTACGCATGAACTTAAAGCGAAAAATTTTAGCCTACAATCATTATTTAAACCCTTTTATCAATTTTTACAGGAGCAAAACAAGGATGACTATGCGGAGAGTATAGACACTAATTTATCAGATTTAGGTCAGTTGTTTTTTATGGATTTAGCAGTTATTAACTACTATTTTACACACAAAAATTTTGATGATAATCATGATTTAAAGTCATTTGGAAAGTCGATAAAAATTGACGAAGAAACCGTTGAATTGGCGATTAATTCTTTTGTTAATTTTGTTCATGATTATGCCAATGACTACAAAATACTTGAAAAACAGATGTTTCATCAAGCCTTATTTAGTCAAACTCAAAGTCAGTTGTCGCTCTTGGTTAGTCGCAATCAAAAACGTTTGATGAAAGAAATAAACAACAATAAAAAATTGCTGAGCATTATAGGTCAAACGCCCTACAAAAATTTATCTGTCGAGGAACGAAAATACGTCAAAGACCAATTATTAGAAATTTCAAAGACGATACCTTCTTTGGCGATTTTTGTTTTGCCAGGCGGCGGACTTTTATTACCAATCTTAGTTCGACTATTGCCGCAATTATTGCCTAATTCATTTAATGAGAATAAATAAAAGGTGGGCGAACTGTTTTTTGAACTTTTTCATGTAATATGTTACTCTAAAGCCACATAATCGAGTAACAAAACAAATTTTTCTTCCTTATTATTGGCAATTAAAAATGAAATTTCTTCAATATTTTCTTGGTCAAAATTTGGAAAATTAAGTGTTCGCCCTCTAAACGAAGGATAGAAATTTTTTAAGGGCAATTTAATTTCTTCCCATTCACCTGATGTTTTGAAGGTTGTAATATATGAATAGTAATCTCTCGCATTAGACTTGATGCGCAGTTGATAGGACTTTCCGTCACCTTTTATTCTAATTTTGATACTGTTATAAGAAGCGGTTGACAGTTTATCGCATATATGTCTAATAGATGAAAAACCACCATTATTTTCTAAAGTAACTTGACCATAAAATTGGCCATGTCCATCAGCATTAATCTTGAAATTTCCTTCTGATAGTCCGCCCATAACGCCATCATCAATGATTCGCCAATCTCTGGGACTAGAATTTTTATCAAACTTATAAATCATTTTAAGATTAGTTAGGCAAAGTATACCAATTATTAATAAAATTAACTTCATTTTTGTCGATTAAAAGCTCGTACATTAGTAAACATTTACAAATTTAGTTGTTTACCAAGTCTTTCTTGATAACTTTAACAACTTGTTGGTATTTGTTTGATGAATTAAATTGCCAACTAGGTAAAAAAAAAGCTGCTCAACAATGAACAGCTTAATCTATCAATTTAATAATTGTAGGTTAAAACATTTCTCTGCCTGCAAAGTGGAAGATTGATTCAATATGAGCATTTTCATTGCTATCAGAACCATGAACCGCATTTTCGCCAACAGAAGTTGCATATTTCTTTCTAATGGTACCTTCAGCTGCATCTGCAGGGTTAGTTGCACCAATTAAAGTTCTAAAATCTTCAACAGCATTGTCTTTTTCTAGTATAGCAGCAACAATAGGTCCTCTTGACATGAATTCTACTAATTCGCCAAAAAAAGGTCTTTCTTTGTGCACAGCATAGAAAGATTGAGCGTCAGCTATGGTTAACTGCGTTAATTTCAAAGCCACTATTTTAAAGCCACCTTCTGAAATCATGTTTAAAATTCCACCAATATGCCCTTTTTCTACAGCATCTGGCTTAATCATCGTAAACGTTCTGTTTGTTGTCATTATCTTTATATTTAATAGGTTTTTAAAAAATCGTGCAAATATACGCTTTTTTATTGAGTTTTTCCCATTTTAACGTCGTATTTTATTTATTTTTAAAAGCAAACAGTAATTTTATTTCGAATCCAAGGCTTATATTTTTTGAACGAATTGTTTTTTTACTAAATTTGTAAAATATAATTTCTTAAATGCCAAACAAACTTAAATATCTTTTCGTTTTTTTAACACCCTTAACTGTGTATTTGTCATTTCAAATGGCGGGTTATTGGTCTTTTTTTGCCATAGTTTTCAATTTTGGTTTACTGCCATTTATTGAGTTGTTTACAAAGGGATCCACTGAAAATTTCACCAAAGACCAAGAAGATAGCCTTTTGAAAGACAAGTTTTTTGATGGTTTATTATGGCTGATGGTGCCTTTGCAATATGCTTTAGGCCTTATTTTTTTGTATCATATTGGCAATTCTACCGCAGATTTGGTATATAAAATTGGAATCACTACCGCCTATGGATTTAGTTGTGGTGTATTAGGCATCAATGCCGCACATGAATTAGGTCATCGACAAACCTGGTATGAACAATTCATGAGTAAGGCCTTACTATTGACCACATTTTATATGCATTTTTTTATCGAGCACAACCGTGGGCACCATACACATGTTTCAACCGATGAAGACCCAGCATCGGCAAAATATGGAGAAACCGTTTATGCATTTCATTGGCGCTCCATTTGGGGCAGCTGGTGGTCGGCATGGGCTTTGGAACGCAAACGACTAGCTATTGAAAAAAAGCCATTTTGGTCTCTGCATAACGAAATGATAGTCTACCAGCTTTTTCAATTAGTGCTTATCGTTTTAATTGCTTACTTTTTTGGTATTTGGTCATTATGCTTTTACTTAGCGGCTGCTTTGATAGGGGTTTTACTACTAGAAACTGTTAATTATATTGAACACTATGGCCTAAGAAGAGAAAAAAAGGGTCAGCGTTATGAAAGAACCATGCCCATTCATTCATGGAATTCTAATCATCCGATTGGTCGTGTCGTACTTTTAGAATTATCTCGACATTCTGATCATCATTTTTTAGCTAATCGCAAATACCAAATTCTTCGTCACCATGAAGATAGTCCACAGATGCCTACTGGCTATCCTGGCATGATGATTTTAGCACTAATTCCGCCCCTGTGGTTTAAAGTGATGCATGAGCGAATTAAACGTTATAAAAACTAGCCTCAATCGTTTATTCATCAGGTTTTAGTAGTTATTAACAGATGTTGATAAAATGGCTATTAATTCTTTATTTTATTGACTTGAAAATAAAATTAAAGCTTCAGAAAAATTAAAATTGAGACCCATTTTGTTATGCAAATGACCATATTGACTAATTGGCATATTATCAATAATTTCTTACCTTTGCCGACCAAAATAATATTATGCGTACCAAATCAATTAAGAAAAATAGAATCAATGTCATTACACTTGGCTGTTCAAAAAACGTTTATGACAGTGAGGTTTTGATGGGGCAACTTAAAGCCAGTGGCAAAGACGTGGTTCATGAAAAAACTGGTAATATCATTGTTATTAATACCTGTGGATTTATAGATAATGCCAAGGCAGAATCGATAAATACTATTTTAGAATATGCCGAAAAAAAGAAAGCCGGAAAAGTAGATAAAGTCTTTGTTACCGGTTGTTTATCAGAACGGTATCGGCCTGATTTGGAAAAGGAGATACCTAATATTGACCAATATTTTGGTACAACTGACTTACCTTTATTGTTGAAAGCTTTAGGGGCAGATTATAAGCATGAATTACTCGGCGAACGTATGACTACAACGCCAAAAAACTATGCCTACCTGAAGATATCTGAGGGCTGCGATAGACCTTGCAGTTTTTGTGCTATTCCATTGATGCGAGGCAAACATGTGTCGCAGCCTATTGAAAAATTAGTAAAAGAAGCCAGTGCCTTAGCCAAAAATGGCGTTAAAGAGCTTATTCTTATTGCACAGGATTTGACTTATTATGGTTTAGATATTTATAAAAAAAGAAATTTAGCCGAATTGTTAGAAAATTTGGCTAAAATTGAAGGCATAGAATGGATTAGATTGCACTATGCTTTTCCAACAGGTTTTCCTTTAGAGGTGCTTGATTTGATGAAAAAAGAACCAAAAATCTGTAATTATTTAGATATACCTTTGCAACATATAGCAGATAATGTTTTAAAATCTATGCGCAGAGGAACAACCTTTGCAAAAACCAATGAACTTCTCAAAAAGTTTAGAGAAATTGTACCAGAAATGGCTATCCGCACCACGCTGATTGTAGGTTATCCAGGCGAAACTGAAGAAGATTTCAATATTTTAAAGCAGTGGGTAAAAGACATGCGTTTTGAGCGTTTGGGCTGTTTTACTTATTCCCATGAAGAAAATACGCATGCTTACAGTTTAGTTGATGATGTACCGGAAGAAATTAAGCAAATGCGCGTGCAAGAAATCATGGATATTCAAGCACAAATCTCATATGAACTGAATCAAGATAAGATTGGCAAAACATTCCGCTGTATCATTGATCGTAAAGAAGGTCAATATTTTGTTGGACGCACTGAATTTGACAGTCCGGATGTAGACAATGAAGTGCTGATTGATGCTGTGAAGCATTATGTTAAAATCGGCGATTTCTGCCAAGTCAAAATTTATGATGCGTCGGAATTTGACCTATATGGGGAACCTGTTTAATTTTCAATTTGCATGAAGCCAATTTTTCAATTAACTGAAATATTGACTCAAATTAGTTTCTTAAATTTATAGCTAAAGAATTGTTAGACCATGATTTGGTAGTCTTTTAAAATAGCAGCTTTTTTGTTATTATCGTTTAGAATAACTTAAAGCGCAAATAGCATAAACCCAAACATTACCCCATCTTCCGTTCGGCCGCCTTGAAAAGATTTTACATAATCTATGCGGAGGAATTTGTATTTTCCAAAACCTAAACGGTTTAAGCCAACTGAAAACTCATGATAAGTCGGCAAATTTTTAACAGTTAAATGATTATAACCAACAATCAACTCTGTCTTTAATTTGTTTAGCAATGGTATTTTATTCATGATGTAACCGTTGAAATTGTGCTCCACATGCCATTCTACAAAAGATTGGTTCGTACTCATGGCATAATAGGGTAGGAGGTGAAAGTTGTTATAAGATGTAAAGCCAGAATAAACATGCGTTTGGTTGCCATTAAAGTGTTTGTAATCTACAAAGCTAATGCCTTCTGCACCAATAAAATGTCCTGCTTTTATTCTCGTGCCAAACGTACCTTTATTGGACAAAGTGGTTTCAAAAAAACTTGTGGCTTCAATATAATCAAAATTGTATTTTTTATCAGACCCACCAAAACCTTTGGTATAATTGAGATTTAATTCAGGAATATCGCCTGATTGATAATTTAATTTGCCGTCCGGCCGAGAAATATAACGTTGATTAAATCTAAAACTTGGTCTGATACTAACTATTGTGAGATGATGCTTGTCAATGGCTGCAGAGGTTGTATTGCTTGGATCAAGTGGATTATTTGAGGTATACGCTTGCTGCTTTTTTGTCACCGCATAATCTGTGGTGTTAAACAAAGGCAATCGCTCAGAAAATTCAGCACGACCTGCAAGGTAAAAACCGTTTGTTATCTCTTGACTGTAGTAGGCGCCAGCAAATCTTTTTTCATAGAGTTTCATATAATTATCTTTAAAGAAAAGTGTAGCAGTGGTATTAATAAGTGGCGTAATAGCGGCCGGATTAAATTGTTCTGCTTTGATACCAGTAAAAACAGACAAGAAGGCTTTATTAAAATTATTGAATTTTTGTTCATAAGTAAAACTTGGTCTGAAGGTTTTATCACCGAAACCATAATTAACTTCAGCCTTCAGGTTCTTGTAAGTTCTTTTTTCTTTGTCTGATTTAGTATAACTAAGCGATGTGCCTATATTCCACCCTTGTACGGTATTAAATTGAACTAATTTTAAAAGACCATCATAAGAAATTTCCCATTGTTTATATGAATTTTTAAAAGTATAGCCCATTAATAAATCATAAATTTTAGGTTTGTTTTTCTTACGATCAATTGAATCTAAATAGGTTTTGCTTTCGCGCAACGTTTTTATGCTATCTTTTTTGATGTAGTCTGAAGTTTCTTCCAGAGTTAGGGGCAAAGGTCTATTTTTTGACCAATAGTCGTCGGTTGTTTTGTCAGCATCTAAAGCGAATTTAACCACTTCACGGGTAAATGTCTTCTTTTCAAACTGTTGTTTAAATTCATAATTACTCAGCACGTGGGTAAAGCCACCTTCAAAAGAAATGCCAAATGCACCTGCTTTAAAGGATAATTGTTGTTGATTTTTAGACCAAATATTTTGACTAGCATTATAGGCATAATTCTGCTTGATATCAAAGTATTCCAAAAACTCATTTTGCATGCGATAGCCATTGATTCGCATATCTGTTGCATAAATGGTCCAATCATCTTCCACGATATAAATATGCCCATCATAAACGGGCTCTACATCTCTTCTTGGAATTAATTTTATTTTGTTAATCAGTTTATTATTGATGTCATAAAAGGTGGCTTCCAACTGAAATTTATAGTACAAGAAAGCTTGATCAGCAATAGGCGATATGGTTTTTGCACGCGTTAAATCTACAATATTGTCATAAAAATCAATATTTGAACTTCGAGCTGTATTATAACTATACCCACGATCTGAGCCAGCTACTTTTGACGCTAAAATGGTTTCATTTAAATTATTAGGTCTTTCAAATTTAATTTTTGAAAAAGTTTCCGATAAATAAACTATGCCACTGCCCGTTGAATCTAGTTTACCTTCAAAATCTCCAATGTCTTGACCCAAGATTTTTTTTGGCATATTCTTTAATTTAAACATACCTTTTGAATAGAAATCAGCTTCATAGCGCTTAATCTTTTCAACATTGATTTTTCTGTTTTTAATAGCCTCCCGAATAACTCTATCCGCTGGGTTTTCTTTGGCACTCACCACAACTTCTGTTAGTTGATATTGGTCGTCGTCTAAAGTAATTTGCAATGGCTTCAGGGTCTTGAGCTGTGCATAACTGATCTTTTTTGTTTTAAAACCTAGCGATTGAAAAATAATTTGTGAATTATTGGTCAATTGGTCTGAAATTAATTCAAACTCACCCTTGACATTAGTCGTTGTGCCAACAAAGGTGTTCTCTATATAAATGTTTACAAAAGAAATTGGCAAATTGTCGTTGGCGACTACTACGCCTTTAATTTGCGCCTGAAAAAATTGTTGAAAGAAAAGAAAAACGGAAAATAATAGGACCTTATACATAACTTAAAAAAAGAAACAAAAATAGGAATTAAATCTAAATTCCAAGTAACAAAAAATTTAAAGTATGATTAACATTTATTTTTTTTAAAATCAGTACTTTTGTTTCTTAAAATTTAAAAATGAATAGAGAACAGATTTTAGACATTTGTCAAAAAATGTCAAAAAATACTTTAATGGAAACTTTAAGCATTACCTATATTGATGCTGGCGAAGACTTTTTAGTAGCCAAAATGCCTGTAAACCCAACGGTGCATCAACCGATGGGGATTCTTCATGGTGGCGCAACGGTGGCCTTAGCGGAAAGCGTAGGTAGTGCTGCTTCGCATTTTTTCATAGATCCTGCAAAATTCATCATAAAAGGCATAGAAATTTCGGCCAATCATTTAAAGAGTAAAACCTCGGGCGAAGTTTATGCTACAGCTAAGATTATTCATAAGGGACGTCAATTACATCTTTGGGAAATTAAAATTACTGATGAAAATGACCAGTTGATTTCACTTTGTAAACTAACAAATATTGTTTTACCTAAAATAGATTAATGATTATTATAGAAAGGGCTAAAAATCATTTTGCCAACCATTTGCCATTTGTTCTGTATAGAAAACCGCAGGAGGAGCTTTTAAATGGTGTTTTTCAGTTAGACAATCAATGGCACAATTTTACTGGTCAAAATGGTTTTGTTTTTCAAAGTTTTGATAATCAGAGCAATTACTGCCTACCTGATGATTTTTCAACACGAGACCAAGAACTCATCATTGAAAACCATCTGCAATTTTCTCCACAAAAATATCAGATAAATCACGCTAATGAAGCGTTTATTTTTAAAGAAATAGTCAAAAAAGCGATTAACCGCATTGAAAATAATCAAATTGAAAAAGTGGTCATATCACGTGAAATTTCTGCTAATATAGATCAAGGTTTTGATATTTTCAAAAGTTTTCAAAATGCACTTTTAACCTATAAAGACGCCTTGGTCTATATTTTTTACCACCCAAATATTGGGGCATGGCTAGGGGCTACACCGGAATTATTATTAAAAACTGAAGGTCAAACTTTTGAAACCATGTCATTGGCAGGCACTAAATTAGCACAAGAAAGCACAGACTGGACACTTAAAGAAAAACATGAGCAAAATATAGTTACAGAATATATTATCAGTACTTTAAATAATTTTTCAGAAGATATTGTTGCCACAGAAGCTGCCTCAAAACAAGCTGGTCAATTAGTTCATTTACACAGCAGTATTACAGGAACTTTCAAGGAAGAAACATCAGCCATGAACCTTTTACAGGTTTTACATCCTACACCTGCTGTTGTTGGGTTACCAAAAAAAGATGCTTTGGCATTTATCAATGAAAACGAAGCTTATGAAAGGCATTTTTATACTGGTTTTTTAGGAGTTAACAATGTTTACAAAAGTGAATTTTATGTCAACTTACGCTGCTTATCGTTTGTTAATAAACAATTAAAAATCTATGTAGGTTGTGGCATCACCAAAGATAGTCAACCTCTTAAAGAATTTGAGGAAACTGTCAACAAATCAAAAACGATGCTCAATATTTTATAAAAATTGTTTGTATATTTTTGCTTGACTTTAATTTTATCCAAAAAAAATAAGTAATTTTATCGAAAATAAATACCATGCAAAACGTAGAGGCATTTTCTTTGTTCACGGAATTCGACATTCGACTTTATCAAGGTGGCATGCATTATCAACTTTATAAAAAATTTGGCGCGCATGTGGTTGAAAAGAATGGTGTAAAAGGCACTTATTTTGCGGTTTGGGCGCCTGCTGCTAAATCAGTTAGTGTTATTGCAGATTTCAATCAGTGGCAACCTTTAGCCCATCAATTATTTGTTCGCTGGGATTCGTCGGGTATATGGGAAGGTTTCATCCCGCATGTGGAAATCGCTTGCAGCTATAAATATCACATTGTTTCAAAAGTTGAAAATCGGGTGACTCAAAAAGCTGATCCTTATGCTTCTTTCTGTGAAACGCCGCCACAAACTGCTTCTAAAGTTTATCAGTCGCAATATGAATGGCAAGATAGTGACTGGTTAAAAGTTCGTAAGAATTTCAATAATCACCATAAGCCAATGTCTATTTATGAAGTTCATTTAGATTCTTGGCGCAGACGCTATGAACCCTTTAGAGCTTTGACTTATAGAGAAATGGCCGTTGAATTGGTTGATTATGTTAAAGACATGGGTTATACGCATGTGGAATTGATGCCCATTATGGAATATCCTTATGACCCCTCTTGGGGCTATCAGATTGTTGGCTATTTTGCGCCAACTTCAAGATTTGGGACACCTGATGACTTTAAATTTTTAATAGACGCTTTTCATCAAAATAATATTGCCGTCATTTTAGATTGGGTACCTTCTCATTTTCCAGAAGATGGCCATGGTCTAGGATTTTTTGATGGTACACCTTTATACGAACATGGCGATAGACGAAGAGGCTATCATCCAGAATGGAAAAGTTTGATTTTTGATTATGGTAAACATGAGGTTAAATCCTTTCTGATAAGCAATGCCACGTTTTGGTTGCAAGAATATCATTTAGATGGCCTGCGTGTGGATGCTGTAGCTTCGATGCTCCATCTCAATTATGCCAGGGAAGAAGGGGAGTGGGAGCCTAATGTTTTTGGGGGCGATGGCAATTTAGAAGCTATTACCTTTCTGAAAGATCTAAATTTAGCTATTTATAGCATGAATGAAGGTGTTCAAATCATCGCCGAAGAAAGTACGTCTTATCCAATGGTTTCAAAACCAATTGATCATGGTGGTTTAGGTTTTGGGATGAAATGGATGATGGGGTGGATGAATGATGCCTTGGATTATTTTAAAGTTGATCCACTTTTTAGAAAATATCATCACTCAAAAATGCAATTTTCTATTGTTTATGCTTTTTCTGAAAATTTTGTGCTACCGTTGTCACACGATGAAATGGTCTATGGTAAACGCTCCATTTTAGGTCGCATGCCTGGTGATGAATTTCAAAGGTTTGCCAATGTGAGGGCTTTATATGGGTATATGTTTACACATCCTGGGTCGAAATTGTTATTTATGGGTGCTGATATTGCACAATATAATGAATGGAATTTTAGAGATACCGTTGAGTGGCAATTGCTAAAGACACCAAATCATAAAGGTGTTAATGATTTGGTTCGCGATTTAAACAAACTTTATACCGCTGAACCTGCACTCTATGAAAAGCAATATGAACACGATGGCTTTGAATGGATTGATTTTAGAGATGCTGAACGCTCCATCATCGCCTTTAAACGTAAATCTAGCCTGCCTAAAGATACGTTAATGGTTATTTGTAATTTTACGCCAAATAGCTATGGTGAATATTACCTAACCTCTGAACAATCAGGCAGTTTAGTTGAAATTTTCAATTCTGATGATCAAAAATATAATGGCAGCCATTTTGTGAACGAAAAACCTGTAAAGATTAATTTTGTAAGAAAGGATAAACGGCGTTATGCGTTGGTAAAAGTGCCACCTTTAGGCGTCGTGGTGTTTAAAATGAAGAAATAGTGAAGGGCAAAAGTCTTTTTTTATTGCTAGTCATCGTGCTGCTTTTTTTTGTGGGCTTCAAAATTTATGACCAGCCAGCTTTGGTTAACCGTTTTTCACAAAAAGAAACTTACAAAGTTTTGTTTATACCTTATCAAAATGTTTCTCAAAAGGACAAAGCCATCATTAAAGAGGCCTTGGAAAGATTTTACAAAGTTGATGTTACCGTAAATGAGCCTTTAGACTTACCTAAAGAAACTTTTATTCAGGTTAAATCGCCGAGATACCGAGCCGATAAACTGATCAAATGGCAGAAAACGATGGCTAAAAATTATGACTTTGTCATTGGTTTTACCAATTCTGATATTTCTACAAGCAAACTTAATGACTTAGGTTTGATAAAAGAACCCAAATCAAAATATGAAGATTGGGGCATTATGGGATTGGCTTATTGTCCTGGGAAATCTTGCATTGTCTCTAGCTTTAGGATAAAACATAACGATCGAAAAGTTTTTGAAGACCGATTGAAGAAAGTTGTTGTTCATGAATTTGGCCATAATTTAGGGCTAAAGCATTGTCCTGACAAATTGTGCTTAATGACAGATGCTGTTGAAACCGTTAATACCATTGACAGGGCTAAATTTGAATTATGTGCGCCTTGTAAAAGCCAAATAAAAAACAAGCTAAAATCAAATTAATGGCAGATAACTTTTTAAATGTCAATGTGATATTTAATTTTAGAAAAAATCTCCAAAAATATTTGAAAATCTATAAAATTTATCAGTATATTTGCAACCTCAAAATGGCGAGGTAGCTCAGTCGGTTAGAGCGCAGGATTCATAACCCTGAGGTCACGGGTTCAACTCCCGTCTTCGCTACTACAAATTAAACCACTTTTTTTAAAGGTGGTTTTTTTTTGCAGGATTCATAATCTCGTCAACATCGAGATGAAGCTTTGCAAAAAAGCTATACTCAGATTATACGCTAGTTTCAAATGAAATTCAATCTAATCATCTCTTTTTCATTTTAATTAAAAACTTTAACGTATTTTTAAGATATCCTAAAATTAAAGTAGATATATTTGTGAAACTAAAGGTTATTATTAATTAAATATTATTTATAATATACTCAAAAACCAGCTCATTGCTGGTTTTTTTGTTTTATGTACTTTTAAATAATGAACTCAAATAGCTTTGTAAATTAAAATATTTGAATTTAAAACCTTGGTTTTCAATTTTTTTGCTACTTACATTTTGGCTGTCAAAAAGTAGTACATGCCTATCACCTAAAACAATTTTCATCAACACTTTTGGAATAGGAGGGAAGAATATCAATCTGTTTAATTGCTTCGCAATAGCTAAAGTTAGCGCTTTATTGGTTGTTGGTTCTGGTGAAACAGCATTATATATACCCAAACAATTTTTATTGATCACAAATACGAACATATCAGCTAAATCTTCCAACGCTATCCAGGACATCCATTGGCTACCATTTCCCATCAAACTACCTATAAAAAATTTAATCGGTTGAATAATTTTTGGCAAGGCACCACCTTTATTTGAGAAAACAACACCTATTCTTAAAATAGTCACATCGAGATTCATCGCTTTAAAAGTATCCATAGCTTGTTCCCATTTTTGAACAACTTGCCCTAAAAACTCCGAATTAATGGCCGTGGAATCCTCTGTATATATTGTATTTAAATCACTACGGTAAATGCCACTTGCAGAAGCACTAACAATATGTTTCACCTGATGGTCATTATTTTTTAAAAAATGACTCAAAGCATTAATAGCATCTATTCTACTCGATAGGACTTCTTCTTTATGGCTTGTTGTCCAAGGCTCTGAAATACTTGCACCAGCTAAATTAATAATGTGAGTTATTCCCTCAAAAGCATTGGCATCTATCATATTAGCAGACGGTTGCCAAAAAAAAGATTTTTTGCCGTCAACTTTTTCCTTAGAAGTTGTAAGAAAAACGTAGGACATATTATCCTTTTTTAGCTGCGCTTGTATCGCTTGGCCAACTAAGCCTGTTGCACCTGTTATTAAAATCTTCATGGGTGTTTTTTTTTGAAATTTTGTCAGTTATATCTTTAATTTCTTTTTTAACTTTAAAAACAAAAGTGCTGTTATGTATGAATCGCCAACCGCAGTATGCCGATCATGTGATCTAATTTTATAAATCTTGGCCAACTCATCTAAGCTGCTATTCTGGTCTTCTTGCAAATATTTCAACTTTTTATACATGGCATTCGTATCCATACCTTCATTTTTTAATTTGCCTGCCTCAAGTCTTTTTAGAGCCATATTAATCATTTCAATGTCAAAATTAATGTGATGGCCAACTAATGTGGCATTACCAATATACTTTAAAAATTCTAAAATGGCTTCCTGCTCTGATACTTGATAATTTTCTTGTTTTCTCAGACCATGTATGGCAACTGTTTCCTTATTGAAAACTTCTTGTAACAAATAACAGTCAAAAGTCTTTTTAATGATGATGTCGTCATTTTCAATCTTGATGGCACCTATAGATAAAATCTTGTCTTTGTCTGGATTTAAACCTGTTGTTTCGCAATCAAAAACAACATAATTATTTTCATTAATCTTATCTGCTTCAAACAAGTCAAGATACTGCAGATAAAAATCTGGGTATTTAATTATTTTCTTTTTAAACCAATTTAATAGCATTAGGTAAAATAGGTTAAATGAAATCTGTTTTTAATAATATCTTGTAATTCTTGGATATAATGAAAAGCATTTTTTAGTCGCACTTTATCAGATTTCGATAAGTTTTCAATGTTTATAAATCTACCGTTATTGTTATTGTTTAGTCCTTCATTGGTCCTAAACAAATTAAACGTTTGAAAAGCATCAGCACAGGCCTCATAAATCTCTGCATTTTGAGGTTCTATGTCCGCTAATTTTTTAAACCTTAAGTAAGTGTTTGTGATATTTCTAATATCTTTTTCTAAAACCAAAAGCCTAGCCATGTCTATTAATGGTAATAAAGCCCTAGCTTTGATATCAAATTGATCTTTGTGCTCACCATCTTTTTCTACGATAAATTGTCTAAAGAAACCCAAAGGTGGTGGCGTTTTTAGGGCTTCACTGCCCAAATAAGCATAAAACAATTGATTATTTCTAGTTTTTCGGTGGATTTCAGTGGCTAAATCATCAATCAATTCTACATGACCATAAACATATTGTAAATCAAAAAAGATTTGACACATCAAAATTCCTTTTTCTGCTGGTGAAGTAATCCAATTGTGATATTGATAAAGCCATTCCGCATAAGATTTACACCATTCCTCGTTGCTAGCCATCATATTGGCTGGACAATAGTCATAACCAATTTTATTCAGGGATTTGGTGACTTTTTCGGCAAGAGATAAAAAATACTTTTTAGTTTCGCTATACTTTTCTGGTTTTACGTCAGCAAAGACAATCGCATTGTCTTGGTCTGTCAGCAAAAGTTGTTCATGCCTGCCTTGACTCCCAACGTTAAACCATGCAAAATCTACTGGCGGCGGTTCTTCCATTTTTGCTATACTCAATTCAATAACTTGCTGTTGAATGGCATCATTGAGTTTACCAACTATTTTATTGACGTGAAATAAAGGAATCGATTGTTCAATAGAACTAACAATTAACTGTGATATTTTGTCTCTAATATCTTTCAATTCCGCGGAATTTTTACACCTACGAATAGATTTTATCAAGACACCAGGATTATTCGCTTGGGCGTTAATCACATCATGCTCAGAAATAATCCCTATAATCGCGCTATTATCTGTTCCATCTTCCGTAACACAAAGATGTGCGATGTTATGATGCAACATTTTTAATTGTGCTTCAGCAATTGAAATATTATTTTTAACAGTATAAACAGGGGCAGACATGATTGTTTTTGCCTGTTCATCTATTGAAAATTCGCCCGTACCTATTTTATTTCTGATATCTTTATCTGTGATGATGCCAACTGGCAAATTATTCTTTTCAATAATAACACTACCAATTTTGTTTTCCTTCATTTTTAAGGCAATCTGCTTAATCACATGAGTAGCCTTAGCGGTAATTGGTTGAGTGGTAAATTTAATAGGCTTAAAAGCGGACGTTTCTATATCGCTTTTTTCATAAATATAATTTTCTGATAACAATCGACCTTTTTTCTTTTCATCAAGCGGATTTCTGGTATTTGAAGCAAAACTTTGAAGCAAAAAATCTAAAATTTTCGGCTGTGATAGGGCAAAAGGTTTAAATACTTCTATTGGAATAGCATACAAAATAGACTCTTCTTTTGCCTTGGCATTCATTAAGTACTTGTTTGAAGCAAAAAATGGCCTTAAACCAAAGATGTCACCCTCATCGCATTGGTCAACTAAAACTTCATTTTCATCTGCGTTGGCATATAAACCAACAGCACCGCTTTGAACAACATAAAACACGGGATGTGTTTGCTCATCTATTTTAAATAAGATTTCATTTTTCTCCAAATACTTCACAACAACTTCCTGAGAAATAGACAATAAATCTTTGTATTTTAAGTCTATAAATGGTTGATGTTCCTTTAAAAAGTCTGTTATTCGCTCTGCTATGACATTTTTCATAAAGCCTGTTTTTTGACTATTGGTTTAAAGGCACTAAATTACAAAAAAAAAAGCATATGGTTTATACATTTTTTCTTTTTTCATTAGGATAAATGCGTTATTTTTGCAACTTTTTAAAAGCAAATGAAATTATTAGGTATTGGCTCAAGAATTAAGCATGCTAGTTTAGGCTTTGGCGTAGTGACTAACTTATCAAGTAAATTTTATTGGGTTACATTTATAGAACATGGCATTGAAACGATGGCTTTAGATGATGATTTTGAAGTTATTGAAGCAGTTGAAAATGAAGTGGATACGGTTAGTCTACACGATGTTGAAACCACCTTAAAAAATATCTTGCGTCGATGGTCTGATGTCACCGAAACAGTTGCTATCGCAGATAAGTGGAAAGGCGGGCAGTTAGTTCTCGAACCTTCGACACCTACTCAAAATAAAATTGTTCCAATTGATGTTTTTTTTAATAAGATAGTGATGGTTCGCGACCGTTTGCGCGTGATGGAACAAAAAATTAATGCCAGTTCCAATTTAGAACATGCCGAAAAAGTTGAATTACAGCAGTATATAACCAGATGTTATGGTAGTTTAACAACGTTTAATGTCCTTTTTAAAAATCAATCTGATCAATTTACAGGTAAAAAAAGTAAATAATCATTTAAAATAAATTCAAAAGAATATTAATTTGAAATAATCAACTAAAAATATTAGAAATAAAAATATAAAACCATTATAATATGCAAGACGGAATTTATGCAGAATTTAGTACAAGCAAAGGAAAAATTCTTATTCAATTATCATATGATAAAACACCAGGCACAGTTGGCAATTTTGTTGGCTTAGCTGAAGGTCAATTAGAAAATAAAATAAAACCAATGGGTACACCATATTATGATGGACTTGTTTTTCATCGTGTGATTTCAGATTTCATGATTCAAGGGGGTTGTCCTTCTGGCACCGGCACTGGTGGTCCTGGTTATCAATTTGATGATGAGTTTCATTCTGAACTTCGTCATGACAGACCGGGTGTTTTGTCAATGGCAAATTCTGGTCCAGGAAGTAATGGTTCTCAGTTCTTTATTACTCATGTGGATACTGCTTGGTTAGATGACAAACACACCGTTTTTGGTCAAGTTGTTGAAGGTCTGGATATTGTTGATGCAATCAAGCAAGGTGACACAATTGAAAAAATTTCAATAATTCGAGTAGGGGAGGAAGCCACAAAATGGAATGCCATAGAAGCTTTTCGCACTTTTGAAGGTTCTAGAGAAAAGAGATTGCAAGAAGAAAAGCAAAAAAAAGCAGCTGAACTAGATAAATATTCTCAAGGTTTTGAAACAACTGCTTCAGGTTTAAGATATAAAATTACAAAAAAAGGTACAGGTATTAAGGCAAAAGTTGGCGGGATGGTTTCCGTACATTATGAAGGATCTTTACCCAATGGTGTCGTATTTGATTCATCTTTCAAACGTAATCAACCTATTGATTTTGAGTTAGGCGTTGGTCAAGTTATCGCAGGATGGGATGAAGGTATTTCTTTGCTTCATGTGGGTGATCAAGCCACGTTTGTTATTCCAAGTGATTTGGGTTATGGTGCCAGAGGTGCAGGCGGTGTTATTCCTCCTCATGCCACTTTAATATTTAAGGTAGAGTTAGTTAAGGTTAAATAACTAAAGTAAAACTTAAAGGATAAAAAGAACTGAGTGAATTATTTTCCACTCAGTTTTTTTATGTGTTTATTTTTGGTTATTGTGCAAAACCAATCTATCTTCTTTTTACTAATTAGAACAATAGTAATATATTTTATTCATGGTTTTGTCATTTCGACGAAGGAGAAATCTCATCAATACTAGTGCCTATGTGATTTCTCCTCCGTCGAAATGACAATCGTCTGCAATAGCCAACTATTAAATATTTTAGATCATTTATCTGTCTTAGTTACAAAACACCTATTTCTTCCATACAGGCAATCATCATTTGTCCGGTTCTTTCTATATCATCATCTAATCCAATTGAAAATCTAACTAGTCCATCTGATAAGCCCATGGCTTGCTGTTCTTCTAATGGAATTTCAGAAGACGTTGAAGTGCCAGGTGCGCTAAATAAAGTTTTGTAAAATCCTAAACTCACAGCCAAATAGCCTAAATTTCTATTTTGCATTAATTCCATCAATTGGTTGGCTTTTTCTAAATTTCCAGCGTTAATGGTTAACATGCCGCCGAAACCAAAATCAGGATTCATTAAACCTTTCATGGTCTCATGGCCTGGATGTGATAACAAGCCTGGATAAACAACGTTTAGTCCTTTACTTTCAAATAATTGCGCCAGATACAGCGCATTCGCACTATGTTGTTTCATACGAATATGAAGTGTTCGGAGGTTTTTTAAAATACTCGCCGCACGCAAACTATCCATAGTTGGCCCTAAAAGCATGGATGCGCCACTATTAACATTTCGCAGTTGATCTACAAAATTTTGACTTGCACAAACCACGCCACCAATTGCATCACTACTGCCATTAATAAATTTGGTTAGGCTATGTACAACAATATCAACACCAAATTTTAAAGGCGATATCATCAATGGCGAAAAAGTGTTATCAACCACAAGTATCAGGTTGTGCTTTTTTGCAATATGACTTAGCTGAAGTAAAGGGGCTATTTCCAACAAAGGGTTGCTCATAGATTCACAATACAAAATTTTTGTTTTAGGGGTGATGGCCTGTTCAACTTTTTCAAGATTAGTTATATCAACAAATGATGTTTTGATTTGATATTTTGGTAAGAAGTTTTTCAAAAAAGCATAAGTTCCACCGTAAATTGTTCTACTAGAAACAATTTCGTCACCAGCTGAACAAATCTCCATTAAGACGTTAGTGATAGCTCCCATGCCCGAAGCTGTTACATTGGCTGCTTCTGTTCCTTCAAGCGCTGCTAAGGCTTGACCAAGGTATAAGTTACTTGGTGAGGAATGTCTTGAATACAAATAACAACCGTCTGTATTGCCTTCAAACGTATCAAACATCGTTTTAGCACTAAGAAAAGTGTAAGTTGAGGAATCAGAAATTGAAGGATTTACTCCACCAAATTCTCCAAAATATTGCAAATCTTGAATATTGTTTGCGGGCTTAAAATTTTCCATCTTCAAAAATTAATTAAATTATTATAAGGCAAATTTCTAAATTTTTAATTTATTGTTAATCATAATGAAATAAAATATGTAATTTATTTTAAATAATTATAAATTTATAGAAAAATAATCTTATTTTTGATTCCTAAATTCTACACGAAATGATTTCACTAGACCAAACCGATTTAAAAATTTTAAATTTATTACAAAAAGATGCCAAGCAAACGCATAAGGGCATTGCTGATCAAGTCAATTTATCGGTAACTGCTGTTTATGAGCGTATTAAAAAGATGGAAAAAAATCAAATCATAAAAGCGCATACCATAGAAATAGATCATAAATTATTAGAGCGAAATTTTATGGTATTGTGTCATGTTAAGCTTATTCATCACAAACAAGATATGATTAATGATTTTGAAAAGCAGGTGAAAAATTTAGATGAAGTTTTAGAATGTTTTCACGTAAGTGGCGATTATGACTACATTCTTAAAGTTTTTGTTAAAGACATGGATGCTTTTCGTGAATTTATGGTAAAAAAATTGACCAACTTAAACCATATTGGTTCAACCCATAGCTCATTTGTCATTAACCAGGTTAAAAATTCTAGAATACATGAACTCTAAATAAATTGTTAAACTCTCGTTAGAAAAGCTTTTTTCAAAGTTTATTATTTATTTTTATACCATGAAAATAATAATCGTATGTTATCCTACTTTTGGTGGTAGTGGCGTGGTTGCTACCGAGCTTGGTATTGAGTTGGCCAAAATAGGTCATGAAATCCATTTTATTACTTACAAGCAACCTGTGCGTTTAGACTTATTAAGTCACAATGCGCATTTTCACGAAGTAATCGTTCCTGAGTATCCATTGTTTCATTATCAACCCTATGAATTAGCTTTATCTAGCAAAATTGTTGATATTGTTTTGCATTACAAAATAGACTTACTTCACGTGCATTATGCTATACCGCATGCTTATGCAGGGTATATGGCCAAACAAATGTTAAAAGAAAGAGGTTATCATCTGCCAATGATTACTACTCTTCATGGCACAGATATAACCTTAGTTGGCAATCACCCGCATTATAAGCCAGCTGTAAATTTTAGCATCAATCAATCAGATTATGTAACCTCTGTTTCTCAGAATTTAAAGGATACAACTAATGAAATATTTGAAATAGATAAGGAAATAATAGTCATTCCTAATTTTATAGAAATTGCGCATTCAAAAGTTGAGCATTCTGAAATTTGTTACCGAAGCATTATGGCCAAGCCAGAAGAAAAGATCATTACCCATATCAGCAATTTTAGGAAAGTTAAAAGGATACCCGATGTGATTCGCATTTTTTATAAAATTTTGCAAAATATGCCTGCCAAATTAATGTTGGTAGGGGATGGTCCTGAAAAAATAAAAGCTGAAGCACTTTGTGAAGAACTAGGTATCATTGATCAAGTCATATTTTTCGGAAACAGCAATGAAATTACAAAAATCTTATGTTTTACGGATTTATTTTTGCTACCTTCTGAAACAGAAAGTTTTGGTTTAGCGGCGTTGGAAGCTATGGCTTGTAAAGTGCCTGTCATTTCATCAAATACTGGTGGTTTGCCAGAAGTAAACATTGATGGTTTTTCTGGTTTTCTTTGTAATGTTGGAGAAGTCGATGAAATGGCTGAGAAAGCGATTCAATTGTTGTCTGATGGCGCCTTGTTGGCAACCTTTAAAGCACAAGCTTTTGAAACTGCTTTAAAATTTGATATTAAAAATATTTTACCTCTTTATGAAAACCTTTATTCAGATGCCTTAAAGTATGAAAAAGCTTAATCTATACATCGCCTTTTCTTTTATTTTTTTAATTTTAGGTTGTAATAAAAATACTGTGCCATCAAATGCCCTTTATGAAGTGCTGTATACCAATGAATATGGCGGCACTGCTTATGAATTTTATGAGATTTTTACAGAAGAAAAGGAATTTAGTCTCCTTTTAAATGATTCAGACTTAAAGAAAAAAATTAAACCCAATGATATCAGAACGGCAAATTTTATTATTTTAAATATGGGTCAAAAAAATTCTGGGGGTTATAGCATTGGCATAAAAAAAATGGTTAACACTAAAGATGCTTTACAAGTTTACATAGACAAAAGGAGTCCCAAACCAAATGAGCCAGTTACCATGGCTATAACAAATCCGATAGCTATCGTAAAAATTAATTCCAAAAAGAAAATTCAAATTATGGAATAAAAAAAGCCCTGATTTCTTTCAGGGCTCGTTAATAAAATTATTTGCTTAAAATTTGTACCTTACACTTATGGCAATATCAGCACCAAAGTTATTGCCGAAGCCTCCACTGCCAAAATATAATTCTGGTCTGAGATCTAGTGAAATCATTAAAGGTATATCAAAATTATATTCAACACCAATATTACCAGCGCCTAAAAAATAAGTACCGCTCGTTGAACTATTATTAAACTTAGAACTCCAAGAAGCTAAACCACCACCTGCACCTGCATACCAATTGAAATCGCCTTCTAGTTGCCATACCCATTGATACAAGCCAACAAGTTTAAAAGAATTTATATTATCAGAATTTCTAAACCCTAAATTAGCTTCTAATCGATTATTATCACCCAAAGCACGTTGGTACGAAATTTCGACACCAATACCTTTATTACTGCCTAGTCTCAAACCAATCGCATGATTTGAAATTTCTTGAGAAAAAACTGATAACGTTGCTAAAAGCATCAAACTTAAAATGGTTGTTTTCATATAATATATAAATTTAAAGTTATGTTTTCTTGAAATACCGGCTTTCTAAAATATAAAAACCGAAAGGAATTAACGATAGTAGATTAAAAATAACGAATGCCTTGAAATTTATTGTTTTTTTATAAAATAGCACTATTGCAAATAATACATAAAGAACAAAAAGCAAACCATGCGCCATACCTATATGTTTAACATAAATAGGCTCATTAAAAATATACTTCATGGGCATGGCAAAAAAGTAGAGTAGGAGCAATGATACGCCTTCTGCCACTGATACCGTTCTAAAATTTCTAATATTTATCATATTAAATCATTTGATAAATGGCGAAACCATAAATGGCAAATCTCAAAAATCGCAACAAAGCAAATAATAAAAAGGCTTTAAAATCATACTTGATCATACCTGCAGCCAAAGAAGCTATGGCAAAAGGTAAGGGTAGGAGGGCACCGACTGCAATAATAAGACCGCCCCATTTTCTCAACATCTGGGTTTGCTTTTTCATTTTTTCTAAAAAATAAACCCTTAATTGAGGATTCAGCATCAAGGCTTTTCCTGAAATGTAAGAGACAACACCACCTAAATAAGAGAAAAAAGCCAATAAACTCAAATATAAGATAGGAAAACTGGTCACTTTAGTCCAAGCTATAAATATATCTGGTGGAATTAAACCAAGAATAGATTCTGAAGCAAAGAAAACAAGAAAGACACCTATGTCGCTGAAATTTTTAGTGACGAATATTAGTGCATCATTTATATTAATGACTTGGAAATGTACGTAGGCTAAAATACCTAAAACTATAACAAATGGCCAAAAGGCTGCCTTCAAGCTTTGCCCTAAAAAGCTATAGAAACCTGTATACTTATAATACTGATGTAATAATTCTAATCTTGATTTTTTAATTTTGATTTGACTCATATCATGCCTGTGTTTTTTGTTTGTCTATAAGATTTAGCGTTATAATTTAAAAAAAGGAAACCAACTAAACCAGCCAAAATCGAAGCTAAAAGTATGCCAATTTTTGCTTCTTGTATATAAATGGGGTCATTAAATGCCAAATTGGCAATAAACAATGACATTGTAAAACCAATAGATGCCAAAAAAGAAACGCCTAGCAAATGTCTTTTAGTCATTTGATGCGGCATTTTGCCTATTCTTAATTTAATGAACAACCAAGAAAAGCCATAAACACCAATCAGTTTACCTGCAAATAAACCAAAGAAAACACCTAAAGCCACAGGGCTAAACATGGTATTGATAACATCTGTACCCAAGGTGACACCTGCATTGGATAGCGCAAATAAGGGCATGATGACAAATGACACGAGTGGATGCATGCCATGCTCTAACTTTTGCAGAGGCGTTGTTGCTCTTCTCGCAATGGTATCTATATCTTCTAAAATGTGTAATTGCTCTTTAGTGACAGTCGGTAGACCATTAGGGTTTGCTCGCTCAAATTTCTTTGTTAAACGTTTAATTTTAAGAAGAAAACTTTCTTCATTAATCTTTACATTTGCTGGTATTGTAAATGCAGCTAAGACCCCAGCTATGGTCGCATGAACACCTGAAGCTAGAAAAGCGACCCACAGACCACCAATGCCCATGATGCCGTAAAAAACTGTATTTCTTACACCTAGATAATTGGCTAAAATCAGTATAGCTAAAAACAAAAACCCAATACCTAAACTTAAAAGTGATATATCAGAAGTGTAAAATATAGCAATTACTAAAACGGCACCTAAGTCATCTGCAATAGCCAAAGTTGTTAAAAAAATCTTTAATGATGACGGTACTTTGTTTCCCAACATATAAACCACACCCAAGGCAAATGCAATGTCAGTAGCCATAGGAATACCCCAACCATTGTGTGCATCACCAGTTGGATTAAATGCTAAATAAATTAAGGCAGGCACAATCATCCCACCAACAGCTGCAAATATTGGTAAGGATGCATCTTTTATATTTCTTAATTGACCACCAACAATTTCATGCTTTAATTCTAATCCAACAACAAAAAAGAAAACAGCCATTAGTCCATCATTAATCCAATGATGAAGGGTTGCTTTGTATGAAAACTTATCTATGCTAATGCCTAATTCATGCTCCCAAAGGTGATGAAACCATTCTTTTAAAGGGGAATTAGCTAAAATTAAGGCTAAAACTGCAGAGGCAAACAATACTATTCCACCAGTCGTAGACTTGGTAATGAATCGGTTAACAGGATTTATAACCCATTGGTCAATTTTAGTTGGGTTGATATCCTTAATATTTGACATAGCGTTTATAATAGATTTGCAAATTAAATAAAAAAAAATGACATCAGAAGATAAAATAGTTTGAAGAAAATGTTAATTTTGCAAAAACCAAAAATTTGAAAATTTCTTCTCAAACAGATATTGAAAAAAAGTACCTCTATCCATATCAGCAAGAGGATGTTGATAAAATATTTGGGGTATTGCATAACAAGCAGCACGACTATCATTTGCTTTATCAATTGCCAACAGGTGGCGGTAAAACAGTCATTTTTTCTGAAATGACAAGGAGATTCATCGAAGAATTTGACGAAAATGTCTTGGTTTTAACCCATCGTATAGAATTGTGCAAGCAAACTTCTAAAATGCTTAAAAATTTTGGCGTAAAAAACAAAATCATAGATAGTGATATTAAAATTGCAGATGAAGAAGTAGATGTCAAATGTTATGTGGCTATGGTAGAAACCTTAAATAACAGGTTGACCGATGATAAATTTAATATAAAAAATATAGGCTTAGTTATTATTGATGAAGCACATATCAATTCTTTTACAAAAATATTTAAATTTTATGAAAAAAGTTTTATTTTAGGTGTAACTGCCACACCTTTAAGCTCCAATGTAAATGAACCTATGTATAAGAATTACAACAGTTTAATATCTGGTTATTCAATTCATAATTTAATACAAAATAATTATTTGTCAAAACCCGTTTATACGCATTATAATATAGGTTTAGGCTTGTTAAAAGTAGGTGCAAATGGTGATTATACGGTTAAATCATCAGATGAGTTATATGCGAGCGAAGACATGCTGAGCAAAACCTTGAAAGCGTATTATGAAACTTCCTTGAATAAAAAAACGCTTATTTTTAATAATGGTATACGAACCTCATTAGAAGTTTATGAAACTTTTAAAAAAGCAAAATTACCTATCAAGCATCTTGACCATTCATTTAGTAATGAGGAAAGAAAAGATATTTTAAAATGGTTTAAACACACGCCAAATGCCATCATTACTTCAGTAAGTATATTAACAACAGGTTTTGATGAACCGACCATTGACTCAATTATCCTCAATAGAGCAACCCGTTCTATTGCGTTGTATTTTCAAATGATTGGCAGAGGCTCGAGACTTTTAGAGAATAAAAATACCTTCCAAATCACTGATTTAGGCAATAATATTGTGCGTTTTGGTTTTTGGCATGACCCAATTGATTGGCATTATATATTTAGATACCCAGAATATTTTGTGCAAAATATAAAGAATGATAAAGAAATCGAAGAGCATTTTGATTATGTCATGCCAGATGAAGTTAAAAAACTTTTCCCAAATACAACAACTTTTGATTTTGATGTGCAAAAGGAATATCAGCTGGCCTTAAAAAAATTTTTAAAAGCGAAAACAGTTATAGATAAATCAATTGAACAGCATAGCATGATTATTTATGATAATGCAGATAATTTTCAATCTGCTAGAAAATTAATAGAATTGCTCAAGGAGGAAATTGAATTTCGTGTTAGGCAGTATACCATTCAGCTAGGAAACACAACTATTAATTATAGAAATTGGTTAATTGATGATTATACTTTAAAATTGAGGCATAAGCTAAATGCTAAATATAGGCAATTAGCATTAATGGACTAATAATTCATTAGGCCTTATCAAACTATAATTTATATTATGTAAAATATAATTATTTTGATAACCCTAATATATGCTTCGAATATCAATAAAATAATAGCTATTTTAAAGTAACTAATTTTTTTACCAATCACAAGAAATACTAAACTATAAAATTAATTACTAACATCATTCACCAATTATAATGTTATTAAACAATTTAAAAAATTTTAATAAAATTTTGCTTTTGCATAAAAAATAATTACTTTCGCTGATTATAATATGTATTAACCATGAAAAACTTTAAATTTTTAATAATATTATTTGTTTCTGCTTTGTTTTTTAATTGCTCTGATGATGATCGTGATGATAACCTAGAGTTATCGCCAGTTGTAATTGATTTATCATTGGTACCTTATCAAAAACTTTCTGATTATAAATTTTTCAAAGGTGAATTAAAAAATCAAGAACCATCTTATGGTGTTCTACCCTATGAACCGGCCAGTCAATTATTCACTGATTATGCCAAGAAAAAAAGGTTTATTTGGATGCCTGCTGGTCAAAAAATGACCTATAACGGTGATCATAAGGTTTTTAATTTCCCTAACAAATCGGTTTTAATTAAAAACTTTTATTATGAAACGATGACCTCTGGCAACGCTAAACAGATTTTAGAAACGCGCGTGATGATTTTTAAAAATGGTGAGTGGATTTTCGCTGAGTACCAATGGAATGAAGAACAAACTGAAGCGTTTTTAATTACTGAAGGCGCATTCAAGGATATATCCTTTACGCACAATGGGCAAGTTATCTCCACCACCTATCGATTGCCTCATAATACGGAATGCTTTATATGTCATAAATCTGATAGTAAAAGTAAGCCGATTGCACCGAAACCTCAAAATTTAAATTTCACCTATAATTATGCCGATGGACCAAAAAATCAGTTGACTAAGCTCATTGAATTTGGCTATTTGGAAAATAATATGCCTCCAAACATTAGTTCAACCATTGACTATAGAGATACCACAAAATCTTTAGAAATGAGGGTTCGCTCCTATCTAGACATCAATTGTGGTCATTGTCATATTGCATTAGGTGATTGTGACTATAGAACTAATTTGAGGCTTTCTTTCCATGAAACCGCAAACATAGAAAAAATGGGAGTTTGTGTAACTCCCGATGAAGAAATCCCTGGTCAGACTAAAGTTATTTTCCCTGGTCGCCCAGAACGTTCTGTGATGTATTTTAGAATGAACTCTATTCAGCAAAATGAGATGATGCCTAAAATTGGTAGAACAATTGTTCATCAGGAAGGTCTTCAATTAATAGAACAATATATACTTACTTTAAATCCTTGTCCTTAAACTAAATTAACTAATCTACTTAAAATCATGAAAAAATTCTTATTTTTAAACTTACTTTTAATAAGTTTTATTGGTCATCCACAGTCCAATTGTACAAATGCTTTGGTTGTTGGCGTTGGTCAGCATAATGTAGGTACCATCAATGGTACAGCCCCTTCTCCTATTTGTTCAGGTGGGCAAACTGCAACAAATGCGCTTTGGTATAGATTTAATGCAACAACTAATGCAACTGTAACTATATCAACAAATATTCTACCACAAAATGCAGGTAAAGATACGCGTTTTCATGTCTATCAAGGTTCTTGCACCAATAGAATTTGCATAACGGGCAATGACGATATTTCTGGTAGTAATCAGCTTTCAGAAGCATCCTTTACTGCTTTATCTGGTGCATCATATTGGATAGCCTTTGATAATCGTTGGGGCACTATTGGTAGCAATTTTGTTTTTTCTATTACAGAAGGTGCTGCACCGCCTCAACGCATATCCTTTACTGCGCAAAGTAATAGTGAAATCAATGGCACATACAACATAGCTATTGTTGACATGAACAATGATTATTTAGATGATATTGTTTGTGTTTCTCAAGGTACTATTAAAGTTCTGCGTCAACAAACGGGCGGTGGATTCAGTCCAATTTCTTTTACCGTTCCTACTACTAATTTTTTACCAAACTGGAGTTTAGCTGCTGGCGATGTAACAAAAAGTGGCTATAATAGTTTAATTTATGGCAATGGCAGTGGCAATTCAATTATGGTTGCCAATTCTACAGGCACTGGTTTTGCTAAATGGGAGGTTTCAAATTATATTTTTGCACAAAGAACAAATTTTGTTGATATCAACAATGATGGTAATTTAGATGCATTTTCATGTCATGATGTAGATCCTAATGTTTATTATTTAGGTAATGGTATGGGCTCATTCACCAGATTTCAAGGTGGTATTGGCGATATACCTGCTGGGGGTAATTATGCAACAAACTGGTTTGATTATGATAATGATGGTGATGTAGATACATTCATTGCTAAATGTAGTGGTGGTGGCCAAGGTGCAACAGCAAAGTATAATGAATTATGGCGTAATGATGGTAACGGCGTTTTTACAAATGTGAGCGTACCATCTAATATAGATGATCCTTTGCAAACTTGGTCTGGAGCTGTCGGTGATTTTAACAATGACGGTTGGATGGATATTCTAGTTGGCGCAAGTAGCTTTTCTGATGGTAGTCATAAATTGATGAGAAATAATGGCAATGGTACATTCACTGATATAACTGCAGGTAGCGGTTGGCAAAATAACCCAACAACTAGTATTGAATTTGTTACTTATGATTTTGATAATGACGGAAATTTAGACATCATTGGCGGCGGCAATAAAATTTTATTTGGGAATGGTGATTTCACTTTTACGTCTGAACCAACAAATATTGTTAACGGTGCTTTTGGCGATATAAATAATGATGGTTTTATTGATTGTCAACAGGGAAACACAATTTATACTTCAAATGGCAATACTAATAAGTGGCATAAAGTTACTTTAAGAGGTATACAATCTAACAGAAATGGTATAGGCGCGCGTGTTGAAATACATGGACCGTGGGGTGTTAAAATAAGAGATGTTCAAAGTGGTATAGGTTTTAGATATATGCAATCGCTAAATGTTCATTTTGGATTAGGTACACATCAAACCATTGATAAAATTGTTATAAAATGGCCAAGCGGAACTGTAGATCAAGTCTTAAACCCTGCAGTAAATACAACAACCAACGTTGTTGAAGGAACTCTTAGCAATGAATCATTTACATCAAACGAATTAATATTGTATCCTAATCCAGCAGAAAATTTATTGAATATTCAAACTAGCTTAGAACTTAAATCATACGAAATTTATGATATTAGTGGTAAATTAATGGATATGCGCAATTTTAGTTCAAACCAAATTGATATTCAATCTCTTCAAGGTGGAGCTTATTTTGTTGTAATTAATACGACTAATAATATTAGAAAGACTTTAAAATTTATTAAAAAATAAAGTTTCTTTTAAAATGAAAAAACATTTAATTGGAACCTTTATATTAATTGGCGCTTTAGTACAAGCACAATCAAGTTGTCAAATGGCATTAAATGTGACACCTGGTCAATACTTAATGGGTGTAGTTAATGGTTCGGCAGCCGCGCCAATATGCACAGGTGGTCAAAATGCGAACCAAGCGCTTTGGTATAAATATACACCGACCCAAAATTACCAAATTACGATTACAACTAACCTACTACCTGTAAACCAAGGGAAAGATTCTAGACTACATGTTTACACCGGTAGTTGCGGAAGCTTAACCTGTGTTGGTGGTAATGATGACATTTCAGGAAGTAATTTTTTATCTGAGTTTACATTTGCTGCTCTTGCTAATACAACTTACTATATTGCCTTTGACAATAGATATGGAAATAATGCCAATAATGTTACTTTTCAGCTCATACAAAATGCACCTACTCCCCCACCCGCGGGTGCTACTTTTTCAACAGTGAATTTGCCAGCAATTAATGGTTCATTTAAAAACTGCGTGGTTGATATGAATGGTGATTATAGAGATGATATTGTTTCTGTGTCAAATGGTAATATTCGCCAATTGATTCAATTCCCGGGACAATTTGATGTTATTGATTATCCTGTGGCTTCAACTAGTTTTATGCCGTCATGGAGTATTGCTGCTGGTGACCTGACTAAAAGTGGTTTTAATAGTTTAGTCTATGGCAGTGGGCAAGGCGTCGCCGTTATGAGAGCTGCTCAAAATGGTTCATCATATGCACTTGTTCAATCCAATCAATATGTATTCTCACAAAGAGGAAATTTTGTTGACATTAATGGTGATGGACATTTAGATATTTTTATGTGTCATGATGTGCAACCAAATGTCTATTATATCAATGATGGTAACGGCAATTTGACCTTTTTTCAAGGTGGTCTTGGCGACTTTCCTACCGGCGGAAATTATGGTTCTATCTGGTTTGATTATGACAATGATGGTGATGTTGACTTATTTGTCGCCAAATGTGGTGGTGGCCCTGATAGAAGCAGTAACACTTTACATAGAAATAATGGAAACGGCACCTTTACGGATGTTTCGGTTGCCTCTGGCTTAGCTGACCCTGTTCAAACTTGGTCTGCTGCAGTAGGGGATTTTAACCATGATGGTTGGATGGATATCCTTGTTGGCGCAAGTTCATTTTCAAATGGCGGACACAAATTAATGCGTAACAATGGCAACGGTACTTTTACGGATATAACAGCCGGCAGTGGTTGGGATACTAACACTACAACAAGTATAGAATTTGTAACTTATGACTTTGATAATGATGGTCACTTAGATATCATTGGTGGCGGCAGTAAGATTTTGTATGGCAATGGTGATTTTACATTCACCTCACGTCCAACTAACATATCGAATGCTTCTTTTGGCGATTTGAACAATGATGGGTTTATCGATGTACAAGCAAATAGTACCATTTTTTATAATAATGGTAATCAAAATAAGTGGTCAAAGGTTACCTTAAGAGGGATTCAATCTAACAGAAATGGCATTGGTGCACGCGTGGAAATACATGGTCCATGGGGCATTAAAATTAGAGATGTTCAAAGTGGCGTTGGTTTTAGATATATGAATTCTTTAAATGTTCATTTTGGCTTAGGACAAAGTCAAACAATCAGTAAAATAGTCGTAAAATGGCCAAGTGGCATTGTTGATCAAATATTAAATCCAGCGATTAATACTGTAATTAATGTTGTTGAAGCAAGCACATTGAATAACGAGGCCTTTAGTTCAGAGCAATTTGTTCTTTATCCAAACCCTGCGGCCGATGTCTTAAATATTCAAACCAAATTTGAATTAAAAAATTATGAAATTTTTGATATTTCAGGAAAATTAATTGATTCAAATACATTTAACAATAATCAGGTGAATATTTCTTCTTTAAGTAATGGTTCATATTTTATTGTTATTAATACCACAGAAAACACCCGTAAAACTTTAAAATTTATTAAAAAATGAAGAAACTACTAATAGCACTTTTTTTTACACCTCTCCTATTTGCACAAACCTTTCAAACACAAGCTTTCGCAACTGGTTTAACACAACCAGTTGATGTGGCACACGCTGGTGATTCTAGATTATTTGTTGTGCAGCAAAATGGCCGCGTAAGAATTGTAAATAGTAATGGCACAGTCAATGCCACTGATTTTTTAAATGTTTCTACATTAACCACTTCAAATGGTGAACGTGGTCTATTAGGTATTGCCTTTCATCCCAATTATAGTGTTAACGGTTACTTTTATATTAATTATACAAGAACGTCAGATGGCGCAACAGTAATTGCGAGATATACCAGGTCTTCAACTAATCCGGATGTTGCTGATTCAACATCTGCAAGTATCATAATGATTATTACGCAAGATTTTAGTAACCATAATGGTGGTTGTCTGCGTTTTGGTCCAGATGGCTTACTCTATATTGGTATGGGTGATGGCGGTAGCGGTGGCGACCCAAACAACCGTGCACAAAATATTAATTCTTTGTTAGGAAAAATGTTGAGAATTGACGTTGATAATGGTACACCCTATTCAAGTCCCGCTACTAATCCTTATGCCGGTGCAACAGCTGGTGCAGACGAAATATTCTTTACGGGCATGAGAAATCCATGGAAATTTAGTTTTGATAAATTAAATGGCAATATGTGGATAGCTGATGTTGGACAAAATGCAACAGAAGAAATTAATAGAGTAAATGCACCATTAACACCTGGTTTAAACATGGGCTGGCGTTGTTATGAAGGCAATACAGCCTATAATACAACAGGATGTGGTGCAGCAGCAAATTACTACTTTCCAATTGTTACCTATCCGCTTGGTAGTGGCAATTGCTCAGTTGTTGGTGGCTACTCTTATAGAGGAACAAATCATCCTAGTTTTTCTGGGAAATATATCTTTGCGGACTATTGTACCGGTAGAATTGGCTATATAAATGCCGTAAGCGGTGGTGCAATCACTTGGACTACAACTCAAATTGCCAGTCAATTGGCAACTTTTGGAGAAGATGTAAACGGTGAATTGTATGTTGCAAGTCGCAGTGGCGGAACCTTGTTAAAATTAATTGATCCATTAAGTGTCAATGATAATCAATTAAGCAAAGCTTCAGTTTATCCAAATCCAGTTGACGGTATTTTGACTATAAAAAGTGCTCAATCTAATGATATAAGTCAAATCGCCTTAATTGATATGTCTGGAAAATCTATGCAAATCAATAGCAGTAGATTTGAAAACGACATTTTAATTGATACCAGTAGCTTGACCAACGGCATTTATTTGCTTCAACTCACCACTTCAAATGGTGTTGAGCATCATAAAATCATTAAAAAATAATATTATTTATTCTTATAAAAAAGACTTCTCATGTAGAAGTCTTTTTTTTTATGCCAAATTTTATTCTTAAATTTGCAGCTTAAATTATTACAATGGTCAAAGATTTATTTGCACGAATTCAAGAAAATAAAGGTCCTTTAGGTAAATGGGCTTCCCAAGCAGAAGGTTACTATGTTTTTCCAAAATTGGAGGGAGACTTAGGACCAAGAATGACTTTTCATGGTAAACAAATTCTTAATTGGAGTATTAATGATTATTTAGGTTTAGCCAATCACCCGGAAATTAGAAAGGTGGATGCAGAAGCTGCTGCACAATATGGTGCCGCCTACCCTATGGGCGCACGCATGATGAGTGGACAAACCAATTTTCATGAACAGTTAGAAAATGAACTAGCCGCTTTTGTTAACAAGGAATCTGCCTATCTATTAAACTTTGGTTATCAAGGTATCGTTTCAATAATTGATGCCTTGGTGTCTAAAAACGATGTGATTGTTTATGATGTAGATAGTCACGCTTGTATCATTGATGGTGTGCGATTGCATTTTGGCAAAAGATTCACTTATAAACACAACGATCTGGAAAGTGCTGAGAAAAACTTACAAAGAGCAACAAAAATTGCGGCTGAAACTGGTGGCGGTATTTTGTTTATCACTGAGGGCGTTTTTGGTATGCGTGGACAGCAAGGTAAACTCAAAGAAATTGTTGCTTTAAAAGAAAAGTATAATTTTAAGCTTTTGGTGGATGATGCACATGGTTTCGGTACGCTTGGTGCTACTGGCGCTGGTGCTGGTGAAGAACAAGGTTGTCAAGATGCAATTGATGTCTATTTTTCAACTTTTGCTAAATCAATGGCAAGTATAGGGGCATTTGTTGCTGCTGACAAAGATATCATCGACTATTTAAAGTACAATATGCGTTCGCAGATGTTTGCCAAATCGTTGCCTATGATATTTACTGTAGGCGCTTTAAAGCGATTAGAGATGCTAAGAACAATGCCTGAACTTAAGGCTAAGTTATGGGAAAATGTCAATTATTTACAAAACGGTTTAAAAACACGCGGCTTTAATATTGGTGATACTAATACCTGCGTGACGCCGGTTTATTTAGAAGGCAGTATTCCAGAAGCCATGGTGATGGTTAATGATTTGCGTGAAAATTACGGTATCTTTTTATCTATAGTGGTATATCCGGTTATTCCAAAAGGAATAATTCTGTTGAGAATGATACCAACTGCTTCTCATACCATTGCAGATATTGATGAAACTTTAACAGCTTTTGAAGCTATACGAGAAAAATTGGTGAACGGTACTTATAAGCAAATTGCAGATGCTAAGCATGTGAATATGGATTTAGACCAGTAATCATAGCTACATTATAAAGAATAGCACTCATTTAATGGGTGCTTTTTTGTTTTTAGCACTGACGTTTTGGGGCTTTAGAAGCACATCTTTTCATATCAGAACTGAACCCCCGCTTACGTGCAGGAAATGTTAGTTTTACATAAATTTCTACCCAAATGAAAGGACTTGCTATTTTTGTTGTGATCCTTTGACTATTAAATAATTAATGATTGGATTATTTTTTAATAGTTTTATTGATTACCCAAATTAAGATTGCGTTTAGCAAAGTTAATATTGCGACATATTTTTCAAAGTTCGTTTTGGCAAATATATTACCAATCGTGTTTAGAACAAAAATTGTAAAGAAAATCCACAAAATTATTCTTACTGTTTTCTTCCCCAAAAAATATCTTATATATTCTCCTTTTTGAAGGAGTATAAAAATGAAAAAAGAATTTATCAAAATGGAAATAGTTTCAAAAACATACATTTCTTCAACAGTTTTTAATCTCCCGCCCCAAGTTATTTCATAAGGAATTACCCCTACTAATATCAGCAAATGGAATATAGTAGCCAAAACTGTTATACCAATCAACATATTTATGTAAGTCAACTTGTTATTGTTCATAGGCTAAAAGTTTGATGTCAAAATTGCTGTGTTCATATTTTCTATTTTTCAGTCTGTTTATGTTGTTGTTTTATAATGCTCACTAACGTTTTTGGTCTTTGTGAAAACATGTATTTTTAGCACTAAACTAAATGAAAAACAAAGCTCTGGCATTTAGCATGTCGCTTTTATAAAAGCAGTGCGCCGCAACTTTTGCCAAAACCGTATTAGGTGGTTGTTTTTGTTTTCATTTTGTCATAAAGTGCTTCTATCTTTTTCTTACTTTCTTTTAGTTTAGCGCCTGTTATGCTGGCTTTTTTTGCGTTCCATAACTTGGGCATGGCAAACTTTCCTTTGGCTAGCGAATACATCCAAATTAAGTCTATAAAGTTTACGAATAGGTTTATTCTATAAAGCAGCGATGGATTTATAATCTCAAATCCCATTTTATGTAATGTCCTGTTGTTGAAAAAATAAGATGTTCCTACAATATTTGCTGTTTCAGGTATGGTTTTATTGTCAATTAATTGAATGATGTTTAATAAGCCTTCCAAGTGATAAATCAACAGTTTATTTCTCAAGGCAATGCCTGACTTATACGTTCTCATTACAAAAAGGTAATCAAAACTTCCTCCACTATGCAAATCAATTTGTTTGTCATTTGCCATATAGCCTAGTAACATTGGCGAATAGTATTTGTAAATGCCCACAAGCGTAAAAAATGGGGTTGCTGCAAATTGTCCAACAGGTATATAAATCAAAAACAATAGGTATAATAAAGGTTGTTCATACCCTTTTTCAATGATGACAAGTGCTGGCCAAAAGCCCAATAGCAAAAGTAAAATTGCGGCAATCCACTGATATATTTTTGGTTGCTTATAGAAGTTATTCATTTTTGCTAGGGGGCTTTCCTTTCAGCTGTTTGCCCATAGAAGTATGAGATTTTATTCTCCACATCGTCATAGGTCACAGGTTGCTTTTCCTTATTAAATTCAAAGTAGCTTAGTAGGCCAAAGTCACCCGAACACATAGCCGTGTGCGCAAGCAAAACACCCGAAATAGTCAAATGCCAATTGGTGTTTGTAAAAAATAGTAAAATTATTAGCGTAGTTGAGATTACTACAAATGGTGCTAGTGCCACTATCTCAAATGCTCGCTTATTAGCCACAAACTTGTCTGCCAATGCCATAAAATAGAATTTTTTCAGGTTAGCGTCATACGATGTTTTTGTTGCACCTTGTGATTTGTATGCCAATACGTGTATGTATTCATGCAAAGGCACTAGGGTAAATGCAATAATAAGTCCATATGAAAAATGACTAAATTGGTCACCAAAGCTATAACTTGGCAAGTTGAAACCTTGAACAAAGGAGTAACCAACAAGTCCAAAAATAATGAAGTTACTGACGTAATAAAACACTGAATATTTGGTCCATTTTTTCATATAGGTCCTTATGAATGGCACAAGTTCGTTATGTTCTAATTGTCTAGCAGAACATAACCATTTTCTGTTAATTCGTCTGGTGTAATTTTCATTTTTAAGGTTTTGTTTAAAAATGGCATATAACTAGCAAATACAGGAAAGTTTCCCCTTTTTACCATTTTAATCAGCCATTTTTGTTGGGCTAAAATACATTTATTTTTTAGCAAACAAAATTTATAAAAAAATAAGAAGCTGTAAAATTTACGTCAACAGACATAAGATGCAAAAGTCGCGCGAGGGCCTTATTCAACGGTGTTTTTTTATGTCCCTACAAGTAAATGGACTATCAAATAAAAAAGTTAAAGTAATGTTAAAGCTTAGTACTTGGCGTAACCAAATACATGCTTGATACGTCTATTAAGCTAATCAAATTAATCTAAACCAAATGAAAGTATTTTTTACATTTTTGTGCATCATGATTCTATCATTTTCAGTGGCACAAACAGCAACCATCACAGGTAAAGTCTTAGACAAAAAAGATGGTCAACCCCTACCCTTTGCCACAGTTTCCATAAAGGATGGCGACAAAGTCATTACTGGTGTCTTATCAGATGATAAAGGTGAATTCAAAATCAATCAGGTAAACTATGGCAATTATGTTTTGCAAGTGCAGTTTATCGGCTTTAAAATTATTAATATAAACATAGATGTTAATCAAAAGCAAGTAAAAATTCCAAACATTACCATCGAAGAAGATGTTGCGACATTAGGTGAAATTGAAGTGGTAGCAGAACGGTCTACTTTTGAGCAAAAAATAGATAGAAAAGTCATTAATGTTGGTCAAGAGCTCATCAATGCTGGTCCAACAGCTTCTGATCTGTTAAATAATATTCCATCTGTTAGTGTCGATCCGCAAACAAACGCAGTCTCCTTGCGAGGAAATACCAATGTTCAAATTTTTATTGACGGTAAACCTTCGCAGCTTTCTGCCGCACAAGCCTTGCAACAAATTCCTTCTACCTCTATAAAAAGTGTTGAATTAATAACCAATCCTTCTGCTAAATTTAATCCAGAAGGTATGAGTGGAATCATCAATATTGTGTTAAAGAAAAATGCTAATTTAGGGTTTAATGGTAGCATCAATTTAGGGACTAATATTGGTATTACGCCAAAAGGAAATGGTTCACTAGACATGAATTATCGCGTGAATAAGTTTAATATTTACAGCACCATATCTTCAAATATTGGTAGATATAATAATTTTGGTTACCTGAATAGTGTAAATAGAGCGACCCCTAACAATAGTAATCAATCTGATTTTACCATCAATAATTACAACAAGAACTACTTTACAAAAACAGGCGTTGATTTTTACATCAATGATAAAAACACCTTGTCATTTTTTACTATTCAAAGTATTAATAGAAATAGAGGCGAGTTTGGCACTACGGTTGAATTTTTGAATGGTGCAAACCCAAATATCATCCAAAATTTTGAAAGTCAAAATCCAAGTAGAAATCAGACCTATAATTTGCAATACAAAAAAGTATTTGATAAAGAGAATCATACATTAGAGTTTGAAGCCAACTATAATGAAAACCTAAGAGAAGAAGACAGTCAGTTTTATTTTGGATTACCAAGATTACTTGGCGCTAAAAATGATATTTCAACACTAGGTAAGAATTATATATTTAATCTTGATTACGTAAATCCTATTAATGCCAAATCAAAATTGGAAGCTGGATTAGAAAGTAGAACCGACAAAACTGATAATGATTTCTTTCAAAATAACGCCTATTTTTCAGATTTTAATTATAGAAGAAATATCTATAGTGCCTACTCGAATTTTGGACAAACGCATGGCAAATGGAGCTACCAAGTAGGTGCACGTGTAGAATATTTTGAGGCCATGGCTGATTTTAGACGGGTGGGTCAACCAAATGGTACCTTTGCGGATAAAATATTCACGGTTTATCCTTCAGCTTTTGTGACTTATGCCAAAAACGAAAAAAATAGCTTTAACATGAGTTATTCTCGACGTGTAGACAGGCCAAGTATAGGTCAAGTCAACCCCATTAGAGATTGGAGTAGCCCAACCATTGATCAAGAAGGTAACCCGTTTTTAGTGCCTCAATTCACAAATTCTATAGAATTAAATTATACGAGAACTAGCAAAATAGGGTCTATTACTGCAGGCACATTTTTCAGATTGATTAATGATAGAATTACGCAAGTATGGCGTCAGAGTCCGTATGATCCTAATAAAAGATTAATGTCTTTTGGCAATTTTGACAACAACATCAATTATGGTTTTGAAGTTTCTGGCAATTTAAATTTCAGTAAAGTATGGGGTTTGAATTTTGGTGTAGATGTTTATGTGAGCGAAGTGACAGGAATTGTTGAAGACATCAACCTTAATTTAGTGCAAAAAAATGTGACAACGATTCCATATAATGCGAGAATGAATCATACTTTTAAAGTTAGCAAAGATTTTACCATTACCTATTTTGCTCTTTATAGAGGTCCTGTGGATGATCTACAGTTTAATAGTGAAGACATGTGGCGCATGGATTTAGGGGTGAGACAAAATCTTTTTAAAGGAAAAGGCTCCATTAGTGTTAGGGTAAATGATATTTTTAATACGATGCGCGCGAGATTCAATGGAGAAAATCCAGATGTTGTTGTTGGACAGTTTAGATGGGAAAGTCGCATGTTAAACATCAATTTTAACTACAGATTTGGTGCTGGCAAAAACCGTGCTTTACAACGCAAAAATAGAGACAAAAATGAAACACAGGGTGGTGGACTTTTTTAAGGTTTAAAAGTTTTAGATTTCACGTTGTCATTGAGATTCCGATAGCTATCGGAAGAAGCAATCTCCTTGTAACTACAAAGTTTAAAAATTTAAAGTTTAAAGTTCAATAAACATTTAATAAAGTAGGCAACCTCGAAAAGTAAATTTTCGGGGTTGTTTTTTTTAAGTTAAATTATAACTTATAAAAAATTATAAACTAAAATTTCCTTATTTTTGCAACTTAGTTTTTAGTCGATGGATACAGTTATTGAAAACAGTCAACCACCAGTAGGCAAACCAAAATGGTTAAGAGTAAAGCTTCCAATTGGTCAAAAATATACTGAGTTAAGGGGATTGGTAGACAAGTATAAGTTAAACACCATTTGCACATCAGGCAGTTGCCCTAATATGGGTGAATGCTGGGGCGAAGGCACTGCAACATTCATGATTTTAGGTAATATTTGCACGCGTTCTTGTGGTTTTTGCGGCGTAAAAACCGGCAGACCTGAAAACGTTGATTGGGATGAACCTGAAAAAGTGGCGCAGTCGATACAAATCATGAAAATCAAACATGCAGTTATTACTAGTGTTGATCGC
The DNA here is from genome assembly GCA_044347145.1 of Flavobacterium sp. GTDB lineage: Bacteria > Bacteroidota > Bacteroidia > Flavobacteriales > Flavobacteriaceae > Flavobacterium. The sequence continues at coordinate 45,510 of JBIIXU010000005.1, forward strand.
GATGATTTAAAAGACATGGGTTCAATTATTTGGTATGAAACAATTAATGCCATTTATCGCATGAATCCTCAAACAACTATTGAAACTTTAATTCCAGATTTTCAAGGTATTGAAAAACATTTGAATAGAATTTTAGAAGCCAACCCAGAAGTGATATCCCATAATATTGAAACCGTTAAGCGCCTAACGAGAGAAGTGCGAATTCAAGCCAAATATGAACGATCAATGGGTGTGCTAAAATATTTAAAAGAAAATGGTGCAAGACGTACTAAATCTGGTATTATGCTGGGATTAGGCGAAACGGAAGCTGAAGTTATTGAAACTTTGCACGATTTAAGAGATGCCAAGGTAGAAGTGGTAACTATTGGACAATATTTGCAACCTTCAAAAAAACATTTGCCGGTGAAAGAATATATTACACCAGAACAATTCAAAAAATATGAAGAAATCGGCAAAAATTTGGGTTTTAGACATGTTGAAAGCGGCGCTTTAGTTAGATCATCTTATCATGCTGAAAAACATATTCATTAAGTGAGTTTAGAGTCGAAAAAAATACTGATTACTGGCGCATCTTCGGGCATTGGGCAAGCCATTGCAACCCATCTTCACCAAAAAGGTTTTCATGTGATTGGCACCAGCCGAACGCCTGAAAAGTATAATCTACCCTACCCATTGTTGCCACTGGATCTCAATAGTGACGAATCTATCCGCAGCTGTGTTGATAGATATTTCGAAAATTATGAAACAATTGATGTCCTAATCAACAACGCCGGGGTTGGCATCACTGGTCCACTTGAGGAATTATCCAAAAGCGAAGTATTAAAAAACTTTCAAATTAACTTTTTTGGTCCTATGCAGCTGATGCAATTTTTTTTGCCAAAAATGCGTGCCAACCAAAGTGGTTTAATCATCAATATTACTTCCATTGCAGGCTATGTTGGTTTGCCCTTTCGCAGCATTTATTCCTCCTCAAAAGCAGCTTTAGAAATATTAACAGAAGGTTTAAGAATGGAACTAAAACCCTATAAAATTGATGTGGTAAACCTCGCGCCAGGAGATTTTGCTACAAATATTGCTGATAACAGATATCATGAACCATTACATGAAGATTCGGCCTATTATAGCGCTTATAAAAATTGTTTGGAAACCATGAATACGCATGTGGCTGATGGCAATAACCCACAAGATATTGGCCTGGCAGTAGAAAAAATTCTACGCACAAAAAAACCAAAAATACACTACAAAGTAGGCAGTTTTATGCAAACGTTTGCCATTGTTTTAAAGCGTGTATTGCCAGATTTATGGTTTGAAAAACTTTTAATAAATAATCAAAAAACGTAAATTAAAAAATTATTGTAAATTTGCCTTTACTAATAAACACTTAATCAACATTATTATATGAAATTTTTTATTGATACTGCCAATTTAGAACAAATCAAAGAAGCGCAATCTTTAGGTATTTTAGATGGTGTAACCACCAATCCTTCATTAATGGCTAAAGAAGGTATTACAGGAAAAAATAATATTCTTAAGCATTATGTTGACATATGCAACATAGTAGATGGTGATGTTAGTGCTGAAGTTATTGCTATTGATTTTGAAGGCATGAAAAAAGAAGGTGAGGAATTGGCCGACTTGCATCCGCAAATAGTTGTGAAGCTACCAATGACCAAAGAAGGCATTAAGGCTTGTAAATATTTTACAGAGAAAGGCATAAAAACTAACGTGACACTAGTTTTTTCTGCTGGTCAGGCACTATTAGCTGCAAAGGCTGGTGCAACCTATGTTTCACCATTTATTGGACGCTTAGATGATATTTCAACTAATGGTTTACATTTAATTGAAGAAATAAGAGACATTTATGATAATTATGGTTTTGAGACTGAAATTTTAGCTGCATCTGTTAGACATACGATGCATATCATTGACTGTGCAAAGTTAGGGGCTGATGTCATGACTGGTCCTTTGTCTGCTATTTTGGGATTACTTAAACACCCTTTAACAGATATTGGTTTGGCACAATTTTTGGCTGACCATGCCAAAGGGAACTAAACACTAATTAATAAAATCATGAAAAAAGCTTTTTTACTTTTTGTGGTCTTACTTTCACTTAGCGCGATAGGCCAGACGCCCGTTGAAACTGTTGAAGTTTCAGAAAAAGAGAATCAAGAAAATAAGAATAAAAAGGCAAAACCTAGCAAAAAAAATGGGACAACCACTGAAAATGATAGTCCCGCTATTTCAAATGAAGCTGAGCCGGCATCAAAAATGGCAAGTTAGGCAGATCATTTGAAAACCGGCATTTCATTGATAGGTAAAAAAGATTATGACAATGCCATCATCAACTTGTCGTCAGCGATTGCAATAGACCCGTTGTTATCAAATGCCTATTTTTATAGAGGCGTTGCCAAATTTCACTTAAATGATATCAAAAATGCTTTAGAAGATTTAAACAAAAGTATAAAAATTGATTCTAAAAATAATTTAGCTTATAATTATAAAGGCAGATGTTGGGCAGAATTAGGTTTTAATTCAGAAGCTTTAAGAGAACTAGGTATCGCGCTTACTATTGATCCCAAGAATGCAGAATCTTTCTATTTTAGAGCCATAGTTAAGGACAAAATGAAAGATATGAAGGGTGCATTAGCTGATTTAAATACAGCTCTTGCAATTGATGAATCGAATGGCGAATATTATTTTATGCGTGCACAAATTCGATTGTCGTTTAAATTGAAGAAAAATGCCTGTGATGATTTTCACAAAGCTTTCACTTATGGCAAGAAAGAAGCCTATGATATAATTGTTAAACAATGTAACGAGTAGAACGCTTTTAGCACCTCTAAATAAAATAAAAAAAGCCCCGCAAAGGCTTTTTTTTTATTTACGCCAAAATGTAGGGGTCAACAAAATTAAAATCGTAAACAATTCTAAGCGTCCTAAAATCATTAGAAAAGCTGAAAACAATTTGCCAACATCCGTTAAAGCACTAAAATTAAGTACTGGTGAAAAATGCCCAAAAGCTGGACCTATATTGCCAAGGGAAGTGGCGGTAACAGTTAAGGCTGATATTAATGATTTATCTGAGGCAACAACATCTTTGATTAAAAAAGACATGATGATTGAGCCAAAAATAAAAATGAGCATGTAAATCATAAAAAAAGCTAAAACTTGATAAACAATTTTTTGAGAAACCGCTTTATTGTTTAAAACCACCGGAATAATGGCATTAGGATGCATCATGCGTTTAAACTCTGTCCAGCCATTTTTTATTAAGACGATATGCCTTACAACTTTAACACCGCCAGCGGTTGAGCCTGCAGAGCCACCTAAAAACATTAAAGCAAAGAAAACAACGCTGACAAAAGGCGTCCATATAGAAAAATCCGCACTGACAAAGCCAGTCGTGGTAATCACTGAAACAATTGAAAACAAAGCATGCCTAATCGATGCTTCAACAGTGTAATTCATTTGGCCACCTGTTTTAAATATATCACTTTCGTGGTTTATGGATGACAGCAAGGGGTCTGAAAATTGATAAATACAAAAACTGACAACAATAGTAGCAACTACTACAATGCCTGCATAATATCGGAATTCTTCATCTGCAATAATTTTCTTAAATTGAAATTTTAACAAAAAATAATTGAGGATAAAATTAGCTCCAGCTAGAAACATGAATAGAATGATAATATATTGTATCAAAGGCGTATCATTCCAAAAGGCTATGCTTGCATTTTTTGTTGAAAATCCTCCCGTTGATAATGTGCTCATGGCATGATTAATCGCATCAAACCAGTTCATTCCCGCTAATTTTAAAAATAATGTTTGTACAAAGGTTAGAAATATATAAATAAGCCACAATCGTTTAGCTGTATCTGTAATTCTTGGATGAAGCTTATCAGCTGTAATTCCTGGTGCTTCCGCAATAAAAAGCTGCATTCCGCCAATGCCTAAAAAAGGTAAGATTGCAATGGTTAAAACGATAATACCCATACCGCCAATCCAATGTGTTAAACTTCTCCAAAACAAAAGTGAATGTGGTAAAATTTCGATATCATTTAAAATAGTTGAACCAGTGGTGGTATATCCTGATGCACTTTCAAAGAACAAATTAATAAAACTGAAATTGTTTTTTTCTAAAATGGCATCACTTAGGTTAAAACTTGAAAATAAATAAGGAAAAGTACCAGTCCCCGTTAATAATATCCAACCTATACCGACCACCAAATATCCTTCTCGATTGGCAATTTTTTTTGATCCACTTTTTGTCTTAAAATATAAAAAAGAACCTGCAAGAACTGTTGTAAAAGCAGCCAAAAATAAATTTAATGATAAACCTTGATCATAGTACAACTCCATCAAATAGGCAGCGAACATAAATAAACCATTCATTATTAGCAGCATGCCTAACAAATTGAAAATAATAGAAAAGTTAATCTTTTTAAATAACCCCATTAAAAATTTTATTTAAAAACGACTTTTCCAAAAACAAGTCTTCAGCTTTATCGATGGCGTTTGGTTTGGCAAAAAGAACAACTTTATCTCCGGCTAGAAAAACATCATCCTTTGTGGCAATAATGCCTTCCTTTTTTCTAATTATACCAGCTATGATCAAATCAGCTGGTAACTTTAGTTCTTTGATACTTTTGTTTTCTATTTTGCTATTTTCTCTTACTTTAAATTCTAAAACTTCGGCTTCAAAATCAGATAAATGCGTCATATCCAAAACGTGACCTTTTCTAACGAATTTAAAAATATGATCTGCCGCCAACAACTTTTTATTGACAAAAGATGAAATGCCAATATCTTGGCTCAAATTGATATAGTCTACATTTTCTACCAAAGCAATGGTTTTTTTGACACCTTTACTTTTAGACAACAAGGAAGCCATAATGTTTGTTTCAGATCTGCCCGTAACAGCTATTAAAATATCTGTTTCCTCAATCCCCGCCTCCAGTAAAACATCCGTATCTCTTGCATCACCAAATATGATTGTGGCATCTAAAATGTCCTCCGCAACTTTCTCGGCAACGCGCTCTTCCCGCTCGATTAATTTTACTCTATAACCTAGTTTCAATAATTTATTAGTGGTTTTTGTACCAATTCTTCCAGCACCCAACACTACAATAGATTTAAGTGAATTGTCTTTGATACCAGCAAAAGTGGCTAGTTGAACCTTCGCTTCTTTTTTTGCAATAAAATAAATTAAATCTTCTTCTTTTAATTGTAAACGCTCTTCAGGAATAATCGTTTCATAGCCTCCATTATGTTCTCTAATAATGGCTATGGGTTTAAAAAGTTTTTGCGTTTCCGAAAGTTTAAAGACCTCACCTAAACAGTCCTTTAGCAAACAGGATTTTTCATTTACTTTGATGCCAATAAGGTTTAGTTCGCCCTTTTCAAACGGATGAATACCGTTGAATTGTGCGTTTTCTACTAAGGCAATTATTTCATCAGCTGCTAATTGTTCAGGCGAAATAATGCTGTCAATGCCACTTCTCATAATAGGAATGGCATTTTCTCTTTGTAAATATTCTGTGTTTGAAACGCGTGCTATTGTTTTTTTACAACCTAATCGTTTAGCAATCATTGCACTTGTTAAATTGGTATCTTGCATTTCAGTAACTGCAATAAAGATATCAGAAATATCAACTTTAGCTTGCCTTAAAACTTTGAACGAGGTACAATCTCCTTCAATGGTAATCACATCCAATTTAGATTCAATAAAGTTTAGTTTATGTTTGTCTAAATCAATGATCACAATATCTTGTGATTCTTTAGCTAATAATTTGGCCAAGTGAAAACCAACCTCTCCAGCGCCAGCTATAATAATTTTCATATAAGATTAAAATGCAAATTTAGCTATTATATTTGTAAAGTTTTTTAAGTTTGCAAAAATATATTTTCTAATGAAAAGCCAATGGTCAGCTTTTGAAAAATTTAAAAGGGAAACCTATGTCATCATTTATGGTACACATACCGTTTGGGGCAGGCTTTTTGATTTAATTTTACTGTTTTTAATCCTATTGAGCGTAATTTTATTTATGCTCGAAACCGTTGAGGGCTTTGACAAAATGCATCACGATACTTTGATAGCCTTGGAGTGGATTATTACTATATTCTTTACTTTAGAATATATTTTAAGAATTATTGTTATTAAAAAACCAAAAAATTATATTTTTAGTATTTATGGTATTATTGATTTAATTGCTATTTTACCCATGTATTTGTCCCTATTTTTTGCTGGTTCAAAAATTTTTGGCATTGTGAGAGCTTTAAGACTTTTGCGCTTGTTTAAAATATTAAACCATCCGATGTTTGTTGGACAATCTATGCATCTGAAAAAAGCACTGTTCGCCAGTAGAGGCAAAATTATTGTGTTTATTTATTTTATATTAGTAAATTCAGTGATTATTGGTTCATTAATGTATGTAATTGAGGGTAAGGAAAGTGGATTTACGAGTATCCCAACATCAATTTATTGGTGCATTGTGACACTAACCACGGTTGGCTATGGCGATATTTCACCTATAACGCCACTTGGGCAATTTTTAGCTTCAATAGTGATGATCATGGGTTATGGCATTATTGCTGTGCCAACAGGTATTGTTACAGCTGAATTAGCCAAAGGCGGATTAGACAAGATGTCCAAAACCGTTGTGATTTGTAAAAGTTGTGGCTCAGAACGTCACGCCATTGATGCTAAATTTTGTGATAATTGTGGCGAAAAATTATATGACTAATTATCTCGTGGTTATTGTTGGACCCACTGCTATAGGAAAAACAGCCTTAAGTATTAAATTGGCTAATTATTTTGACACAGAAATTGTTTCAACTGATAGTAGACAAATTTTTAAAGAAATGTCGATTGGTACTGCCGTGCCTACTGCGGACGAATTGAAAGCAGTTAAACACTATTTCATTCAAAGTAAAAGTATTTTTGATTCGTTTAATGTTGGAGACTATGAATTAGAAAGTATAAATCTCTTAGACCAGCTATTTCAGACTAATGAAGTTGTTGTTGCTGTTGGCGGTTCTGGATTATATGTTAACGCTTTAATCGACGGCCTAGATGATTTTCCTACCATTAAAAATGGGTTGCGCGAAGAAATAATTGCGCAATATGACACACATGGTTTATTTTATTTGCAAGAGAATTTGGCACTGTTAGACCCAGAGTATTATCATTTTTTGAACGAAAACAACCCTCAAACTTTGCAAAATCCGCAACGGATGATGCGTTTTTTAGAAGTTTGTTTGAGTAGCGGTCTCCCCTATTCTACTTTTATTAATAAAAAAAATAGTTCGCGAAATTTTAAAACCATATTGATTGGTCTCCAGGCTGACAGAGAAGTGCTCTATCAGCGTATCAATCACCGGGTAGACCTTATGGTTAAAGAAGGTTTGATTGAAGAAGCCAAGGCTCTCTATCAATACAAAAAACTAAATGCCTTGCAAACGGTTGGTTATAAAGAACTTTTTGATTGTTTTGATGGTCAATTATCACAAGATGAAGCCATTGAAAAAATAAAACAAAACACAAGAAATTTTGCTAAAAGACAAATTACCTGGTTTAAGAAAAATTCAAATGTAAAATGGTTTGATTATCAAGTTGAATTTGATGACGTTTTACACTTTATAAGCACTGTAACTAACGGGTAAAAACCCATTGGTTGCCTTTTGATAAATTGGCATCAAAACGATAATTGTCCATATTAAAAGCTTTGATGTTTTCTACATTTTCAATTTGATGGTCAACAATATAACGCGCCATTTGACCCCTCGCTTTTTTTGCAAAAAAACTAATCACACTATATTTCCCGTTCTTAAACTCTTTAAATTCAGGTGTTATGACTTGTGCACCAAAAGATTTGAGCTTAATTGCGCTGGCATATTCTTTGCTTGCTAAATTGATAATGTACTCGTTTGTTGCTAATTCATCCGATAGTGATTTAGTCAATTTTTTTTGCCAGAATTCGTAAAGGTTTTTGTTTGAGCCAACAGGCATTGGTGTTCCCATTTCTAGTCGATAAGGTTGTATCAAATCGAAAGGTTTGATTAAACCATACAATCCTGACAAAATACGAATGGTGTTTTGGGTGTATTCAATTTGATTTTCCTTTAAAGAATAGGCATCAAAGCCAGCATAAACATCACCATCAAAGGCAAAAATGGCTTGTCTGGCATTTTGATCTGTAAACTCTTTTAAATCTCTCAGTTGGTTGCGTTCATAATTTAGCTGAGCCAGATTTTCTGATATGTCCATCAAATTAATCAGTTCGTAAGTTTTTTTCTTTTTTAAAACTTTATCTATCGCTTCTGATTGTTTTATAAAACGAAGATGCGAATAAAAGTTCAACGGTTTAGGCGACTCAAAATTAAGTGTTTTGGCTGGTGACAATAATATTTTCATGCGCTTACTATTTATTTATCTGAAAAGTTGAATTAAGAAATCTTTATAAAGTTCCATTTCGTTGAGTTGAATTGCACCGACACCTTTTGATTTAACATCCATTTTTTTTATCGCATTGATGAGATCGCTTACTTTTCGCATGGGAAAATTGCGCGCAGCTTCTTGATAATCTTTTACAAAAAATGGAGAAATTTTCAATACAGCCGCGGCATCTGCTTTATTTGGCAAACCATGATAAAGCAATACTTTTGAAAAATAAGAAAACAACATCCCTATTACTAAAACAATTGGATACTCTTTCGGATTTTGTGCAAAGTGCTGAAAAATTTGCAAGGCTTTGACTTCCTTTTTTGCACCAATGGCATTTTGCAATTCAAAAATATTGAAATCTTTACTAAAACCAATATTTTTTTCAATCGCATCTGGTGTAATGGGTCCAGGTTTTGGCAGAATGATGAACAATTTATCTAATTCATTGTTTATTTTTTGCAAATCATTACCTAGAAATTCGGCTAGCATCATTGCCGCTTTAGGTTGAATTTGATAGCCTTTTTCTCTTACAAAACCTTCAATCCATTGGGTTAACTTATAATCTTTAATCTTTTCGCTATTTAAAACAACACCATTCTTTTCACAGTTTTTATAAAACTTAGTGTTTTTAGCAACACTTTTATATTTATGAACAAATACCAAAACTGTTGATTCAAGCGGTTTTTCGGCATATTGCTCAAACAACTTAATATCTTTTAAGTCTTGTGCTTCTTTAACGATAACTAATTGTCTTTCGGCCATCATCGGATAGCGCTTGGCTGTTTCTAGCACTTGATCTACACTTACATCTCTTCCATATAAAACCACTTGATTAAAGCTCTTATCTTCTTCTGATAATAAATGATCTTCAATATAATCTGCTACAATATCAAGATAAAAACTCTCCTCACCCATCAATAAATAGAGTGGTTTGATCTTTTTATTTTTTATGTCATTAATTATTTTTTGATACTGCTCCATTTGTTGTAAATTTGCCTTGCAGATGATTAAGCTACCTAAACTCAATTTTCCTACTTATCAATTTCGCTTCAAAAATAGCGAAAATATTACATTTATATTTGACATCGTCCGTAAAAAATTTGTTGTATTAACACCTGAAGAATGGGTAAGACAGCACGTCATTCATTTTTTAACCACCGATTTAAATTACCCAAAGTCGCATTTGGCTGTAGAAAAGCAACTTAACCTCAATCAAACCATCAAACGCACTGATGTTTTAGTTCAAAACCCAAATGGCGAAATTATTATTTTAATTGAATGCAAGGCACCGCAAATCAAAATATCACAAGAAACCTTTGATCAAATTGCTAGATATAATATGGTTTTTAATGCCAAATATTTATATGTTTGTAACGGCTTTCAACATACTTTTTGTCAAATGAATTTTGAAGACAAGAGCTATGTTTTTTTAAAGGAAATTCCAATTTATAAATCAACCCATGCCTAAAAAAGTAGCAGTAGTCATCTTAAATTACAACGGTGCGCCATTACTTGAACAGTACTTGCCAAGTGTTTGTGCCTTTTCTGATTTAGCCAATTTATATGTGATTGACAATGCTTCTACTGATAAAAGTTTACAATTTTTAAAAGAAAATTACCCTGAAATAAACCTTATTTGCTTGGATGAAAACTATGGCTATGCAGGTGGTTATAACCTAGGGTTGAAAGATTTAAGAGAAGACTACTTTTGTTTATTAAACTCTGACATTCGCGTGACGGCCAATTGGTTGGAACCAATTTTAGAACTTTTTGCACAGGATGAAACCATTGCAGCTATACAACCAAAAATACTTGATGACAAAAAACCAGCATATTTTGAATACGCAGGAGCGGCTGGCGGTTTTATTGACGCCTTTGGTGTGCCTTATTGCAGAGGTCGGCTCTTTGATAAAATCGAAAAAGATGAAGGACAATACAATGACTCAAAAGAAATTTTTTGGGCTTCAGGTGCTTGCTTGTTCTTAAGAAAAGAGGCGTTTCAAAACGTGGATGGTTTTGATGCTTCTTTTTTCGCGCACCAAGAGGAAATAGATCTCTGTTGGCGATTAAAAAATAATAATTACAAGGTTTATTATCAAGGCAAAAGCACCGTTTATCATCTTGGTGGTGCTACCTTGAATGATAGCAGTCCGCATAAAACCTTTCTGAATTTTAGAAATTCACTCTTTATGTTGAATAAAAATTTGCCCACTACCGTCAGGTATCGTAGATTATTTGGCAGATTATGTATTGATGGATTGATTGGCATAAAATTTTTACTATCAGGCCATGTTCATCATTTTATTTCTATTTTAAAAGCTCATTTTGCTTTTTATAAAGTTTTTTTTAAACTGAAAAAACGGGCTGCAAGTAAAAATGACTATTTTCATAAATACTCAATCATCTGGTCCTATTATTTTCAAGGCTATAAAACTTTTAAAGATTAACAAAAACTTATATTTTTTTGATGTTTAAAAAGGCTAAATTTGCAAGACTAATTTTAAAAATCCATCAAATGAAAAAAGTACTGATTTTTGCCATGAGCTTGGTATTATTTAATTCATGCGTTTCTAAGAAAAAGTTTTTGGAAATTGAACAGAAAAACAAAGAATGCCAAGATCTATTGAATTCTACAACAATGAAACTTAATCTTTGTCTAAAAGAGAAAGAGGGATTAAATGACCAAATGACTTTATTGCGTGATAAAAACAATCTATTAGATAAATCAAACAAAGATTTGTCAGACAAGGTTAATAATTTAACCGTGTTGTCTGCAAAAGGCGCGCAAAATGTTGAAAAATTCCTTGAAAGTTTGAGAGAAAAAGATGTTAAAATTAATCGTTTGCAGGATGCCTTAACTAAAAAAGATTCTGTGACTTTAGCTTTAGTTACTTCATTAAAGAGAGAAGTTGGTCTAAATGATCCAGACATTGAGGTTAATGTTGAAAAAGGTGTTGTTTTCATTTCACTATCTGACAAAATGTTATTTAAATCAGGGAGTTATGACATCACTATTAGAGCTAGTGAAATTTTAGCCAAGGTCGCTAAAGTAATCAATGATAAACCCACTTTTGAATGTTTGGTAGAAGGTCATACAGATAACGTGCCATACAAAAATGGTCAATTACTTGATAATTGGGATTTAAGTGTGAAACGCTCAACAGCTATCGTCAGAGAATTAGTTGGGAAACATAATGTCAAAGCTTCACAGCTAATTGCAGCTGGTAGAAGTGAGTTTTTACCTTTAGTTCCTAACACTACAGCGGAAAATCGATCAATCAATAGACGTACAAAAATCATCATTATGCCAAAAATTGATGAATTTTATGACATGATTGAAAAAGAAATGAAGAATTTGTCTAAGAACTAATTGGATACTCACAATCTGTAAAAAAAACTTTCGCACAAAGCGTAAGCATCAGATAGTTTTTAAGTAATTTATAATTGGTTAAAAAAAAATGAGCTCAATAGATTATTGAACTCATTTTTTTTTAGTCTAATTTTATCGCTATATTCAGACACGAAATATAGACATATTTTATACTATTAGTACAATTTTGGATATCTATCAGGATGAGATTCATGCATAATGGCATAGACCTTTTCAAAAATATCTTCAATAGAAGGTTTTGAAAAATAATCACCATCTGAACCATAAAGTGCACGGTGTGGTTTTGCGGTTAATGTTGCTGGTTGCGCATCTAAAAAATCATATCCTCCCTGATATTCTATAATTTGCTGCATGATATATGCCGACGCGCCACCAGGCACATCTTCGTCTACCACCAATAATCTGTTGGTTTTTTTCAAACTTTCAACACAAATTTTAGTCAAGTCAAAAGGTATCAAAGATTGACAATCAATGATTTCACATGAAATCCCAATAAGCTTTAATTCCTCTGCAGCTTGTTGAACCAATCTGAGGGTTGAGCCGTATGAAACAATAGTTATATCTGTTCCGTCTTGTAGCCTTTCAGCAATGCCTATTGGCGTTTTAAATTCGCCAATATTTGAAGGTAATTGTTCTTTTAAACGATAGCCATTCAAACATTCAATAACAAGAGCTGGTTCGTCACCATCTAATAGAGTGTTGTAAAAGCCTGCTGCTTTAGTCATATTTCTTGGTACTAAAACATTTATTCCCCTTAAGGCATGTATAATCATTCCCATTGGACTTCCCGCATGCCAAATGCCTTCAAGTCGATGTCCTCTCGTGCGAATAATTAATGGCGCTTTTTGTTTTCCACAAGTTCTGTGATGCAAAGTGGCTAAATCATCGCTCAGTATTTGCAAAGCATAAAGCAAATAGTCGAGATATTGAATTTCAGCAATTGGTCTTAAGCCACGCATGGCCATACCAATGCCTTGACCAATAATCGTTGCTTCTCTAATACCTGAATCTGCTACCCGCATCTGACCAAATTTTTCTTGCAATCCTTCAAGCCCTTGGTTCACATCACCAATATTGCCCGCATCTTCTCCAAAAACTAATGCTTCAGGTCGTTTTGAAAAAATTACATCAAAATTTTCTTTTAGCAAAACGCGACCATCCACAAAAACACTTTCACCGTCATAGACTGGCAGAACCTCCTTGATATTTGAAACTTTATTTAATGATTCAGAATATAAAAACTTACTATATTTTGGCTGAATTTTTTCAATATAATTTACAATCCATTGACTTAGTGTAGTTTTATTTTCAATGCTTCTCAAAGATTTTTTAGCAGTTACCAAAACATCCTTTCTCGAAACATCTTTTATTTTTAGCAAGTCATCCACCATCTTTTTGATTTGGCTATCAGACGATACATTTAAAATATTGATTAACTCTTGTCTTTCCTCGCGTATAGGTCCAATAAAGCTTTCTAAAGCATCTTTTTTGGCCTGAAGGACTTCTTTTTTTATTTCTTTTTCTAATTCATTAAGCTCCTCTTCTGTTACAATTGAATTCGCAATCGCCCACTCTCTAAATTTTAAATTACAATCATTTTCTTTTTCCCATTGCAATCTTTCTTGGCTTTTATATCTTTCGTGTGAACCAGATGTTGAGTGCCCTTGTGGCTGCGTAAGTTCCGTCACATGAATAAAAACGGGAACATGTTCTTGTCTTGCTATTTCGCTAGCTTGTTCAAAAACATTAATTAAACTGGCATAGTCCCAACCCTTCACTTGAAACATTTCATACCCATCATGATTTTCATCTCTTTGAAATCCTTTTAATATTTCAGAAATATTTTCTTTGGTCGTTTGATGTTTTGCCGGCACAGAAATACCATATTCATCATCCCAAATACAAATGACCATAGGTACTTGCAATACGCCGGCAGCATTAATTGTTTCAAAAAATACGCCTTCAGATGTGCTCGCATTGCCGATAGTTCCCCATGCCACTTCATCGCCATTTTGGCTAAATTTACTAAAACCTTCTAAGCCTTCAACCGCTCGGTAAACCTTTGAAGCCTGCGCTAAACCTAACAATCTAGGCATTTGCCCCGCAGTAGGAGAAATATCAGAACTTGAATTATATTGGTTTACTAAATCTTTCCATTCACCTTCATCATCTAAACTGTGTGTAGCAAAATGACCACCCATTTGACGGCCACCGCTCATGGGGTCAAAATTAATGTCGGCATGACCATACAAACCTGCAAAAAACTGCCGAGGTGTGAGTAAGCCTAAAGCCATCATAAACGTTTGATCTCTGTAATAACCCGAACGAAAATCACCTTTTTGAAAAGCTTTTGCCATGGCTAATTGAGGCACTTCTTTTCCATCGCCAAAAATACCAAATTTTGCTTTTCCAGTTAAAACTTCTTTCCTGCCTAGCAATGAACATTCCCTAGATGTAAATGCTATTTTATAATCAAATAAAACTTCATTTTTGAAGTCCTCGAAACTCAACGCTTTTGTTAATTCTGGTTTACTCATGGAAATAGGTAGTTTAAAAGGTCAAATATATCATATTTTTTAACATAAAACAATTTTAGACTAAAAATAATGAAAATAATATACTTAAATCAGGATAATTGATAGATTTTTTGAGAATACGATAATACAGTCAGCCAAAAAACATTACTTTTTAAAATAAAAAATTAAAACTTTTGTTGCATTCCAAAATTAATGATGTAATTAAACACTTAAATTTTTTACTTAATTTAACTAATTATAAAATGCTAAATATTATATATTTAAAATTAATTCTTTAACCAGTAAACGCATTTTTGGTTCAGCTTTTTTAACTGCCATTAAAACTTCATGATGATTGACTTCAGCAATACTTTCTTCATCGCCCATGTCAGAGATTACAGAAATTCCAAAACAATCCATCCCCATGTGTTTAGCAACAATAACCTCTGGCACAGTTGACATGCCAACACAATCGCCGCCTACTTTTTTTACCATCATGTATTCGGCCAGCGTCTCAAAAGTTGGACCTTGCAAGCCCAAATAAATACCTTTTTTGATGTTTAACCCAAGCGTTTGAGAAATTTCCATCGCCTGCTTGATCATTTTTTTGCTGTAAGGTTCACTCATGTTTAAAAAACGTGGTCCTAGGCGTTCATCGTTATGACCTCTTAATGGATGTTCTGGAAAAAAATTAATATGGTCAGTAATGGCTACAACATCCCCAACTTGATAAGCAGGATTAACGCCACCAGATGCATTAGAAACAATCAAGGTTTGCACACCTAAAAATTTCATGACACGCACAGGGAATGTAACTGTTTGCATATCATAACCTTCATAATAATGAAACCTGCCTTGCATGGCTACAACTTGTTGCTTACCTATCATGCCAAATACTAATGCGCCTTTGTGTCCTTTCACCGTTGAAACTGGAAAATTAGGAATTTCGCTATATGGAATTGATTTAGTAATTTGGATATCGTTGACAAAATCACCTAAACCCGACCCCAAAATGATCCCAACGGTTGGTAAATCTATTAGTTGGCTCTTTAAAAAATTAGCAGTTTCTTGAATTTTCTCGTACATATTGTTTTAATTGTTGTTTAAATTGCTCTTCGTTACTTATAATTTTTGTAGTTATTGGCAAATAAAATAATTTACTGTTATCTATATGATTTTTTAATCGCATATAGTCTTTTTCGGTAGTCAAAATTAGTTTATGTTCCGCAAGTATTCCAATTTTTTTAAGGTCTTCACTTGAAAAATGATGATGGTCGGGATAAATTAAAACTTCATCTTGATCATGATAAACCTCAGCGATAAATAATTTAGGGTTGGCAATGCCAGCTATAATTACTTTAGGCTTGTTTAAGGTAGATAATTCTATCTTTTCGCTATCATTATAAATGGCCTGGTCATAGGAAATTGTAGAAAAATAAACCGCTTGCTTTTGTGTCGGATTAATTTTATTGATGATATCAGTCCTTTCATTTTCAGAAATCGTTGGCGGACACTTGGTCACAATGATTAGGTCTGCCCGCTGATAACCTCTTCTAAACTCTCTCAGTCTACCCATTGGCAAAACATAATCGTTAAAAAAAGGCTTTTCGAAAGTGGTTAGCAAGATATTCAGACCAGCTGCTACTTGCCGATGTTGAAAAGCATCATCCAAAAGAATTATATTTGGTTTATTGGGTAGTGCAAGCAAATTTTCAATCCCAATGGTTCTTTTTTCGGCCACGGCCACCAAAATATTTTTAAATTTTCGATAAAATTGAGCCGGCTCATCACCAATATCATCAGCTCTAGACTGCTCATTTGCCAGGAGGTAACCAGTTGTTTTCCTTTTATATCCTCTACTTAAGGTAGCCAATTGATAATCGTCCTGAAATAACCGAATAAGATATTCGATCATGGGTGTTTTTCCTGTCCCACCAAAAGACAAATTGCCAACATTGATCATTGGGACTGCATATTTTTTTGATTTTAAAATCTTTGCATCATATAAACCATTCCTCAGCCACATCATTAAGCCATATAAGCATGATATTGGATAAAGAAAAAATTTTATAGCAGACATGTCGCAAATATAGTACTTTTTGAAATTTCATTTTTATGTTTTAAAAAATAAAACAAAAACCAAATTAACTAAAATGTGGTTTTCAACTCAAAACATTCTAACTTTAACTTACAATTATTATTTTTATCGTTTAACTTCAAACCGCACTAACTTATATTTAAAATTTTTCGACAAATCACTTAAATACAGTTGATCAGCATTTGTTATTTTTTATTTAACAATGCCAACAGGATGGCATTTTGTTTTTTTAACTCTTCAATTTGTGTTTGTTGCTCTTGAATGGCCTTAACCACAACCGGAATAATATCTGAATATGCTACACCTAAATTTTCGTTTTTAATATGCTTAAAATCTCCCTCTTCATTAGCTGGAACCCATGAATGTGTTTGAACCACATTGGGTAAAACATCAAATAACTGTTGTGCAGAAAAACCAATTTTTGTTTCTTGCAAATCTTCAGGTATTTGCGTTTTGCCTAAAGTTTGGTTTTTCCATTTGTAAGTGTAAGTGTTAAGTTTTAAAATTTCATTTAATCCATATTGTAAAGGAACAACATTCTTTTTTAAATTCATATCAGATGTCTGAATGGTGCCATTTACAGCCCAAACTGCCGTCCATCGTTTTGAAGAGCCACCAAGCCGTGTTGAATTATCCGCTAATGGATTTATGCTTGAGCATTCAAATAATAATTCATTTAAACCATCTACAGCATATTCAATAGATCCCATAGCAAAAGAAGACCCACCTGAACTTCCATTATAAAAACCTAACGAAAAGTCTCTGGTATAGGTGTCGCCGCCAGAATCGGTAAAGGTTAGACCATCATCGCTATCAATCAAAACAAATCCGCCACCAAAACTAACATAGTTATCATCAAATCTCGTTTCCATCATCACCCTATCCGTTCCTTCAATTTTGATTTCTCCAGGAAAAGCAGCTGTGGTACTACTTCTAAAAATTAAATCATCGTCATCTAAATTTAAAGTTGTGTCCTGTGTTAAAGTTCCACCTAATCTTACGGTTGTTCCTGTAAGCGTTAAACCATTTGTATAAGTATTTGAACTACTACCTGATGGCAAAGTGACAGAATTTCCACCAGAAATACTTAATGTATTACCGCTAATTGATAGCGTCTGACTATCTGTACCCGCTGGCAAAGCTACGGTATTACCGCCAGCACCAGAAATGGTTAAATTATTCCCAGAAATACTCAAGGTTTGGTCTGCGCCACCACCACTCGCAACTGCCCAAGTAGCATTGCCGTTAGCATCAGAGGTCATTACTCTACCTGCTGCTTGTTGCCCATCTTGCAACCTGAAAGTGTAAACGCCTGGCGTGGGCGCGCCAGTTTCTGTAACCACTATGTTATCAACAGAAGCTCCATAATCAAAATCACCGATATATTCAAATCTTAAAGAATAGCTGTTACCCGCTACCACTGTTCTTGTGCCTGAAAAACTTGTGTTTGCGTCGGCTGTTAGTAAGCCCACAAGATTAGCTCCAACTATCGCATTGGTTGTATTATTCCACAAAAATGCACGAAATGAATCTCCTGAAGTACTATAATTATTGTATCTATAATCAAAAGCAATGGTTACTGTTGTGCTTGTGGGTGCTGTAGTAAAATCAATTCTAGCTGTTGAATTTAAGCTACATCCTGATTCATCAGAATTAATCCAAAGCCAACCACCACCACCGCAAGAAGTACAATTGATATTTGAAGCGCCAGTTGTTGTGCGCTCCCAACCACTGACAGTAGCAGGGGATGCGCAACCGCTTTGGGTATGACTAGAATGCGTAACACTATAAGCACTATTAAAATTTTGTGACAATAATGTTACTGGACTGCCAGCTACAGGCAATGTCGTTGTACCAAATACATGCAAAGTAGCCGTAGGTGAAGTGGTATTGATGCCAACTTGTCCAAGCAGCTTATTGCTAATTACCATACAAATTAACAAAAGGATTGAAGTTTTTAAACCATTATTCATAATATTACTAAAGTTTTGGGAGGCGAATATATAATTATTTATATTTGTCTCTGAAAATAAATTGTTCTGATTTACGGAAACTAAACGATTTTCTATAAATTAATACGATATGACTGGATTATTTTTATATGTTTTAACTTCTTTGCTGTTCTCTTTGGTTGCCATAGGGTTTCATATTAAGTATAAAAACGCAAAGTTCCTTGTGCTATATTATATAAATTTTTTACTACTTTTTTCAAGTTTTTGGATATCAACTGATGTTAGATCCTATTTTTCAGAAGGATTTTATGGCATTTTAGCGCTATTATTTTTTGTTTTTTTAATTTTAGTGCCAGTTTTGCATTTTCAATTAACACTTGCTTTACAACAATCAACTAAAATTATTCATGCAAAAAACTATTTAATACCATTCATATTATTCTCAATCAATTTATTTTCAATCATTTTCTTTCAATTTGTAAAGGATAAAACACTTTTTTATTACGAAATTGTGGAAATTGTAATGACGTTTTCAAATTTTATTGGTTTAATGTTCATTTTGCCAATTATGACTATTTTTTATACTATTACAAATTTTAAGCTAACTAAATTTAAAACACCTTTATTTAAAAATTTATATTTCTATCACCTTATTTTTTTGCCCATTACAATTATCACCTGGATATTTTATAAAGTCATTGATAATTCGATCACTTCAATAATTTTAGTAGCAAACATTCTTTTGCTGCAAATCATAACATTTTGGCTATATTTAAAACAAACTTTAAGTAAAGTAAATACTATTTATAATAGCATAGAAACCATTGATAAATATCAATTAATTTTCAACAAGCTTGAAGAAGAAATGAGGAAGACCAAATTTTATTTAAAGCCAGATTTGAGTTTAAAAGAAATTGCCCGTCTCATTAAAACCAATGAAAAGTATTTGTCACATGCCATAAACATTTATAGCGGCGATAATTTTTCAACTTATATTAATAAATTTCGTCTTAATGAATCAAAATTGATGTTAGCCAATTCCGATTATGATAAATATACTATAGAAACCATATCAGAAATGTGCGGATTTAAAAGCAAAAGCGTATTTAATCCTTTATTTAAAGCCACCTTCGGTATTACGCCTAATGATTTTAGGAAATTTTAGTTGCTAGTAGTTGATCTAATTGATTTCAATTGCCCATAATATCAAGACTATTAAATCCATCAAAACTCTAATAAAAAAAGCTATCAATATTTCACTGATAGCTTTTTTTTGAAAACGAATCTGTTGTTTATTTTTTCATAATTTTTGTTGAACCGATATTCTGGCCCTTTTCCAATACGTTAATGATATAAAGACCTGAATTGAAATCAGACATGTTAATTGTGTCGTTATTGGTTGTCAAAATCACTCGGCCAGTTAAATCAACTAATTCAAAAGAAGTTTGACCTGTTTTATTGGTCATATTAACATGAACGTAATCAGTTGTAGGATTTGGATAAACACTAAATACAACATCCTTATCAAAAGCATTTGAAGATAATGCATTGCCTTGAATTAACTCAAAATCATCAATGTAAAACTCATTATCAGCATTAATCGAGTAAAAATTAATGGCACCTAATGAGTTTGCTATAACCGGCGTGCCTGTCGCCGTATTACCAGCGTAAGCATGGTTAACTAAAAATGGTAGACCGTTAATATTAACGGTTAAAAACTTTGTGTCCAAGTTAACAACCTTTACAACCGTAAACCATTGACCTGAAGGATATGCAACTGCGGCAGTATCATCTTGATCAAAACCTACGCCACCTGGATTGGGGTTTTGAGTAGCATTTCCGAAAAAAAATTGACCGTTAAATATAGGCGTTGCCACACTAAAAGTATTTTGAATATTCCAAAACGCATCTTTACCAGTTGGAATATAAACTTTGAATCTGACAGACCACGTGCCGGAAGTTTTATTTCCACAATCAAATAAAACATCATCAGTCGTGTTGTTTCGGACGACCATTGATTTTGTGCCAGAAACGGCTTGCGCTGTTGTAACAAGCGCAGAAGTACCACCTGGCCAAAGCGAGATTAAAGGTGTTTGTCCAACCACATTACCATTGTTAAAACTGTCAAAGTTTATTACATGCTGACCGTAAGTTATTCCACTAATAACTAAAAAGAATAAATAATTTTTTTTCATGATTAAGTAATTTAAAGGTTAAGTTGGTAAATGTAATCTATTTTATTTGTTAAAAACTAATTAACAAAATTAATTTGATTTCTTTTGCATCGGTAGCAATTGTTATAAATTTGTAAACTTAAAATGCAATCTCATATGATTTACTTTTTTGGTTCACCTGAAGTGCAGGTTTTTGCCGTGCAATCGCAGCTTTTACTAAATGATTTTGATAAAGAAAAATTAACTTGGCTTTTTGGCGAACAAGCTTTGATTGATGCTAAAGAAATAAAAGTTTTGGGTCAAATATTTATTGGTCCACGAAAAACGATGATTACACCATGGAGCACTAATGCTGTTGAAATTACGCAAAATATGGGTATTGCGGGTATTCAAAGAATTGAAACTTTTGAAGCTAAGCCTGTTGAAACTCTTTTTGATTATATGTTGTTTGAAAAATATCTCACTTTAGACCAAAATATCTTTGAAATCAATATTCAGCCTCAACCCATCATAGACATAGAACATATCGAAACATTCAATCAACAAGAAGGTTTAGCCCTAAATGAAGAAGAAATTAACTACCTCAATGAATTGTCATTAAAATTAGGTAGAAAATTAACAGATTCCGAAGTCTTTGGTTTTTCGCAAGTTAATTCGGAACATTGCAGACATAAAATTTTTAATGGCACCTTTATCATTGACGGCGAAGAAAAAAAGTCATCCTTGTTTAAATTAATAAAAAAAACTTCAGAGGCACATCCAAATTATATCATCTCTGCCTATAAAGACAATGTCGCTTTTGTTGATGGCGTTAAAGCAACGCAATTTGCGCCGACCAACCCCATTAAACCTAGCCTTTTTGAAGAAAAGGTCTTTGATGCCGTTTTATCATTAAAAGCTGAAACACACAATTTTCCGACTACAGTCGAGCCCTTTAATGGCGCTGCCACAGGTTCTGGCGGAGAAATTCGCGACCGCATGGCAGGCGGTGTAGGTTCAGTGCCTATGGCTGGTACAGCAGTTTATATGACCTCCTACCCTAGAATTAATGGCCAAAGACCGTGGGAAAATACTTTTAAAGAAAGGCCTTGGCTGTATCAAACACCTTTGGATATTTTGATAAAAGCCTCTAACGGTGCATCAGATTTTGGGAACAAATTTGGTCAACCACTTATAACAGGTTCGCTTTTAACTTTTGAACATGACGAAACCACCGATGCTATTCAACAACCAAGGGCTTTAGGTTTTGATAAAGTCATCATGTTGGCAGGCGGCGTTGGTTATGCCAAAAAAGAACAGGCCTTGAAAAAAATGCCACAAGTTGGCGACAAAGTTGTGGTGATGGGCGGCGACAACTATCGGATTGGTATGGGTGGTGCAGCTGTATCTAGTGCAGACACTGGCGAAATGAATTCTGGTATCGAATTAAATGCGGTTCAACGCTCAAATCCAGAAATGCAAAAACGAGTGTGCAATGCGATTAGGTCTATGGTTGAAAAAGATGAAAACACCATTGTTTCTATTCATGACCATGGCGCTGGTGGACATCTCAATTGCTTGTCAGAATTGGTTGAACATTCTGGCGGAAAAATTAATTTAGATGCCCTACCCGTTGGTGACCAAACCTTATCAGGCAAAGAAATCATTGGTAATGAAAGTCAAGAACGTATGGGCTTAGTGATTGCGCCTGAACATTTAGATGATCTAATTGCTATAGCCAATCGAGAAAAAGCGCCCATTTATGAAGTAGGCGAAATTACTAATGATCAGCGTTTTGAAATTTCTTCCCCTACGCAAAAACCACTAAGCTTAGCTTTAAATGACATGTTTGGTAGTTCGCCAAAAACCATTTTGACCGATAACACTGTTAACCGACAATACCAAGAGATTGATTACAATATCAAGCATTTAGAAAATTACATCAAAAATGTTTTACAAATAGAAGCCGTTGCCTGCAAGGATTGGTTGACTAATAAGGTTGATCGTTGCGTTGGTGGAAAAGTGGCTAAACAACAGTGCGTAGGACAATTGCAATTGCCTTTAAATAATGTGGGTGTTATGGCTTTAGATTTCAATAGTTTGAATGGCATCGCGACTAGTATTGGACATGCACCAATGAGCGGTTTAATTAGTCCAAAAGCAGGTAGTTTTAATGCCATAGGAGAAGCTTTAAGTAATCTTGTTTTTGCACCATTAACCCATGGATTAAAAGGCGTTTCGCTTTCAGCTAACTGGATGTGGCCTTGCAACAACCCTAGTGAAAATGCGCGCTTGTATGAAGCCGTTGAAGCTTGTTCAGATTTCGCCATAGCCTTAGGGATCAATATTCCTACTGGAAAAGATTCCTTGTCGATGAAACAAAAGTATCCTCAAGCGCAAGAGGTTTTATCGCCAGGAACAGTTATTATTTCTGCCATTAGCACTTGTCATAACATTAAGCAAGTGGTTGAGCCAGTTATACAAACCAACGGTGGTTCACTTTTTTATATCAAACTATCAAAAGATGATTTTAAATTAGGTGGCAGTTCTTTTGCGCAAACCCTAAATAAAATAGGCATTGAAACACCAAGCATAATTGATGCTGAACATTTTAAACGTGCATTTGAATCTGTTCAAAATTTAATTAAGGATGATCAAATTATAGCTGGGCATGATATTGGTAGCGGCGGTTTAATCACCACCCTTTTTGAAATGTGTTTTGCCAATTTGCACACTGGCGCTAACGTTGATTTGTCATGCTTGGGTGATGATTTGATTAAAATTCTATTTGCTGAAAACATTGGATTAGTTATTCAAGCAAAAGATGATATCATATTATATAATACATTAAATAACAATAATATAGAATTTTATAAAATAGGCTATCCTACCACCGATGAAAAGTTGAAAGTTAATGATTTTACTTTTGATATTTCGTCCTACAGAGACATTTGGTATCATACATCTTTTCTACTAGATAAAGAACAAACACAAAACAATCAGGCTACTAAACGTTTTGAAAATTATAAAATCCAACCCTTAAAATATCAATTTCCAAGCATTTTTTCAGGACAAAAACCAGAAAGACCAGCCAAACGACCTTTAGCCGCTGTGATTAGAGAAAAAGGTAGCAATTCTGAGCGAGAACTGGCAAATGCCTTATTTTTAGGTGGTTTTGATGTGAGAGATGTGCATATGACAGATTTAATTGAAGGACGCGAAACACTAGAAGATGTTCAATTTATAGGTGCCGTTGGTGGTTTTTCAAATTCAGACGTTTTAGGTAGTGCGAAAGGTTGGGCAGGCTCTTTTAAATATAATGAAAAAGCTAAATTAGCCTTGGAAAATTTCTTTAAACGAAATGATACTTTGTCTGTTGGTATATGCAACGGTTGTCAATTATTTATGGCATTAGAACTCATTTATCCTGAACATGAAAACCATGGCAAGATGCATCATAATGTGAGTCACAAACACGAAAGCGGGTTTACGTCCGTGACCATTCAAAAAAACAATTCCGTTATGCTTTCAAATCTTGAAGGCTCAACCTTAGGTGTTTGGATTTCCCATGGTGAAGGCAAATTTAATTTACCACATGCTATAGACCAATATCAACAGGTAGCCACTTATGGCTATGAAGGCTATCCTGCTAATCCAAACGGCTCAGATTATAATACGGCGATGCTGTGTGACAAAACGGGTCGTCATTTGGTGATGATGCCGCATATAGAACGCTCTATTTTTCCATGGAACTGGGCACATTATCCTAAAGATTTAATGACTCATGAGGTTTCACCGTGGCTAGAAGCTTTTGTAAATGCGAGACGGTGGTTGACTTTATCTAAATCCTAGCCCCAGACCTCCCCTAGCCCCTCCAAAGGAGGGGAACGGACAGACTATATTACAACTGCAGGTTAAAGTATAAGGTTAAAAGTCAAAGACTATGACCTAAAAACCCTTAAAATTTAGAAGGCAACATTTTTTTATGTTAAAATTTTCAATTAATGAAATAAATATTATATTTGCTGTTTATTAAACTTTTAACTATTCTTTAAAAATGAAAAAACTATTATTTCTTGTGGCTACTTTGGCTTTAACCTATATTAATGCACAAGTAAAAGATGAAGGTACGCCTATTAGTGAGGCTTTAGGGATTGAAAGAGCTGGTGTGCCAACTATTTCACTGCCAAAATTTGATGTAGAAGCAGAGTATAGAAAAGCTACAGAAAACCAAAGTAAAACGGGGATGTGGGTTTTTGCAAGAAAATTTAAATTCAATTTGAATTTTAATAATGCAGGAACATGGACAACTTTGCCAAATGGCGATCGTTTATGGCGTTTAACTTTCACCTCAGAAAATGCCAAAACGCTTAATTTTGCATTTGATAATTTTGAGATGGCAGAAGGCGCAAAAATGTATATTCATACGCCAGCAGGCAATTATCAAGGTGATTTTACGGCCGCTGATAACTCGCCAGAAAAACTGTTGACCTCTTGGATTATTAAAGGCAACATGGCAACAGTTGAATTTTACGAACCTGCGAACAAAGCGGGGCAATCAACTTTTAACATCACCACTGTCAGTCATGGTTTTAGAACTTTGAATGACAACGCCTTTAGAGCTTTAAATGATTCTGGATCTTGTATGTATGATGCCAATTGCCCTGAAGGTAATGGCAAAGAAGAACAAAAAAGAGGGACAGTTATTCTTTTATCAGGTACAGATATCAACAATGGTTTTTGTTCTGGCACGCTAATCAATAATACAAGCAATAACAAAGTGCCCCTAATTATTACAGCTTTTCACTGTCTATCAACTTTAAATGTTAACACGACCTATCAGATTGCTGCCCGTTTTAGACATTGGTCAACAGTGCCTCAATGCCCAGGTGGTGGTGGTGGTGTAGCAAATACCAATTTCTACCAATTTAGTAGCGGCGCAACAGTAAGAGTTAAATACAGTGATGCCGATACTGGCTTGTTACAATTACCCTCAAATATTCCTAATACACAAGATGTTTGTTATGTAGGTTGGGATATTGATCCAACAGTACCTACTTTAACTGCAGGTGGGGCTTGGAGTTTGCACCATCCAAGTGGCGATGTGATGAAATATTCTTATGAGACTGGAACATTAGTCTCTACTACCGTAACTATTGATAATCAATTTGCTAATGTATGGCGTGTCCCGTCTTGGAATTTTGGTAGAACTGAAGGCGGTTCGTCTGGTTCTGGCTTATACCGTAACTCAAATGGTCGCCTCATTGGCGTATTATTTGGTGGTTCATCTTTTTGTGCAGATAGTCCTCTGAATCCAAATCCAGGCAGTGCACCTGCAGGCAATGATTTTTATGGGCGGATCCACATGGCATGGGCTGGTGGCGGCACAACTTCTACCCGTTTAAGTAATTGGTTAGACCAAACCAATACGGGTGTTTTAACCCATGGTCATTTATGCAATACCTTCTTGAGCAGCAAACCTTTTGAGGTGCAAGCTGAAAACTTTACCATCTACCCTACGGCGTCAAATGGTGTTTTTTACATCGATTCTAAAGTGATGTATGATGAAGTTTCTTATGAAATTTATAATATCTCTGGTCAGCGTTTATTAACTGGTGCTATTGAAAACACCCAAGAAAGCATTGACTTAAGTGCACAAGCCGCTGGTGTTTATTTATTAAAAATATCCTCACCGCTTGGCGATTTTTCAAAAACTTATAAGTTGATTAGAAAATAAAACATCCTTAAACGTAAAAAATAAGATTTAAATTTATACAAAAACACGTTCGAGAGGGCGTGTTTTTTTTATAGAATCTAAAAAAGACCAGCTGTCCGAAGATTAACTAATTAGCTCGATGCTCGGCGTATTCTAAATTAACCCGCAATTTTCAATTATTTCTAACAATTACTTTAATTTAAGCTTATATGACAAACTTAAAAACTTTTAAACTCAATCATATTTTCTATTTTGTAGGTCTTTGTTTCATAGATATTTTATTAAAATTTGGAGGCTTACTAATATTAGGCTTTTGTATGTTCAAAATTAGAAAAGAAAATCTAATGTCATTTATTGAATTTGATAAATTTAAATACAATTACGTGGTTTATTTTTTGACAATTACAAATGTTTTTATCCTATATCTGATTTACGTTTATGCATTTGATAATGTGTTTGGTAAAAACTACATGAGTATTTTAGACCCCGAGAAACCAAATTCTTTTTTGCTGACATATGTTTTCGTTTCAAGTATTTTTTTCTCCTTAATATTTTACGGATATTATTTTAACAACGCTATAAAGTCGAATATTAGTATTGAAAAAGCAGTATGGTTAGTATCAATTTCGTATTTTTTGATTCATCTTGAATTGGGTGATTATTTTATGATTTTATTTGCAACTTTATTTATAGCTTACATTTATGCAAAAACACAAGATTTAACTTTTGTTATACTTATCAATGGTTTTGTAGCGTATTTAATAAATTTTGTGGATTATAGAATATTTTTTGTTGATGATGTCAACCATATCAGAATAAAAATATTGTTTCTTCTAACAGTGATATTCATAATGTTTTTTTTGCTTATTAATAAGAAATTACCCCAACTGACCGAAGATTAACTTTATCGCCCGTTCCTTTACAATAGTCTCTAACATTCACATCATAAAGCAAAAAAAAAACCAACCCAATCGTTGGTTTTTTTTTAATTAAAAACACCAACCAAAACAAAATTTTTTTATTTTTGTTTTCAAATGATACGTTCTTTTAATTAAATGATTTATCTCTGCGGTCTTTGCGCCTCTGAAGTATTTTTAAATCTTCCTCGCAGGTTCATTGAGTAGTTTGGCAAGTAGTCTATGGCAGGGTGGAGATTCTTTTGAGGTTAATAGTGCAGGTGATAAAATAAATATTAGACCTTGGCTAGGCATAGCAGGCTCTTGGGGAAATAATGGTATTGGTACAGTAGCCTTCGGAACCCTCGCCGGTGCAGGAGGTGCAGCTTTAGCAAAAGGCAATATATGGGCAGGTGCAGCTACGGGCTTTGCGGTGAGTATGTTTAATCATTTGGCGCATGATGGGGGTGATGATGCACCAGGAGACCCACCGAAGAAAGATAAATTAACATTTGATGAAGCGAAAGCTTTATATAATTATGGCAATGGCTCCCCTGTTGAAGTTGATTTAAGCACATTAGATTTGAGTAAAGTATCTATGGCTGATTTTGGTAAAAATGGTTTGGCGTCTATTCAATTGGATGGTAAGCATTTTTCTAATACCGATGATGCTTTAGTTCACGGAACTATAACTTTAGAGCGTATAGGGAAAACTAATGAAGTTAGAGTAGCTTACAATAGTAAATTAGGTGGTCGTGGCGGAATGTACGATTTTGAGATGCATAAATGGAATTCTGCTCGAAGTATTTTTATGCGAAACCCAGCTACAGCCGCTGGATTAATTGTTAATAGTTTTAGAACTATTTTACCAGGGCAAATGACTTATGTTGGTGGTAAATCATATCCTATCTTTTATTCTGGAACAGTAAAAATTAATAAATAAGATGAAAAAAGCAAAGTATATAATGGCTTTTATAATAATCATAATTAGTCTTTTTATTATAAAACCAATAAGAACAGGTTCAATAATGCAAACCATTGCTAAAGAAGATTTAGAAAATATTTTATTTGAGCAATTTGGAAGTTCAGATTCTGAAAGGATTCTAAATAATTTAGAAGGTCCTTTGGTTTCTAGCAACAAAGAATATACAGAATTCATATGGTATCAAAAACTTAATGAAAAAGACACCGCTAAAATTTTTATTAATGTTTATAAATATCCAAAGACATTTTCTTTGAGAGATGATTTTTTTTGGAATAAGACGACAATGAACGATAACTGGAGTCAAGTAAAATAAAACGATTGTATTTATACGAAAAAACGCCCCCGCTCTCAGAAGACTAACTAATTAGCACTGATGCGCTCTGCGAATTTCCCCAGCTGTACGAAGATTAACATATTAGCACTAAGGCTCTGCGATGGTCTCTGACTTCGCAGCATAAAAAAAAACAAAAAACCTTGCTCTCAGAAGACTAATTATTAGCACTGATGCGCTCTGCGAATTTCCCCAGCTGTCCGAAGATTAACATATTAGCACTAAGGCTCTGCGATGGTCTCTGACTTCGCAGCATAAAAAAAAACAAAAAACCTTGCTCTCAGAAGACTAATTATTAGCACTGATGCGCTCTGCGAATGTCTCCGACTTCGCAGCATAAAAAAAAAGAATAAAAAAACAAAAAACCAGCTGAACGAAGATTAACATAATAGCAAATTGATTTGCGAAATTCTCCGACTTGCTCTGCAAACGTCTCTGACTTCGCAGCATAACTTCACAGCATAACTAAATGAAATTTTTTATATTTTTACAAAATGAAAAACTTTATATCATGCACGAAGGCTATGTAATTAGAAACCAAGCATTACCTCATTTTATAACTGCTACAATTATAGACTGGATGGATGTTTTTACGAGAAGAACATACAAAGATGTGGTTATAGATAGTTTAAATTATTGCATCAAAAATAAAGGTATGTTGGTCTATGGCTATGTCATAATGAGTAACCATATTCATTTAATAATACAATCGGAAAATGGTAAATTATCTGATCTCATCCGTGATTTTAAGAAATATACAGCCTCAACTATTTTAAATAAAATTGAAACACAAAATGAAAGCAGACGGGAATGGCTTTTGGAAAGATTTCGATTAGCCACTGAAAGTCATTCAAGAAATAAAGACTATCAGTTTTGGCAATATGGTAATCATCCAGAAGAAATATACACCAATAATTTTATGTGGTCAAAATTGCATTATATTCATTTAAATCCTGTACGTGCAGGCATAGTGGAAAAAGCTTCAAATTATATCTATTCAAGTGCATCAAATTATATAAATGGTAAAGGTCTATTACCTGTATTCAAGGCAGATAATCCTATAATTGATGTTAAAAACTTGAACAATATAAATTTTTTAAATTTGTATTGATATATTTGCTGCGAAGTCGGAGATATTCGCAGAGCCTCCAAAAGTAGGCTTCGCGGAGCGGGGGGCATCACCGTGAAAGTGGCAATAGTCCATCTAAAAATAAATATCAAAATTATTTTAGAAATTTACGAAATGTTTTAAGAGATATTAGACATGATATAGCGGCATATTTAATTACAAATCAGCCTAGACATTTGGGTGGTCCTGATGCTGTTTTTGTTGGTGGTTCTTTAGGAGTAACTCCCCTTGTTGCGGGTTTTAATGTACAATATGGAAAAATTTATATTTTATTTGGTAAAAATATAGGACAATCACAAACTGTTTCTTCTGGCGGTTACGGAGTTGGATTACCAGGAGCTGCAGTAGGATCCGACCTAACTAAATTTTATTATTCTGGAAATAATAAGCAATTCAATTTTTATAAATTTGAAAGTTTTTACGGAAAAGGTTGGGAAGGTTCGGTGGGTGCAGGTCTGTATGGTTTATCTGGATCAGTTAGTTTTAGTTATGCACCATCGGTACCTCAAGGAAGATTTGTAATTGGCATTGGAGCTAGTTTTGGTATAGGTACCATTGGAGCGAACATAAATATTTTTAGAACAGAAACAAAATGGGAGTAAAAATAATAGTAGCTAGTTTTTTAATTTTTATATTAGGATTTGTGGTTTATAGTTGCAATTATTTTGATAATCGCCAAAATTACAAACCACTAAATGCAAGCACTGAAGTACAGTTAACCGTATTAAAAATTAAAACTGAAAATGGATTTATTTTTAATAATCAATTTTACTTCGGTGGAGATAGGTTTTTACAAATAGGGAAAGATCATCCTATTTGGCTAAAAGATGAATTAGCTAAAAACAGAAAAGAAAATGAAATTATCGACGAAGAAGATTTATTAAATGTTGTTATTGCTAATATTTCGCCACCATTTGACCTCTATAAGAAAGCAAATTCAAATGTCATGTATTTAGTTAAAAATAATGATAGCTTAAAATTTAAAATATATTGGTAAATTGCAGATGAAAAAAACAAATAAAATATTGGTCTTTTTTGTTTTATTGCTTTTCAGTAATTGTTGGTATTTTAAAGAAACTAGACCTGATGTTGAACATTCAAAAGTTCATCGATTAGCATTTAAAGATTCTTTAAACATACTTATTACTAAATCTTCAGTGCATTTCAATGCAATTTTGTTAAATGATTCAATAGTATTTGAAAAAGATAGTCATTTAATTTATGAAAGTTTAGAACCAAAGTGGCTTTTTGAGGAAACAAAATATAAGGAAGATTATGACGGTAAAACTCTTTATCATCCTCGTTTATATGAAGTTAATCCACCTTATTTAATTAAAAAAAATAAAGACACCAATTTTTTTTCTGTTATTAAAGATAAAGATACGATGTGTTTTGACTTTTATAAACTAGATGATGATAATTTCAATTTTATTTTTAAATAAAAATTTTAAGAGTATTTAAATTTTTAGCCCCCCGGCTCCCGCACGAATCCTTTCGTGTGGGTTCTAAATTATTTATTATATTTGCTTTACTAATTAAAATAAATTCTGTACAAAATGTTTTGAATATTTTGTTAATGGAAAACTATAAAATAAGAATGCCATACGAAAGGGTTCCTGCGGCAGCTGGGATTAGATGCTGGCAAAAGTTATTTTTTTAATGATAGAGGCTTTGGCGCAAATGGTGTGTCAATATCTACAACAGTAGGTGTTATGAAATTGTATTATTCAGGAAATAATAATTTTAGACACGATGTGTTTTTTGGACAAAGAAGTAATTAAATTTAGGTTTAGGAGCCTTTTACAGTGGGGGTATCTCGTTTCAGTATGCAAAAGTGATGAATAATTATGTTTTAGGTATTGGAATTAATGGAGGAATTGGTGCAAGTGCAACAATCATAGATTTTAATTTAAATTTAGGTTCAACAAATAAAGAATTAAGGCAATGGCACGATTAAAATTACTAATTTTAATTATTTTTTTTTCTTGCTTAGGATCTAAGGATTCAAATTTAATTGTCCAAAAAAATGACACCATTAATAATGTATTAATAAAAAATAGGGTTTTGGATAGAGGCTCTATAAAGTATAATAATAATTACATATTTTACACAATATGTTTTTCAGAAAATACAGCTAATAAAAAAAATGACAAAATTTATTTAGATGAAATTAACCCTCCTTTCATTTTATATAAATATGATTATGATGAAAATTTTTATATAATAAAAGATAATGATACCATGATATTTAAGTTAAGATATTTAGAGTAATATAGACCCCGCTCTCAGAAGACTAACTAATTAGCAATGTGCTCGCCGAATGTCCCAGCTGCCCGAAGACTAATTATTAGCACTGATGCGCTCTGCGAATGTCCCCCAGCTGCCCGAAGACTAATTATTAGCACGGATTGCTCTGCGAGTGTCTCTGACCTCGCAGCATAAAAAATAAAAAACCAACTAGATTGCTAACAGCAATGACAGTTAGTTTTTATTTATGAGTGAGAGTTGGCATAACCCGCTCTCAGAAGACTATTTATTAGCACTGATGCGCTCTGCGAGTGTCTCTGACCTCGCAGCATAAAAAACAAAAAACCAACTGTAAAAGGTTGGTTTTTATTTGTGTCTAAAGAAAACGCCATTTTTATAAAACTGCTTTGTTTTTAAATCTAACTAATAAATATCTTTTCTATGTCCAACAGCAATAACATCTACAATTAATTCTTTGTCAAAGATATCGTAAATAACTCGGTAGTTTCCTATTCTAATTCTGTATCCATCACGTCCTTTTAATTTTTTGTAGCCTTGCGGTTTTGGGTCGTCAGTAAGGTCAGTGATAGCTTCTTTAATACTAGAATAAAAAGGGTCGTTGATTTTTGCTAATTCTTTAAGTGCTTTTTTGCTAAAATTTAAGGTGTAAATCATTTATTTTTTCTTTTAGCTTCAATCATCCTAAAAGCTTCTTTCATCGGTATGCGTTCACCTGTATCTTCTTTTTTAGCCTCGTCATAAAGTTTAATATCTTCTAGTTCTTCCAGTTCTTCCATAAGTGTGTCAAACTCTTTTTGAGGAAGAATAACAAGATTTTTACCTGCTGTATCTTTAATATATTGTGGGTTTAATGTAATCATGGTTTTATTTATTAAAGTGCTACGTTTTGAGTTACAAACTCCTTGAATTTCTTTTGATTTATAAAAGTATTTAGATTTTTATCTGTTGCAAATATAATAATTATTATTAAAATTTGGAAACTATTTTTTTATATATTTACATTCCAACGCTCCCCCGCTCCCGCCCCCCGCTCCCGCCCGAATCCTTTCGGGTGGGTTCTAAATTATTTATTATATTTGCTCTACAAATTAAAGTTAATCCTCTACTAGATATTTTGATTAGTTTATTAATTGAATACTATAAAATAAGAATGCCACACGAAAGGATTACTTTGTCAGTTCGCTTCGCTCGGGTCTTAGTACAGAATGATATGAGCATAACAATTTAGAAGCGCTTCATCAGTTGATAAATAATTTTCATCTTATACGATGCGAATATGGAACAGAATTTGTACATTTGTAAAATACTTAAAAAGTTTAATATTATGGATTTAGCAGCTAGAAAATATAGTTTTATACAAGAGCTAACTACCGTTGATGAAAGTCTTTTAGAGAAGCTTGAACAATTTTTAAAAGCTAATAAAAAAGATTGGTTTAATGAATTATCATCTGAAGAACTGACAGAAATAGGAATTGGCATAAAGCAAGCCGATAACAATGAATTTGTAAGTCACGAAACAGTAATGAACAAATTTAAGAAATGGCATTAATAGTAAAATGGACATTACAAGCTGAAAGAGGATTAGATAAAGTAATTAAATATTTAGAAAAAGAATGGACTGCAAAAGAGATTATACAACTTGAAAAAAATATAGACCGAGTCATTTATCAAATTTCCTTAAATCCAGAACTATTCCCAAAATCAGAAACCTTTAAAAAGCTGTATAAAGCAATTATTGACAAGAATAATTATTTGGTTTACAGAGTAAATATTAAAAGTAGGTGTATAGAAATAATTAATTTTAGAGGAACAAAACAAAAACCGAAATATTAAAAAAACTGAAAAGTTAACAGTAAAAAAAGGTTTTCTTCGCTCTCCCGCTCCCGCCAGAATCCTTTCGTGTGGGTTCTAAATTATTTATTATATTTGCTCTACAAATTAAAATTAATTCTCTATTAGATATTTTTAATAGTTTATTAATGTAAAACCCGCTCTTGAATCCTTTCGTGTGGGTGACCAGTTTCCCAACATCTAATTATTAGAAGGTTACTCTGCTAATCCTAATAATTATCGGGACTGCCCTAGCAGCCAAAAAACCAATATCCTAAACACCTAGACCCAATATTTTGTCTCTATCCTTTTTTCAATTTTTAAGGCAATGTTAATAACCACCCCATTTAGTTGAAAAAACAAATCATAAAAAATGAATAATTTAAAATAAATGCAGTTTTTCTTCATAAATTTGTGCATCTTTTTAAAAATATTCTTTTTCAATGAATACAACTGATTTCTCCTTAAGACACATTGGTACAAAAAATCAAAATGAAGCCTTGATGCTCAAAGCTATAGGTGTAGAAAGTTTAGATCAACTGATTTTTGAAACCTTACCTGATGATATCAAACTCAAAAAGCCAATTGTTCTTGATAAGCCTATGTCTGAATTTGAATATCTCAATCATATTCATGCCTTAGGTAATGAAAACAAATTGTTTAAAAATTACATCGGTTTAGGCTATCACCCAACCATTACGCCAGCGGTTATTCAACGGAATATTTTTGAAAACCCAGGTTGGTATACCGCCTACACGCCTTATCAAGCAGAAATAGCACAAGGCAGATTGGAAGCCATTCTTAATTTTCAAACAACGGTTATTGAATTAGCAGGCATGGAAATTGCCAATGCTTCTTTACTTGATGAAGGTACCGCCGCTGCGGAAGCCATGGCACTACTTTTTGATGTGAGAACCAGAGACCAAAAGAAAAACAATACCAATAAGTTTTTCGTCTCTCAGGATATTTTGCCACAAACCTTATCGATTTTACAAACACGTTCGGCACCAATTGGCGTTGAACTGGTAGTGGGCGACCATGAAACTATCGCATTAAATACCGATTTTTTCGGAGCTATCGTTCAATATCCGGGCAAATATGGCCAAATATATGATTTTCAAAACTTTGTTAATCAATGTAAAGCCCTAGAAATTAAAGTGGCTTTTGCCGCTGATATCTTGAGTTTAACTTTACTCAAATCACCAGGAGAAATGGGCGCCGATGTTGTCGTTGGTACTTCGCAAAGATTTGGTGTGCCGATGGGCTATGGTGGACCTCATGCCGGTTTTTTCACTACAAAAGAAGAACATAAACGCAGCATGCCAGGCAGAATCATTGGTGTTACACAAGACATGAATGGCAATCGCGCCTTACGCATGGCTTTGCAAACCAGAGAACAACATATTAAACGTGAAAAAGCAACATCAAACATTTGTACGGCGCAAGTACTTCTTGCTGTTATGGCTGGCATGTATGCAGTCTATCACGGACCAAAAGGCTTAATTGAAATAGCCAGTCAAACGCATAAAAAAGCAGTGACGCTTGCTAATGCCTTAAACAAATTAGGTGTTTATCAAACCAATTCGTCTTTTTTTGACACCATTACTGTTAAAGCTGATGCCAAAAAAGTTCAAGCTGTTGCATTGGCGCACGAAACCAATTTCTTTTATGTTGATGATCAAACCATCGCTATTTCATTAAACGAAACAACGAGCTTGTCCGATTTAAATGTCATCATCAGCATATTTGCTAAAGCTACTGCCAAAGAAAGTTTTACCATCAACGCCTTAGATCATGAGTCCATGATTCTAGACAGTTTAAAAAGACAATCAAGCTTTTTAACCCATGAGGTGTTCAACGCGCATCATTCTGAAACAGCGTTAATGCGCTACATCAAAAAATTAGAACGTAAAGATTTAGCCCTTAACCATTCTATGATTTCTCTAGGTTCTTGCACCATGAAATTGAATGCTGCTGCCGAAATGCTACCGTTGAGTATGCCTAAATGGAATAGCTTGCACCCTTTTCAACCTTTAGACCAAGTGCAAGGTTATATCAAAATGTTGACCAAACTTGAAAAGCAGTTAAATGAAATTACTGGTTTTACAGGTACAACTTTGCAACCAAATTCTGGTGCACAAGGTGAATATGCTGGTTTAATGACCATCAGGGCCTATCATTTAAGTCGCGGTGATCATCACAGAGATGTTTGCTTAATTCCAGCTTCTGCACATGGTACTAATCCAGCTTCTGCAGCCATGGCAGGGATGAAAATCATTGTGACAAAAACCACACCTGAAGGCAACATTGACGTTGAAGATTTACGTGAGAAAGCATTGGCTAATAAAGATAATTTATCTGCGCTAATGGTGACTTATCCTTCTACACATGGTGTTTTTGAGAGTACAATCATTGAAATTACAGACATCATTCATAACAATGGTGGCTTAGTTTATATGGATGGTGCCAATATGAATGCACAAGTAGGCTTAACCAATCCAGCAACCATTGGTGCCGATGTGTGCCATTTAAACTTACACAAAACCTTTGCCATTCCACACGGCGGTGGCGGACCAGGTGTTGGGCCAATCTGTGTGAATGACAAATTGAAACCGTTTTTACCAACCAACCCCATTATTAGTGTGGGTGGTGACCAAGCCATCACAGCCATATCTTCAGCACCTTATGGTTCGGCGTTGGTTTGCCTAATTTCTTACGGCTACATTTGCATGTTAGGTGCACAGGGTGTAACGGATGCCACTAAATATGCCATTCTTAATGCCAATTATATCAAAGCGCGACTAGAAGACCACTACCCTATCCTTTACGCTGGCGAACGTGGCCGTTGTGCGCACGAGATGATTTTAGATTGTAGAGCTTTCAAAGAAAAAGGTATTGAAGTAGTTGATATAGCTAAGCGTTTAATGGATTACGGTTTTCATGCCCCAACAGTTTCTTTCCCAGTGGCTGGCACGCTGATGGTTGAACCAACTGAATCTGAAGATTTGCCTGAATTAGACCGTTTTTGTGATGCCATGATTAGCATCCGCCACGAAATTGAAGCGGCTGATACCAATGATAGCAACAATGTGTTGAAAAATGCACCGCATACGCTGGCCATGTTAACGTCTGATCAATGGGTTTTGCCATATAGTAGAGAAAAAGCGGCATTCCCATTAGATTATGTACACGACAATAAGTTTTGGCCATCTGTTCGACGTGTGGATGAAGCCTATGGCGATAGAAATTTGGTCTGCAGTTGCGCGCCTATAGAGGCTTATCAATAGTTTTTGGAGCTAGTTCCTGCTTTCCGCTTTAGTTGGTTTATAAACTAGGTTTTTTGTAGGCTTTGGCAAGAGCTTCTTAGGTCGCTTTGCCAAAACCACAAAAAATCCTAGTTTATTTCACCAAGCTACCGCTGCATTCAGGGCTATTACTCCTACATAATTGAAAACTAAAGCCTTAATTATCTTAATGCCTTAATGTTTAAAAGCAAACAAGAAAATAGTGCAAAAAAAAGACATCACCACAGCGGTTGACATCAAATACATCATGGCCAACTTTTATGATAAACTTCTAAAAGATGAAACGATGTTGCCATTTTTCAACCAAGCGTCACATGTGGCTGACCATTTGGAAGAACATTTAGATTTGTTGACCACTTTTTGGTCGCAGTCACTTTTGCAAACGGGTGGTTATTTTAACAATATGTTTGAAAAGCACAAAGACATTCATCAAAAAATGCCTTTTGAAGCTAAACATTATCAATTGTGGCTCGACTATTTTTTTGAAAGTATCGATGAAAATTATGCTGGCGAATGTGCTGAACGAATGAAAAACCAGGCTTTATCAATGGCAACCATCATGAAAGTAAAAGGTCTAGAAAACCAACCAAAATCCTAAGTCCTTTAAAAATCCTAAAATGGAAATCACCATTTCTTTAGAAGCTATACTCAAACAAAAAGGTTATGTCAAAATACCATTTGCATTATCTAAAACTAACCATTTACTCATTAAAGCTAGTATTAATAAGAAAAATGGTGTTTTTATTTTAGATACGGGCGCATCGAATAGCTGCATTGATTTTTCAGACATTGATTTTTTTGATTTAAAAGCTGTTGATTCCAATCATTTGGCTACTGGTGCTGGGTCAAACGAGATGCCAACCAAACTTTCACATGAAAACGAAATCAAAATTGGCAAATGGTCTATTCATGACCATACCATTATTGCTATGGATTTATCGCATGTTAATTATGCTTTAAAACAATTTAAAGCCAAGCCCGTAAAAGGCATTTTAGGCGCAGACATTTTGATGGCTGGTGAAGCTCTGATTGATTATGCCAATAGTTTTTTGTATTTGAAACAAGGACTGACCTAAAACTTTACTTTATATTTTTTTTAGTCATTGTTGTCCGATAAAAAAACGTTTTGCATTTAATTTGCCGTTTACATGTCGTCCCTACGGGACTTTTTTATTTTCGATAAAATATTTATTCTACCATGATTTAGCCGCTAATGGGGCTAATCCCGCTAGGGACTTTATATTAGTAGAAAATATAATTTACAATAGGTAATTAGGGTCTGCTGAAAAACAAAAATTTCTTTAATAGTATCGGATAAGTGCTATATTTGTATAATTAAGTGCAAGGAAATATGCAAAACACCTCAAAAAAATCGTGCACTTAAAAAAGTTCGATTAATTTAAGACCTCATATTTGTAGTGTTTTTTTTTTTTTGCGATAGTTGTCATTTCGACGTAGGAGAAATCGCATAAACACAAGTATTGATGAGATTTCTCCTACGTCGAAATGACAAATAACTCCGCTAAAATATTTTTGCTAATTTTTCAGCAGACCCTAATTAAGTCCCGTAGGGACGTAATAATTTTTTATCAAATGCTACATTTTATGAGTAAAAAAAGGGCAGTAGTCTATAAGTCTATAAACATAAGGTAAATTTAAACTTTAATCTGACAACAATTTTCTTTAATCAATCTTTTTAATAATTTCAACAAAAAACCTCATTTTCTTGCCTAGCCCCGATTGGAGCGGCACCGCCGCCAATCCTAAGCCTTAGTTTTGCAAGGGTTTGACAGCGACTTTAGAAGCTGGAAAAACGCTTAGCTAAACTTGGCTTAGGTTTGGGGGAGTATAGCGCAAAGCGGGACCATATGACCTTGATTCCTACTAAGCGTCTGCTTCAAAAACTATTATTTACTGGAATGAAATCCAATCGTATTGCCTTCTGTATCCATAGCAATCATTTCAATTTCAAGGACTTCTTCATAAAATTTTTGTGCTCTAGCGAGATCGTCAACATAGATCTCAAGCCAAGTAAAAGGGTTTTTTGCTTTCATATTTTTGCTGATTAATTTGTTGGTTTAGACTTAAACATGAAATATAAACCTATGATCACAAAAGGAATACTTAACCATTGACCTGTGGACAGGGCGTTAAACATCTCATATTTTTCAAAGCCAGCTTGTGACTCTTTCACAAATTCAACGATAAATCTAACCCCCCACAATAAAACTAAAAATAAGCCAAAAATATAGCCATTTTGATTTCTCTTTTCCGTTTTCCAATATAAGTACATTAAGATCGCAAAAACAAAAACATAGGCAATAGCTTCATAAAGTTGCGCCGGATGTTTTGCTGGAATCGCTTGAATAAAATTGGCATATTTGGGATTGGTTAATAATTCTTGATAAGCCTCATTAACATCTGACTGACCTGTTTCTTTCATGGCTGCGGTTTTACTAACCGCATCTCTCAAGAATTTTACCCCGAATAAACTGCTGGTTGTATCGCCTAATATTT
The DNA here is from genome assembly GCA_044347145.1 of Flavobacterium sp. Lineage (GTDB taxonomy): Bacteria > Bacteroidota > Bacteroidia > Flavobacteriales > Flavobacteriaceae > Flavobacterium. The sequence continues at coordinate 85,040 of JBIIXU010000005.1, forward strand.
CTGAATTCAAAAAATTGCCAATGCGAACAAAAACAGCACCTGAACTTACAGGCAGAACGACCCTATCTAAAACCCATAAAACAGGTTTTTGAACCACTTTTTTACTGTAAATCCACATGCCGATAATCATAGCAATTGCCGCACCATGACTGGCTAAACCCATAAATCCCGTAAACCTAAAGCCATCTTTGAAACTAAATGGTAACAAAATACTAAACGGATCCTCTCTAAATAATTCTGATTGATAAAAAATAACATGACCAAGTCTGGCACCTAATAAAATGGATATAATACTGTAAATAAAGATGGCATCTAGTTGTTTTTCGGTTAAGCCCTCACGTTGATATATTTTCCGCATAATGACTAATCCCAAACCAAAAGCAATGATAAACATCATGCTATAAAATTTAATTTCAAAAGAGCCGATGCCGATGCCTTCGTGAGGATTCCAAATAAAGTTTAATGCGTACATGTTTAATAAATTTTAGACAAATATAACTGAAATATCAACACATCATAACAACCCGTGATATTTTCTCAACAGCCATTCAATAGCCAAAGCCAATAGAATCATCACCAAAAGCCAGTACCAATCAATCAATGAGGAAAGCACTTGTTTGCTTTTTTGAATGGTTTGATAACGTTTATCATTCACCAAATCTTTGATGAGTTGGCTCCCTTGGTTTTGATAATAAGCGCTACCATCCGTTTGATTAGCCACATATTGCAAGGCTTCAACGTTTGGATTAGGAAATTGTTTTTCCACATCAAAAGGAATAATTTCAAAGGAACTGCTATACGAAGCTTTTGAATTGCTTTCAGTAACCGTAAAAGTGTAAGCACCCGCTTCTAATCCTTCTAAGTCTAACTTATAAGCATTAGAGCCTCTCAAAAAATTTTGGATCGTTGTTTTGTTGGTTGATTTATTTTTTAAAGTTAATTGCAATTTGGCAGTTTCGTCAAATTCAAAGTTTTTATTAAAGAATTGGGCTGAAATTTCAATTCTTTCACCCGAATTATAGAAAGATTCATGTTGTACAACCAATTGCCTTTTCTTATCTTGACTAGATAAATATTGGATGATTTTATCGATAAAAATATCAAATTTATCAAACTTTTGATACGTCATATGATATTGTAAACGCCATTTCCATATATTTTCACCAAAAAGCCAAGCCTGCTTTTGTAAACCTTGTTCTGTAAACGTAAGCAAAGGTTGGTCTAAAGCCAAATTTCTAATCCGAGCAGTTAGCAAATCGTCATGCTTGGCATTGAATTTAAAGCTGCCATACGCATTTTCTATAGGTGGCAAACTATTGAAACCGACATCATCCAGAATAAAGGTGCTAAAATCTCTTTTATAAGTTGCCAAATAATCTTCCTTTGCGTTACTCATATTAAATGACACTTGATCTTGCACGCGATTTAAAAAAGTAAAATCAGTGTGCTTGCCAGTGATGATGAAAGTATTCGTTTTCAGGTTTTTGTTGGCATCAAAAAGACGCTGAAAACTTTGATCAGGTTGATACAAAATCATGGCATTATAATTCCCTAAATTTTGAACATCAGCTGGTTTGATAACCGTGACCTTTCTATATTTGTTGCTTTCAATAGCTCTTTTTAAGGCACCCACGTCAGGGTGAGTGAGTTGACTAACGATAGCTATTTCACTTTTTTGATCAATCACTTCAATAGCAAAATTTCGATTGTTATTGACTTTATTTTGTTCCGCAACATTACCCTCTACGCTAATAGTATAAACTTGAACACCTACTGGTGCAGCTTCAAGCAAAACCTCAAGGCGCTTGGCCTTCTGATTATTATTAAATGTTAAACTTTGCGTATAAACTTGTTGATTACCTTTTCTAATTGAAACATTGGCATTCAGTGATTTAAAACCATTGTATTCAACAAAAAATTCAACTGGAAACTTATTTTTGTACAAGGCGTATTTATTCACATTAATTTGGCCTATTTTTAAATCGACAATTGTATTCGTATCGCCTAAAATCAATGTAAAAACACGTTTGTTGGGATCAAAACTGTAACGGTAATCAGCACCAATTGTGGATTGCCCATCGGAAACCAAAACTACCGCAGTAGAGGTTTGTTTGTAGGATCCTTTCAAATTTTTTGGCACTTCTGCCAATTGTGTTTGCTGACCTTTAAAATTTAGAGAATCTAGCAATTGCAAGTCTTGAGCAAAGCCATACAAATGAACATCATATTTATCATTAAGCTCACTTTGTGTTTTGATTTCCTTTAAAAAACTTTTGGAAATATCAGCTGCATTCAAAGCTTTTATTGACGCCGAATTATCAAAAAACACAGCTAAAACTGGCTTTTCATTATCAAAGATCGTTCTTTCAATCTTTGGATTTAGTAACAACAAAAGCAAGCCAAATATAGCAAAAAAACGAAAAATGGATAATAGATTTCTAACCTTTTCTTCAATGGTATTCTTATAAAAATATTGAAAATAAGTAATTCCACCTGCTAAAATTAAAGCAAGAACAATATAAATAAAGGTTGAAACATTCAATATTTAATGGGTTTAATAATTCTTCTGAGAAAACATGAAGTGAAAAATTGAATTAGGTCAACATGCCACCATCTACATTTAAGGTTTGCCCTGTGATATAAGCACTCATGTCAGAAGCTAAGAAAAGACAGGCATTGGCGACATCTTCTGGGGTACCACCACGCTTTAACGGAATGCTATCGCGCCAGCCTTGCACAACGTCTTCATTGAGTTTAGCGGTCATTTCTGTTTCTATAAATCCTGGCGCAATGGCATTGCAACGAATATTTCGCGAACCTAACTCTAGCGCGACAGATTTTGTAAAACCTAAAATTCCAGCTTTTGATGCGGCATAATTGGCTTGTCCGGCATTGCCTTTCACACCAACCACGCTACTCATATTGATAATTGAGCCTTTGCGGTTTTTCAACATGATGCGTTGCACGGCTTTAGTCATATTGAAAACTGACTTCAAGTTGACTTCAATCACTTGATCAAAGTCTTCTTCTGAAATTCTCATCAGTAAATTATCCTTGGTTATACCTGCATTGTTAATGAGAATATCAACATTGCCAAATTCAGCAATCACATCTTCAACCAATTTTTGAGAGTCATTAAAATTGGCTGCGTTAGATTGATAACCTTTTGCTTTTACGCCATACTGCGCCAAATCAGCTTCCAATGCTTGCGCAGATTCAACTGATGAACTGTAGGTGAAGGCAATATTTGAGCCATGTTGAGCAAATAATTCAGCAATTCCTCGCCCAATTCCTCTACTTGCACCAGTGATAATGGTTACTTTGTTTTCTAATAATTTCATATGTAAATAGTATTAATATTTTGACAATAGTTTATCATACCCTTAAATTATCAATGTGATAATTGTATGTAATTTATATAATTTTTATTCAATGCAATGTAAATAGTCCATAAAAATTTGATTTGGTCTAAAAAAATCTTTATTCAGTGAGGACTCTATCGCATCCTTGACCACAATGTCCTGCGTTGATGTACTAGAACTAATTCTCAATATTTCTATGGTATTATTTTTCAGGTCTTCCCAAATAGTTTTTGGAAATAAAAAATTCGCTTGGACAATTCTAGAAAACAAACTTCCTTCTGCACCTGGCAAATTCTGACTGCATTTTTCAACCTCGTTGCAAAGTAAAGATAAAATTTTACCATTGCTTAATTGCACATATAGCCTAGATTTATTATCAAAACAAATGGTCGGAATGAATTTATTATCCTTTTCAATAATTGATAAACTCAAAAAGGGCAAACCATTGTCATTGCCTAAAGCGAAATAGATGTATTTTTTTGATTCACCAAATAATTTTTCATACATCAAAACTTCTTTTGTAATTTTTAAAGTGCCAATAGAATCTGTTTCATTGGTTGAATAAACACAGGTCTTCTGAGCAAAAATAAAGGTTGAAATAAAACTAAAAAGAATTATTAAACGCATAATTTATAATTTGGTGCAAAATAAAACAATTTTCTCGTTATTTTTGTTAGTTGTAAAAAAAACATAGTCTTCTCCCCCATCTTTAATTTTCCATAATTTGCTAAGTTGTTCAGGTTTAATAGGAAAGTTTCTACAGGCAATATTCATTTTTTTATTAGTTAATTTAGATTTTAGACAATTCTTTTGATATGGCAGGCATTCATTGATTTTATAGACCTTGCCATAAAAATCAGCATGACATTCATTGGCTGTAAATAGATGTGAATTTTGATGCAACTTTTTTAATCCAACGAACTTTTCAAGCACCTCAAACTGTCCAATCTTCATTAAACTAGGGTGCGGGAGATATAAAAATTTCAAAGGCAATTCGTAATCAAACGTACTTGATTTCGACCTATAATTAAAACTTATCTGAAGATTTTGCGTCAAATCAATCGCATGAATCTCTGTTTGATTTTGAAAATTCTTTTCCAATAAAAATAAAATTTCCTTAACCTCATGGTCAACCGCAACTACATGAATTGACCTGACCCATTTTAATTGGGAGCATGCTAAATCCAAATCTAGCAAGGGTGAACTTTTGATTAATATTTGATTGGCCTTTTCAAAATAAAACAGCAAATTATTAACTACATCGGGCTCGCAGTCTTCAAAACGAAAGACCTTTTTGTTGTTTTGATCTCTTCTGGCTGGGTCTAAATAAATGAAATCAATCCTTTGTTGAAGATTTTTTAAGATTTCTGTACTCTCGCCGTGATAAGATTTAATATTTTGACTGTTTAATACTTCAAAGTTATGTTCAACCATTTGACACAAAACCTCATCTCTATCAACATAATAAAAATGGTCAAATCTTTTCGCGAAGAAAAAACTATCCACACCAAAACCACCTGTTAAGTCGATACCTGCATCTCCACTAACCAAGCCCGCCTTATATTTAGCGGTTAATTCTGATGACGTTTGTTGTAATGAAACCGTGGAAGGGTAAATGATTTTTGCTGATTTAAACCAAGTAGGTAGTTTGTACTGCGCTTTAATTCTTGCATGAACCTGCAGTAATATTTCACTATAATTTACGCCTGAAAATGGATTTTTTTTAAAGGCTAATTGCGTATCAAAATTAGTAGAATTTTGAATAATAAAGTCTTGAACATCGTCATTTAATAATTGCTTGTCAAAAGGCATCGTCAAAACAATAAATGCTGTTTCTCTTTATTTCGCCAGCCAGCTTGACTTTGATACTTGACAAAGAAAATTTTCAAATCAGCTTGACTCTCATAATCTACAAAAAATAATTTCTTGCTTGCTTGGCTTTCATATTTAACAAAAAACCAAAGACCTTTGTTAGCTATTGCTTGACTTTCATAGTCTACTTTGTAAACCAACAAATCAGCTTGACTTTCGTATTGAACGACAAAAACCTTCACTTCTGCTTGTGAAGCATAGGCTGTTGAAAAGACCTTTTGAGAAAAAGACCATGAAGAAATAAGTAAAACTATAATAAAAATACTTTTGTTCATTTTAGCTACAACTTTCTGGTAAACAACCATACAATTTTGTTGTTTGGATAAAATTCTTTGGCAAAAACTTTAATAATCGTGTAAAGAGGAACGGCAATAATCATGCCTGTTATCCCCATTAACAAACCAGAAATAATGGTGATAATAAAAATTTCTAAAGGATGTGAATTCACAGAAGTAGCAAAAATAAGAGGCTGCGAAACATTATTTTCTATGGCTTGTACAATCATAAAACCGACGATAACACCAATTGTTTTTGGTAAAATTTCACTTTGAAAATCGAAACCAATGTGGCTAATCATCGTTAAAGTGGCAGCAAAAACCATCCCAATCATTGGGCCTAAATAAGGAATTAAATTAAAAAGTGCACAAATAAAAGCAATGGTAAAAGCATAGTCAACACCAACAATTAATAAAACGATGAAATTTAAAGTAAAAACAATTAAAAGTTGTGCTAATAGACCTAAAAAGTACCGCGACAACAAATGGTTTACTTTTTCTAATGATATTAGAATCTTATCTTTTTGTTTTTCAGGCAAAATTGACTTAAATCCAGCTATAAATGTTGGCAAATCTTTCATAAAGAAGAAAGTAATGAACAAAACCGCAACTAATCCTATACCAAAACTACTTAAGAATCCAACAAAACCATTCAAAAGACTGGGCACAAAATCGAAATCAATTTTAGTAAAAAGATCTTCAACATGGATTAGTTGCGACAAATCTATACCTTTTGATAACAAAAAAATTTGCAAATCATTATAGGTTATTAATAAATTTCTTTGAATAGATTCCGGATTTAGTAAGGCTAAACTTTTGCTTTGACTTGAAATAAGTGGAGCAATCATCATGATAATCCCAAAAATAAAAAGGAAAACAAAAAGAAAAGAAAAAAAAACGGCTAATAAATTTTTCATTTTCAATTTTGTCTTTAAAAATTTGATAAGTGGGCTGAGCATTAAAGTTAGAATAATTGCTACGACAAAATAAATGAAAACTTCAAAAATTTTTAAAAACCCTAAAGCAAGAAAATAAATTAGAGCAAGTCCAATAAATCCTTTGATGATGCCTTTTGCGATAGTATCAGATGTGATCATAATTATTATTTGTTAAAAACGTAATTAATAATATTAGCACCCATTTTAAAAGCTTTTAGCCTTAATTCCTCAGGATTATTGTGAACTTCGGGATCTTCCCAGGCATCACCTAAATCTGTTTCATAGGTATAAAGCAATATTATACGACCATTATGGATAATAGCAAAAGCCTTGGCTGGCTTGCCATCATGCTGATGAATCTTTGGTAAACCCGCAGGAAAACTATAGGGTGCACTAAACAATTCATGATTAGCTGGCAATTCAACGAGCGACTTGTCTGGAAAGATTTTTGTAATTTCCTTTCGAACGTATTGATCTAAACCATAATTATCATCGATATGCAGAAATCCACCTGCTAACATATAATTCCTTAAATTTGAAACTTCTTGCGAAGAAAAAACCACATTGCCATGCCCCGTCAAATGCACAAAAGGATATGAAAATAGTTCAATGCTATTAGCCTCAACTATAGCGTGTTTTGGTTTTAATTTGGTTTGCAAATTTTGATTGCAATACTTAATTAAATTAGGCAAAGAAGTGGGATTAGCGTACCAATCACCGCCACCATTATACTTCAAAAGCGCCAATTCTTGCGCTTGAAAAGTATGTAATGATATCATAATCAATATAAAAGCAAATCTCATAGTAGAAAATATTTTACAAAAATATTACTATTATTTCAGAAGATATCCATATTTTTGCGAAAATATAAACAAATTTTAGCCATGACTTTCATTATCAGTATAGTAGTAGGGATAATTTCTTTTATTGTTGGCTTTTTTATCGGTAAAGAATATCTTGCAAAAAAAGTACGCGAGCTGACAGAAACCAACGAGGATCTCAAGTATAAAATAGATATGCTTTCAGCGAAAAACTAAACCTTAATGGCGACATTTAGTAATCCGCATAACAAAAAGAACGAACAGCAAAAATCATTAAATCCTTTGGATTTTAATCAAAAACTTAAAATTAAAGAATTCGTCCACACAGACGCCGATGAAATAAAAAAATTATATGGAAAGGCAGTTAAAATTAATGATTTTAAAATCAGTGAAGGCATTGGACCAAAACTGGAAAAATTATTAAACCAATCAGAAATTAAAACATGGCTAGATTTAGCCAATTCATCTGCAGATACATTGAAGGAATTTTTAAGCAATTATGGCAATCGCTATACACTTCATGACCCGACTACTTGGCCCAAGCAAGCTGAATTAGCTGCATCTGGCAAATGGTCAGATTTAAAAAGCTATCAAACAAAATTGCACAAAGGCAAGGAGGTTTGATTTAGTATTCAGTCGCAGTGAGCAGTCGCAGTTTACAGTTTACAATATACATTATGCATTATGCATTATACAATATACAGTTTAATGCAGAAAATATACATTTTTAATGAAACGCCCCAAATAATCTCGTTGCTACATTATAGGCACTTTCAAAATGAAGGGCGTTTAAACCATGATTCGCTTTTTCCTGATTAAAAAAACTTAAGAGTTTTTCTGTAGGCATATTCCCCGTTAAATCATCCTTTGCCATAGGACAACCACCAAAACCTTGAACAGCGCCATCAAAACGAACACAACCAGCATCAAAAGCAGCTTTTACTTTCTCATACCATTTATCTTTGGTGGTGTGTAAATGCGCGCCAAACTCAATATGAGGATATTTCGGTATCAATGATTCAAATAAATAGGAAATAATTTCTGGTGTGCTACTACCAATAGTATCAGACAAAGAGAGTATTTTTACGCCCATGTTGGCCAATTTTTCAACCCAATTGGAGACTATGTCTACGTGCCATGGATCGCCATAAGGGTTACCAAATCCCATCGACAAATAAGCAACAACTTTTTTATTTGAAGCTTCTGAAATATCTAATATTTCTTGCAAAGTAATAAATGACTCAGCAATCGTTTTGTGCGTATTTCGCATTTGAAAATTTTCAGAAATTGAAAAAGGAAAACCAAAATAATCTATCTGATTAAAGGTCGCTGCTATTTCTGCGCCCTTCGTATTAGCAACAATGGTTAATAGTTTACTTTTTGTTTGTGATAAATCTAATTGGTTTAACAAATCTGCAGTATCTGCCATTTGTGGAATAGCTTTTGGTGATACAAAACTGCCAACATCGATGGTGTCAAAACCTACCCTTAAAAGTGCTTGCACATAATCAACCTTCTTGTCTGTGGGAATAAATGTCTTAATGCCTTGCATGGCATCACGGGGACATTCAATGATTTTAACGTTTTGAGGCATGGTGTAAAATTAAGTAAACCATAGCAAACCTGCAATACATAAAAAAACAATTACTTGTGCCCATTTCATGATCACATTAAAAACAGGATGATGTCTTAATTTTAAAGCCAATTGATCAGCTAATAAACTAACCACACCAAATATGATGATGGCTTGCAGCATGAATAGCAAACCTAAAAAATATGTATCAAGCACAACACTACTAGAATCTTTAGGCAAAAAACTAGGTAAAAAAGCTAAAAAAAACAAGGTCACTTTGGGGTTTAATACATTCATGATAAAACCTGTTCTAAAAGCTTCAAAAAAAGTTGAGCTACTTGTTGCATCAATGTTTAAATCAACTTTTGCATTACTTTTATAAACTTGATAGGCTAAAAATATTAAGTAAAACGTGCCAAAAGCCTTTAATAGGATTAATAAAAATTCATGCTGCTTAATGAGTATAGCCACACCAAAGGCTACCAAAGTGGTATGGATGATAATACCAGAAACCAAACCTAAAGCAATAGCCATTCCTCTTTTTTTGCCATTGGCCATGCTTTGAACAAGCACATAAATAATATCTGGTCCTGGTGATAAGGTTAAGACTATTGAAGCTATCAAAAACGTATGCCAATCCATGCCAATAAAAGCATCTGACTGAATAAAAAATAGCGATTGATTCAAATTAATGTCTGCATTTAATTTAAGAACTACTGAAGAAAAACAAGCTTACCGTGATAAAAATGCAATTATTCGACCATAGATGTTATACTTGTTTTTGTAGGGAAAATAACGAATGGGCACATCTAAATAGTGCGGTTTGCTGAGCATCGCTTTTTGATGTGAAAAGGTATCAAAGCCAAGTTTACCGTGATAGGCACCCATACCACTATGGCCTACCCCACCAAAAGGTAGATTTTTATTAACAAATTGTAACATACAATCATTAATACAACCACCACCAAAAGAAAATTCAGTGGTAATTTTTTGTGCAAAATTCATATCCTTAGCAAACACATAAAGTGCTAAAGGTTTTTCATATTTGTTGATAATCCGTTTAATATCATCGGCATTCTCATAGGTTAAAACAGGCAAAATTGGACCAAAAATCTCGTCAGCCATTAATGGACTGTTTAATGAAGGTGAATCCACTATAGTTGGTGAAATATATTTTTGTTGATCAATGGAATCACCGCCATAGGCAATGGTTTGATTAGTTAAAAGTCCCATTAATCGGTCAAAATGCTGATGATTAATGATTCTGGCGTAGTCTGGACTATCGCTTGGATTTTCACCAAAAGCATCAAAAATAGCAGCCTTTAAATGCTGAATTAAATTAAACTTTTCCTTGGCTTGAACAATAATATAATCTGGTGCAATACAAGTTTGACCAGCGTTGACAAATTTTGCCCAAACAATGCGTTTGGCAGTCATCTTTAGATCTGCACTTTCATGAACAATAGTTGGATTTTTGCCACCAAGTTCAAGGGTTATTGGTGTCAAATATTTTGCAGCAGCTTGCGCCACAATTTGCCCAACCTTGGTACTGCCAGTAAAAAAAATATAATCCCAACGCTCTTCCAAAAGCTTTGCTGTAAACTTAGCATCACCGTGAACAACGTTTACCTGCTTCACATCAAAGACCGCCTGCATAATCTTGGTTACTATTTCTGAGGTATAAAAAGAAATCTCAGAAGGTTTCAGCGTGACCTGATTTCCTGCTGCAATCGCCATAATTACTGGCACCATCGCCAATTGAAAAGGATAATTCCAAGGTGAAATAATCAATACTGTACCATATGGTTCAGAGATGACATATTCTTTGGCTGGCAAATTTAATAATGATGGCCAAACCTTTTTGGGTTTACTCCAGGACTTTGTTTTAGAAATGGCTAAGTTTAACTCGGCCATAACAAAATTAAATTCTGTAATAAAAGCCTCAAATTTACATTTGCCAAAATCTTTATAAATGGCATCATAAATAGCTTCTTCATTTAGAATTAACTCTTTTTTTAATGCTTTTAACAGCATAAGACGCTTAGTAACATTTAAAGTATTTGACATCTTTCAAATTTATTGCGCTAAGATAAATATTTTTTTGATAAAACTTAATATAATAAAGCAAGGCTTTACGAGAAATACTCTAAAAAAATGACAAAACTATTAGTTCAATCAGCATTTAGTTTTAATAGCACAAGCAATAATAAATCACTAAAAGAATCTTAAGAAAACGTAAATTACTAGCTAACTTGAAAAAATAAAACCTTAAGAATTATAAACCTTCAATGCCTCTTTCAAAATTAAAACAGACTTTTCAATATCTGCCACATTCAGCACATAAGCTAAACGTATTTCGTCTAAACCAACATTTGGCGATGAGTAGAAACCAGCAGCTGGCGCCACCATAACTGTTTCACCTTGATAATTATAACTTTCTAAGAGCCATTGTGCAAAATGATCAGCATTTTTAACAGGTAGCTTGGCTATACAATAAAAAGCACCTTTCGGCTCTGCAACTTGTACTCCATCAATTTGTCGAAGACCGCTAACTAACAAATCTCTGCGGGTTTTGTACTCTTTTTTTACCTCGTCAAAATAAGTGTCTGGCGTGTCTAAAGCGGCTTCACTAGCAATTTGTGCCAGTGAAGGTGGACTTAATCTGGCTTGAGCAAATTTCATGGCGGTGGTTATTACTTCAGCGTTTTTGGAAACGATGCAACCAATTCGCGCGCCACACATACTAAATCGTTTAGACACAGAATCAATCATAATAGCGTGGTCAGCAATCGTCGGCATATTCATCACCGATTGATGTTTAACATTATCATCATAAATAAATTCACGATAAACCTCATCTGCAATTAAAAACAAATCGTGTTTAATGACTAAATCTGCCAGTTGTTGCATTTCGGCTGCACTATATACATAACCAGTAGGATTACCTGGGTTACAAATTAAAATGGCTTTAGTTTTTGGTGTAATTAACTGCTCGAAAGAAGCAATTGGTGGCAAGGCAAAACCTTCATCAATAGTTGAAATAACAGGCACAACCTTCACGCCTGAAGCGGTTGAAAAACCATTATAATTGGCATAAAAAGGTTCAGGAATAATCACCTCATCACCTTGGTCAAGTGTGCTGCCAAGCGCAAACAAAAGCGCTTCTGAACCACCAGTTGTAATGATAATATCCTGTTTGTTAACATCAACACCATGCGTTTGATAATAATTTGATAATTTTTCTCTATAACTATCAAATCCTGCAGAATGGCTATATTCTAAAACTGAAAAATCAATGTTTTTAACAGCGTTTAAAGCCACCTCAGGTGTTTTGATATCTGGTTGACCAATGTTTAAATGATAAACTTTAGTACCTCTTTTTTTGGCTGCTTCCGCATAAGGCACAAGTTTTCTAATTGGTGATTCAGGCATTTTTAGACCTTTTTGAGAAATTTTTGGCATGAGATATTTATTTAGAGCCGCAAAGATAATATTTTTTACAGATACAATGATTAATAGATTTTTTTAAACAAAATCCATATCCTTTTATGGAAAATGAAGTCTTTGCGTTATTAAGTCTTGATTCTTTTTGTGCAACTTTTTGATTTCTTTTGGGTGCTTTATTAAATAGCTGTGACACAAAAAACACAAAGTTGAATTTAATTAGAATAAAAATTGATAAGAAATGACTTATCAACTATCATTATAGGATTTGCAAATTATTAATAGATTTTTTTAAACGCAATCGTTTGATTTTTTAAATAGCCAATTAAAGTAACATTTATCACCTTTTAGTTAAATAATCAGACATAAATTTGTACCAATAAATTATTTTAGGATGTCAGCGAGAATATTTACGCTTTTGGTTTCGGTTTATTCGTGTTTTTTTTATGCGCAATTACCAATTTCTTCAACCGCTAATCGCTTATGGATTGGTTACATTGCAGATGTAAAGATTAACGACAGTTGGTCTATTTGGAATGATGCGCATTGGGTGCCAGATGGGTTTGCCATCGCAAGAACGGGTTTATCTTATAAATTTAAAAACACCAATATAAAAACAACTTTAGGCTATGGCTTTTTATTGCAATATCCAACCGCCGAAGGCAAGCCCTTTAGACCTGAACACAGACCATGGGGGCAAACTACGCTAACCCATAAAAATGACAAATGGAGCTATTTGCATCGCTTGAGATATGAAGCCAGATATCGCGAAATTATTCTTGGTGATCAACTGCAAAATGAATTTAACTTTAATTACCGTCTCCGCTATTTATTTCAATCCAGATATTTTTTACCAACAACCAGAACCAAAGAACAAAAATGGTTTTTGATGTTTTCCGATGAAATTTTAGTTAATGTTGGTGCAGAAATTAAAAATAAATTTAGATTAGATCAAAATCGCGTGTCTGCAGGTGCTGGTATCCAATTGAAAAAAATGACCTTTCAATTGGCTTATATGAATCAACTCATTGAATCGCCAAATGTTTTAGATTTTAGAATGAATCACAATTTGCAACTTTTGGTTTTCCATAATTTCTAAAACTGTAAACTTAATATTGTATAATGTAAATGGTAATCTGTGGATAGAAGGTCTTGTAGTAACTTACTGATTTATTGATTAAAAGCGACTTTAACCCACTTTTTTTACAAAAGTTGAACGTTTTCTATAGACTTCAGCATTAAAGTGTTTCCAATTATTTAGCATATTGGCATTGTCTTCAAGAATGGGTGTATTGAAACATTTTTTTATGCCAAGCTTGGCAAATGATTTTTGAAATTCACAAAAAATAATTGCAATGACGCCTTTGCTTTGATAGGCTTCATCAATGGAAATTAAATAAAATTCAACGGTTTTACTAAATTTTTTAGCATACAACAAATAGATTAGCCCAAATGGAAATAACTTGCCATTTGCTTTTTGCAAAGCTTTTGAAAAAGAGGGCATTGTGATGCCATAGGCAATCAGTCTATTATCTTTATCGACCACCAATTTGATATACTCTGGATTGATAAATGGTATAAATTGCTTCTTTAAATATTCCTTTTGCTCTGTTGTAATTGGCACAAACGATTTAAGTCGTGAGTAAGTTTCACTAAATAAATCAAAAATTTGTTCAACATAAGGCAAAATATCTTTTGTTGATTTTACGTCAACAACTCGCAATTGGTAGCGTTTCCGAATCATATCATTTGCCTTAATAAAGGACTCCGGCATTACTTTTGGCAAATTAAAACGGTTTTGGATATAGGTTTTCTCCTTTACAAAACCTAGTTGCTCCAAGTGAGACACATAATAAGGAAAATTGTACCAAGTGCCCATTGAACCAATCGTTTCATAGCCTTCAGTGATAATACCTACTTTATCTAAATTGGTAACGCCAATGGGGCCTTCAATTGTTTCTAATTGATTTTCTGTGGCAATTTTTTCTGCTTCGGCAAGAATAAGTTTTGTTACTTCAATATCATCAATCACATCAAACCAACCAAAACGCAAATTTCTTTTTTTTTGCACAAGAACTTCATCCCAATTGATAATTAAAGCTGACCGCCCGACGATCTCCTCCCCTTTCTTGACCAAATATAAATGAAAAAAGACTTTCTTTAAGAGCTGATTTTTTTCAGGATTAAAATAATTAATCTCATCTTGAATAATTGGAGGCACCCAATACTTATCGTCTTTATAAAGTTTAAATGGAAACTTAATAAATGATTTGATATCTGCGGGAGACGATATTTGGTGTAAGCTATACATTAAATCTATTTTTACGTCAATTAAGTTATTTTATAGGATAAAACTAACCAATCCACTTTTTAAAATCTTGCACACGCTCACGCGCTACAATGATATCTTCTGCTTTATACGTTTCAGTTTTGATCTTTAAGCGAGAATTACTATAAACAATTATGTCTTTAACTGCTTGAAGGTTCAAAATAAACTTTCTATTTATTCTAAAAAATTCTTCAGGGTTTAAGTAGTCTGCCATTTGATCCATCGTAAAATCCGTCAAATAGTCACGGTTTTCAAAAGTATGTATAAACGTACCTTTATCTTGACTAAATATACATTCTATATCTGAAGTATTTATAATTTTAATATGCTCACCTATCTTAATGGAAAATCGCTTTTTGTATTCTTTCGTTTGATTTTGATTCTGAAACAAGGCTTTTATAGCTTCAAAATCTGTTGGTTGATTAGCTTTTAAAAAATTCGCTTTATATTTTTCAATAGCTTGTTCCAAATCTTCTTCATCAATAGGTTTAAGCAAATAATCAACACTATTGAGTTTAAATGCTTGCAAAGCATATTGGTCATAAGCCGTTGTAAATATAACAGCACTTTTAATTTTTACTTGATCGAATATTTCAAAGGATAAACCGTCTGACAATTGAATGTCGATAAAAATCAAATCTGGTTGTTCGTTTTTAGAAAACCAATTGATTGATTCTTCTACACTATGCAGAAGGCACTGCACTTGATAGCCCAATCTTTCAACTTTGCGCTGAAGTAAACGCGCTGCGGGTTTTTCATCTTCAATAATGATAATGGTCATTCTTTTTAGTTTAAAAATGTATAAAAAATTACAAACTTGACATTTATCATAAAAACTATTTTAAAGTTGGTTTAATTTTGCTTTTATAAATTATTTTATCATGATTCATTTATTCTTACCCCTTTTTGATTTTTCTAACGGTGCCTTTGTTATGACCGTTGTTTTCTTATTGGTTATTATTGGTCTTATTGGCATCGTTATGCTCTTAATGAATACAGACAAGAAAAAAACAAAAGACGACAAAAAGTAAACCTTACAATCTTTAATGTTTGTTTAGCTAGCTATAAAATAGTTTTTAAAACTTGCGTTAATCGTTCAGTCACTTCGGCTATGGTACCAATGCCATCAACAGCATGATATTTATTTTGCTTTTGATAATAGGCAACTAGTGGTGCTGTTTTTTCGTTATATTCTTCATAACGGTTTCTAATTTTTTCTTCATCCTGGTCATCTGGTCTGCCTGACGTTTTGCCTCTTTGCAAAAGCCGCTTGACCAAAACATCGTCATCAGCATCTATGGCGAGGGTGACATTAATTTGTTGGTTCTTACTGCTCAAAAAAGCATCAAGTGCCTCTGCTTGCGCAATTGTTCTAGGAAAACCATCAAATAAAAAACCAGCAGAATCTTGGTGTTGGTCTACTTCACTTTGCAACATTTTTATAGTTACTGCGTCTGGCACCAAATCACCTTTGTCCATAAAGGTTTTGGCTAAAAGCCCTAACTCAGTATTGTTTTTGATATTGTATCTAAAAATATCGCCCGTTGAAAGATGGGTTAAATTGAATTTTCCTTTCAAAAATTCGGCTTGTGTGCCTTTGCCAGCACCTGGTTTTCCAAATAATACTATGTTAATCATCCTTATTTAAATATTATATAATTCATCTAAATGTTTCCAATTTTCGCCTGTTTTAATGCGATGAATTTGCATATCACTAACCTTATATTTCTTGGCTAGTTCTCTCAACGTAAAAGTTCTATTTTCATTTTTCAACGCTTTTTTAATGCGAATAACTTGACTAATTGTCAATTTATGACCATCCGTTTTTTTCTTGGTTTCTCTACCTTTAATATGACCAGCAATAACGCTTGGATTAACTTTCAGATGGTTCATCCGTTCTTCGGCAGTCACCCATTTTAAATTACTAAAATGGTCGTTGGAATTATTATAATCTAAATGAATGAGGTGGGTATCAAATATATCTGATTTTTCAATAAAACTTTCTGCTACCAACTTAGACACCATCAATGCTTTAGTCCTTAATTGACCATCAATATGAACTCTGAATTTAAAAAAATTAAATCCTTTAATAACACTTGGCTTTATTAATTTAAAAATTTCCTTGTCTGGCGGATGGCTGACAATTCTGCCATAATTTGATATTTGATATTTTTTTTTCAATAAATGAGCATGCTCAAAAACCATTTCTACAAACTCTTCGTCTCTAAAATTAATAACCATATCAAAATAGATTAAATTAAACTAAACTATAAACATGTGGCAAATTTCGGCCTGATTCATTATAATCTAAACCATAACCAACAATGAATTTGTCAGGTATACGAACACCTACATAATCAATTTTGACGTCTTTGTCATAAACATCAGGCTTGAAAAATAATGTGGCAATGCGCACTTTTTTTGCACCTTGCTGCTTAAACAATTCTTTTAGCTTCACAATCGTATGGCCAGTATCAACGATATCTTCCAAGATGATAATGGTTCTATCATGTAAGTCAGCATTAAGCCCAATTAATTCATCCACTTGCCCAGTTGAAGTTGTACCTTTATAAGACGACATTTTTACAAATTGCACTTCACAGTCGTGCGGATACTTCTTTAATAAATCCGCAACAAACATAAAAGCACCATTTAAAACCCCAATAAAAAGCGGCTTTTCAAAATGATAATCATCTTCTATTTGTCTAACTAATTGGTCTATAGCAAAATTTATTTCATCGTTTGTAATAAACATTTCAAACGTTTTATCGTGGAGTGTTATCATTGATAAATCTATTGATGAAGTGTTTTAAACCTCAGTTAAAAAAACAAAAATACAACTTCTCACAGACTTTAAAAACTAATTTTCCATATTTTTGCAAAATTAATATATGGTACCTCCATCAGTTTTTTTAAACCTCCTAAAAACCAGCACGGCACATCGAAAAAGTCGTGATGATATGAAAAATTTGGTCATTGTGCAACCTGCATTAATCACGACCATTTTTAACTTTGGCTGTGAACTGCCAGATAAAGACCATCATAAAGCATGGTGGGTGATGGAACTTATTTTTGAAGAAAACATACTGCTTTTAAAACCTTTTTTAAGTCAATATGCTGACATTTTTCCTCTGGTAAAATCTGATTCAGCGCTTCGCTCTATCACAAAAATAGCTTGGTTTATAGCTCAATCACCAGATATTAATCTTAATGACTATCAAAAAGATGGGATTTATAATGGCCTTTTCAATTGCTTGCTAGATTCAGACAGAGCTGCCAACGCGGCTTATAGCATGTACGCTCTATTTGACTATGGAAAAGCAGACCATTGGCTACATGACGAACTCAAGATCATTCTTTCAAGAGGTTTTGAAAATCAAACACCAGCTTATCGTGCAGCAGCAAAAAACACCCTATTAAAATTGAATAAAAAGTGCTAAATTTGTATTTTTTTATGAAGCTATTCCTTCTTTCCGCTATAGTCCGCAGCCAAAAATTGGTTTTTGTTGAGGCGTTTTTCCAGCTTCTTTGGTCGCTGTCAAACACCTACAAAAACACACTTGTTGTCTTTACGGGCTGCCGCTGGAATGAAGGCGATAAATGCCTTCATGCTGACATTTATCGTCAGCAGCAGGGCTAAACAGTTAAAATTTAATAACATGAATTACTTTTCATCGGCATTCAAATTGGGTATCTTAGGTGGCGGTCAACTCGGCAAAATGCTATTGGCTGAAACAAGAAAATATGATATTCAAACCTACATTCTTGACCCTAGTGCAGATGCACCCGCACAATTTGGTGCGCACTATTTTGAAAAAGGTGATTTACTAGATTTCAATACGGTTTACCTATTTGGAAAAAGAGTAGATCTTTTGACCATTGAAATAGAAAATGTCAACCTAGATGCCTTAGACCAGCTTGAATCGGAAGGCTTAAAAGTATTTCCTTCACCCAAAACCTTGCGGAAAATTCAAAGTAAAATTGACCAAAAGAAAATTTATATCACCAATCAAATTCCAACCGCTCCTGCCCTATTTTTTGAAAACAAGCAACAGGTTTTAGAGGCTATCAATAACCATCAAGTGACTTTAACACAAGTTTGGAAGCAAGACCGTTTTGGCTATGATGGCTATGGTGTGAAAATTCTCAAAAATCAACAAGAAGCTGGGAACATCCTTGACACGCCTGCTTTACTAGAAGAATTGATTCCTTTTCAAACCGAATTAGCCGTTATTGTGGTGCGTTCTGCAACTGGTGAAGTCAAAACTTATCCTGTTGTTGAGATGGAGTTTCATCCAGAAGCTAATCAAGTGGAATATGTCATTTGTCCTGCACGCATTTCTGAGCATCTTGCAGTTAAAGCGCAAAAGCTAGCCCTAGAGGTCTCCCATGCTATGCAACATGTTGGTTTATTGGCAGTAGAAATGTTTTTGACCAAAACTGGCGAAATTCTTGTCAATGAAGTGGCACCACGGCCGCATAATTCTGGACACTACAGCATTGAGGCCAGCTATACCTCGCAATTTGAAAATCATATCAGAGCTATCTTAGGTTTGCCGCTAGGCGATACATCAAGTAAATGCGCCGGCATCATGGTCAATTTAGTAGGCGCTGAAGGTTACCAAGGTCCAGTCGTTTATAAAAACATGACTGAAATTTTGAAAATTCCAGGTGTAACGCCGCATATCTATGGCAAAAAAGAAACACGACCATTTAGAAAAATGGGCCATGTAACTATTACGCACCAAAATATGGATGAAGCAAGAAAAATAGCGCAAGTGGTTAAAGAAAAAATTGAGGTGGTGGCGTAATTAATATCAGTAAATTTTCAGCCAATAGGCTTCGTGTATTTTGTGATTTTCTTTGTACAACTTTGTGTAATAGCTATCTCACAAAGTTACTCAAAGCTTTAAATACTAAGCATCACAAAGCGTTAAAACACAAAAAATAAAATACCACTTTATTTAAATACCAAGTCGTGAATTGTATACGTGATGCTTTTCGCCAATTTAAAAAATATGAATTGTTAATGTTAATGAACCTTCAACAGTTCATTTAACACCTTAAAATTAATTTTATCAAAATCATCAGTTACCATTTGTGCCAGGCTATAATCTTGTCCCTTAGAGTGAAAACTGTCAAAACCAAGACATTTTATGCCAGCCGCAGCCGCAGCGATCAAGCCGTTGGTGCTATCTTCAATAACCAAGCAAGATGCTTTATCATGTCCGCTAGCATGCCAAGCAGCCAAAAATAAAGCGGGATGTGGTTTAGATTGTGGAAATTCTTCCCCAGAAAAAATGCCTGAAAAATATTGATGCAAATCAAATCTATTAAAAACACGTTCAATAGTAACTCTGGCGCTACTCGAAGCCAATAGCAACTGCACCTGATTTTGCTTCAAATCTTTTATCAAATTTAAAACCCCAGCTATTAAATCTAAATCTAATTTGTTATCAAAGGCTTCATTAAATAGTGCTCGCTTCGTATTGACCAAATCTTCAATACTTTCAGACAATTGAAATTTTTCTTTTAACTTTTGATAGATATTCTTGGTTGAATTTCCTGTAAATGAAGCATATAGTTCATCAGATACGCTGATGTTAAGCTGTTCAAAATGCAGTTGATAGGCCAAGTGGTGAACAGGCTCTGAATCAACAATAACGCCATCCATATCAAAAATTACAGTTTTTAGCATCATTTAATTTTTAAAAATTTGATTAATCATGGCGACTTTTAGCAAACATTCTTCATACTCTTTTTCAGCATCTGCGCGGGCGGTAAGCGCACTCCCGGCACCATAAGACAGATATTTTTTTTGTGCATTGTAAAGTAAAGTTCTAATAATCACATTAAAATCAAAATTACCTTTCGGATCAAAATAGCCAACCGACCCGCTATAAATGCCTCTTCTAAAGTCCTCAAAAGTTTCTATTAAAAACAAAGCAGATTTCTTAGGTGCGCCTGTCATACTGCCCATCGGAAAAGTTGTTTTCAACAAGGTGGATGAAGTGGTCTCCTGCTCAACTTTTGAACTGATGGTAGAAATCATTTGATGCACCTGATTAAAGGTATAAACTTCACAAAGTTCTTCCACTTGAACGGTTTTCTTTTTGGCAGTTATCGACAAATCATTGCGCACTAAATCTACAATCATCACATTTTCAGAAATTTCCTTGTCATTAGATTTTAAATCTGACTTGGATTTTTCATCCAACAAATGGTCTAAAAATCGCTTGGCAGTACCTTTAATAGGTTGTGAAACAACTTTATTGTCAAACCTTTGTAAATATCTTTCGGGGGTAGCACTCATGATAAACAAATCCTTAGATCTAAAAAAAGAAGCGAAAGGTGATTGCGCGAAGTTGTTTAAAGCTTTGAAAACAGAAAATGGATTAATTAAAATCTCATCAGCATAAAATTCTAGACAATAGTTAATTTCGTAGATGTCGCCCCGTTGAATATGCGCCAATAATTGATTAGCCGCTTGCAGATAATTTGCTTTAGAAGTTCTTGGTTTTAGTTCAAAGGATGCTAAGTCAATTTTATTTGCCATTGGATGAATGGCTGAAATAGCCGCAAAATCTACTTCTATTTCATCGTCACACAAAGGTAAATAATGGCAATATACTTGATTGTTTTTTAAGAGGATGAGCTTTTTTGGTTGAAAAAAATAGAGCTCTGGAAAATCAATTAAATTTTCCTGTTTACTAGGCAAATGATGACTGTCTTCTTTGAGTTCAAAGGACATAAAACCGAATAACCAATCATTTGTTATTAGCTGATAATCGTTTAGTTTACTAAATCCATCCAAAGCATCTGTTTTGATTGCCGTAAATGCATCAACGGCTAATAAAGCATCAAATTGACTATAAAAATCTTGATGATTTTTTGCCGTATGACTATCCAAATAGGTAATATCTTGAAACGATTGTGCCCATTCAAACAGTTGTTGCTTAAATAAATCAGTATCCTCAATTTGGAAAATTTTTGTCGTTCTGTTCATTACCAACTAAAACTTTTACCATCATCGGCCAAATCCACGGCTTCAAATTGGGTTTGTGCTTCTTCTCTAAAAGCCTCAATGGACTTATATCGCGTTGAATAATGCCCTAAAATTAACTTTTTAACTGCAGCTGCTTTTGCGATTTTACCCGCCTGTATAGCTGTTGTATGCATGGTTTTCTTAGCCAATGCTACTTCCGATTCCAAAAAAGTACTTTCGTGATAAAGCACGTCAACGCCCTTTATATATGAAATAAATTTTTCGTGATACATATTATCCGAGCAATAGGCGTAGGATTTTGCTGGCTCAGATGGAAAAGTTAGTTTATCATTTTTAACCAACTGTCCGTTTTCCAAAGTGATATCACCGCCTTGCTTGATTTTGTAATAGTAACAACTTTCAATGCCATATTTCTCAATAGCTTCAATGTTTAATTTCTTTAAATTAATTTTTTCAGTAAATTGAAAACCATTGCAGTATATGCGGTGCTTTAACGGGATAGTCTTCACCGTCACTTGCGCATTATCTAAAATAATTTCTGGCGATTTGGCAGATAATTCAATAATTTCAAGTGGATAATTTAAGTGCGATTGTGACAGTTCAAGTTGTGTTTCAATAAATAACTTAATGCCTTTGGGACCAAAAACAGTCAGTTTATTGGGTCTATTCAATAATGAAAAGGTTGAAATTAAACCAATTAAACCAAAAACGTGGTCACCGTGCAAATGAGAAATAAACACATGGTCGATACGGTTAATCTTAAATTTAAGTTTTCTTAATTGCACTTGGGTACCTTCTCCACAATCAATCAAATAATACTGATTGTTGATATCAAGTAATTGTGCAGAAGGATTCGAAATGGTTCTTGGCGTGGCTGCATAACAACCTAAAATGGTCAGTTTGAATTTCGTCATTCTAAAATCCTAATTCGCGCTGAATATCATCCAATTGAATGATGTCATGTGCCTCCAAAACAGTTGGCACGACCACAATTTCAGCCGATAAATCAGTTAAATTGATAGCATCATTGACCACCACAAAAGATAAACGATTTTTTTTAAAGGCTTGATTGATGCTTTTAAAGTTTTTTAAGTCTTTAGCTGTTAGGTCTTTATTGTAATTTAAATCCAATATTAAACTCATATCTAAATAGCTTTTTAATTGACCTTCAACTTTGATAAGCATGTCTGTAATCGTATGGGAGTGATTTTCGATAATACGCATATTATCTTTAATTTTAACTCTCATGATCAACTATTTAATTCGGCTAATAATTTCTTGGGTGATGTCTTTCTTAGGGTCAATATAGGCAAGTGCTGAACGCAAATTTTCATAAATATAAACAGCCTCAATTTTATTTGACTTCGCGTATTTTTCAATTTCAACATTCAATTTATCAAGAGAAACTTGCACGTTTTTCTTATAAAAATCATTCAACTGCTGATTATAAGCTTCTTCAGTTTTTTTAAGTAACTCTTCCTCTTTCTTTAAAACTTCTAATTTAGCTTTATCCAATTCATTCATCCTGGCAACAATCGCCTCGATGTTTTCATTTTCTTTTACATCATATTTTTTCAATAAATCCATCAATTTTGAACTGAATGCTTCATTTGACTTCTTAAAATCACTTTCAAATGATTTTTTTATACTGTCGGCTTTCATCATGTTTTTTTCATAACCCGGCAGTGCTTTTAGTACGTCAACCTGTTTAATGTAGGCGAAATTTTGCGCTGCAGCGAAAAAACTAAGGCTTACGAATATAATTAATGCATATTTAAACATGGACAAATACTTTTAAAATGAATGCGCAAATATAAATAAAATATCTTTGAAATGTTTTAAAACCATCCTTAGTTTTTTTTGAATAAATTTGCCAAATGATGGCGGATAAATTAATCTACTTTGACCCAAATAAAATTATTGGTATTGATAAACCTGAGCGATTTACTTTCCCGTTTTATTATGAAACAAATCCTTTGGCTGCCATAGCTTGCGAAGACCTGCAAAACTATTTAGTAAATCAGCATGATTTTGAACATAATTTTGGACTTAATTCTTCCCAAAGTGGCTTAATCATTGGTAAAATGTTTGGCGTTTTGGTTGTGGAAACCAGTAATCAAAAACTCGGCTATCTTTGGGCCTACTCTGGTAAATTGGCCAACGAAAACCATCATCAATTTTTTGTGCCACCTATTTTTGATATGTTGCAAACTGATGGTTTTTTCAAACAAGAAGAACAAATTTTAAACCAGCTCAACCATCAAATTGACAAGCTAGAAAACGCACAAATTTTTTTAGAGGCTAAAGACCAATTGCTTAAAGTAAATCTTGCAGCCGAAAACGACTTATTAGCGCATAAAACCCTCATTAACAATAATAAAAAAACCAGGGAAAGCAAGAGAGCATTTGTCCAAGCAAATGATCAAACTGAACTTGATGACACCATTAAAATTTTAAGTGAAGAAAGCAAAGCCGAGCAGATTTTGCTAAAAAAAATGAAAAAATTTTGGCGATTTAAGGTTGAAGCTGCGCAAAAGGAATTAGACTTACTTACAAATGAAATCAATACCTTAAAAGAGCAACGCAAACAAAAATCTTCAAACCTGCAACAAAAGCTTTTTGATGCCTATACCTTTCTCAATGCGAAGGGAGAAACAAAAAGCATCGGTGACATTTATAACAACAACCCACCAGCTGGCGCAGGCGAATGTGCAGCACCAAAACTTTTACACTATGCCTACAAAAATGGACTTAAACCATTATGTATGGCTGAATTTTGGTGGGGACAATCGCCCAAATCAGAAGTGCGTTTGCATAAAAATTATTATCCAGCTTGCAAAAGTAAATGCGAACCCCTTTTGCTTAATCATATGCTTATTGGCCTCAATGTTGAAGAAAATCCTTTCAAAAACAGCAATCATCCAACTATTAAACTTGATATCATTTATGAAGATGATGACCTTTTAGCGATTAATAAGCCAGCAGAGTTTTTGTCGGTACCCGGAAAAATAGATGCGCCGTCTATTTATTCTTTGGTAAAAGTACAGTATCCCAATGCCACCGGCCCACTGATTGTGCACCGTTTAGACATGGCGACTTCTGGCCTCATGCTTTTAGCAAAAAATGAAGCTAGCTATTTTCATTTGCAACAACAATTTATTAAACGTCGCATCAAAAAAACGTATGTGGCTTGGCTTGATGGCATCGTTACGCAGCAAGATGGCGAGATTAATTTGCCTTTACGCGTCGATTTAGACGATCGGCCACGCCAATTGGTTTGCTACACGCACGGCAAACCTGCCCTCACCCACTTTGAGGTTTTAGCGATTAAAAATGGACAAACCAAAATTTTGTTTTTTCCGCACACTGGGCGGACACATCAACTACGTGTGCATGCTGCTCACCACACTGGGCTCAATGCACCAATTGTTGGTGACGACCTCTATGGCACAAAAAGCAATCGCTTGCACTTGCATGCTAAAAAGCTGACTTTTATTCATCCGAGTAATGGAAAAGAGATGTTTTTGGAAGTTGAGGAGCCTTTTTAATTATCCCACAAACTCCAACAATTCCAAACTCACCTTCGAGGTAAAAATACCATAATTAACAAAGGCTACGTTTTTATCGATTTTATCGATGGAACCAATGGCTTTGCCATCAAACATGCGCACGCGGTCACCAACCTTTAAAAGTCGCTTTGGTAACGCTTCTTCTGCCTTTTTCTTGGCCATTTTTTCTTTTTTCTTTTTTTCTCTAATGACTTCAATTTCTGGTAAAATCTCTTGTTTAATCTCTTGCACTTTCTTTTTTTCAATGATTTTTTCGGCAGAAGTTTTTTTGTTTTTTTTGCTGTTTTCTATTTCCACCAATTTAATCAACTCGCCCATTAAAACCTTTTTGTTTTTGGATTCAAAATATTGATCGGCCAATTGGTTGATTTTTTCCCCTAGATAAACCAACCGCTGATTGGTGTCGTAAAACGTTTGATATTTCACCAATTTTTCTTGCAATTTTTGCTGGGTAATAACCACTTTCTCGGTTTCTGCTAGGGCTTTAACCTCTTCTTGCTTGAGAATCACGTTGGTTTTTTCTAGCTTGATGCGCTCTTTTTGCAAAGACACCAAAGATTTATCAAAGCGAACTTTACCCTTTTCAATCTTCTTTTTCGCTTTATTGATTAAGCCAAATGGAATGCCATTTTTTTGTGCCACTTCAAAAGTAAATGAACTCCCCGCCTCGCCTACGATTAATTTGTAGGTAGGTTCCAAGGTTTGTTGATCAAACATCATGTTAGCATTTATCATGGCGGGCATCTCGTTCACCAAAAGTTTTAAATTGGTATAATGCGTGGTTATAACCCCAAAACTGCCGCGATGATAAAACTCTTCCAAAAAAGCTTCAGCCAAGGCACCGCCCAATTCAGGATCAGAGCCCGTGCCGAATTCATCAATCAAAAACAAGGTATTGGCTTGACATTTTTTTAAAAAGAAATTCATGTTTTTCAAGCGGTAGCTATAGGTCGACAAATGGTTTTCAATGGATTGATTATCTCCAATATCAGACATGAGCCGATCAAAGAAAAACATCTCACTGCGTTCATGCACAGGCACCAAAAGACCAGATTGAAGCATCAATTGCAGTAAGCCAATGGTTTTTAAGGCAATGGTTTTTCCGCCAGCATTTGGCCCAGAAATAACGATAATACGCTGGTTTTGATTGATTTCTATTTGTAAGGGATAGGTGGGTGATTTTTCTCTTAAGTTATTTAAATATAAAATCGGATGATAAGCATCACGCAAAACCATTCTTTTTTCATCATTGATTTGCGGCAAAATAGCATGTATTTTTCTTGCATATTTAGCTTTTGCACTGATGAAATCCATGGTTGCCAAATAGGTTTGATAAATAGCTAAATCATCACAAAAAGGTCTGATTTTGAGTGATAAAGCAAATAAAATCTTTTCAATCTCCACTTTTTCTTCAGCTATTAATTCTTGCAGTTGACGGGTGAGTTGTCTGGTAGCTTCTGGTTCAATAAAAACAATACTGCCTGTTTTAGATGAGCCTAAAACCGCACCTTTTACTTTTTTCTTATGCATGGCAACAACCGCCAAAACCCTAGTGTTTTCAATAACTGATTCTTTAATTTCATCCAAATAGCCCAATGGATTAAAATGAGCCAATGCCGACTGAAAACTTTGATTAATTTTACTTTTAACTAGCTGGCTACTTTTTCTGATGATGGCTAACTGTGGTGTCGCATCATTTTTTATCTCACCAAATTTATCAAAGATGGCTTTGATACTCAATACAATTTCTTTTTGAATGACTATCTTTTCTGAAATCTGACTTAATTCAACATAATAGTCTTTAAACTTATTGAGAAAATTAACATGCTCATAAGTTGTCTGGCAAATATGCAAAAATCGCATAAAAGCTTCTTTTTCTAAAATGCTATCTTCAATTTTAAGCAGTTGTAAATCCTTGTCTATGGATTCAAATCCATGATTGGGCAAATGATTTTGACTTGAAAAAGAACCCAAAAATTCATGGGTTGTTTTCAACGCATGCAACAAGCTATCTTGCGTGAAATCTGTTGATAACTGCTGAACCAATAACTCGCCATGATAAGTATTACACAATAAGGCGATTTCGGCAATAATTTTATCAAAACCTAAATCAATTTTATTTTTATCTGTAATTCGCAGCATAAAAATTAAAATGTAATCAGCTTCATGGTTTCATTACGCATAATTTTTCTTGAAGCCGTTTCTTTAAATTTAGAAATAAAGTGAATACTTTTGGGTTTTTCAAATTTATCAAGGTGATCAAAGGTCTTGAGATCAACATCATAAGGTTCGCCTTCAATAACTAACACCAACTTTTGGCCTAAATCTTCATCTTCCACCCCTGACATAAAGAACCTTCTTGGTATAATGCTTAATTTTTCCTCTATGCGTTCTGGAATCAATTTGATACCTCCACTATTAACCACATTATCTTTTCGACCTAGCCAAGCAAATTCATTTTCTGAATACAAATCTACAATATCGTTTGTTGTAATCAATTCATCAGAAATACCTGGCGCACTTATGATTAAGCAATTATCTTCTGTTTGTGATAACATGATGTTGGGTAATACAGAAAAATACTTCTCGCCTACACGCTTTGCTGCAATATGTGTAATGGTTTCTGTCATACCAAAGGTTTCCCAGCACTCTGTTTTTGTAGATAATATTTCCTTTTCTAAAGGTTTTGGAATTAAAGTACCACCAATGATTACCTTTTTAATTTGCTCTAACTGCTTGATGGAATTCTTAACCTGTAAAGGCACCATGGCCGCAAAATCATAAAACTCCTCTACATTTTCAAGCGGCGCTAATCTTGGTTCAACAAAATCAAGTTCTAAACCCAAGACAAAACCTCTAATAAACATCATTTTTCCGGCTACGTAGCGCGCTGGTAAGCAGTGTAAAACTTTCATGCCTGGTTCAAGTCCAAAAAAATCACCTGTAGCCAAGGCAGAATTGACCATGGCTTGCTTTTTTACACTAATGAGTTTGGGTTCACCAGTGGTACCTGAAGAATACATATGGATATAATCTTTATCATCAAACCAGTCAATTAAAAAATCACCTACAGGTTTTTCATAGTACTCCCCTTCTTTTACGAAACTATAGGCCACACGTTCAAGGTCTTCTTTTGAAAAATGATAACCGTTTAATTTAAATTTATGATGAACTGTTCTGTAATCAACCAATGTATCTGCCATGACTTGAGAATTTATGTTTTCAAACACACAAATTTAATCATAAATATGCAGGCAAAAAATTATTTTATGTAAAATTTTATAAAATATCTTTAACCCAACCTAAAACCAGATTAAACTGCTCATTCATAGATAAGTCAGAATTATCAAGCAATCGGGCATCAATGGCTTGAACGAGGGGAGAATCTGCGCGAGAACTGTCTAATTGATCCCGCTGCTTAATGTTGTTATAAACATCTAAATAACTTACAGGTTGACCTTTTTCATTTAATTCATGAAATCGTCTTTTTGCACGGGTTTCGGCAGATGCGGTCATGAATATTTTAAGCTCTGCATCAGGAAAAACAACTGTGCCTATATCTCTGCCATCCATCACAACACCTTTTTGCTGACCCATCTGTTGCTGAAGCTCAACCAATTTTTTTCTTACCGCTGAAATGGCAGCCACCTGACTAACCCATTGTGAAACTTCTAGTGAACGGATTTCTTTTTCGATATTTATAGTATTCAAATAAATATCAGCATGTTGTGAATTTTTATTTAAAGTAAAACTTAAGTTGATATTTGGCAATTGCCTAATTAATTCTTCGTCATTTAATACCTGATTAACAATCAAATCATGGGTCATGGCATAATAGGCCACAGCCCGGTACATTGCCCCAGTATCAACATAAATATAATTCAGTTGCTTGGCTAATTGTTTGGCTAATGTACTCTTTCCCGTTGATGAAAAACCGTCTATGGCAATGGTAATTTTTTTCAATATTATTGTAAATTAAGCGTTAATCCAAACATGCTAACGTGTGTGGCAGCAGTAAAGCGGGCATAAGCATAATCAAATTTAAACTTGCCAAATTTTAATCCTAAGCCTACAGATAAGCCAGAAAAAGTTCTAATATCGGTGATGCTTAATTCTTGCGCACGTCTAAAATTATAGCCGAATCTAATATTAAAACCTTTGCGTGGAAACAACTCGGCGCCAATAACCACATGCCGCATGGCATTGTTAATAAAGGAAACCTCTTCATCTTTTACACCACCATCTAAGGTGTTTTCGGCACGCGCAGGATTTGAAAAACTAAGATCCCATTGTTGAAGGTTTTCCAAAGTTATATGCCAACGCAAGGGCACGTATTGCAATTCTTGAGAAATACCAGCTAGTAATTCAAACGGTAAGCGTTCTTTTAAGCCCGCATAAGTAGAAATCTGTGTACCAAAATTTCTAACCAATAATGAATAAATGATATCATTGTCATCATCTTTGTATATGATACCCAAATCTAAAGCCGCACCAATGGAAGTATATGATTCCAATTGTGAAGTAATCAATTTACCATTGACCCCTATATAAAAATCAGAAAAAGGAATGTTATAGCCATAGCCTACGCTTAATGCAGCTTCATTGGCAGAAAAACTCCCCGTAGCATTTCCGAGCTCATCTCTACCGTCAAAAGTGCCATAACTCATATATTGGATGCCAGCGTGAATAGTTTGTGTGCGTCGGTCCCAAACATAAGCATAATTAGCTGTGCCGTAGTTTAATTCGCCATATAGGTTGGTATAATTGACTGCCAATTGATTGTCCATTTCCACGTTAATAGAAGCTGGGTTTATAGCGCCTTGGTTAACATCTTGATCAAAAATGGTAATGTTTTTACCACCTAAAGCCAATTGACGGGGCGAAATCGCTAAATTAAGAAAAGGATAAACCGATTGACCACCAATTTGAGCAAATAAAATGGCAGGAAATGAAACAAAAAATAAAAATAAAACGTTTCTAATTATCAACATCAATCGTATAACGAATTTGCAAAGATAAAATTATATTCTCTTATAAAATATATTATTTAGGGTCTGTGCAAAAATAAATGGTACAGAATTGACGAAGTAATTTTTTTATTTTTCAAGGCAAAAAATATTTGAATAGCAGGGCTATTGAAATATTTTTTAACGCCTAAAAATGAAAAAAGAACGAGTCAAAATGAATCAGTTATTTTTGCACAGACCCTTAGGCGTTTTACCGGGCTGTCCGTTTTAGT
Source organism: Flavobacterium sp. (assembly GCA_044347145.1). Classification (GTDB taxonomy): domain Bacteria; phylum Bacteroidota; class Bacteroidia; order Flavobacteriales; family Flavobacteriaceae; genus Flavobacterium. The sequence goes on from JBIIXU010000005.1 coordinate 115,468, forward strand.
CCTCAACAAAAAAGTGATTTTTGTTAGGTCTTTTGCCTGGCTTCTAAAGTCGCCCAGCACATCCCACAAAAATAAACTTTTTTGTTTCCGGGCTATCACTGCCATCCCGAACGAAGCCCTGTAAATCATATAGACATCAAGATTTAGTAAAAAACTTCTTACTTTTGTCAAACAATTTCTTGTAAAATGTCAAATTTCAGAACGATTGTACCAATAAAACCTGTAGAAAAACGCTTAAGCTACGAGGATAATTATTTTTTGATGGGTTCATGTTTTTCAGAAAACATTGGTCATTATTTAAAAACCTATCAGTTTAAACAAATGGTCAACCCGTTTGGCATTATATTTAATTTGGCATCATTGAGCAGATTAACCCAACGTATAGTTGATTTAGAACATTTTACCACAGCAGATATTGTTGAAAATCAAGGCGTTTGGTCTTGTTTTGAAGCGCATTCTAATCAAAATAGCCAATCTAGTCAATTATTACTAGAACGACTTAACCAGCAATTGACAGCTGCGAACGATTGGCTGAAAAATGCAACAATTTTTGTTTTAACTGTTGGCACATCATGGGTTTATCGACATTTGGCTTATAATAAAATAGTGGCCAATTGTCATAAAATGCCAGCTAATAAATTTGAGAAAGTTTTATTAAATCCAGCAGAAAATTTATTTTATCTAAATCAAATCATTCTGAAGCTAAAAGCATTTAATCCAAACCTTAAAATTATGCTGACGGTATCACCAGTAAGACATATAAAAGATGGGTTTTTTGAAAATAATGTATCAAAAGCCCATTTATTATCAGCTATTGATCAAGTAAATGAAACAAATGTTTTTTATTTTCCTAGCTATGAAATCATGCAAGATGACCTACGAGATTATCGCTTTTATGCCGAGGATATGTTGCACCCAAATGAAATAGCCATTAAATATATCTGGCAAAAGTTTTCAGATAATTATTTTGATGCCTCGACCATTCAAACCATGACAACCGTTGAAGCCATTAATAAAATGAAGCAACATCGTCCTTTTATAGAAAACTCTGCTGCACATCTTGAATTCTTAAAGGATTTGGACCAAAAGGTCAAAAGAATGCAATCAAAATATATTTGGTTTTTTAGAAACCATTAAAGTGTTTTATCAAATTAGTTATTTGAGCTTGATGTAAATGTGTCGAATATTGTTTAAACCAGTATCTCGCTCGTCTATTTCAAATTTACCAATACTTTTTATTAGCGGCAAAAGCTTCATAAATCCGTAGTTTCGTGGGTCAAAATCTGGTTTCTTTTTCAAAATAAAACTACCAAGATTACCAAGGAAAGTCCAACCATTTTCATCAGCCAAATCATTCACACTTTCTGCTATTAATTTGATGGTTTTTACATCCACTAAACGCAATGGTTTGTTATTTTGTATGACTTTGCTGGCTGGTTTAATTTCCTCATTTTCTTTAGAGTTGGTCACTTTTAAAATTTCCAAATAAATAAACTTGTCACAAGCTGAAATAAAGGGTTTAGGTGTTTTCATTTCGCCAAAACCAATTACAATCATACCTGCTTCGCGCAATCTTGTAGCTAGTCTAGTAAAATCGCTGTCGCTAGATACGATACAAAAACCATTGACCTTATTAGAATAAAGTATATCCATCGCATCAATAATCAAGGCACTATCGCTAGAATTTTTTCCACTGGTATAGGCATATTGCTGGATAGGTGTAATCGCATTTTCAAGCAACACATGCTTCCACCCTGATAAATTAGGCTTGGTCCAATCTGCATAAATACGTTTAATTGTTGGTGTGCCGTTTTTAGAAATCTCTTCGAGCATTTCTTTTACATTAGCATAGGGCACATTGTCCGCATCAATTAATACTGCTAATTTGTCGTCTATATTTGCCATAATATTATATGCTTTAAAAGTCTAAAAAAGATTTGTTTTGTAGTTGAGAGATTTTAAATAGTGGTTTAGAATTAAACTCACGTTTAAATAATTTATATTAAAAACTCAAATTTAATTAAATTATTTTAATTTAATAGCTATTTTTGAAACTAATTTTTAATTATCATTAAAAAAGAAAATATTCATAATTGTCATTCATGCAAAAAAATAGGTTGTTTTTTAATAAATTAGCAAAACAATGGTGATAAATTATTAATATAGAAATTATAACCACCGATACTAATTTAACAATTAATTAATTGCAACTTTTACATCGATTTCGTAAATTTGCATACAATTTTTTAAAATCCAGGTAATTATGGCATTTGATATAGAAATGATTAAAAAGGTGTACGAAAATATGCCTTCAAGAGTTGACAAAGCAAGAGAATTGGTTGGTAGACCCTTAACCCTAGCAGAAAAAATTCTTTACGCGCACCTTTGGGAAAAACGACCTACGCAAACCTTCAAACGAGGGGTTGATTATGTTGATTTTGCGCCAGACCGCGTAGCTTGTCAAGATGCAACTGCGCAAATGGCCTTATTGCAATTTATGCATGCAGGTAAAGAACAAGTGGCTGTGCCAACAACGGTGCACTGTGACCACTTAATACAAGCAAAGGTAGATGCAAAAACTGACTTAGCACGTGCTAAATCTCAAAGCAATGAAGTTTTTGATTTCCTTGCTTCTGTGTCAAATAAATATGGTATAGGTTTTTGGAAGCCAGGTGCTGGTATTATCCATCAGGTGGTTTTAGAAAATTATGCTTTTCCTGGCGGTATGATGATTGGAACAGATTCACATACTGTAAATGCTGGTGGTTTAGGTATGTTGGCTATTGGTGTTGGTGGTGCAGATGCCGTGGATGTGATGGCAGGCATGGCTTGGGAACTTAAATTTCCAAAATTGATTGGTATAAAATTGACTGGCAAATTATCTGGTTGGACAGCTCCAAAAGATGTTATTTTAAAAGTAGCAGGCATTCTGACTGTAGAAGGTGGCACAGGAGCTATTGTTGAATATTTTGGTGAAGGCGCTTTAGCCATGTCTTGTACAGGAAAAGGTACTATATGTAATATGGGTGCCGAAATTGGTGCAACCACCTCTACATTTGGGTATGATGCATCTATGGAGAGATACTTAAGAAGTACAGGTAGAGCAGAAGTTGCAGATGCAGCAAATGGCATTGCGCCATACTTAACCGCAGACCCTGAAGTTTATGCAAATCCTGAACAATACTTTGATCAAGTCATCGAAATCAATTTATCAGAATTAGAGCCTCATTTAAACGGCCCTTTCACCCCTGATTTAGCAACACCTATCTCTAAATTAAAAGAAGAAGCCATAAAAAATGATTGGCCAATGAAAATTCAAGTGGGTTTAATTGGTTCATGCACAAACTCTTCTTATGAAGATATTTCGCGAGCAGCCTCACTAGCTAAACAAGTGTCTCAAAAAAATCTAAAAACAAAAGCAGAATTTACGATAACACCTGGTTCAGAGCAAGTGAGATTCACTATTGAAAGAGATGGATTTATTGATACTTTTAATAAAATTGGTGCAACAGTATTCGCCAACGCTTGTGGACCATGTATTGGTATGTGGGACAGAGAAGGTGCTGAAAAACAAGAAAGAAATACTATTGTTCATTCATTTAATCGAAACTTCTCGAAAAGAGCAGATGGAAACCCAAATACCCTTGCTTTTGTTGGATCGCCAGAACTTGTTACCGCTTTAGCTATTGCAGGAGATTTAGGTTTTAATCCATTAACAGATACGCTTATTAATGAAAATGGTGAAGCAGTGAGGCTAGATGAACCAACCGGCGATGAATTGCCAGAAAAAGGTTTTGCAGTTGAAGATCCAGGTTATCAAGCACCTGCTGCCGATGGTAATAGTGTGGAAGTCTTGGTCTCCCCTATTTCTGACCGCTTGCAATTGCTTGCACCGTTTGAACCTTGGGATGGAAAAAATATCGTTGGTGCAAAATTATTGATCAAAGCTTTTGGCAAATGTACAACTGATCACATTTCTATGGCGGGACCATGGTTGCGTTTTAGAGGTCATTTAGATAATATTTCTAACAATATGTTGATAGGTGCTGTAAACGCATTCAACAAACAAACCAACAAAGTGAAAAATCAATTGGATGGTTCTTATAATGAAGTACCAAAGGTACAACGAGCATATAAGGCTGCGGGCATTCCTTCAATAGTGGTTGGTGACCACAACTATGGCGAAGGTTCATCAAGAGAACACGCAGCTATGGAACCTCGTTTCTTAGGTGTTAGAGCGGTGATGGTGAAATCTTTTGCGAGAATCCATGAAACCAACTTGAAGAAACAAGGCATGTTGGCTTTAACTTTTGCTAATGAAGCGGATTATGACAAAATTCAAGAAGATGACACCATTAATTTTATTGACCTTGAAAGCTTTACTGCTGGCAAGCCATTAACTTTAGAATTTGTTCATGCAGATGGTTCAAAAGATATTATTTTAGCGAATCATACCTATAATGAAAGCCAAATTGAATGGTTTAAAGCAGGTTCTGCCCTAAACTTGATTGCGGCAGCAAGTAAGAATTAAGTTTATTCTTTTTTTAATAAAAAAAATGCCTTTCGTGAGAGAGGCATTTTTTTGTATTAATAAAATCAATTAACTATTGACCAAATTTTTCTTGAATAATACGTTGAATTTCAGCTTCATTGTTTATATTTTCAAAACCTACAAGCGAAATAGACCAAATGGTTAATAATAAAGACAAAACTGATAAGACCAATGCCACGATGTTAACAATTTTCCAAGTGCTAATACTATTATCATATACACCTGGATTTTCTTGAATAAGTTGAAGATCTTTATTGGCTAAAACAATGCCAATGATAGCTAGGATTACACCAACAATACCGTAACAACAGCATCCGATAAATGCGGTAAGACCTAGTATCATGACTGCGGTGTGATTTGGGGTTTTTTGCATAAAAATAAATATTTAAGGTTAATAATAAATTCGTTTGTAAAGATAGGAAACAACCATAGTAATTGCCGTTATAATGCCTAAGGTAACAATCACATAATGATAATTTCGTTTTTGATCGAAATGATTAATTGCAATAGTTAAAAAAAATAATAGCATAGAATAAACAGCCGGATACATATTAAATGCTCCAGCAAAATCGCCTTGAACCAATAAGACCAAAGCCCGCTGGATACCGCAACCCAAACAATCAATACCAAAAAGTTTTTTGGTAAGACAAGGTATCATGTAATCTTCAAGATTCATTAAATTATTTAAATAAAAGCAAATTAAATAAAAAAAAATGATATTAAAAAATTTGATTTAATTTATATACTTTTGCATGCATTTTTTTTTACTATGATTAGTTTCCTTTATATTATTATTGGTTTAGTGCTTTTGGTTTTTGGTGGCGATTGGTTACTAAAAGCTGCCGTTGGTATTTCTTTAAAACTCAATCTCTCAAAGGTTTTAATAGGGATGACTGTTGTTTCGTTTTGCACTTCTGCACCAGAATTAATTGTGAGTTTAAAATCAGCAATAGATGGCTTTCCTGATATCGCACTAGGTAATGTGGTTGGTTCAAATATTGCAAATGTCGGCCTAATTTTAGGGGTTGTTGCAATTATTTGCCCCATGCAAGTACATGAGAAATTCATCAAAAAAGATTGGTTGCAAATGCTTTTGGCTTCGTTTATCTTGTATTTTATTTTGTTTACAGGCTATGAAATTACTAGGTTGGAAGGCATTGTCACATTTGGACTTTTAATCGTTTGGATCATCTATATGCTAAAAACATTGAAGCCAGATGAGCCTACAGAGGAAATCGAGGAAATATCAAATATTTATAAAATTTTAGGCTTTTTAATTATTGGTGTATTGGCGCTATATTTTGGTTCTGACTTGCTCATAACGGGTGCTGTTGATTTAGCCAAAACTTTTGGTGTTTCTGAAAGAATAATTGGTGTTACGGTTGTGGCTGTTGGCACAAGCATTCCTGAGCTTGCAGCCTCTGTTATCGCTGCATTGAAAAAAGAAAGCGCGATTGCCATAGGTAATGTTGTAGGTTCAAATATATTTAATATTTTAGGTGTTCTTGGATTAACATCAATTATTCATCCAATAAAAATGGATGATTTAAGATTATTTAGTTTTGATTTGATTTGGATGTTAGCGTTTGCTTTTATTCTACTACCCTTAGTTCTTTTGCCTAAAAAAGGTTTCATTGATAGAAAAGCTGGTCTTATTTTAGTGTTGGCCTATGGCGTTTTTGTGTTTATGACCTTTAGTTAATTAAACGCAAAACAACAAAACGCTCGGTCAATTTTTCAATTTCATAATTAAAGCATTTAGCAATAAAATCAAAAGATTTTGGTGTGTAAATAAAAACATGTGTGGGATCTTTGATATAATACCAGTCGTTAAAAGTTTTTTGGTTTATAAACGTATGCGTCATAATTATAAGCCGTCCGCCAGGTTTCAACATAGCGGTTAAACGTTTGATTTCAAGGTGTGGCTGATAAAAATGCTCAAAAACTTCACAACTGAAAATATAGTCATAACGCAGTCTCAAATGATTTTCAAAAGGCGCAAAATAAGGATCGTATAAATTAACTTGAAAACCTTTTTGTAGCAATTGATGCGTAATCACTGGACCAGTGCCACTGCCAAAATCTAAACCTAAATCTTTTTCAGTATAATGTTCTAAAATAAAATGAGTTATTGGTGAGGTAAATTTTTGATAACCCAAATCAAAAACATCATTATTGTGTTCTTCATAGCGTGCTTTTTCATCAGCTGCTGACAAATAATAGGCTTTATCTTTCACTATTGAGCCACACACATGACAGTCATGGTATGCTTCATTTTTTTTTACCTCTAAAAGCGTATGGCATAGCGGGCAAGTCATTGGGCTAATTTTTCAAAATGATTTAATATACGCTGGACTTTTTCATCCGCTGTTTTAGCACGAAAAATATCTGCCAAAATCTTTTCTTGTGCTGTTTCATTTAATTTTTGCCACTCGGCTATCACTTTTTGGTCTTCAGCAAAACAAACTTCTATTTCTGCGCGCTCTTCAGTATTAATTTCATTTTGATATAATTTAAGATAGACCTGCTCCCCTTTTTCTTTCTTGATTAACTTTCTAATTTTTGCGTTAAGTGGTAAAAAAAGTTGGCCATTGCCAAAAGGTTGCAAATTGTAGTTATTTATTTCAAAATCATCAATATAACCAAAAACATTACGCCAACCAAATGGCGCGTGCGCATCAGGCTTAATATCTGGCAACAAAACATAATGCCAACCACCTTTGCCAGGCATCTTCTCGATGGTAAATTGACCTTCAACCAACATTTTTTTAGTTTGATTTGATGTTATGCAAAACTTCTACAACCTTTTCATAACTAATGCTTTCATGTGAGGCGTTATATATGCATTGTCCTTTGCTAATTATTAATATTTGAGGTGATTCATGAATGATGTTTGTCTCTTGAGCTATTTTTTGAGACAAGTCTCTATGGCCAACCACATCCACTAAATGCCATGACAATTGCGCCTCATTTAATTGAAAAGCATTTTCAAATTGTTTCAAAACCCAGCGGCTAATAGAACATCTTTCAGAATGCTTAAAAATAAATTGAGGAACCATGAATGATTTTTCTAGGATTGTGGCCAAATCAGATGTTTCTGATAAAGGTGTATACTTTTTAGGACCTACAGGCTTGTCCGAATTGAAAAAATTTGAAAACATATTTTATTTTATTAAGTAATTAGTTTAATGAATCCAGATGCGGTGGTTATCACACATATCTATGATATATTTCTTTAGTTCAACAATCCCAGCAAAATAATCTGGTGCTGGAAAACCAAATCGTTCATGCTCTACTTGCGCTTTTTCAATGCTTTGACAACCTTTTACAACTTCTTTTATCATGTCTAGCAGAATGACTGCTTTATTGTTTTTTAATTCAAATTTTATATCAACTAATTCCTCTTCAATTTTTTCACAATAATCTATCAAATCTTGAACCGCTGGCTCATCCAATAAATCTTGCGCATTTTTGAAAAGGTCTAATTTATTATTCATTATGCAAAGAAAATTAAAATAATCTAAAAAATTGAAAGAATTAAAAGAATTGAAAGAATTAAAAAAATTGAAAGAATTGAATGAATGGGGACATTGATGAATTGGCCAATTAACTTATTGGCTAATTACTTAAAACTTTTCAAAAACACCCAATCCAAAAAGTGCAAAATCATATTTAACTGGGTCCTGTGGATCTAACTCCCGGAGTTTGTGGTCTAATTCTGATAAGGCTTTAGCATCATTTTGTTTCCGATTCAAAAGTCCTAATTTTCTAGCAACATTGCCAGAATGGACGTCTAAAGGGCAAGATAATTTAGCTGGCGATATCTTTGTCCAAAGACCAAAATCAACGCCAGTTGAATCTTGGCGCACCATCCAACGCAAAAACATATTTAGCCGTTTAGCTGCTGAGCCATTTTGAGGATCTGATACATGTTTAGTCGTTCTTGTCGAAAGTTGACCTTCAAAAAAGACTTGTTTAAAATAACTAATATTTGGCTGTATACTATTTTTATCGATGTTCTTGCAAAAAATAGTTTCTAAACCTTCATGACTTTTATAGACATTTTGTAAACCTTTAATAAAAGTAACAAAATCGACACCATTAAACGTGCGATGAACAAATTTTTCTAATGTTTTCAAATCATCAGGCTGATGGTTTATGACGAAATCATAGGGTTGATTGTCTAGTAAATCTAGCATCTGCAAAGCATTTTTAATAATCATTTTTCGATTACCCCAAGCAATTGTTGCAGCAAGAAAAGCGGCTATTTCAATATCTTCTTTTCTGGAAAACTGATGAGGAACTTGTATGGGGTCTGATTCAATAAATTTAGGTTGATTATACAAAGCGACTTTTTCCTCCAAAAAATCATACAATTCTTCTTTTGACAGCATCATTCGGTTGGTTTTTGCATGCGCTCTCGCCAAATGCTTTTCATTAACTGGTAATCATAGGGTTTAGCAGCTGGTTGCTCTTCCAAGAGGCCTCTTTTAAAAAAAACCAGTAAAATGCCTTCCGAAAGAAAATCTTCAGCACTTTCATAAGGGTCATACTTTGTTTTTAAACTAATATTAAAAAAATTAGCTGCGTTATTTGACCAAAATGCTTTCCACCAACTTTTATAGCCTTTAATCAAATCAAAAGTAGTTTCACCAGTTTGTCTATGAATCAATTTGACCAAAATTTGGCCATCTTTCCTAGATAATTTTCTTAATTTTGGTTCAAATTCTTCCGTTAGAAATTTTTCAACCAAATTGATGTGCTTTTTTCTCTCACGATTTGTTGTCTTTTGCGCTAATTCTGCATTAAGTGCTACCATTTTTTCAGCAGTAGTTTTGGCATAAGGATAAACCCTCAAAATACGGTTTTGTAGCACGAGATACTTCTTTTTTTCTTCATCTATTTTTGTAGATTTTGTATCTACAATCAATATTTCTTCAAGCACCATGCCAGGCATCACCTCGCTATCAATGGTTGTAGGTTTGCTAATAGAGTCATTTGATTGTGCGCAAACTACAACTGATAAAAAGAAAAATAAAATGATAAATATTGGCTTCAAAATTGATAAAAATAATTGACAAAGGTAATAAAAAAGATGTTTCAAGTCGAGACGAAGCTTTGCTTGTTCCCGTTAAGACATTCATCGTCTAAATTGATGCAGACATTGATCGTCTGCATTTAAAAAGGTTTCTGTTTTTATTTTTGCTGTTTCTTCTTTGTGCAAGTTGCGTTAGGGATGGAAGCGGCAGCCTTGTGCAGCTTGATGCGTGTTTTTGCTGCCCTGGCAAAGCGACCAGAGGAAGCTCTTGCTATGGCTTGCAAAAACCGCATGAAGCAAGCAAGCTAAAGCAAACAGCCCGCCCGAACGCCCACTAATAATCTAAAGACCATTTTGGGATAATTTTCCTAAGCAATATTTATACCAAAAAAAATCAAAAAGTTGACAAAATAATTTTTAAATTAAATAAAAGTTGTATATTTGCATCCGATTTTAAAAGAGCAATACATTAATTTAATAGAAAATATAACACAGTCATGCCGAAAAGAACATACTCCCCATCTAAAAGAAAAAGAAGAAATAAACACGGATTTATGGATAGAATGGAAACTGCCAACGGTAGAAAAGTTCTTGCACGTAGAAGAGCTAAAGGTCGTCATAAATTAACTGTTTCATGTGAACCAAGACACAAGAGATAATATGTTATTTTCCCTATAAATATTTAAGCGTTACTTTTATTAGTAACGCTTTTTTTTTACTTTTACCATTTAAAATATAACCAAATGCCAAAAAATCAAAACATTAAATCAGTATTAATCATCGGATCTGGACCTATTGTCATCGGACAAGCTTGTGAGTTTGATTACGCAGGTTCACAATCTATTCGTTCATTAAAAGAGGAAGGTATTGAAGTGACACTCATCAATTCAAATCCTGCAACGATCATGACCGACCCCATGCTGGCTGATCATGTTTATCTCCTTCCACTCACAACAAAATCAATCATTGAAATATTAAAAAAGCATCCGCAAATAGATGCAGTTTTACCAACGATGGGTGGCCAAACCGCTTTAAATTTATGTTTAGAAGCAGATGACAAAGGCATCTGGACAGATTTCAACATCAAAATGATCGGCGTTGATAAAAACGCTATCAATATTACAGAAGACAGAGAACAATTTAAACAACTGCTAACCAAATTAGGCGTAGGTCAAGCGCCCGCTAAAATCGCAACCTCATTTTTGAAAGGCAAAGAAATTGCGCAAGAATTTGGTTTTCCATTGGTTATTAGACCCTCATTTACATTAGGTGGATCAGGTGCGTCTTTTGTATTTAAACCAGAAGAATTTGATGACCTTTTAACCAGAGGGTTAGAAGCATCGCCTATACACGAAGTATTGATTGACAAAGCTTTGGTAGGCTGGAAAGAATATGAGCTAGAGCTCTTGAGAGACAAAAATGATAATGTAGTTATCATTTGTTCCATAGAAAACATGGACCCGATGGGTATTCATACTGGTGATAGTATCACCGTAGCACCAGCTATGACCTTATCTGACAAAACCTTTCAGAAAATGCGTGATTTGGCAATCATGATGATGCGAAGCATAGGTAATTTTGCTGGCGGCTGCAACGTGCAGTTCGCTGTTTCACCAGATGAAAAAGAAGATATCGTAGCCATTGAAATAAACCCTCGTGTGTCAAGATCATCTGCCTTAGCATCAAAAGCTACAGGCTATCCAATTGCCAAGATTGCAACAAAATTAGCCTTAGGTTATCATTTGGATGAATTGCAAAATCAAATCACCAAATCAACCTCTGCCCTCTTTGAACCGACTTTAGACTATGTGATTGTAAAAATACCACGCTGGAATTTTGATAAATTTGAAGGCGCAGATAGAACCTTAGGCATTCAAATGAAATCTGTTGGTGAAGTTATGGGGATTGGTCGCTCATTTCAAGAAGCTTTGCATAAAGCCACACAATCTCTTGAAATTAAAAGAAATGGCCTAGGTGCAGATGGCAAAGGCTATAGAAATTATGAACAAATAATTGACAAACTCCAATATGCAAGCTGGGATCGCGTCTTTACGATTTATGATGCTATTCAAATTGGCATCCCATTATCAAGAATCCAAGAAATTACAAAAATTGATGTTTGGTTCCTCAAACAGTTTGAAGAACTCTACCATTTAGAAAAAGAAATTTCTAATTATAGCATTCAGACTATTAACAAAGACTTGCTATTGACTGCCAAGCAAAAAGGTTTTGCAGATAGACAAATCGCACACATGATGAAATGTCTTGAAAGTGAGGTTTATAACAAAAGACAGGAACTAAAAGTAAACCGTGTCTATAAATTGGTTGACACTTGTGCTGCAGAATTTAAAGCCAAAACACCCTATTATTACTCAACTTTTGAAGAAGATATTCAAACGGCCGATGGCACGAGATATGTAGAGAATGAAAGTATCGTTACTGACAGAAAGAAAATCGTGGTATTAGGCTCTGGGCCTAATAGAATTGGACAAGGCATTGAATTTGATTACTCTTGTGTGCATGGTGTTTTGGCTGCGAAAGAATCTGGTTTTGAAACCATTATGATTAATTGTAACCCAGAAACGGTTTCAACTGACTTTGATACAGCAGATAAACTCTATTTTGAACCTGTCTTTTGGGAGCATATTTATGACATTATTCAACATGAGAAACCAGAAGGTGTTATTGTACAATTAGGTGGACAAACCGCTTTAAAATTAGCCGAAAAATTAAGCAAATATGGTGTAAAAATTATCGGCACTAGTTTTGACGCCCTAGATTTAGCAGAAGATCGTGGCCGTTTTTCAGACCTATTAACTGAACTCAAAATACCATTTCCTAAATTTGGGATAGCCGAAACAGCTGAGCAAGCCTCTAAATTAGCAGATGTTTTAGATTTCCCTCTACTGGTGAGACCATCATATGTTTTAGGCGGTCAAGGCATGAAAATTGTCATCAACAAAAAAGAGTTGGAAGCGCATGTGATTGAACTTCAAAAATACATTCCAAATAACAAACTGCTCTTAGATAACTATTTAGATGGTGCTATTGAAGCAGAGGCTGATGCCATTTGTGATGGTGAAAACGTTTATATCATTGGTATCATGGAGCATATAGAGCCCTGCGGGGTGCACTCTGGCGATAGTAATGCCACTTTGCCTCCATTTAATTTGGGGGAATTTGTGATGCAACAAATAAAAGACCATACCCATAAAATTGCCTTGGCGTTGAAAACTGTTGGCTTAATCAACATCCAATTTGCCATTAAAGACGATATTGTTTACATCATAGAAGCCAATCCTAGAGCCTCAAGAACGGTACCTTTTATTTGTAAAGCCTACAACGAACCTTATGTCAATTATGCAACTAAAGTCATGTTGGGTGTTAACAAAGTTACGGATTTTAACTTTAATCCTAAACTTGAAGGGTACGCTATCAAACAACCGGTTTTTTCTTTCAATAAATTTCCTGGTGTGAATAAAAAGCTAGGACCTGAAATGAAATCCACTGGTGAAAGCATTCTATTTATTGACGACCTAAAGGACGATGCGTTTTATGAATTATATGCGAGACGCAAAATGTATTTGAGTAAATAATTATTTTGGAGCGAAGCCTATAGGCCTTATTGCTTATTGCCATTCCTGCTGCCCCAAGTCACTTGATCTTCCCTAAAAGCTTGGAGCAGACCTGAGCACTAACAATTAGGCATCATGGCAAAATAGTGGAAGTGGTTTCTTATTTGGGAAGTATTAAACCTTAGTGAGCAAAATAGCTATTTATCGAAATGATTTCTGATACTAATTTGAAAATATAGTGAACTTTTTTTTAAATAATAACTATCTTTTTAAAAAACAATTCACAAATTACTTTCATTTAAAAATTAAGGCTATTTTTGTTTGACATACTTTTATCAACAATGTTCTAAAATTATAAAAAATGAAACAAGTTAGATTATCAATCGTGCTATTGCTAACTATTGCAATGAGCTGCAACAATCAAAACCAAAATAATCAAACCAATAGTGAAAAGAGTAACTATTTGGACTATTCCACAAGTGCTGACCAAGTAACTGGTGGCATCACGATGATTCCAATAACTACGGATAAAGGCACGTTTAAAGTCTATACTAAGCGCATGGGTAACAATCCAAAAATGCGGGTATTGCTGCTTCACGGTGGGCCAGGCGGTACACACGAGGAATTTTTAAATTTTGACGGTTTTCTGCTAAATGAAGAAATCGAATACATTTATTATGATCAACTCGATTCTTATTATAGCGACAAACCAAACGACTCATCGCTTTGGACCACCGAAAGATTTGTGGAAGAAGTTGAACAAGTTAGAAAGGCTTTAAACCTAAATAAAAATAATTTCTATTTGCTAGGACAATCTTGGGGTGGCATCCTCGCTATGGAGTATGCTTTAAAATATCAAAATAATTTAAAGGGGCTTATCATTTCAAACATGATGGCAAGTGCGCCTGCCTATACGAAATATGCCAATGAGGTTTTAGGCCCGCAAATGAATCCAGAGATTCTAAAAGAGATTAAAGATATGGAAGCAAAAAATGATTTTAGTAACCCCCGATATAATGAGCTTCTTATGAACCACTATTATACCAAACATATCTTAAGAATGCCCTTAAAAGATTGGCCAAAACCAGTGAACTTGCTTTTTGCGCATCTTAATCCAGAAATTTATGTATTCATGCAGGGTCATAGTGAATTTGGCATGACAGGTAACGCCACCTTAAAAAATTGGGATGTTTCTCAAAGACTTAAGGAAATAAATGTGCCAACTTTGGTGCTTGGTGGTAAGTACGACACAATGGATCCAAAACATATGGAATGGATGGCGACAGAAGTGCAAAATGGTAGAAGTGTAATAACAAACGGAAGTCATCTGTCACAATTTGATGATCCTGAAAAATATTTTGCCGGATTAATAAAATTTATAAAAGAAGTGGATGTAAAGACTTTTAAGTAAAGAATTTATGCACTAATAGACAGTCAATACCTTCATTTTTTTAAAGTATAAAATATCTAGGCACATTCTTTTTTAAATAACCACTTGTATATTAGACAATTAAGTTGTATATTTGAATAAACAAACCCCGAAAAAGACCAAAAATGGTCAAAAACGGGGTTTCATTCTTCTTGACAATGACAAAATTACAAAGATTAAGCGATTTTCAGCACGAATTACCCTTTAATGTTATCAACAATAATTTTGATACGTTTTACGAACAATTTTTAAAGACAGAATTAGGTAAAATTTATTTGGCTACCCCTTTTTTAGAACTCTCAAGAACATTTAATTTAAAAGACTCCAAAAAAGGTAGTTCAAGTATTTTTAGTCCAAAAGGCAAAATTGGTTTAATGATGTTGAAAAATTATTATGGTTGTTCAGACAAAAAACTTGTTGAGTTATTAAACGGTAGTGTTTTCATGCAATATTTTTGTGACATTGTTATTCCAATTGATAAGCCATTAATCAATTTTAAAATTGTAAGTCAAATTCGGATGGAGTTATCCGATAAATTGAAAATTCGTCAATTACAAGAAGTACTTGCCGCAAATTGGACACCATTTATGGAAGACTTAGATAAAGTTCTGGTTGATGCCACTTGTTATGAAAGTGAAGTTCGTTTTCCCACCAATCAAAAATTATTATGGGAATGTGTGTCATGGAATTATAAACAAATGGTTGATCTATGCTCTGCCTTAAGAGTGAAGTTACCAAGAACAAAATTTTTAGATTGGTCAAAGCGCTATAATGCTTATTCCCGAAAAAGAAAAAAAGTTAATAAAGGTAAAGTTAAAGTAACGCGTGGACTCTTAAAGCTTTTATATAAACTCAATGGTGAGTTGCATAAAATAGAAAATCATCATGCATTTGAGCAAACAAAAAAATATAAAACCCAGCGCACAATCATAAAAAAGGTCTATCAACAGCAGTTAGAAATTTTTAAGACAGGCAAAAGCGTACCCGATAGAATTATAAGCATTAGTAAACAATACATTCGACCCATTGTTCGAGGTAAAGAAGTTAAGCAAGTAGAGTTTGGGGCAAAAGTAAATAAGATTCAAATAAATGGTATCAATTTTATAGAACATATAGAGTATCGTGCATTTAATGAAGGAACACGCTTACAAAGTAGTGTGTTTTGTGCACAAAACTTAACAAAAATAAAAACTAATATTATCGGTGCAGATGCTATATATGCAACTAATAAAAACAGGAGTTTTGTCACAGCAAATAATATTAAAACTGACTTTGTGAGAAAAGGAAAACCAGGAAAACACGAAGCCCAACGCAAGGTAATGGCATCAGAAATAAAAAAAGAGAGAGCTACAAGGCTAGAAGGAAGTTTTGGTAAAGAAAAAGAACACTACAACTTAAAAAAAATAAAGGCAAAAACCAAAAAAAGTGAAATTCTATGGATATTCTTTGGTATTCATACAGCAAATGCTCTAGAAATAGGCAGAAGAATGCATAGTCAAAAACTAAGCATAGCCGCTTAAAAAAACTTAAAAAAAATACTGGGGAACGTGCGTCTTGTTGTGAACAAAAAAGAAAATAAAACCAAAATTATGAATGAAAATATAAAAACGACCATTTTATAAACATAAAATGATTGTAATATTAATAAAAATTTTAAAAAGATAGCTTACTTACGAATTTGCCTAT
>JBIIXU010000038.1:0-12148 GCA_044347145.1 Flavobacterium sp.
GCCAATGGCTAAGAGCTTTTCAATCTCAAATCTGTCGTATTTATTTAATCGTTTATATGTTGTTTTCATGGTGCAAGTTTAAGTCAAAAATTGTCTTAAAATTGCGTTAGATTTCTGAGTCTGCTGTAAAATATCTGCTAACGTTTTGCATATTTATGAAGTGGCGGCTTTTGAAAACTGAATTTTCTTATTAGCACTTAACTTTCTTTGATGCACATAGTTTCTATTTAGCACTAAACCCGCCATTTCATAAATATGCGGTTGTGTGATGTATTAATCATATTCTGTTTCTTTAATTACAACATTTTTAACAAGATTATCTTCAAAAGTAAAAGATAGATAATAATATTTTGCTGATAATATACCCTTATAACCTAAAGAACTTGTCCATACATTATCAAACCTATCATCTTTATTTATATTTCCTAGTTGACTTTCTAAATACAATTTGTCTTTACCAATAAACATTTTTGAATTTATGATATCTTTAGCCATTTTCTTTCTAACTTTAAAATTTTCACCCCATTCAATAGGGTCAAATTTTTTACTTGGAAAATCTATATATAAACCCTCATAAATTATATACAATATACCAAAAATAAATATACCAAAAATAAATATTTTAGATTTCATAAGATTAATTTTTATTGATTGGTTGCAGTTAAAACACCATTTTTAATATATTTTAAGTTCCCATGATTAAGTTCAGTAACAATTGCATGTTCTATAACAGAGTTGCTAGTTGAAGTATTAAAACCCATATTTATAGCTGTATCAATCCCCTTTTGATTATTGAACAAATCCATTTGTTTAGATAACCCACTTGCAAAAGCTTCATGTGCGTCCGTAAATAACTTTGTTATATAACGACCAATTGTAGCTGTACCTAGTGCATTCCAGTAAGCGTGTCTGAATGCGTCACCTTTACCATCTGTTAGACCTGGTTGCCCGCCAGAAATAATTCCGTTATTGACTAATTCTTGAGCTCTGTTTTGCGCTTCAATTGAATTTTCAACATGTTTAAGTGCTTGCCCTGGAAATATACCAAACACTAAAATTTCTGCAGCGTTCGGTCCGCCTTCAACAACTATTAAATTTGTTGCCATGTATTCATTATCTTTCCACCATTCAAAAGGCATTCCGTCTGCTTTGCCAGGGTAGTTTAGGTTATTATAAATAGGTTGTTGATTGTTAATTAATGTTTCAATTAATTCGCTTGTAAATTGTAAATCTAAATTATGTGCATGTGTAAAATTAATTATTCTAGTAATTGTTTCTTTTAATTGTACATTTTGAATATTTGAATTGTTTTGAAAAATTTCATAAACATACTCCAATAAATTCAAATTTTGATATAAAAATATCTTGTCATTATTTGTCAAATTTAAAAATTCTGACAATTCATTAATTTTATCAACATATTCATCTTGAATGTGAATGAAAACATAAATAGGACCATCTCTTGTGCAATCATATTGACTAATATTAGTTAAGCCCTCGTTAGTGCGTGTTCTTGTATCAATAATAGCAGACCTTCTCTTGCAACCACAACCAGGTTTTGGTTTAAATAAATTTACAAACCAATTCCATGCGTCACTTATGGCATCACCAAACCAGTCGAAAAAGTTTGACAATGCTTCAATAATCGCAAAATTGTCACCACCACCACCACTACTGCCGCCTCCACCTGTATTAGATGAATTACCATTATTTACAGGAGGAAAAAATGGATTATGCCCACCACCTACATTTGGATTATTAATATTTCCAATTGACCCACCACCTCCAATACCTCCGCCATTTACAGGAGTATTTTGGCTACTATCATAGTAACCAAAAGGAGGTAAAAATAATATTTGTGGACATGGTTCACCTTCAGTTCGTAAATTTGCATCTAATTTATACATTGAAACAAGTGATGAGTTTTCAGGAAAAATCGAATCATTTTTTATTTTTTCAATTTTTAACAAAAATGGATTATTTTCTTTGTCAACTACAAAATTATAATACAAATCTTTGTTGTTTCCAATTTCTTTCACTTCATATGATGTCGATACAATTTGACCTAATGAGTCTTTAATCTGCGAGGCATAATCTAACCTCACATCACCATAATCAAAAGAAAGCAAATTTGCACCACTACCATCAAGATTTCTTGATGATTTAAGCTTGCTCCTAAATTTACTCTTTAAAGATATTAAAGTTTTATCAGAAGCTTCATCAATGATATTGTCGACTTTAATATTAGGTTTCTTTTTGTTTTTTGAAACTTCTTGTCCAATTTCTTCAGATAAATTTTCATTCTGACATGATTGAATAAAACTTACAAGAATAAAAATCCATAATAATAGACCGCCAATTTTTAAATTTTTTGCATTCATAAATAATTATTTAAAATGTTAATATTAATAGTTTTACGTTGTTTTTGTCAAATATATCACACAACGTTTTGCATATTTATGAAGTGGCGGTTTTTGAAAACGGATGTTTCATTTTAGCACTTAACTTTCTTTGATGCACAAAGTTTACTTTTAACACTAAACCCGCCATTTCATAAATATGCGGTTGTGTGATGTATTATTTTAAGAATTTAATACTTTCCATTGTAAAAATATCAACTGAACTTTTTGAAATACCACCAACTATTTCAACTTGAATTGGATAAAATTTTTCAAGAATTGACTTAAATTTTACAATTGGATGATAATTTAGTTTAATTTCATTAGTAACCCATAATGTCATTTGATTTGGATATTTGGACATAAATTTTTCAAAATCATAATCTTGGCTTTCCTCTCTAAAATCATTAAATTCATAGTAATCAACAATAACTTGAAAACAGTCAAAACCTAATATTGTCTTTTTTATGTTTTTATTAACTTTTATATTAATGATTTTACTGTCATAAAAGGGATACTCTTTAAAATCATTTAAAACCGTTGTTGAGTCTGTGGCAAATACTTTTAAGCTACCGCTTTTTAGATTAATTATTTCATAATCTCTGGTAACTATACTGTCATAAGCAAAATATTGAATTAAATTTGATTCTATTTTATGTTGAAAAAATTTAGCTTTAGAAATTTCTTCAGATTTTATTTCTCCTATAACTTGTTCAAAATTTAAATTAATTTCATTGTTCATTTCAGTTAATTTAACTTTTTGAATAGAATCATATTTATCAGAGTTTAGTTCTTGATTATAAAATAAATTTTGTAAATTGTTAAGTTCATTTGTGTATTGTTCTTTGTTTAGAATTAGTGTTTTTTTGCTTATTGTAATTAAAAAATCGTTTTTTTCACTCTTAATGTTTTGAGAAAACATGAAGAGTGAAAACAGGCTAATAAATATTTTTACAAATTGTTTCATATTTTTAAATTTTACCATATACTTTTTCTCTTTCACCACCAGGAGCAGTCCATTCATTATAACTTAATTCAATGGGTTGAAACTCAATGCCAGTACAACCGGAATCTTCTATGTCTTGTTTTAGTTTTTCGGAGACATAAAAATTTCCACCAATTAAATGCTTCAAAGGAAAAAAATCAACTTTAATTGAGTTTTCTAGTAATTCTGCTTTTTCGATATACATGATCTCATCATTACTAATAACTTCTTTTAGTTTTGATTTATACTCTGTAAAAGAATTAATAATTAATTCAATGGGTGTTGTTCCTCCTCCTTCTTTTTTCTTTCTATGAATTATTATGCTATTTCTGAAGTCAATATATTCATCCAATATTTGATAAGGACTAACTGACCAATATGTATTATCTTCAATTTCGTTATGGATAATTGAATTTTGAAAATATTGCACCCCATAATCATTTTTTTGAAGTAGATTCTTGAGTTTAGTACTTATCACTATTTTACCTGATAATTGACCACCTTCTTGAATTAAATCAGTTTTTTTTGCCTTAGCATACAAAATAGGACTAACAGGAATAGGATTAAAATCTACTTTTTCAAAATTTATTCTGCCTATAAACTTTGGGTCATAAACATCTCCATAATATTTATAACCTTTTATTGTGTCATTTTGACACCCTCTTACTTTTGGGTCTAAAGTATATCTGATTCTAAAATACTTCATTTTTAAAAATTTAGATTATTCAAATGAACATTTGGGTTGTTAATAACTGCTTGTTTAGCATCATGGATAATATCCAAAAGTTCATTATAGCATTGATTTGGAGTTGCATTTGGATTTTGTTGGACATAAAACTGTAATTTATTATAAATTTTATTATTGTATTGATGGTGATTAGGCTGGTTTCTCCAAGTAGCAACAGCAATACCGTTTAATGCTTGGTCAATATGGAAACCCCCGTTATTCGTTGCTTTCGCTGCCCGTTGCACTACTTCGTGCTCAATTATTTGTGAACCTCTGGGTATAAGATGATGAGCTTGTTTGGTTGCATCTCCAACAGCTATTCCACAAGCCGCTCTAAATTTAGCACTATTATATGCTCCAAAACTTATCAAATTATTTGCTCCTTTTACTAAATATTTCAAACCATCTACCCTTTTTGCAAATTTAATTCCCGTAGAAAACCAACCAGCCACTGGAATTGCACCAGCATAACTCAATGTAGCATTAATTCCATCACCTTGAATAGTGTATATTATTCCATTTGCAATATCAGCCCATTCACCAAATACTGGTACTACGCCTACAAAATCAAGTAGTAATTGAACTGTATCTAAATATGCTTTGCCAAAAACTTCCCAATTGTTCCAAGAAGGATTTTCTTTTTTTATTATAGCACAATGAGCTCTAAATAATCTTATGTAATTTAATGTTGTTATTGGGTCTGGAAAATTTAAAGAAGATATATCGTCTATTCCTTCAAAATAATTATCATCTAGTGGTTGATTAAAGTAATTGTTTTTTTTACTAAAAATTAATATATTTGTGTATTCCAAAACTTCATTATTGCTATAATCGAAAGATAACAATGGAATTTTATTTGTTAAAAAATCTGCAAACTCAAAATCAATTTCATTATCTACTAAACCTTGAACTATCCTTTGACTTGCGATTGTATTTTGAATATTAATCAATTTGATTGCAAGAATATTTATATCAATTGCATCATAACCATGTAATAAAGACCTTAAAGCCCAAAGATTAAAACTATCCTTTTCATTTATATGCCAACCAGCTGGATTAAATGTATTTTTGATTTGTAAATAATTAACCAAACATTGTTGTACAAATGTTTGATTAGCGGCTGAGCCATTTCCTAAAAAGTAGGTTAATATTGTGGGATATACATGGTTAAATACATTTCCATTATTACTTAGATTGAATAAATCTTGCAAATTAG
Organism: Flavobacterium sp.; assembly: GCA_044347145.1. Classification (GTDB taxonomy): domain Bacteria; phylum Bacteroidota; class Bacteroidia; order Flavobacteriales; family Flavobacteriaceae; genus Flavobacterium. Next base: position 5,328 of record JBIIXU010000038.1, read on the forward strand.
GAGGTAAGGCATTAACAAAATTATTAAAGTTTTGATAATTAGTCCAAATTGGGCTATCTAAATTTATATCGGTTATGTTATAAGGAACAGGGACAAATACTCCACTTGTACCTGAAGCTCCGCCTCCACCACCGCTGGTACCAGATTCGCCTCCTCCTGCTCCACCTGGTTCAGGCATAACTGTAATATATATATAGGACAGTGTTTGAGAAACGCATGCATTACATAAATCACAAATGCCTGTAGTACATCGCCCTTGTCCATTGCAATGGAAATTATAATATGTTATAATTTGTTGAAAATAACCACTACTTAAACTATTGTAAACCATTTCAGAACTTTCTACAGGATTTTCAGACGGTAATGGATTTTCTTTATTTTTAATAAAAAAGATAAGTTGATTCCATTGATCACCAACCTTTTCATATACTAAATTAAAGTATTCTCTTTCACTGAGTTGATTATTATAAGGATAAATTTTAAAAGTATATGTAGTCTTTTGATCTGTAGGGTTGGTATATTTTACAACTTTGGTAGTGTCTGTAATAAAATCAGCATTTAGGTTTATATTTCTCATTGCTAACTTTTCACTCTTCATTTTTATTCGTTGAAAAGGTGCAAATTGTTTAATGCCTGTTTCATTTTTGAAATCCTGAAAAGTAAATTTTTTGTTAAATGGTGAAAAATGAACACCATCTTCCTCAATTAAATCTTTTTCAGGGGAACAATTATTGAAAAAGAATAAACATGCTAAAAGTACAAGTCCGCCAAAAAAATTAAAAAAACTTTTTTTCATAATCTAAAATTTAAATAGTTAATAGTTAATATTTATTATTTTACGTTGTTTTTGTCAAATATATCACACAACGTTCCCCGGCTTAGCGAAGTGCGGGCATTCGGGGTTGTGTCCGCCTGTTAAGGTACAAAAGCCAAATAGAATTACCAAAGCCGAGTTTTAGGACTGTCCGCCCGCATTTTGCTAAACCGGTGTTAGCAGTAGGCCTTCTGTCGTCTGTCCTTGCAAACCATTGTCAGTATTGAGTTTCGTTGTCATTGTCGTGTCGGTTGTGCGTTGCGTTTTTTATTTTTTTTGAAGGGTCGGAAAATTTTTTAAAACCATTTTTGTCTGCGTTGGCTTTGCAAGCTCTTTTGCAAACTTTGGCTTGTGTGTCGGCTTGTGCGGTTTGCAAATGTGCTTGCAAAATGCGTGGGCTTAAAACACAATCTTCACATCTTCTTTATAGTTCTGCAAAGTTCCGTTGAGGCTGGCTGTCCAACCGTCAATAAATACTTTGCCGTTTTTAATGGCGTTTGAATAATCATCACTGGTGATTTTCTCGCTGTTGGTTATGTAGTAATGGTTGCCGATTTTGTATATGCAATCTTTCACAACTTCTTCGGGAATTTGTATTGGCTCGTCTAAACCAACGTTGAAAATCATATTGTAAATTCGACTTAAAGCGTCAGTTTCATTTTCAGTTATTGAAATTTGCCCTTTGTCGTCAACTTTTAGTTTTGGAGCTACTAAACTGTCAAACACTTTAAAACCAATATCAGGAACTTGTTTTTTATCTTCCTCGAATAATTCGTTTTTGCTGTTTTCGGCTTCAACATCTTTGATTATTTTATCTCCGGCTCTTTTCAAGCGTTCTATTGTAATGCTTGAAATAACTGGCTCCAAGTTGTTTGCAATGCAAAAGTCATACGCTTCTTTTTTCTTTGCAGGGTCAATAGGTTCATCTATCTGACAAAGTATATACCTTCTATTGCCACCGTCTTTATTCAACTCCATTACTGCGTGTCCTGTTGTTCCTGAACCCGCAAAGAAATCAAGGATTATTTCATCATCATTTACAAGAAAATTAATCAGATATTTTATAAGCGAAACAGGTTTTGAAAAATCAAATACTTTGCTTCCAAACAAATCTTCAAGTTGACTTGAAGCAGTTTCGTTGGTATCAACGTTACTGTTTTCTTTATCTAATAGCGGACTTATTATTTTATCTCTAATATGATTAGTAGGTGTCTTATAGCTTTCATCTTCAAAACGCTGAAACCTTACGGAGAACTTTTTTGATTTTACAATGAATGTCGTTCCCTTTTCTATTTCTTTGTTAAGGAAAGATTGTTGCCACTTAAATCTGCCCTCAATTGATAAGTCTTTGTTAGAAGCCTTGTCTTTTATTTCAATCGTTTCTAATAATTTGACTCTATGGTAAGTGCCTGCTTGATAAACTCCATCTTCTAAGTTGAATTTAATTTTTTCCTTTGGAATAATTAAATGACCGACCTTGTTTCCATCATTTAATAAAGGTTGGTCACCACCATCAAGTTCTTCACCAAAATACTTATAACTGTTCTTATTTTTTTCGTAACATAAAATATATTCGTTTGTTTTCCTTGACTTATGCGATAATGCTGGAGGAGTTGCCGTTTTAGTCCAAGAAAAGATTTCAACGAAATTTTCTTCTCCAAAAACATCATCACAAAGTAATTTCAAGTTGGCTTGTTCATTGTCGTCAATACTTATAAAAATTGCACCATCATTACTCAAAAGGTCTCTTGCTAATAATAGGCGAGGATACATAAAAGCTAACCAACCATTATGGCTCTTTTTAGTTTTGAAGCTAAAATCCATTCTTGCAAAATCGCTTTCACTCAAGTTTGCCAATCCTAATACTTCGGCTTCTTCTTTATCGAATTTGTCAGGGTAAACAAACTCGTCTTTATCTGTATTGTAAGGTGGGTCTATATAAATACATTTGATTTGACCGCTGTAGTGATTTTTTAGAATTTTTAGACTGTCGAGGTTGTCGCCTTTTAGCACCAAATTTTCTGTTGAGTCAATATTTTTACTTAATGTGTTATTTAGGCGTAATTCCTTTTCTGTCTTTTGAGCATATTTAGCCCTGGCAAAGTTTCTGCCTACAAAGTTTAAACCGTAACCATTTACCTTTTCGTCAATGGGCAAAGCCAAAACGGTTTTTAATTCTTCTAAATTTATCTCGGTGTCTCGGATTACATTGGGGTAGTTCTCTTTCAGAAAACTCAACAATTTGTTTTCGTTGTTTTCTGTTCCTACAACCGTAAATCCTGCTTTTATAAAATCTTGTTCTGCCATTGTCTTATGCGTTGTTTATCAATGCCGCTAATTGCGTTTTATTGATACGTTCTTTAAATGAAATTTTAATGTTTTGGTCTTTGTAGTGTTCACCTAATGCTTCAAAATACTTTTTAGCAAAGTCAATCTTGCCTTTTTCATCTACTGGAATTGCTGTTGACGATTTATAGCCTTTGGCTTCCACTACAAGAAATATTTTGTTGCCTTCGGTACTTTTGATAGCATAGCAAAAATCGGGGTTGTAATCTCCTAATGGTGTTTTGATTTTCAGGCGTGGAAGTTTGCCGAAAATTTCAATGCTGTCAATGTCGGGGTCTTGCTCCACAATTTCCAATTCAAAATCACTGTCATATTCAATCACTTCTTCAAATACCCATTTGGTTTTCAAATTGAAATCGCCTGTAATGTCTTTTTGAAATTTGCCAACGCTTCCTGTATCTAAATAGGTTTTCCCTTTTTCGGTTTTGAACACATTGGGCAAACCCGTTCCGTTAATTCCGTCATACTTAATGTTTGCTTTGAGCATTGCAATTAAGTTCTTGTTGATTATTTCGGAAATTTCTCTTTGTGCCTGTTCAGGATTGTTGCAGAGCATTTTGGTTTTGAAATCATCACTCAAAGCATTGAAAACCTTTACAACAAATGAAATTGGGGTTTTGGTGTTGTTTGACAATGTGCGAACCAATTCCAAATAATCAACTTTGCTCTTATATGAAACTGTGTCAGTTAGCTTTTCTGTAATTGCTCCTTGTTCGCCAATTTTGTTCACGTTTAGTTCTGCACGAATGGTCTGCAATAGAATTTCTTCAATGTTTACGGCTTCTATTTGCGTTTTAATGTTTTGTATCAGTTGGCTTTCCTGTTCTGTGGTCAAAGTTTCTAAAACATAGAAAGCATTTTTATTGATAGCGTTCCAAAGGTTTTGAAACTCTTGCAAATGAGTTGCTTTTATAAAAACTTTCTTTTTCTCTTTTTTCTTCTCGGCTTTCTGAACGTATGTGTTTGTATCAGTTGCAAACAAGCTTTCTATTGCTTTCACTTGTTCTTCGGGCAAATTTTGTTCTTTTAGAATAGCTGAAAACTCAGGCGATTTTTCGTAAATCTTTTGTCCGTCAACAATTGCCTTGCGAACAATCATTTTCTTGTCTTTCAAAATATCGTCAACCAAAGTAACTACCGTGTCATCATCAAAGCCCGATTTTTCTTTGAGTGTTTTAATCAGTTCTTGTTCGGTGAATGTTTCAGAAATCAGGAAAGAGTTACTTAAAATTTCATTTTGAATTGCTTCTACAAAACCGTGTTCTTTGCTTGATACAACTACATCAAGGTTGTTGATTTTCCAAAACGCTTCTTGGTCGTCATTCAGATTTTTAAGCGTGTTACGCTGTAAGTTTTGATTTACGCAAATGCGTAAACCTCTACCAATTTGTTGCAATTTCGATATTTCGCTTCCTTGATTGGAAAGTTTACAGATTGTGAAAACATTCGGGTTGTCCCAACCTTCCTGTAATGCCCAAATAGAGAATATGAAACGAGTAGGGCTTTCAAACGAAAGCAATTTCTTTTTGTCTTTCAGAATTTCGTCAACTCCTGCTTTTACTTTTTCATCAGCGTTTCCTTTGTCGCCTGAAAAATATCCTTTGTGAACTTGCAAAGAATTATGGCTATCAAAATCGTTTTGCAAGAATTTATAATAGTCGCTTGTTTGGTCAAGTTTGCTTACAATTTCGGTGTATTGCTTTTTGTATTCTTCTTCAAATATGTTTTTGACTTTCGGATTTTCGCCACGAAACAAACTGGTGTCGGCTTCCATAAAAAACAAAGTGAGTGCTTTTACTCCTTGCTCAAACAAACCTTTTTCTTTCTCAAAATGAATTTTGATTGTTTCTTTAATCATTGCCCGCAATGATTCGTCAGACAATGAATAATCAACCTTTTCAATTGTGTCGTCCGCTAAAACAATAGTGTCTTTGTTTATTTTCTTAATGCTTTTGCCATTGAAAACTGACCCAACGCCTAATTCCCGTCTTGCAATAATTCCATTGGTTAAAGTGCTTACAAAGGCTTTGTTGACTGTTCCAACTTTTTCAATGCCAATGAGTGTGTCTGTGTTCTCAACTACGTCTTGCGTATAAACAACAATTTTCTTTACCAAACTTTGTCGGAATGAAGAAATGCTGTCTAACACATACGCTACATTGGATAAAGGCAAACTGTCTTTCTTTTTTGGGAATGTAGCACCAAAACGCAAAAAGTAATTTTCAAAACCTTCAAAATAGGTTTTAAAAGCGTTACCCTCAAAGCGGTGAGGTTCGTCCATTATCACGATTGGATTTAGTCGTTTCAAACATTCCAAATATGATTTTGGCGGTTCCTGATTGTTTATAAATAATTCAGGCGTGTTAATGTCTTTTTCTAATGGTCGGTTTAGAATATTGTCTTTGTGGCTAAATGAGCTTGGTGTCATTACCAAAACCGATAAATGCGAAGTGCCAATAAATTGTCTAACGGCTGAAATATTTCCACCTTCATAAACAAAGGTTTCAATTTCCTTTTCTTTTTCGTTGGCGTAAAAGCTTTTGAAGTAATCTTTTGTGTCCTCTAAGTTAGTTTTTGTTCCTTCTCGAATTGGAACTGTCGGAATAAGAACGATAAATTTTTTGTAGCCGAAATGTTTACTCAGTTCAAAAATGGTTTTGATAAACGTGAACGTTTTACCCGTTCCCGTTTCCATCATTATGTCAATGTTTTTAGTGTCTTGAACTGGAAAATTGTATTTGTTCTTTTTGTGGTGTGCTGTCAGCACCTCACCAAAATTCACTTTTTGGCGAAGACTTTCAAAAAGACTGGTAATGTTTGTGACACAGTCCTCCTGATAGCTTTGTATTTCATATTGAAACTGTTTTGTTTCTGTTTTTGTCGTCATTTATTACTTCAATTTTCCAATTGTCAAAGTTAAAATTTAATATCGTTGTCTACCCGTTTTTCTCTTGAAATCCACTCGTATTGTCTCAGGGTGGTGGGTGGGCTTGGGTGCGTAGGCAAGAGCAAGCTCTTTTGCATTTTTAGGGTCGGCTTGTGCGGTGGCAAAAATGCAAATGTGCTTGCTGTGCGGTGGCTGTCCCTCAAAAATGGTTTTAAAAAATGTGCGGTGGGAAAAAAATAAAAAACATTGGGTTGGCTTGAGTGTCGGCTCAAATGTCCCGTTGAAATATGGTCAGTATGTTGGTCACCTGTCAAAATGGTTTGTCTTTGTATTAATGTTCAATTTTTAGTCGTCTGTTTATGGTTGCACTGTCGTCTTGTCACGTCCTGAAATACGTTGACTCTTTTTTTGTTAATAATTCATTTTAAAAAGCCAAATTGGCAAGCCAATTTGTATGTAGGTTTTTTAAGTTTTTTCACCCCCAAAAAAGAAAATGTAATTTTAAAAAAGGAGGTGTGTTTTTGCACCTCCTCTTTCTTTTTCGGTGCGATATATGGTTTTGGCACTTGTTTGGTTGCTCCTCAGCAGAGCCGAACTCCATCCTCACATAATCAATACAAATATAACATTCTTCCTTTTAGCATGCAATTTTCTTGTAATTTTTATTTTTCTGCTTATTGTACTGTAAATGAACTTCTTGTGGCGTGCGATAATCCAAACTTAAATGCATTCGTTCAGTATTATATAGATCTACAGCCTCCCGTACCATCATTT
>JBIIXU010000064.1:0-3361 GCA_044347145.1 Flavobacterium sp.
ACTTTTCCTTCATCATTTGATTAAAAAAGGGTAACTCCTCAACACAAGGTTCACACCATGTTGCCCAAAAATTTACAACTAACAATTCGCCTTTTTTTGGTTTTAAGTCATTTGCTAAATCGTCATATTTACCGTATGATTTTAAAACACCTGATCCATAGTCATAGGTTACATAGCTTTGAGCATAAGCAAAATAACTATAAAAAAGGATAAAAATAAATTTCAAAACCGTAACGTATTAAAAATCAAAATTATTGATAAAATTCAAATAAATAGTCTAGTCTTTAAAAATTAGTAAAACTTTCACTTTTTTATTTTTTTTGAAGTGCCAATTATATTAAACAGCAAGCCTCCCATCAGCATACCATATAGCGTGCTATATATAGGCTTTGATGTTATGGCACAACTACCTGACATGCAGCCTATCTGTTGATAATAAAGGTAGCCAGCAATTGCACCTACAAAAACACCAATAATCGTAATTATAATAGTCTTATTCATCAAATATATTGTTTTAGTTTTGATACCAAGTCATTTTTTGATAAAACCCCTGATTGACGCCATAGCATTTCACCATTTTTGAAAATCATCATGGTAGGAACGCCTCTCACTTGATATTGCGAAGCTAAATCTTCATATTTATCAACATCAATTTTTATGATTTTTACCTGATCTGCCATAACACCTTTTACTTCAACTAAAACAGGTGCTAACATCTGACATGGGCCACACCAAGTAGCGAAAAAATCAACCAAAACTGGTTTATTACTGTTTATTACTTCCTGAAATGCTGTCATTTTTTTTAGTTATAATTCATAAATCCACCCTGTAAATCCACTATATGCGTAAAACCTAAAGCTTCCATTTGCTTCGCGGCATTTTGGCTTCTTCCACCACTTCTGCAGTATATATAGACGGTTTGAGTTTTATCTAGTTTTCCGATTTTATTTGCAAAACTATCATCGTTAACATTAATGTTTAAAGCATTTAGAATATGACCATCATTATACTCGCTAGGTGTTCTAACATCTACCAATTGGACCTTGTCTTTACTTATTGCTCTTTTGAAATCTGCCGCAGCAATTATTTCAATTTTTGATTTTTGAAGTTCGGCATTAGTTGCCTTATGCGAATCTTTTTGCTGGCATTGCAGATTAATGATAAAAAAAAATGCTAAAAAAATTGTTTTCATAATTAATAAAAAATTAGAGTTAATAGGGTTAATAAAATTAGTTGTATAAAGAAAATTACTGCTCCAAATATCAAACCACGTTGACCTGAATTTAGTAAATCTTTCAATCTAACCTTTATTCCAATGGCAATCATAGCTAAAGTAAGTAATATTTTGCCTATTTCTGATGTCCAAGATAATATGCTTTTTGGCATATCTACAAATGAAACTAAAATTGAGATAGCAATAAAAGACCAAACGTACCATGGTAAACTTAATTTTTGAAGGATGCTACTTTTTTGTTTATGATTGGTCATTAAATTAAAAAAAATAATCGCTGGTCCCAATAATGCAACTCTAGCCATTTTAATGGTTAGTGCTTGTTCACCAATGGCATCAGACAAACCAAATGCACCACCTACCACATGACCAACAGCATGCAAAGAACCACCTATTAATATACTTGTCATTTTATCATCAATAGCAAGTTCATTTAATACAAATGGCAAAATAATCATACCTAAAGTGCCATACAGGTTAATAACTGCCATTGAAATACCAATATCCTCTTTATTTTGTTTGATACTAGGCGCCAATGCGGCAATTGCGCTTGACCCGCAAATGGTGGTACCAAAACCAACTAGCCAACCAATACTGCTTGGGCATTTAAAATATTTAGCGAGGAAAATAGTAAGTAATATTAGAGCGAAAACATTAATTACAACTATGATTAAACTTTGCCAGCCCAGTGCATTTAAATGAGTAATGTTTACACCAAAAGCTAAAAACACTATTGAAAACTCAAGAAAATTTTTACTCGCATACTTAATACCATCATCAAATTTAGATTTAATTTCAAAAATATTACCTATTAATAAACCCAAAAACAAACCTAATAGGATGCTATTAAGAAAAGGTAAATAAAAACTTGTCGCAATTGCAAAAATTCCTAAAGCTAAAATGAGTAATAAACCTAATCGAGGATGCATATAACTATTTAATAAATTCGCTACAAAAGTAAATTGAATCTTGAAAACCTCATGTAACGTAAGTTACATTAATTTAATTATTGACCGTTCTTGTTTTATTATGCCTTTGTTTTCTAATGTTTTTAACAACCGAGAAATAACAACTCTTGAAGTGTTTAAATCCTCAGCAATTTTCTGATGGGTTATATCTAACGACTTAGATTCGTTGACATATACTTTCTCATTTAAATAATGTAAAAGACGTTGATCTAGTTTCATAAAAGCAATGCTATCTATTGTGTTCAGCATTTCCTTTAATCTTTTATCGTAGTTTTTAATGATATAATTGCGCCACGTTTCATATTTTTTCATCCATTCTTGAACAAAAGAAATAGGAACCATAATAAGTTTTCCATTTGTTTCTGCCACAGCTTTTACTTCACTTTTTGCTTTTGACATACAACATTGAAGCGTTAGGGCACAAGTATCATATTTAGTTAAAAAGTACATAATCATTTCACCATCATTAAAATCTTCGCGCATGACCTTGATAGCACCATCTAAAATAATTGGAACGCCTTTAATTTGATCCTGATAATCTGTAATAATATCATCCGCCATAAAACTTATTTCAGTTCCGTGCTGATTAATTTCCTTCAGAAGTGCCTCTTCAAAAATATGGTTCAATGCATTGAAGTCTTTCATAATAAATTATAAAGTTATGAGCCAAATTTAACAATTGTACTTTAACGACTAGTTAAAAAAAGTATAAATTAAATTAGAATAAAAAAAATAGTATAATTTTGCTCAAACTTTTTTTAAAATGAAAAAATCACTTTTTCTTGGCTTTTTATCGCTATCATTATTTCTTTTAGTACAATGTAAATCAGCTAGCCCTAAGGTTTTTGTTGATGATGCCAAACCCTATCAAACGTTAATTACAGAAAAAGATTTAAAAGAAAAATTAACAAAATTTGCATCAGATGAATTTGAAGGAAGAGGCACTGGTGAACCGGGTCAAAAAAAAGCAGCAGATTATGTTGTAAATTTTTATAAATCTATTGGTATAGGGTTCCCCAAGACCATGACCAACTTTTTTCAAAACGTACCCGGTGAATATTATAGTAAAACCAAGCCGCGAAACGCTTCAGACAATATTTTAGGATTCATTGAAGGTTCCGAAAAACCTGAAGAAATCTTAGTTATTTCAGCGCACTATGAC
>JBIIXU010000041.1:0-10190 GCA_044347145.1 Flavobacterium sp.
AGCCGATGGAGGGACTTCAAGACGAAAATTCCATTTTGTCTTGATAAACTTCTCGTCCCTATCAAAAAAAAAAGAAGCTACCTTAAAAAAAGATAGCTTCCGTTTTTAAAGAGCCGATGGAGGGACTTCAAGACGAAAATTCCATTTTGTCTTGATAAACTTCTCGTCCCTATCAAAAAAAAAAGAAGCTACCTTAAAAAAAGATAGCTTCCGTTTTTAAAGAGCCGATGGAGGGACTCGAACCCACGACCTGCTGATTACAAATCAGCTGCTCTAGCCAGCTGAGCTACACCGGCAAAAATGCGATGCAAAGATAATCGCAATTTTTAATTTTGCAAAAAAGTTCTACAAAAATAGAGATTATAAACCATTTATTTTCTCAACAATTGCTGATGCTTTGTCTTCCAAAGATTTATAAACACCTTTTAAATGTTTTGCTCTATTTTCAACAGATTTATCGTTCACTTTTGCAATCAATTCATCAAAAGCTTCATAACATTCGTTTTCTACAGCTGTACTTTCCTTAGTTGGCTTACCAGCAGTTGTCATTTCATGAATATAAACAGCGTCTAACAAATCACCAATTACATAGTTAATATCTTTCTTCAAGGTTTTAATGCTTGCCATGATTTCTTATTTTAAAATTTGCGCAAAATTAGTTCATTTTATTCAGCTATACAAACTTCTAGCAACTTTGTTTGTCCTGATATATTATATTTTGTTAAACAAGCTGGCATTAAAATGGTCTGTCCTTTTATAAAATCATAAACCATATCATCTACTTGAATTTTTATCGCATCATCCAAAACCATATAAACTTGAAAAGAATCCTCTGATTTTTCAACAGTAATTTCACCTTTCAAATCAATAATTTTAGTATAAAAATATGGACATTTGACTAAATCAACCGTTTCATTTTCTTTGAGTTGGTAATGAACCTGTACATCATTTTCATTAAAATTCAAAACATCTAAAGCCAAGTCTGTATGCAATTCTCGCGTTTTACCATCTTTTTCGAGACGATTATAATCAAAAATTCTGTAGGTTAAATCTGAAGTCTGCTGAATCTCGGCTATCATCACACCCTTCCCTATCGCATGGATGGTGCCTGTTTCAATAAAAAACACATCACCAGTTTTTACGTTAACGGTACGCAGAATATCTGTAAATGTGTTATTTTTAAAATTTTCAAGATACGTCTCTTTACTGATCCCTGATTTAAAACCGGCAACAATTTGTGCGCCATCATCCGCTTTCAAAACATACCACATTTCGGTTTTTCCAAAACTATTATGCTTGGCCTTCGCAACTTCATCATTTGGGTGAACCTGAATAGATAAATCATCAGCGGCATCAATGAGTTTGAATAACAAAGGAAAATCGTAGCCGTATTTGTCAAAAACTTTCTGACCTAAAATTTCATGAGGATATTTTCTAATAAGATTATCTAATTTTTGGCCAGCAAACGCACCTAGTTCAATTTCGCTGATATTATTTTGAACAGTAGAAAGCTCCCAACTTTCACCAATCCTTTCACCTTCAAAAGGTTTATTGTACATGGTTTTCAATTGGTTACCACCCCACAATCTGTAGGTTGAAATTGGTCTAAAACTCAATGGATAAAACATATTTTAAAATATTATGCAAAAATACATATATTTAGGAGCAAAGTCCAGCTGTTCGTTTTAGTTTGTTTGCACCAATCGGTTTTTACAGGCCTTGCCAAGAGCTTCTTAGGTCGCTTTGGCAAAGCCATAAAAATGCGATGGTTGCTTCACAAAGCTATCACTGCCATCTGGGCTAAGTTTAGTTTTCAAATAAGACAATATCAATATAATTAACCCGTTGGGTGAAATTAATTTAGAAAAAAAACTGACTTAGATATTGGTCAAGACACTGAAATTCAGCATCTTGATGCCGCTAAACAAACTAATATCTATGACAAATATAGTAAAAAATTATTTTAGAGTATTAGAAGTTATAAGTTCTTTGAGTTACGAATTAGAATTAAAAACAAGTGTTGGAATAAAACAAAAAATGTCTGATTTAGAGATCGTTGCGTTGGGTTTGACAGCTGAATTTATCTCAATTGATAGTGAAAATTCACTTTTCAAGCAACTTATTTCATGCGAAATTCCAAATTTAATTGAGCGTAGTCAGTTTAATAAACGTCGTAAAAAGTTGTTTTTGTTTTCGGAATTAATCAGAACCAAATTAGCTGAAGAATTTTTAGAATTTGAAGACTATTTTATTGTGGACAGTATGCCTCTTAAAATATGTAAATTTTCACGCCATAATAGAATAAAAATCTGTAAAGACGATTTTGAAACTGCACCATCTAAAGGTTTTTGTGCATCCCAAAACAGCTGGTTTTATGGATATAAACTCCATGGTGTTTGTTCTATAAGTGGTGTTTTTCACTCGTTAGATATTACTAAAGCAGAAGTTCATGATATTCATTTTTGGCTTAATGGACATAAATTAGGCTTAATTCTTTGAGAATGCTTATTATTGTTGACTTAAACACAAATCAAAGTATATGAATAAAAAAAGTGCTTTCACTGTAAAGGAGTTTTTACGAAAAAAAATGGTATTGTAAAAGGCGTTCAGCTATACAAATGTCTGATTGTGTTGTACTTGGAGACAGAGGTTATTTGTCAGAAAGTATTCAGTTAGACTTATTTCAAACGGTAAATATAAAGATTGAAACACCAATGCGGAGCAATCAAAAACAATTTAAGCCACAACCTTATGTTTTTAGAAAATCCAGAAAAAGAATTGAAACATTATTTTCACAACTATGTGATCAATTCATGATTAGAAGAAATTATGCAAAATCTTTTGAAGGATTTAAAACAAGAATTCTAGCCAAAATAACCGCTTTAACACTAATTCAATTTATCAATAAATTTATCTTTGATAGACCAATTAATAAAATCAAAAATCAATTAATTTAATTTCACCCAACGGGTTATTATTAGTAAAAATGATTTAGAACTTTGTTTTAAAAACAATCCATTTTTAAAAGACACCAATATAGACACCAAAAAATTATATGTGGCTTTTGTATCCGAAGCTTTAAATGAAAATGCTATTAACGAATTGAAAATAAGTCAATTTAAACCTGACGAAGCAGCCATTGATGTCCACAGAATTTCTATAAAATATGAAATTGGTGCTGGCAAAACGAAACTTGACCAAAAATAAATCGAAAAGAAATTGAACGTAACCGCAACAATCAGAAATTGGAATACAGTTACTTATCTATTGGAACTTTTTGGTTGATTTATCGTTTTTTTAATCATGTCTTTTCTAAATAATAGAAAAGTGTCTTCATTTAGCCAAAAACAAAAAACTGCTATTTCTTATCTTTCAAAAAATGCCAATTTGGCAGAATAAACGCCTTGGCACGTTATTCGCAACGTGGACGTTATAACATTAAATTTTTATTAATATGTCAGTAAATATTAAACCTTTAGCAGACCGTGTGCTCGTTGAGCCAGCAACTGCCGAAACACAAACCATTTCAGGAATTATTATTCCAGACACTGCAAAAGAAAAACCCCAAAAAGGTACAGTCGTTGCAGTAGGTGGTGGCAAAAAAGACCACACCATGACTGTCAAAGTTGGTGATACTGTCTTATATGGCAAATATGCCGGGACAGAATTAAAATTAGAAGGTAAAGATTATCTCATCATGCGTGAAGACGATATTTTAGCCATCTTATAGGCCCCCTCTCGTCATACTGCCGAGACACAGTAACCCTCGAAAGGGGAATTACGAAGGCTTCTAAAAATTTAGAAATTAAAATTTAAAATAACAATAATTTAAAATAATACAAAATCATGGCAAAAGATATAAAATTTGACATTGAAGCTAGAGACGGTCTTAGAAGAGGCGTTGATGCCTTAGCAAATGCTGTAAAAGTAACCTTAGGTCCAAAAGGAAGAAACGTTATCATTTCTAAATCATTTGGTGGCCCATCAGTAACAAAAGATGGCGTTACAGTAGCCAAAGAAATTGAACTTAAAGATGGTTTAGAAAACATGGGCGCACAAATGGTTAAAGAAGTGGCGTCAAAAACCAATGATTTAGCCGGTGATGGCACAACTACTGCAACCGTTTTAGCACAAGCCATCGTAAAAGAAGGTTTGAAAAACGTAGCAGCAGGTGCAAATCCTATGGATTTAAAAAGAGGAATTGACAAAGCTGTTGAAGCTATTGTTGCCGATCTTGGCAAACAAGCCAAAGAAGTAGGCAGTTCTTCAGAAAAAATCAAACAAGTGGCTACCATTTCTGCCAACAATGACGAAGTTGTAGGTGAATTAATTGCCCAAGCTTTCGGTAAAGTTGGTAAGGAAGGTGTGATTACTGTTGAAGAAGCTAAAGGAACTGATACTTATGTTGACGTTGTGGAAGGTATGCAGTTTGATAGAGGTTATTTGTCGCCATACTTTGTGACCAATGCAGAAAAAATGGAAGTTGAACTTGAAAATCCTTACATTTTATTGTATGACAAAAAAGTTTCATCATTGAAAGAATTGTTACCAATTTTAGAACCTGTAGCACAATCTGGCAAACCGCTTTTAATCATTGCAGAAGATGTAGATGGCGAAGCGCTTTCTACTTTGGTTGTGAATAAATTAAGAGGTGCTTTAAAAATTGCTGCTGTAAAAGCCCCAGGTTTTGGCGATAGAAGAAAAGCCATGCTAGAAGATATTGCCATTTTAACAGGTGGAACAGTAATCGCTGAAGAAGGTGGTTACACTTTAGAAAATGCAACTTTAGACATGCTTGGCACTGCAGAAAAAGTAACCATCGATAAAGACAATACAACCGTTGTAAACGGTGCTGGCGAGGCTGACATGATTAAAAACCGTGTAAACCAAATCAAAGCGCAAATAGAAACCACAACTTCAGATTATGACAAAGAAAAACTTCAAGAGCGTTTAGCTAAATTGGCTGGCGGTGTAGCTGTACTTTATGTTGGTGCGGCATCAGAAGTAGAAATGAAAGAGAAAAAAGATCGTGTGGATGATGCATTACACGCTACAAGAGCAGCTGTTGAAGAAGGTATCGTAGCTGGTGGTGGCGTAGCACTTTTGAGAGCAAAAGCTGCCTTGAGCGACTTAAAAACCTTAAATGCTGATGAAGCAACAGGTGTTCAAATTGTTGCAAAAGCTATTGAATCGCCTTTGCGCACAATTGTTGAAAATGCTGGTCTTGAAGGTTCAGTCGTTGTTAACAAAGTAGCAGAAGGCAAAGGCGATTTTGGTTATAATGCCAAAACCGATGAATATGTTGATATGCTTGCAGCTGGTATCATCGACCCTAAAAAAGTAACCCGTGTGGCCTTAGAAAATGCAGCTTCTGTTGCTGGCATGATCTTAACTACAGAATGTGCTTTGGTTGACATCAAAGAAGACGCACCAGCAGGCGGTATGCCAATGGGCGGTGGTATGCCAGGCATGATGTAATCTAAAATTAGAGGACGGAAGTTAGAAATTAGAGGATGTGAAAATTCGACATTTCTCTTAATAAAAAAGACCGATAGCAGTAATGTTATCGGTTTTTTTATGGCGTTCGGGCGGGCTTTCGGCTATAGTCCGCAGCAAAAAGTTTGTTTTTCTAAAGCATTTCTTCAGCTTCTATAGTCGCTGATAAATGCTAAGAAAAACTAAACTTTTTGCTTTACGGGCTACCGCCTCTATCCCTAACGCAGGTCCTGCTCGGATAGAAATTCTAGAATATGACTTTAATTTTTTAGGAAAGGCTCAAGAAAAGCCACAAATATCCAACAAAATCCTCTGCGTCTTTGCCCCTCTGCGATAGTACAAAAAACAAGCATTTTCTACTTTTAAATATATTAAATTAGGCTATTTGACAACAAATCATTACTTTTGAAGACTTAAATTTTTACTCATGGAAAACATTAAACAATATGTTCAAGCCAATAAAGATAGATTTATTGATGAACTACTCAATCTCTTAAGGTTACCCTCAGTAAGTGCTGATGCTGCCTATGCGCAAGACGTGCTCAACACAGCAGATGCCATCAAGATTAGTCTTGAAAAAGCAGGTTGCGATAAAGTTGAAATCTGCGAAACACCAGGCTATCCTATTGTTTACGGTGAAAAAATGATTGACCCAAATTTGCCAACGGTTTTGGTTTACGGACACTATGATGTGCAACCACCAGATCCTATAGAATTGTGGGAATCTCCCCCTTTTGAACCTGTGATTAAAAAAACAGATATTCACCCTGATGGTGCCATTTTTGCCCGTGGCTCATGTGATGACAAAGGTCAAATGTATATGCACGTAAAAGCTTTTGAATACATGATTCAAAGTAATACCTTGCCATGCAACGTCAAATTTATGATTGAAGGCGAAGAAGAAATTGGCTCAAAAAGTTTAGGTTGGTTTTTAGAACGAAACGTTGAAAAATTAGCTAATGATGTCATATTAATCTCAGATACTGGCATGATTTCAAACCAACAACCTTCAATAACTACTGGACTTAAAGGTTTATCTTATGTAGAAGTTGAAGTAACAGGACCAAATCGTGACTTACACTCTGGTCTTTATGGTGGCGCGGTGGCCAATCCTATCAATATTTTAGCTAAAATGATAGCTTCCATGCATGATGAAAATAACCATATCACCATTCCTGGTTTCTATGATAAAGTTATTGAACTTTCCGTTGAGGAAAGAGCAGAAATGGCAAAAGCACCTTTTTCTTTAGATGATTACAAAAAAGCACTAGACCTTGGCGATGTTTATGGCGAAGCTGGTTATTCAACACCTGAGCATACCTCTATTAGACCAACGCTTGATGTTAATGGTATTTGGGGAGGCTATACTGGTGAAGGCGCAAAAACAGTGATTGCCAGCAAAGCCTTTGCTAAAATATCCATGCGTCTCGTGCCGGACCAAGATTGGGAAGAAATTACCCAACTTTTCAAAAATCACTTTGAAGGCATTGCCCCAAAAGCGGTTAAAGTAAAAGTAACTCCACATCATGGTGGGCAAGCTTATGTCACACCTATAGATAGCATTGGTTACAAAGCGGCAAACAAAGCCTATACCGAAAGTTTTGGCGTACCTGCTATTCCTGTTCGCTCAGGTGGCAGCATTCCAATCGTTGCGCTTTTTGAAAAAATATTAAACAGCAAAAGTATTTTAATGGGCTTTGGTTTAAATAGCGATGCCATACATTCACCAAATGAACATTATGGCATTTTTAATTATCTAAAAGGAATTGAAACCATTCCGTTATTTTACAAATATTATGTTGAACTAAAAAAAGCCAACTAACCACCGAAGGGAGGACTAAATAAGTTCTTTGACTGATGAATTTATAAAATATAGCAAAAACCATTAATTTTTTAGTGACGTTTAATAGCAACTAATCACAGAAAAGCAATATATTATGAAACAATACAATTTAAAAAACATACTAATAAAATTCCCCTTTTGGGGTTAGGGGGCTTATGGCAGAAGTAAAAGCTAAAAAACACCTTGGGCAACATTTTTTGCGTGATTTAACTATTGCGCAACAAATCGCCGATAGCCTGTCGTATCAAGGCTATGATATAACTTTAGAAATTGGTCCAGGTATGGGTGTGTTAACGCAATTTTTACTTTCAAAAACAACAGAATTACATCTTATAGAAATTGATAAAGAATCTGTAAAATATCTCAATGAAAATTATCCTTATTTACAAGACCAAATTCATGAAAAAGATTTTTTAAAGTTCGATTTTGTCACGTTTTTCAAACAAAAACAAATAGCCATTATTGGCAATTTTCCGTATAATATTTCAACGCAAATTGTTTTTAAAGCTTTGGAAAACAGAGCATATATTCCTGAATTTAGTGGCATGTTTCAAAAGGAAGTTGCCGAACGCATTTGTGAAAAACCAGGTTCAAAAGCATATGGTATCTTATCCGTTCTATGCCAAGCCTTTTATGAAACGACTTATTTGTTTACCGTTTCAGAACAGGTGTTTTCACCACCGCCAAAAGTAAAATCTGGCGTGCTGAAAATGATAAGAAAAGAAAATTATCACTTACCTTGCAGCGAAAAACTTTTTTTTACCATCGTAAAAAGCGGTTTTAATCAAAGGAGAAAAACCTTAAGAAATAGCTTAAAGCAATTTTTAACAGACGAAACCTTAAAAGGAGACGTGGTTTTTGATCAGAGGCCAGAACAATTATCTTTTGAAGATTTTATTTCATTAACGCAAAAAATTGAAAGCAATGTCATTTAATATTGATAAATTTTCTTTAGAACACCTAAAAGCGCTCATCAAAGAGAACCAACAAAAAGAGATCTCAGAATTGCTTCATGATTTGCATTATGCCGATTTGGCAGAAATCATGGATGAGTTGGATAGTCATGAAGCTGCCTATATCTTCAAAGCTTTAGATTCTGAAAAAACAGCTGAAATTTTACTCGAATTAGACCCTGTTCTAAGACAAAAAATACTAAAAAGTCTTTCTGCAAGAGAAATAGCTGATCAATTAAATGAGCTATCAACAGATGATGCAGCTGATATTATTTCAGAGATTCCTCATGAAAAGAAAGCTGAGGTTATTTCGCAAATCGATGATGCGGACCATGCCAAAGATATTGTCGAACTGTCGCGATATGATGACGATACAGCTGGCGGATTAATGGCCAAGGAGCTTGTTAAAGTGAACGAAAATTGGAACATGCTCACTTGTGTCAAAGAAATGCGCTTGCAAGCAGAAAATGTTGAACGTGTGCATTCAATTTATGTTATTGACGATGAAGGCAAACTTAAAGGAAGATTGTCCTTGAAGGATTTGTTAACAACCTCTACAAAAACACCAATATCAGAAATTTATATAAAAAGAGTTGATTTTGTGAATGTCAATACCAAAGATGTAGAAGTTGCTCGCATCATGCAAAAATATGACTTAGAAGCAATTCCTGTTGTTAATGAATTAGGTGTTTTGGTAGGCCGAATTACCATTGACGATATCGTAGATGTTATTAGGGATGAGGCCGACAAAGACTATCAGTTAGCTGCAGGTATTTCGCAAGACGTTGAAGCAGACGACAATATCTTGACACACACCAAAGCGCGTTTGCCTTGGCTAATTTTAGCACTAATTGGTGGATTTGCTGCAGTGAAAGTAGCAGGGGGATATGAAGATGCCATAGAAAAATACAGTGTTTTGTTTTATTTCACGCCACTAATTGCAGCCATGGCTGGGAATGTTGGCGTTCAATCTTCTGCGATTATTGTACAGGGGCTTGCTAATGGCTCTTTAACAGGAACCATTTGGAAAATGCTTTCTAAAGAAGTAACCCTTAGTCTGCTCAATGGATTTATATTGTCGTTGCTTCTAATGATAGGTACTTATACCTTATTAGATGTTGAATTCTTGGTGGGGGTCACGTTAGCAATATCGCTTTTAAGTGTTATTATTATTGCTTCTTTAGTAGGAACTTTCACGCCTCTAATGCTAAATAAATATGGGATAGACCCTGCATTAGCCACTGGACCATTTATCACCACGAGCAATGATATCTTTGGTCTTCTAATTTATTTTAGCATTGCAAAAATTATTTTAGGTTTTTAGCAAAAGGCTTGGTCTTTATCTATAAACGCCATTCCCATCTTCCGCTATACGCCGCCAGCTCAAAGCCAAGTTTTGCTATAAGCATTTTTCAAGCTTCTATGGTCGCTGTCAAATGCTTGCAAAACTAAGTCTTTGAGCTGGCGGCGGTACCGCTTCAGCTGGGGCTAAGGAGCCATCTTTTTTCTTTATCTATAGTCTATTTATCTGCTTTTGCTGGTTTGGTCAGATGATGCGAAGCCTAGATCCTTAGCCTTCATATAAAAAAAACCGATAGCTCGCACTATCGGTTTTTTAATTATTTTAAACTTGCCTTTATCGCTTCATCGAAAAATGCGCTTTAAAAGTTTGTTCTATGCCATCTTGGTCTAAATAGTCTACGCTAAACCAATAATCTGTTGACGGTAATGGTAAATTGTTATAAGTACCATCCCAACCTCTGTCGATATTTCCAGCTGGTATTTGAGCCACCAATTTACCATAGCGGTCAAAAATGCTGATGAGTTCACCATTTAAACCAACAATGTTCCAGCGGTCATTATAACCATCGCCATTTGGCGTGAAGAATGGTGGGAAG
>JBIIXU010000039.1:0-11536 GCA_044347145.1 Flavobacterium sp.
CTTTAACAAGTTTCTTCAACATAAATAAAGGTGATTTTAATTTGCTTTTTAAATAGTCAAATTGTTTTTGAAGTTTGTAGGGGTCTGTCCGATAGTCGTCGCCTTCGAAGATGGCTATGTATTTGGCGTGGGCAGCCAGATAGGAATATTTTAGAGCCAGCTCAGATTGTGCTTCCTGGACTTCGGGCACGCGCAAATCATAAAAGCCTAAATCCACAGGGAAAATGTGTTGCTCATGAACCTTGAATAAAGGTTTTGCTTTGGTTACATTCGTCCATTCGGTAAACCCTTTGCCCCACCAATTATCATTCTCTGTAATGGGATGAAACTGAGGGAAATGAATGGCTATGGGTTTTAGTTTATCTATCATATATTAAAAGAGATTCTTAATTTTTTTAATATAAAAATTTACTTTTTTTCTTTTGTAAATATCCAAAATTTCATTTACAAATATCTTTTTTGAAATTGTAGTTGGATTTTGTTTTAAAAATTGTTCTATTCTTAAATTATTAGCTACTCCAACTTGTTGTTTATCATGAACTCTGTATTTTATCAAGGATTGTTTTAAAAAAAACAATCCTTCTTGAGCAGCTGCGTGTAAACCCAAAAAAGCATCATGATAAAAAAACGGATAACCAATTATGGGTAATTTATTTTTAAGACTTTTACAAAAACACACTGTTGCCCCTGTTATTTTATTCCTATTTTCTAACAATTCAAAAAAAACATAATTATTCTTTTTCCATTTTTTTTGAGTTGTGCCATCAAAACCCCATTTTTCCCACAAAGTGGTATTTAAATTTACTCCTGAACTATCAATTAAATCTCCATCAGAAAATAAAAGTTTACAGGCTTTATTTTCGTTAAAAAATGAAAACATCGTTTCTACTTTGTTAACATACCAAACATCATCTTGATCAGATAGAAAAATTAAATCACCATTAGTCAAAGAAATTGCTTTTTCGAAATTTTTAATTGTCCCTAAACTTTCAATATTTCTAAAAATAGTAAAAACTGATGGATAATTTGTTTT
Organism: Flavobacterium sp.; assembly: GCA_044347145.1. GTDB lineage: Bacteria > Bacteroidota > Bacteroidia > Flavobacteriales > Flavobacteriaceae > Flavobacterium. The sequence continues at coordinate 1,034 of JBIIXU010000039.1, forward strand.
AAATTCCTTTAAAATAGCAAATGTATTATCTGTTGAATGATCATCACACACAATAATTTCATCCACTAAAATAGTTTGATTTAAAATGCTATCTATTTGTTCTTTTAAATAGCGCTCACCATTAAATGTGCAAAGGGCTACTGAGAGTTTCATTTGTTTTAATTTTTAAAAAACATTCATCCAACATCCATCCAACATTCATCCGTAAAATCATTTCATAATCAATATTCTAAAAACCATAAAACACAATAAGTCAATTACTTCAAATATTCTACGTGGTTATAATTATAAAACTAAAAATTTCTAATAGTGATTTTATTTAATTTTCATTTCATTATCTATCAACTGATATATTTGTGGACAAATGATTTCTGGTGTAAAAATACTAAAAATTTCTGATGCTTTTTGGCCATCTGCTTGTAAAACTTTAGGGTGATGGTAATAATGAACAATTGCATTTGCCATAGCTTCAACATCTAAATATGGAACAATTTTGCCACCACCTTTTAATAAAACTTCCGCTGTACCTGTTGCTTTCTCAAAACAAACAATAGGTATTCCTAGCAAACCCATCTCTATGCATACTAAAGGAAAAGGATCTTCGCGAGAAGGCATTAAAAATAAATCAAATAGTTGAAAAAAAGGAATAGGATTTTCCTTTTCTCCTATAAATTCTACATGCTTTTCTAAATTAAGTTTTTTTAAATCGTTGGTAATGATCATTTGTTCCAAAGGTGGGACATTGCCAACCCATTGAAATTTTATATTTACATCTGCGAAGTTTTTTAAAATATACCTTGCTACTTGAATAAAAACGTCACAACCTTTTCGCCAATGAACAAAGCCAGAAGCACCCACAATGAATGTGTTTTTTGCATTAACTTCATGTTTTTTTAATTCAGTGTCTATTTTTGAACATTCATAAACCACAGTTGTTTTATCGTTAACATCCTCCCAATCATTTACTAAATTACTTTTTACTAAATTAGAAACAGCAATGATGTGATCAATCTTTGAAACGGCAAGCTTACTTACGCACGCACTTTGCAAAACAACAGCTAACTCATGAATATGCGCAATTAATTTTGTATTGCTTTGAGACTTGCTTTTTATTTTTACAGCTGTTTCAATGGAAAGAACAGTATTAGCATAAATAACATCATAATTATCATAAGCAATTTGATTTAAAAAAAACGCCTCATCCGAAATTGATTTTTTTGCAAAAAAAAGTTTGTTTATTTTTCTTTTAAGCTTATTAATATAACTCTTCTTTTTATATTGATAAACATAATATTTATTAGCTAACAAATGGAAACGCTCTGCCAATTGACCAGATTTCATAAGCAAAACGCCAACCTCAACCTCAGGATGATGCTCTTTTATCCACGCCATAAAATGCAACAAAACCATTGGCGCACCTGTTAATGTGGCTTCATGTGATATGAAAAGGATTTTTTTCATAAGCTTTTTGATTTAAATTTATAAATATATATCATAATAATAGTAGATAATTTATTAAAAAAACTATTTCGATAACCTAATAAATTAAAAATAATTTTATAGGTATTTAGTTTTTTTAAAATTAGTTCATTTCTATATTGGTTTTTGAATAAATATTTAGATACCAAATTTGTAAATTTTATATGTTGTTTATATGCTTTTACTAATGATTTTTTATCTTGGGTTAAAGAGCCGTGAATACCACCATTATGAATTCTATAAACAGACATTACATCTTTAAAAACAAACATTTTTTTATTTGTATTTTTCAGAATACTTAAAACTAAAAGTAAATCACCAAAAGGTGATTGATTGTGCCAAGGCTCGTGTTTATAAAAATCACTTCTAAAAACCAGAGAAGCTGTTGCTGTTAAATTATTGTTGATATAATCTTTTATTGAAAAAACATGATTGCCTATGATATTTGGAAAATCATCAATTTTGTTGAGGTTGATTTCATTTTCTGTTTTGGCTACATGAGCACAAATACCATAATCAGGATTAGCCTCCAAAAAATCAACTTGTTTTTGTAATTTATATGGGTCTGTCCAGTAGTCGTCGCCTTCGCAAAGAGCGATGTATTTGCCGCGGGCAGCTGGGTAGGCATATTTTAGGGTTCCATTTACCCCTTTTCCGAGCCATTGATTTTCGTTTTGCAATAAAGGGTTGATTATATTTGGGTAAAGATCAATAAATTCTTGGATAATTTTCTGATTATTATCTGTAGAAGCATCATCATAAACTACAACTTCAAAACTAAAATTAGTAATTTGACTAAAAAACCCAAGGAGCGTATTACGAATAAATTGTTCATGATTATAGGTAATACAAACAATACTTACCAAAGGAAATTCTTGCTTCCAATTGCTAATTATTTCGGTTTCAGACAATATTTTCACGTACTTACAAATTTCCTATACACATTAATCTTTCACTATTTTCTAAATTTGCCAATTTTGTATTACGAAAAAAGCTATTTAATGATTCCCGTGAATGATTTCCCTCATTTATCATTTGATCTTCAAAATACTTTTTACCTTTACCAACTGGATAAATACTTATAGATTTACAAACTTTTAGCATTAATTCTTCAATTTCATTAATAGAAAAAAATCTAATTTTATACAATGGGTCATTTTCAGCAAGTTTTTCAAAATATTCAGTAAACTTTTGGTTATGTGCATTATGAACTGTTACTATCATTTTATTTTTACTTATACGTGCTTGCTCTTTTGCCAAATTTAATATATCATCATCGTTTTCAAACAACACCCACAGCCCATTATGAAATGTAACATCATATTCATCATCTTGAATATTATTCATATAAAAAGCATCACTTTGAAATATTTTATGAGCAATATTATCAAAATATTTCTTTGCATTATTAACTGAAGTTTCAGAATAGTCAGTTCCACTGCAATCTACACCAAGTTTATTTAAATTTGCCATATCTCTAAAACTACCAGCTCCCATTTCCAACACTTTTTTATCACTATTGTTTAGAAACGCATTGATATAGTATGAGTGTCGTAAGTCTTGCTGATAATGTTGGAAAATTTCATTCCACTTTTCATCCCACTGACGTAATTTTGTTATTCCAATTTTTGTACTCATGCTACAATTTTTATAGTTTTAAACTTAAATTTTTCCGTAATATTCTTCATCTTCATAGTTCCTTTTTTTAAAATCAAAAGCAAATTGTAATGAAAACCTTCCGTCAGAATTAAATATTTTGTCATTAAAAACACCATGGAAGGTTCTATTACCGTAAAACAATATACATCTATTATCTTTTGGATATACTGAGATCAACTCATGGTCTGCCAAATTAAATGTTTCATTTTTATTGGCTCGGACATTTGGATAAAAATGTAAAGGGAATTTTTTGCAATCATTTAAATAAACTACACAAGTGAGCGCATTTCTATCAAAATGAAGCCTAAAACCATCATCAGTTTTTTTTAAAAAATTTGAACTTATGCCAATCTCAATTTCTTTCAATTCATGTAATTGCTTAATCTCACTCTTTAAAGTTAAATAAACCGCCTGATACATTTCAAAAACAGTAGGACATTTACTAATTAAGTATTTTCCATTTAGTGTTTTTATATTTATACCATCACTATTCACGCTAATTGTTTTCTCACTTAAAAATTGTGATTTTAATTCATTTAATACTTTCTCAATTTGACTTCTTGCAAAAAAGTCATTACAAACTAAATAGCCTTTTTTATTTAAAGTTTCTAATATATTTTTCATTTTTAAAAAATTATTTCATCATAATCTTTAGCCACTATTAAACCATTTTGTACAATTGACAAATTATCCACGTCTTCTCCTTCTAAAATTTTAAAGGAATTTTTTACAAAATCATAACCCGCAAACTTTGAAAAAGCTATACCTGCTGAAAATCTTGGATTTATATCCATTAAATAAACTTGTTCATCTGATGTTACAAGAAATTCTATATTTAATACGCCTGCATATTTGGTAATTTTTAAGAATTCTTGTACTGCATTGTTAATTTTTAAGTTATTTACAATCTCAACCGTTGTACCAGCGCCATTAGCTGTTCTGAAAATTTCTTTCCTTTGAATCCAAACCGCTTTTTTATTATTATTAATTATATCTACGGTCACTACACATCCCTTTATATATGGTTGAATAATATAGTCATCATCGACCATAACTAACTGGTCTTTATACGATAACTTGTACAAACCTTCACTACTTCTTCCAGTTTCTTTTTTAACAATAACTGGATATTTATTTATTTTATCTAAAAACTCATTTTTACTGTAAGTTGGAATACATTTAATTTGTTGACAATTACTAAGTAGACTATTAAAATTTCTTTTTGAACGAAGCGCTTGCACTAAGCTATCATTCTCAACTAGTATTTTGATTTTTAAACTTTTAAAAAAAGACAGGTTTTTACTAAAAAAGTCTACATCTAGGTCAGTTAAGGGAATTAAATAATTTATTTTTTCGATTTTAATAATTTCTAAAATCCCTGACCTATATTCTTCATGTTGAACAGTCTTTGATACTTGGTAAAATTTACTTACACGACTAGCGTTGATCAAGTATTTTTTTTCGTTTATATCTACTCCAACTGTTCTAAAATTAAGTGAATGACAAGTTTCGATTACAAACTTTGCAGATAAAGATCCAATTGAAGTAATTAGCACATTCATATATTATTGTTTAAAAGACTAATGATGTTAATAAGTAGCTCATGGTCCAATCCCGCGTATAAAGGTAAGCATAAAATTTTTCTTGCCACATGTTCAGAAATTAGCATATTTTCACTGTTTAAGTAAGGTAATAAATTTAGCGAAGGATAAAAATATCTTCTTGGAAAAATATACTGTTTTTCTATAAAACTATCTTTCATCGCTTTCAATTTTGTTAGGATTTTTGATAATTTGCCAATACCCGCCTTTGGGAGATCCGATGCGAAGAAGGATGCCTAAAAATTTTAATTTTAGCATATTTTCTTGAACTTTTCGATGAGATATTTTTATGATAGACGCAATCTCTTTGGCTGTAATGTGCTTGTTTTTCTCAATTAATTGAATGATTCTATTTTGATTGTCTGTCAAGTTTTCTACGACCTTTTCTACGACCTTTTCTACGACCTTTTCTACGACCTTTTCTACGACCTTTTCTGATTTATTTGATGTTTTTTGATGTTCGTAGCCCAATTCAACTAGAAAACCATTGGCAATTTCCTTGTAATCATAGTGCATGGTTGGATAAGACTTTATCTCCTTTCTAATACGAATAAATCCACTGCCATATTTTTCTATGTCTTTTGTTAAATAAAAGGCTTCTGCTATTAGTTTGTTTCTGGTGTTTGACTGGTAATAGTCTGTTTTTAAATCTTCAATAGTTAGATTACCAAATAATTTACCTGGATTGTAGATGGTAATATTTTGATCAAAAATTTTTATTTGAATGTCAATTGGGCTTGCATAATCTCTATGAACTATGGCATTCATGACTAATTCACGAAGTGCAGGAATGGGATATTCAAAAATTTCCTGACGTTGCGTAGTTTTACCTGTAATTTCAAAAGCAACTTTAATTTGTCCTATGATATATTGCATAGTCTCTTCAACTAAAGTAAACAAATCGCCTTTAAGCATTTTATCATCAATAATCATATCGGGTGTTTTAAAACGTCCTACATGAATGTTGTGATTAAAATTATCTTTTGTAAAAAGTAATAATGCTGCGTTCGTTGGCGTATTATTTTGAATAAGTTTTAACTTAGTCAAAGCATCAAAAACATCTGAAGGTAAACTAAATCGACCACTGCTATTAACTTTTTCTATAAAAACAGAAACCTTTTTAAAATCTATATCATCAAAAGTAGCTGTGGCATGAGGATAAGCGTCCCAAGAGGTCTGTAAACTTTTTATATGCATTTCTGTAATTTCACTAACAGCTAACAGATGATTCGTGTTTTTTACTCGCTTAAAATATTTGCCTTTTACAGAAATTGGTTTTACTGGATATTCTTGAATTTTTAAAGCTATAACTGTTTTAGTATTATCTTCAATAGTTTCCACATCTGGCATAATTACTGGTGCCGTTTTATTTTTTATTTCATTAAGCCATTGTCCAATGGTTTCTTTACCAATAAATACACCTTTGACTGTTCCATTGTCTTCAACACCAATATAAACAGTTCCTCCTTGTGTGTTAGCTAATGCACTCAAAGTTATTATCACTTCATCATTAAATGAAGTTTTAAATTCAGAAGTTTCATTTTCTCCTTGTTCAATGATATGTTGAAGCTTTTGATTCATTGATTGATAATCATGCAAATTTTATTTAATTGATCGTATGTCAACCCCACATACAAAGGCAAACATAAAATTTTACTTGCAATACCTTCAGAAATTGGCATACATTCACCTTTAGTAAATTCAGCAGTATTCAACGATGGATAAAAATATCTTCTTGGAAAAATTTCAGCCTCGTTTAATCTTTTTTGTGTTTGTATCAAAATGTCTTCGTTTTCAAAAATAACAGGATAATAACTATAATTCCATGTTGTATTTTCTCTTAGTTTTAGTGGTTTTAGTTTAGAAAAATCTAAATTTTGTTTGTAAAAATCTACCACTTTTTTCCGGTCCATTAAAATGGTCTCCATGTGAGGTAAAACGGCTAAACCCATGGCCGCTTGCAATTCAGATATTTTACCATTGATGCCTAAGCCATGAAAAGCCAGCGGTCCATCATGGCCGAAATTATGACTATAAAAAATCTGATCCATAATGTTTTCATCTTTACAAAAAACCGCACCGCCTTCAGCAGTATGAAACAGTTTAGTCGCATGAAAACTACAAGTGCTTATATCACCGTATTCAAAAATACTTTTGCCTTTATAATGTACACCAAAGCAATGAGCGGCGTCATAAATAACCTTTAGGTTATGTTTTTTAGCAATACGCTCAATTTCCTCAATATGACAGGGGTTTCCAAACACATGCGTTGCTAAAATACAAGTGGTTTTGCTTGTTATCGCGGCTTCGATTTTGGTTTCATCAATCGTTAAGTATCCTGGATGAATGTCAACAAAAACAGGTGTGCAATTTTCCCAAACTATAGCTGAAGTAGTTGCCACATAACTAAAGGGGGTGGTAATGATTTCGCCACTTTTTCCAAAAAGTTTTAATACAATTTGAATAGGGATGGTGCCGTTAGTCATGATTAACATCTGACTTTCAGCAAGTTTTAGATAGGTAGATAATTGATTTTCTAAAGTTTTGACCAATTCACCACGGTTTGTGAGCCAACAGTTATCATAGGCTTTTTGTACAAAAGCCATGTAATCGTTGATAGGTGGCAAAAAAGTCTTGGTTACTTGTATCATTTAAACAACTTGATAGTTATTAATTATGCCGTCTTTTCTAATAAAAACAAGTTCCATTAACCAAAGTACATTAGGTTTAAATGGTCTATTTAGGTCTGTTATATCAAACAACATATAGCCTTTGTCTGCCATATAATTTATCATTTTTTGACAAGTATTATCAAAACTTTTGCTAAATACAGCAACTTCTACCATAAACACTTCGGTTTTTCCAAACAAATCTGCTGCCCCTTCTAAAACTTCAATGTCTAAACCTTCCGCATCGATTTTAACTAAATCAGGAAAAGGTATGTTTGAATTATTATTTACAATTTCATTTAATGTTATGACAGGTATTTCAACTTGCTCAAATCCTCTAGCAATGGCCTCTTCTTCAGAATACTTGAATGAACAACTGTCATCTCTGTCAACAATAGTAAATTTAAAACATCCTGAATTTTTTCCAGCACCAACTGGTAAATAACTTATCTTACTATTACCCTTTAATAAATCTTCAAATGAAAATCTTAACCAATTTTGAGGTTCAACTAGGGTAAAATATGCACCAGGAACAAACTTTAGAACTTCTCGAGTCCAAGTCCCATGATTTGCCCCAACATCAATAATATGCTTTGGTTCAAAACCCATAGTTTTAAAATTATTGAATAATCCTTCTAAAAGCGTGTTCTTGGCATAAGGATTAACAAACTGATGATGTCTTTTAAATCCTAATCGCTTATTGATTGGATTTAAAAGTTTTATAAGTAATCGTTTTAATAATTTCTTCATGTTTAAATTATTGACCAGTCAAATTTCGGTTTTATAATGCCCGGCTCTCTCCCCATCCATCCGCCTATGGCTCTTTGTCCTTCAACTATACTAAAGTGCATGATGTCTTTTTCTGTAAAAACTGAAGTTTTACTATCTTTAATTATATACAAATCTAAATAATAAGAGTTAATGTTTAAATATGCCTTTGGCAAATGACAGACCAATTCATTTAATCCTAATTTTAATGGAACAACTTTTGAAGTCGTAATTGTAAAAAGTGTTTCGCCATCTGAATTTTTTAACACATAGGTTAAGTGTAATACTTCTGGATTCTTTTTTATTTCAATACGTGTTATAATGTCTATTTCATCATATTCATCAAGTGGTTCATCATCAGCTTTTTCTTTCGTTGAAAGTTTTATCTCTTTCAAATGTAACCATTCGTTGTTATATTCATCTTCAAACACTACTTTATTCAAAGTTTCTGAATTACCTGATAAATAATAAGAAACGGCATCAATAGCATGACCGTCATGCACAACCATTCCGTTTTTCAGAACTATCCCTCTTGTACACAAACTTCTCACAGCCGCCATATTATGACTCACAAACAAAACTGTTCTACCGTCGTTTTTACTCACATCTTGCATTTTGCCTAGGGCCTTCTTTTGAAATTCGGCATCCCCTACGGCTAAAACTTCATCTACTATTAAGATTTCTGGTTCAAGAAAAGCGGCAACGGCAAAACCTAAGCGCACGTTCATCCCGCTGCTGTAGCGCTTGGTGGGCGTGTCTATGTAGCGTTCGCAACCACTAAATTCTATGATTTCATCAAGTTTGCTGCTAATTTCTTTTTTGGTCATGCCTAGAATAGCCCCATTGAGGTAGATGTTTTCTCTGCCAGTGAGTTCAGGGTTAAAGCCTGTGCCAACTTCCAATAAAGCGGCAATGCGTCCACGAGATTTCATGGAGCCAGTGGTTGGTGTGGTTACCCGTGATAAAATTTTCAATAAAGTAGATTTGCCCGCGCCATTTTTGCCAATGATGCCTAAAACTTCACCGCGTTTAACTTCAAAATTAATATCTTGCAAAGCCCAAACATAATCACTTGTGCCTTTAGTGGCGCGGTCATTGGTTTCACCAATTTTTAAATATGGGTCTTCTTTACCTCTAATACTGTGCCACCAACGGTTCAAATCGTGTGAAATAGTACCTGTGCCAATAGTGCCTAAGCGGTATTGCTTAGATACATTTTCAACCTTTAATATGATGTCATCAGTCATGCTGCCTTGTCTATTCTTTAAAGCGTAAAAATATATATTTTTTTTGTTTAAAAGGATTTTTAGCCTATTAAAATTTGAGATTGTTTTTAACCCAAATTTCAAGAGCTCTGAAAAAACTGACATAAAAGAGCTAACTTGCAAATGGCATATTTTGATTAGAATTATTCAAGGCAAAAAAAAATCAATAAACGATAAAAAAATGATTGCTGTTTGTCATTCCGACGAAGGAGGAATCGCATCATTTTATATCTTGATGTGATTCCTCCTTCGTCGGAATGACATACTAAACCACCAATATTGCTAAAAAGGTTTACTGCAACTTCATTCTAATTATCAACTATTTACAGAAATGGTTAGATAGTATTACGCTATTGCGTAATTTGCCCAAAGGGTTGACGAAAATCTTTGATTTTGTCAAGTCATGACGACACCTAAAGGTGTGTCAGACTCCAAGAGGTTAGATCAAAAAATCTTTTGCAGAGCAGCGCTGCGGAAAAATTTTTTGAATGAAATTTAACAAAAATAGACAAGTAGATTGGGTTATTTTACTGTTCCCATTGGTACAAGTTACGTTTTGAATGCTATGCGATTTTTTTCGTTCATTAAAAATAATGTTTTGACTCTTTACATCAGCATAAGATTAAACCGCTATCCTTTTGCAAATAATTTATAAACTCAATTATTAGAATTTTTAATGATTTGCCAATACCCGCCTTTGGCTGGGCCTACATATTTTATTTTATTTAATTTTTTCAGCTTCTCAATATCTCTAATTATTGTTCTTTTGTTAACCTTTAGTTTATTTGCCAATTGTTCAGTTGTCGTTTTATTATTAGCTGCTAAAACTTCTATAATTTTTTTAATTCTTTTTTCGGTGACATTTTCGGTGACATTTCCAGTGACATTTCCAGTGACATTTTCTACGACCTTTTCTGATTTATTTGATGTTTTTTGATGTTCGTAACCTAATTCAACTAGAAAACCATTGGCAATTTCCTTGTAATCATAGTGCATGGTTGGATAAGACTTTATCTCCTTTCTAATACGAATAAATCCACTGCCATATTTTTCTATGTCTTT
>JBIIXU010000020.1:0-37746 GCA_044347145.1 Flavobacterium sp.
ATTCTCAAAGCGGAGCTTTGCTGGATGTTGCGCAGCAAAATCCAGTTAATACCAATTGGAAAAGTATTATCTGTTTACTTGAGGGATTTTTTTCTTTGGGGGTATTCTCAAAGCGGAGCTTTGCGAGGCTAGAGGAGAACCCTGAAAGGGTTTAAAACCCTTTCAGGGTTATGTGCTTACTAAACCCTGACCGCATCTGGCACCAATACCGTATAATCGCCACCATTTCTCAAAACATCCCGAACAATGCTTGAGCTTATAAACGATGTTTTGGCAGCTGTTAAAAGAAAAACCGTTTCAATTTTTGATAATTTACGGTTGGTATGGGCAATGGCCTTTTCAAACTCAAAGTCTGCGGGATTACGCAAGCCACGCAAAATGAAATTAGCCTGCATTTTCTTGCAAAAATCTATGGTTAAACCCTCGTAAATCATTACTTTTACTTTTGATTCATCGGCAAAAGTTTGCTCAATAAAAGCTTTTCGTTTATCCAAATCAAACATATAAGCCTTTTCGGCATTGACACCAATGGCGACAATGATTTCGTCAAAAAGGGTGATACCTCTTCTGATGATGTCTTCGTGACCGAGTGTAAGCGGATCAAATGACCCTGGAAAAATGGCTCTACGCATGATTTTTCTATTTAAAATTTAAAAATTATCCCAAATTAATTGTCGCTTCATCGCAAAAGCAATTTCGCTATCAAACAAATCAGACATCTTTAATTGTGCATAAGCGACTTGCTGAGGCAAAATACTTTGAGGAGAAAGTCCCGGATTTGTGTTAATTTCTATAAAAAATGGTTCACCATTAACCAAAATATATTCTGCTCTAGAGAAACCTTTCATACCTAACAGATTATATACTTTTTGCGCCACTTCTTCAACTTTTTTCGTTGCTGTTTCGTCTATTCTTGCAGGTGTAATTTCTTTAGATTTGCCTTCATATTTCGCTGCATAATCAAAAAACTCTGTTTCAGAAACTATTTCTGTTATGCCAACCACGGTTGTTATTTCATTGATTTGAATAACGCCGACTGAGACTTCTACGCCATCCAAAAAACTTTCAATCAAAATTTCGGTATCTTCGTGAAAAGCACTAGTTAAAGCGGGTTCGAAATCGTCTATTGACTTAACTTTAGACACCCCAAGACTGCTGCCTGACTGATTGGGTTTGACCATGAATGGTAATCCAAGCTTTGAAACAACATCCTCAAAATTTATATTTTCAGTTTGTGACAAATAAATTGATTCTGCTTTTTTTATCCCAAATTTAGATAAAACAGATAGCGTATCTCTTTTATTAAATGTTAGAGCCGATTGATAGTAATCGCAACCTGTATAAGGCAAACCAATCAAATTCCAATAAGCTTGCATTTGACCATCTTCACCTGGTGTACCGTGAATCGTATTTACTGCTACGTCAAATTTTATTTGATGGCCGTGCAAATCAAAAGAAAAATCAGCTTTATTGATGGTATACTTTTGCTCATCAACCAGCGCATACCATTCATTTTTCAACACATGAACTGCAAAAAAAGTATACTTTTCAGGGTTTAAATGATTTAAAATCAATTGACCACTTCTCAAAGAAATGACCGATTCATTGGAATAGCCGCCCATCACGACTGCCACTTTTATCTTGCTCATTGGATTGGTGTATAAGTGATTGGCGTATAAGTTTTATCGCTTAACTTGATATAGTAGTAATGAATTAAATCTTTGGAATCAAATTGTCCGTTTTTATTAATGTCTTCGACCGTTCGATAATACAAACGATCTGTGGCCAGAATAAATGTCCAATCAATAAGTTCATGACGGTCTTCAGAAAGTTTCTTAAAATTCTTTCCCATGTCATCACTTACAAAAAGCGTTTTAATATCAGAGCCATCAATCATTCCATCTTTATTAGAATCTTGATCATAAACTTCATACAAAAAAACTTGCCTTTTTGCTTTTAAAAAATAATCATTTAAAAAGTTAACCCTTGAAATTTGCATTTTTTTGTCTGTAATAGCCAAGAGCGAGTCTTTCGTCAAATCTTGAAAAAGAAGGTTATCAAACATGCCTTGAATTTCGTAATTCAAAAAATTACTAATGGTGTAACTAAAATTTTCAGCATTTTTTGAAACAAAATTTTTACTTTCTGATACCCTTATTTGACCAACTGGATGTATTAAAAAACTCACATTTTCAAAAGCAATAGGCAAATCGGCCACTTGATATTCTGTTTCTTTAACCGCTACATTAACTTTTTCAGTAGTAGCTGATTCATAAATAACTTTTGGTGTATGTTTTCTTTCTTTGCAAGAAAAAAAAAGCATAGCCGACATAAAAAAGGAAAAATAAAATGTGTACTTCATCACGATAAATTGTAAGTACAAATATCTAAAAAAAAAAGATAATAAAAGCGGTTGGAATATTTTTTTATTAAAAGAATGGCAAGCTACCTACATCGCACCGCTACAACCACATACCTTTGCTGCGTTCCCACCCTGGAGGATTTTGAGGGAGCTGGTCGTGTAGGACTTGCCGCCGCAAATATACAATCATTTTTCATATATTTGCAACCTATTTTTCACAAAAATACTTATAAAAAATGAAATCTATCACTACTTTTTTTATTGTCAGCACCTTAAGTTTTATTTTATTTTTTTCTTGCGGTGATGATAAACCAACTTTTGCCCTGGATGAAAAAGATCTTAAAGAAACTTATACTACAGCAGACCTATTAAAGATTTCAATTAAAGATATAAAACCTGCAACGGTTGATAGTATTCAAGTAGTTTTGGGTGATAAAGCGTTTGCCTTTAAAGGATCAAAAGGGCAAATAGAACTTAAAGATTTTAGATTCGGTCTGCAGGGCCTAAGCATAAAAGTTTTTGCTAATGGAAAGGAGGAAAATCTATCTGCACAAGTTCAAATCGTTTCAGCTATACAACCTCAACTTATAGATTATGAAATAGTTAATACGTTTAAGCATGATGACAAAGCCTACACTCAAGGATTAGAATTTTATAATGGTCAACTGTTTGAAAGCACTGGTCAGCTGGGTAAATCTACCTTAAGATTGACAGATTTCGCCTCAGGCCAAGTAAAAACAATGGAGAACCTTCCTGTAGACCATTTTGGTGAAGGCATCACCATATTAAATGATACCATCTATCAATTAACTTGGCAAAACAATAAAGCTTTGGTTTACGATGCAAAAACTTTAAAGAAAATAAAAGAAATAAATTACCCTAAAATCATGGAAGGTTGGGGCCTTACAAATGACGGCACTCATTTATATATGTCTGATGGATCGGAAAACTTGTACAAATTAAAAGCCAACACTTTTGAAATTATTGAAACAATTCCTGTTTATTCTGCCAGTCAACCTATTAAATTGCTCAATGAGTTAGAATGGGTTGATGGTAAAATATATGCCAATGTGTACCAAAAAGATTCGATAGTAGTTATTGAACCCAAAACTGGCAGTATTGAAAAAATCATTCACTTGATTAACTTAAAGAAGTCAATCGACATGCGTACAAAAGATCAAGGCAATGATGTTTTAAATGGTATTGCTTATCATCCAAAACGGAAGACTTTCTTTGTGACAGGAAAAAACTGGGAAAAAACTTTTGAAATTAGACTAAAATAATTTTTCTTTTTAAACAATTATTTCACCTTTAAAAACAAAAGTTGCTGGGCCTTTTAGAAAAATTTCACGGTAATGCCCAGCTGTATTCGGTTGGAAAGAAACCTCTAAAATACCTCCTTCAACTTGCACTTTGATAGACGTATGGATTGTCTGTCTGCTATAATGCATCGCTATTGCTACGGCTGTTGCGCCAGTGCCGCAAGATAAAGTTTCGTCTTCTACGCCACGCTCATAAGTTCGTAATCTAAAATTTTCGTTATCAATCTTCTCCACAAAATTAGCATTAGTACCTGCTTGACCGTAAAGGTCTGAGTTATACCTAATACGCTTACCAGCCTCATAAACATCAAAATTTGATAAGTCTTGAACCATCTCAACGTGATGCGGCGAACCTGTGTTTAAAAAAAGGTAATCATCACTTTGTACAATATCATTAACATCAATCATTTTTAAAGCAACCTCATCTTTTTCATCTAAAGTCGCATGATGCAAACCATCAATGGCGTTAAAAGTTGTTTCTTTTCCAACAATACCTAATTGATTTGCAAAAGAAACGATACATCGGCCACCATTGCCACACATGCTACTTTCATGACCATCCGCATTAAAATAAACCATTTTAAAATCTGACAAACTGTCATTTTCCAATAAAATTAAACCATCTGCACCAACGCCAAATCGGCGATCACATATTTTTTCTATAAGCGTCACTTGGTCTTTTGGAAAAATCAGTTGACGGTTATCTACTATCACAAAATCGTTACCTGTACCTTGATATTTAGAAAAATAAAGCTTCATAGAAATATTAAATTTATTGAAATAAACAGCTGCAAAGATAAGATTTTACTAAATAGAAAAATAAGATTTTAATAAATCACAAAAACTGTCAAAACTTCACAAAATAGGTAAAAACTTGTTAAATTGGGTTAAAACTTGTTAAATTAGGCTAAAATATTTTAGAAATTAACAAGATGGCATTATTTTTACAGTCGTAAATACATATTCTAAATTTATATATCTTATGAAAAATTATAGTCAACTATTTATCATTTCTCTTTTAAGCGGTGCCATTACCTTAGGTGCTTACAAGTTGTTTTTTGAAAAAGATAATCGCTTACCCGTCAATCTAGGTCAGCCTGCTATGGCTACTTACAATGTTAGTGATACTGGTGCTATGGGCGCAAATATTGACTTAACTGCCGCAGCAAACAAAACCATCAATCATGTGGTTCACGTGAAGAATACAACTTATCGCAGGGTCTATGATCCTTTTGCAGAATTTATGTTTGGTCAGCGCGGTGGCGGGCAAAATGTACCTCAAATTGGCACTGGTTCTGGTGTAATTATCTCTGCTGATGGCTATGTGGTTACCAATTATCACGTAGTAAAGGATGCACAAGAACTTGAAGTAACGCTTAATAACAATCGCACGTATAAGGCAAAAATGGTTGGGTCAGATCCTAAAATGGACATCGCCTTATTGAAAATTGATTCTTCCGACTTATTTGACTATTCAATTTTTGGCGATTCAGATCAAGTAAAAATTGGTGAGTGGGTTTTGGCGGTAGGCAACCCTTTTAATTTAACAAGCACGGTAACCGCAGGTATTGTTTCGGCTAAAGCGAGAAACTTGCAACAAGGCGGTATCCAATCCTTTATTCAAACGGATGCAGCAGTTAACCCAGGTAATAGCGGTGGTGCTTTAGTAAACACAAGAGGAGAATTGGTTGGAATCAATACCATGATTTCCTCTAATACGGGATCATATGTTGGCTATTCATTTGCCGTACCAAGCAACGTTGCAAGAAAAATTGTTGAAGATTTAATGGAATTTGGCAACGTGCAACGTGGTTTACTAGGCATTGAAGGTGTAGAACTAAACACCAATGCAGCTAAAGAGTTTGGCGTTAACGACACACAAGGTTTTTATGTGAATAACGTAACAAAAAATTCAGGCGCAGCTAAATCAGGTATCCAAAAAGGCGATATTATTGTGCAATTAGACAATAGAAATATCCGGACGATGGCCGACGTCAATGAACATATAAGCACCAAGCGCCCAAATGAAGAAATTGATGTTAAATTAAAACGAGGCTCAAAAATGCTAACCATACCTGTAAAACTATCAAAAAAAGAACTTTTTGATTATAGCTATTATGGTTTTGAATTAGAAGAACTCAACGATGATGAAAAAAGAAAATATGGTTTAAATGAGGGTGTGAAAATTAAAGAAATTAAAAATGAAAAGTTCATGCGCTATGCCAATCGTTTGCGCGGCAGCATCATTTTAAAAATTAATGGTGAAAAAGTAACATCTATTGAGCGTGTTTCTCAAATTTTAGGCGGAAAATCTGACGATGAAAGCATTGAAATGGAAGTCTATATGCGAGATGGCACAAGAGCCTCGTTGATGTTATAAATTTATAGAAAATAACTTAGTCGCCCATTTCAAGTTTTGAAATGGGCGATTTTTATAGGCTTTTGCAAGCCATTAAAAAACCTTAGTTTTCGACGCCAATAGGTAAATGACGGCCATGCGAATGGCTACGCCGTTTTCAACTTGGTTAAGGATGATTGATTGCGAGGAATCTGCTATTTCGGAGGTAATCTCCACCCCGCGATTAATGGGACCTGGGTGCATGATTATGATGTCTTTCTCTACTTGATCAAGCACTGATTGGGTCAGACCATATTGCATGATGTATTCTCGTGTTGATGGGAAATAACTAGTTGTCATACGCTCGCTTTGAATGCGCAGCATATTGGCCACATCGCACCATTTAAGCGCGTTAAGTAGGTTGTTTTCTACTTTTACACCCAATGTTTCAATATATTTTGGCATCAGTGAGTTAGGTCCGCAAACTTTAACTTCTGCGCCAAGCATCTGAAGGGCAAATATATTTGACAAGGCCACTCTCGAATGTAAGATATCACCAACAATGACTATTTTTTTTCCTGCTAAATCGCCAAGCTTCTCTCTCATCGAATACGCATCAAGTAAAGCTTGGGTTGGATGCTCGTGCGCACCATCACCAGCATTTACTATGGCACATTTAACATGTTTGGATAAAAAATGATGAGCCCCAGCATGTGGATGTCTCATAACGACCATATCTACTTTCATGGCCAAAATGTTGTTGACCGTATCAATGAGGGTCTCCCCTTTTGATACAGAAGATTGCGCTGCAGAAAAACTAATCGTGTCAGCTGACAATCGCTTTTGTGCTAATTCAAAGGAAAGCTTCGTTCGGGTACTATTTTCAAAAAAAATATTGGCTATGGTATAATCTCTTAAACTTGGAACTTTCTTTATTGGGCGATTAATAACTTCTTTAAACCGATCGGCCGTGTCAAAAATCAAATCTATGTCTTGACGATTAAGTTCCTTGATGCCTAGTAGATGATTTACGCTTAATTCGCTCATTTGGTCTTTGATTGTATTCTTAATTTTTTTATATGAAGCATTTTAAATTTATTTTCCTAATTACTCGTTCTAACTTCTAACTTCTAATTTTAACATCAAACAATATAAACCGCATCTTCACCTTCATTTTCCAGCCATTTTACAACCACTTTTTCATTGTTGATGGCGTCAACTTGTCTGCCGCGATAATCGGGTTGAATAGGCAAATGACGAGAGAATCTTCTATCAATAAGCACCATTAACTCTACTTCGGAAGGTCGCCCATAAGATTGCAAGGCAGTCAAAGCGGCATTGATGCTTCTACCGGTGTATAGCACATCATCAATAAAAACCACTTTTTGATCTTCTACCAAAAAATCGATCTGCGTTTGGTTAGCTTGCAAGGTTTTATTTCCTCGTCTAAAATCGTCTCTAAAAAAAGTGATGTCTAAACAACCTAAATCTAAGTGTTTGATTTGATAATTCTCTTTAAGTATTTTTGCAATCCTATTAGCAAAAAACACACCACGTGGTTGCAAACCAATAAGTTTAGTCGATTTGAAATCTGTATGTTTTTCAATTAATTGACAGGCCAAACGGTTGAGTATGATATCTAGTTCTTTTTCAGAAAGAAGCAGTTTGGCGTTCATTAGTGTATTATTTGGGCAAAAATAATTAATTTTTCTTTAAAACCATTTTTTCTTTTTAAAATAAATAATCATAACAATGGCTATTGCTAAAAACAAGCCTAAAATCATATAATAACCATTTTGCCACTCTAATTCTGGCATATTAGTAAAATTCATCCCGTAGATACCTGCAACAAAGGTTAAGGGAATAAATATTGACGAAATAATGGTTAAAGTTTTCATCACTTGATTCATTCTAAAACCTTGCAACGAAAAGAACAAATTGGTCTGACTTTGTAATGCTGCTAAAATCATGTCGCTATTGTCAAGCAAAGTGAGACAAAGGTCTTTTATTTCTAAATAATATTTTAATTGTTCTTTTTCAATGTGCTTAAAAAGGTTGCTTTCAACTTTGATTGAAAATTCTTTGATTGGTAATATGGATTTTTTTATAAAACTGACCACTCTCTTTTGTTCTTCAATCGTGATTAGTATTTTTTGATTCAAATTGGCTTCATGATGCAGGAGATTATATTCATCTACCTGATGCTGAATATTTTCTAAAGATTTAAAGAAATTATCCAGAATAGATTCAAGCATCAAATATAAAAGGAAATCTACTTTTTTATGTCTTACCAGACCTCTATCATCTATCAATCGTGATCGAATATGTTTAAAAAAATCTGCTTTCCGTTCTTGGAAAGAAATTAAAAAATTATCTCCAAAAACAAAACTAATTTGCTCTGTTAAAAACAAATCGTCGGATGGTGACATTGATTTTAAAGTGAAAAACGTATAATCCTTATATTCAACATATTTAGGACGTTGGTTGACATCTAAAATATCCTGAATTATGAGGTCATTGATCTGGTAGGTATTGCATATTTCAACTACTTTTTCAACATCATGCAGTCCATGTAAATTGAGCCAATAATTAATTTTTTCATTATTAAAGGGCTGTAAGTCGCTAGCTTGTCTACCACTTTTTACAATACAATCACTTGGACCATATTCAAAAAGTTGTTGGTCAGTTTTTTGGTCTTTAACGGAACCCGTGTAGATAAAATCTTTGGGATTGCTTTTCTTTCTGCTTAAAAATTTAGCGGTTTGCATATAAATAATTAAATTAAAACTTTTTCAAAAGCTTGTCTAGCGTTGCCTCTAAAATAAACTTGTCCACAATATTGATAACCCAATTTTTTAAAAATATGAAGCATCGGTAAGTTATCAAAATTGGTGTCTACTTTGATACTCTTTATATTTTTAGTTTTAGCATCATCTGCAATCATTTCAAAAATTTTAATAGCTAAACCTTGACCTAAAAAGTCGTCATGAATCGCCACCCGATGCACCACAATAAAATCACCATTAGTCAGCCAATGTCCTTCAATCGCTGCATAGGCAGGCTCGTCATTAATCAAAACGGCGCTATAACCAACAATCGTTTCGTTTAAGGTCAGGACAAAGCCCACTTGATTTTGAATGTCAATTTCCAAACTGTTTGGATTAGGATAGCCATCTTGCCATTGCTTGCTTCCTTCTGATTTTCTGCGAGCAATAGCCTGTTGAATAATCTCCCAAATACTTGCTAGATCATTTTGAGTAGCTTGTCTAAATTGAAAAACCATGCGTAATCATTTATGCAAAGATAGTTATTTTTGAGTTGTGAAGATTGGGTTTAAAGGTTTAAAGTTTAAGGTTCAGAGTTTAAGCATAAGTTTTTGAAATGCTAATCAATGGCGGAACTATTAATTAATGTTATTATAAATTTATGACCACAAAAAAAGTCATTAATTATTTTTTTTAAACGCCTATTAGCATGAATTACTAACCTATTGAATTCTTTCCTTATTTAACAAACAAAGCACCAATCCCAGCATCACTAACCAGCTTATTAAAAGCAGGAATTGCCTTTTCAAGCAAGCGCGTGCCTTCGGCTTTTAAAGTTTCCCATTCTTTGCTAAGTTCGGTATAATGATCTCTTGAACCTTTAGTAACTTTTGGAATTGAGCTTTCTGTCTGATTGATGAGGAATAGGTAATTGGCAGTAAATTTGTTCGGGAAGTTTTCAACGTCGTCATAAGCCGTTGATTTACGCTGCACCATGTTTTCATCCCATGCGATTAGTTCGGTCATGAGCTTTTTGCCAAAGGCCATAAGATTAGTATGGGCTGGATTTCCTTCCAATTTCTTTAGCAAACCACCGAGCTGCGTTTGGTAGTCCATGGCTATATTAACCATATTGTGCATCACGGTCAGCTCTGATTCCATCTGACTCATAAAGGTATGATAGGCATTGAAATTGGCTAGATTGTTCTCATGATGTGGATGGTCTTTGACAATCGCTTTGATTTCGGCATTGCCTAGGGTTGATTTTAATGTTAAGGAATAAGTTCCAGGAATAATTTTGTGTCCGGCATAACTTCCTTCGATATAGGCCGTCGGAATACCAGGCATGGTTGCGTAGCGAAGGTCCCAAACGAATCGGTTGACGCCTTTTTTAACAGTCAAAATAGGCTCTGGACGAGGTCCGCCTGGATAAGATTGGAAATCGGGATTCCTTTTACTGCTTATTGTTCTGACCAATGCACCAGACTCATCTTTGATTTCAAGGCTAATTTCAGTGGTATCGGTTACTTTTTCTGGCAAGTGGTAATAAATGACCATACCGTTAGCTGGATTGACGCCTTCAAAAGGATCTGTGCCATTAAAATCCGGGGTATTCCCGTTGAGAGGACTTCCCCAATTTGCTAGTATAGTTTCTTCAGGCGTGTAGAGCAAAGGTTTTTCTACAGCCGTTTTTACTTCTCTCACCGTATTTAAATCGTCCAAAATCCAATAAGATCTGCCAGAAGTGGCTACGATTAGGTCACCATGTGCAATTTTTAAATCTGTGATGGGCGTTACTGGTAGGTTAAGTTGGAACGGCTCCCAACTTGCACCATCATTTCTAGACAAATAGATGCCGGTTTCTGTTCCTGCATAAAGTAGTCCCTTCACCTTGTCGTCTGCTCTTACCACTCGAGTAAAAGCACCATAAGGAATACCTGTACTAATATTGGTCCAAGTTTTTCCGTAGTTGGTGGTTTTATAGATGGCAGGCGTATAGTCGTTGAACTTGTATCTGGTGGTTGCGATATAAGCTGTCGCTGGATCATGTGGCGACACTTCGATGGCATTGACTAGTGTTTCGGCCATTCCTTTTGGCGTGACATTGGTCCAATTGGCGCCACCATCTCTAGTGAGATAAACCAAGCCATCATCACTTCCTGTCCAAATGGTACCTTTATCCTGCGGTGATTCAACTACATAAGCTATTGTGCCATAATTTTCTGCGCCTACGGCCTCATTGGTGTATGGCGCGCCGCCTTTCCCTTGCTTTTCTTTTTCATTTCGGGTCAAATCTGGAGAAATTTCCTCCCAACTTTGGCCCATGTCTCTCGTTTTGAGCAGGTATTGTGCGGCGTGATAGAAAGTCGTCGGCTCATGTTTTGACCAAATGATTGGTGCATTCCAATTGAAGCGGTATTTCATCTCTTTCGTTTCTCTTCCCAAATATTGAATCGGTGCATTCATAATGTTCGTTGCGCCTTGAGATTTCATATCGAGCAATTCAATCGTTCCCAAATAACTACCACCCATCACATAACGGGGATCATCTGGATTGAAAGCCAAGAATGCAGATTCTCCTCCTGCTGCATAATTCCAGTGCTCACGACCAATGCCTCGACGGCCTAAGGCTATACTGCTAATCACAAGAGAAGTATTGTCTTGCTGACCGCCATAAATTCTGTACGGAAATTGATTGTCTGTATTGATGCGATACATCTGCGCCGTTGGCATATTGGCTTGAGTGGACCATGTTTTTCCACCATTGAAAGAGATCGATGCGCCACCATCATCAGCCAGAATCATGTTGTTGGTATTTTTTGGGTTGATATAGAGATCGTGGTAATCGCCATGTGGACCCCTAATGCTTTCAAAGTTTTTTCCGCCATCAATAGAAACTAACATCGGTGCACTTTGCACATAGACTTTATGTTCATTTTGCGGATCGGCAAATACTTCAATATAATACCAAGCCCGCTGAGTGAGTTCGTTATTTTTGTTAATCAGAGTCCAGCTTTCACCAGCATTATCTGATACGAATAGGCCACCAAGGTCTTTGTCAGAATCACTTTCGATGAGGGCATAAACTTTATTAGAATTGGCTCTAGAGACCGAAATAGCCATTTTACCTTTCTCTTGAGGCAATCCGTTATGAATCTGTTGCCAGGTTTTTCCAGCATCGGTAGACTTGTAGAGTCCACTGCCAGGTCCACCACTAATCACTTGCCAAGGTAAACGCTGATGTTCCCACATGGCTGCATAAAGAATTTCTGGATAATTCATGTCCATGGAAAGTTCTGCTGCACCAGTTTTTGCATCAACGAAAAGCACTTTTTCCCAAGTCGCGCCGCCATTGATAGATTTGTAAATGCCGCGATCATCATTCGGCGCATGCAAAGCCCCTTGCGCAGCGACATAAACGATGTCAGGATTAGTAGGGTGAATCTGTATTCTGGCGATATGTTGCGTTTTGTCCAGCCCAAGTTTTTTCCAAGTTTTGCCCGCATCTGTTGATTTGTATACACCATCACCATATGAGGTCATTACCCCTCTTGGTGCATGCTCACCCATGCCAACATAAACGATATTGGTGTTACTTTCGGCAACTGCAATTGCACCTACTGAACCAGTTGTGAAAAATCCATCTGAGATATTTCTCCATTCCTGTCCGCCATCGCTGGTTTTCCATACACCGCCACCAGTAACCCCAAAATAATATGTGAGTTGATCGCCAATGACGCCAGTAGCGGTGACTGATCTTCCGCCTCGGAAGGGTCCGATGTTTCGGTATTTAAGCGGTAGGTTAGCATTTGGTATGACTTGGGCAAAAGAACTAAAACTTGCCAAGAGAATCAGGAAAAGTAGATGATGTTTCATAAAGAAATAACAGTTATATTGATTGTTCAAAATAAAAAAGTTTTCTTTAACTAAAATTAGTCGTTAGATTTTATAATTAAACAAAAATAGGGATATATTTTTAATGCCGCCGTTTTTAAGGTGTATTTTTTTTTTGAAACATTAAGAAGTTAAGGTATTAAGCTTTTTAAAAGAAGACATTACATTTTGATTATATGGCTTTATGTTTCGGTTATAAGGCTTTCTGATTTCGTAAAAAGGTGTATTGCAGAACGACGGAACTGCGAATGCTAAGGGAGTAGTTATTAGATTGGGCTATTTTAATGCGCCAATTGGTATAAGCCCCTAGCCATTCGCTTCAAAAAAAAATCAGCCTAATAGACTGATTTTTATTATTTTTTAATTAAGCTTTTTTAAGCTGCTTTTTATTTTTCCGTTTAATCTTGCCTTTGTTTAATAAATAGAACATCACTGGCACAATCACCAAGGTGAGGAAAGTGGCAAAAGTAAGTCCATAAATAACCGTTTTGGCTAAAGGTCCCCAAAAGATGACGTTGTCACCACCTAAATAAATGTTCGGGTTGTAGTCTATAAACATGCCGAAGAAGTCGATATTAAAACCTATAGCCAATGGAATAAGTCCAAAAACGGTAGTGATGGCCGTCAGCAATACTGGTCGTAATCTAGATTTTCCGCCTGCAACGATGGCTTCAAAATAATCTTTTTGCGACAATAGACCGTCTGCATCTAAGCCTTTTTCTTGTAGCTTTCTATCGATAAGTAATTGGGTGTAATCAATTAGAACAATGGCATTATTCACTACTATACCTGCCAATGAAATGATACCCATCATGGTCATGATGATGACAAAATCGTCACCAAAAAGCGCCATGCCCCAAAAGACTCCACCAAAACTTAGAAGTACAGATGTCATAATGATAATTGGTTTGGAAATGGAGTTAAATTGTGCCACCAAAATTAAAACGATACCACTCAAAGCAAGGAGTAAGGCTTTAATCAAAAAGGACATGTTTTTTTCTTGTTCTTCTTGTTCGCCTGTGAACTTAAACTGCATGCCATCTTTCATTTTATAATCTTTGAGTTCTTGCTGTATTTTAGTTACCAACTCATTGCCATTATAACCGCCAATCACATTAGAATATACGGTAATGACACGTTTTAAATTTTTACGTTTAATCGTATTAAAAGTTTTGGTTTGCGTCGAGTTAATCAAAGAAGCGACTGGCACTTGCACCAAACGGCCATTAGACTGGTCTCTAAAGGTAATTGGCTGATTGAAAATTATATTTTCGTCATTGCGTTGGTCTTCTCGCAAGCGCACATTGATTTCGTAATCGTCTTTGCCTTCTTTATAGGTTGATATTTTTTCGCCGAAAACAGAACGTCTCAACGTTTGTCCTAATTGACCCGAGGTGATGCCTACACTACCTGCTTGATCAAGGTCCAATTTGAGTTCATAACCAACTTTATTCTTATTCACATCAATTTTGAGTTCTTCAACCCCAGCAATATTTTTAGTATTGATAAAATCTCGCATGCGATAAGCTTCATCAAGCATGGCGTTATAATCTTCGCCAGTAACTTCTATATTAATAGGATAACCGGCAGGTGGCCCATTTTGTTCTTTTTCTACTACAATTGACACGCCAGCATAACCTTGCACCGCTTGACGAATTTCTTCCATCACATCAGAGCTATTCACACCACGGCGGTATTTAAACTCTCTCATGTTAAAGGTAATTTTGGCGCGGTGCGGCATTTCATTGGTTGCCCCTGCTTCGGTCTGCGGGTTGCCTGACCCCATACCTACAATAGTTACGGCATTTTCAATCATGTAGTTATAGCCTTTGTCTTCATATTTTTTGGCTGCGGCTAACACCTTCTTTTCAATCACTTTGGCAAAAGCATTGGTTTTACTAATGTCTGTTCCCTCAGGAAATTCCATGTAAACCATGATTTGATTGGGTTGATTTTCAGGAAAAAATACAACGTTTGGTTTAGCTATACCTACAGCTACAAAGGATAAAATGAGGATTATAAAAGTCCCAAAAAGATATACTTTAGGTTTGTGTCCTGTTAAAGCCTTTTGCAAAAAACGTTCGTAAATATTTTCTAGTTTAATTAGAATAATTTCTTGAAAAAAGAATTGTGCTTTGATGAGATAATATTTATAAAGCCATAGCATGATGGCAAAAAACAACATCAAATTGCCAAAACCTCTAAAGAAACCAACTTCTTTGATTAAACCAAATGCAAGAAAAATTAAGCCAAGCACCACCATCAAGACAGTTATTTTAACCATGCCTGTTTTGCTCATTTTATCCTCCTTTAACTTCATAAAGCGAGCAGTCATCATGGCATTGATAACAAGCGCCACAAAGAGCGATGAACCTAAAACCACAGACAGCGTCATTGGGAAATAAATCATGAATTTACCCATGGTGCCGGGCCAAAGTCCGAGTGGAAAAAAAGCTGCTAAAGTTGTGGCCGTAGAAGCTATAATTGGCCATGCGACTTCACCAATGCCTTGTTTGGCGGCATCTTTTAGGCTCATACCGTTGGCATGCAAGGAATAAACATTCTCTACAACCACGATACCATTATCCACAAGCATACCCAAACCCATGACCAAAGCAAAAAGCACCATGGTATTGAGCGTAATACCTATTGATGCTAAAATGATATAAGACATAAACATAGACAATGGAATGGCTACGCCCACAAACATGGCGTTTCTAAAACCAAGGAAAAACATTAAAACGCCAACAACCAAGATGACACCGAAAATGATGTTATTAACCAAATCATCTACTTGTGCAACGGTTCGTGCTGATTGGTCACTGGCATAAGTGATTTTTAACCCTTGTGGAAAATAATCTTTTTGTGCGATTGCGACAATTTCCTTAATGCTTTCATTGGCTTCAACCATGTTCTTGCCACTGCGCTTTTTGATATCGAGTAAGACTACTTGTTCACCAAAATCTCTGGCGTAGGTGGTTTTTGATTTTTCTTTAAATGTAATTTGTGCAATATCTTTCAAATAAACCAAACCATCCTTACTTTTTACAACGATATTTTCCAGATCAGCTGGTTGATTAATTTCGCCAACCACACGTATATTTTTCTTAAGCACTTGATCCGTCACGCTGCCACCAGAAATGGTTTTGTTTTCATATCTGATGCTATTAATGATATCGTCAAAGCTCACTTTTGAAGCACTCATTTTATAGAGGTCAACAGCGATTTCAACTTCTCGATCATCGATTCCTCTTACAGCAGCTTCTTTGATTTGCGGCAATCGCTCAATTTTCTCTTCGAGATATTCTGCAAAGTTTTTAAGTTCTAGCGTGGTAAAATTACCTGTTAAACTAATATTTAAAATAGGGAATTCTTCGGCAATATTTAGGTCGAACACATTGGGTTCAACTTTACCTGCCCCATCAATGGTTGGCCAATCGGTATCTGATTTCACGCGGTCTACCTCATCTTTGATACGTTGTTTCGCGACATTGACTTCTACATCCTCATCAAATTCAACCATGATTGAAGAATAATCTTCTAAAGTATTGGAGGTAATTTTGGTAACACCAGAAATGTTATTAAAAGCTTCTTCTAATGGTTTGGTGATGAGTTTTTCTACATCTTCAGCAGAGTTGCCTGGATTAACCGAACTGATATAAATTTTTGTTTCAACAATTTCAGGAAAAGCTTCACGCGGCATTTGATAATAAGACATCAAACCACCTATGAAGATGATGGCAATAATCACATAGACCGTCATGCGATTGTCTATGGCCCAATTTGAAATTGAGAAGGATTTATCTTGTTTATTTTGAGTCATTTTATAAGTATTTTAGTCAACAACTTGAACTTTAGTTTGGTCTTGAAGGGATTTTGCTCCATCGCTAATTATCTGATCATCATTAGCTAAACCAGCTAATATTTCGTAGTGATTGCCTTGCTTTTTACCCACTGTAACAGCTACTTCTTTCACAACGCCTTGCTTATCTTTTGATAATTTATCATTTAATGTATATACCACTGCCCCACTTGGTTTTTCAACCAACATACCTTCTGAAATCACAATGGCATTTTTATTAACATAGTCTTCAATTTGAAGAATAGCAATTTGATTTGGTCTCAATAACTGGTCAATGTTTGGTACCTGCACTTCGATACTGAGCGTACGATTGGTCGGGTCAATATTTTTACTGATTAGTCTAATTTTGCCTTGATAAATTTTTCCAATACTGGCAATGTTGACATTTACGGCAGCACCTTGTTTTAAGTTTTGCATATAGATTTCTGGTACTTTGGCCTCCACAAACATATCTCTTAAACTAACCAATGTAAACAATGGTGTACCTGGCGCAACCACCTGACCTCTTTCGATCAATACTTCATCAATAGTTCCAGAAAAAGCCGCTCGCACATAAGTTTTATTGATTTGTGCTTTGATTTGCTCAATGACTTTTTGTTGGCTATTCATAGCTGTTCTGGCTTGTAAATATTGCATTTCTGAACCAATTTTTTGATCCCAAAGATTCTTCTGACGTTCAAAAGTTGTTTTTGATAAAGCGTATTGTGCTTCGGCTTGCGCTAATTGTGCACTCATGCCACCATCATCCACTTTACCAAGAATTTGTCCTTTACCCACATTTTGACCTGCGCGTACATTCACTTGCGTGAGCACACCTGCATATTCAGGGGTAATGATGACATTTTCACGCGTATCAACTTTACCACTCACTTCAATATAATGTTTAAAAATGGTTTCTTTTATAGTCTCTAGTTTAACCAAAGGTAACTTCTTTAAGGTATCAAGTTCGCCTATGGCCGCATCTAATTTAGCTAACTGCGCAGCAATTTTATCCATTTCTGCTTGCACAGCGGCACGTTTTTCTTTAATTTTTGCTAAATCTTTTGAATCAATAGCCTTTGCGATACTCGACTCTTTATCTGATTGACAACCTATAAGGAAGAGTAAACTAAATAATAGGGTAAAAAAATACTTGTTCATGGTTTTATTGTTGATTTGTTAATTTGTCTAATTCTGCTTTTTTGTTAACGAGGTTAACTAATGACTGTAAATAAAATTGCTGCGCACCATATAATTGACGTTGCGCCTCAGAAAACTCAAAACTGGTTGATAAACCTTCTTTAAACTTGATTTGCTGTTTGTTTTCTATACGCTCAGCTAATTTTAAATTATTTTTATTGGTGTTGAGTTCCTCTATACAAAAATCAAATTCACTTTTAAGTTTCTGATGTTCTAACGTCAGCATACGGTCTATGTCTTTCAAAAGATCTTTTGATTTGTCATACTCAATTTTGGCTTGCTGGGTGCGACTTCTTCTCGCAAAACTGCTAAAAATAGGAATGTTTAAACTCGCGCCAATATTGGTAAAGTTGAAATATTGTTGCGTATTATTAAAAAATGTAAAATCGTTACTAAATGCATTATATCCGGTATTTAAAGAAAGTGATAGTGTAGGTAAAGACTTACTTTTTTCTAATTTAACCAAAAGTCTATTTTTTTCAACATTATTTAAACCAATGACATAATCGATATGAGCAGTTTTGTTAAACTCACTTTCTTTATTTTTTAGAATTTCTTGTTTAGTGGCCAAATCTTCCAATTTATCCGCTAAAATAATTTGATTTTCTAACGGCATACCCATTTGAATTTTCAACATATTAAGCGCAATATCTCTGACGCGCTTGTTGTTTTTTAATTGATTTTGTGTTGTACTTAAAGTAATAGAAATCTGTTCAACATTTTCTTCTTCAATAAAGCCATTTTTATAGGTTTCATTGGCTTCGAAATAATTTTTGTCTAAGGTTTTTTTGTTTTTTTCTAAAATTTTAATGCTTTCTTCGAGCAATAAAATGTTGCTATAAGATTTAACGATATCGAAGGTTAAATCGTTATCTGTTTTCACTTTGTAGTTCTGAAAATACTCTAAATAGGCTTTAGAAGCTTGCAAGGCTACCAAATAGGAACCATCAAAAATTAATTGTGAAAGCGTTGCTCTGCCCGTTCCAACATGCTTTGTGCCAAATTCAACGGCTTGAAATGTGCCTGGTTGCCCACCAAAAAATTCAGCTGGCACCACAGATTTTTGAATAACAAGGTTGTTTTGGTAATCAATACCAGCATTAATTTGGGGTAAACCCATGGCGGTTGTTTCCCATTTTTTCAACTTGGCCAAGGCAATATCTCTATTGGCATTGATGGCTTGCGAATTGTTTTTCTTGGCATAAGCAATAGCTTCGGACAGTGTAAAACTGTTTGGTTGTTCTTGTGCAAAAAGCATGAAACCAAATAATAAAGTAAAAATATATTTAAACATTTTAAAAAAGATAAGTTATGATTGTTTTTTTAATTTTTCTTCTAATAATTTTAAACCTTTAGGCGTTACTAAAGAGCGCAGGTGATAATCTAAATAAAAGTCTTGAACGGCCTGACTATTAAATTCAGCCTGTGGAAAAACTTCTATATCTTTAATGGCAAAAACCCCTTGGAAATAAATTCGAGTAATAAATGGGATGTTGAGGTCTTGGCGATACAAACCTTCTGATATGCCGTTAAGCAGGTTTCTCACGACACAGCTTTGCATTTTTTCAAATTCTAGTTTTCGGATAAATTTAAAAGTTTCAGGATAAAATTTAGACAATTGATACAAGGCAGGACTTTTTTCGTCATTCAAAGCTGTCATCACAAAATCTTTGATGTGAATTAATTCTTCAATGGCATTATTATCTAAATCACAAATGGCATCAATGCCAGCAGAAATTTTTTCATAAACAAAAAGTGAAGCTTCATGAACCAATTCATTTTTATTTTCAAAAAATTGATAGATGGTCTTTTTAGAAATACCCATATTTTGCGATAGATCATCCATGGTTACACTTTTGAAACCAAGGGTGATAAACATTTGAGCCGCTTTTTCTAAAATTTGTTCTTTCACCTTATCATAAATAATGTTGCAAATTTACGACGGAAACTTTTAATACCAAAAAAGTTTCTAAAGTTTAATGATTTTTTAACATAACAAAAAACCTGCATAAATGATATGCAGGTCTTTTTTATAACTTGGCAATTAATTTATTGCAAACGGTTTATTCAAACTTTATTCTTTAATCAATTTGCTATTAACTTTCGTTTGATTCACCTCATAGCTGATTAGATAAACGCCTGTTTTTAAAACTGATAAGTCCAACGATGAACTGATTGCCGATTGACTAAAAACTTTTTGCCCCAATTGATTAAAAATTTCAAGGTTAGACACTTCTGCATTATTGGTGTTATTAAATTGTAAAATATTTTTAACTGGATTTGGATAGAAATATACTTCTGTTAAGCTATCAATGCCAGTAGAAAGAACAAAAGGAATATCGCCTTGATACGGCAAGTAGTTCTGTTTGGTTATGGTAACTTTTATAACATGCGTTAAGCTAAAATTAGAGATATTAATAGTTGCCATGCCATTTTGTACAACCCCTGTGCCAAGGATCACACCATTTTGAAATAATGAAACAAAAGCACCATCAACATTACAATTAACTGCAATAGCTGTTGTTTCTTGATTAAAGCTATTTGGATGAGCAGCGGTAAAGTTTAAAGCAGATTTAGTTCTAAAAACCGTTGTTGGATCGCCAAAAAGCATCCATGTTCTAAAAACTTCTCTGGCAGTAGCATTGTTATTATATTTTTGAAGCATCGATATCATCCCATTAAAAAATAAACCACCCATGGTTTCTTTACTATGATTAGTTTGATTAGTTAAAATGTTTGCAATTTCATCTTGAACTTCCATTGGAGGTGCCCAGGCTTGCAGAATTGATGAACCTGTAAAAGCGACAGAACCACCGTTAGCTTTTCTTTGCATAACTTCAGCAATACATGTATTATTTACAAAAGTGCCATTATTACAAGCAACCGATACAAACAATGGATATTTGTTAGCATTTGTTAATTGACTAACATTGCTTGACGTAAAATCAGATGTTGAAACGCCTTGATCCCAGCCGTGCCCAGTATAAAAGATTAAGCCAACACCATCATTAATGGCGTTTACGACCATGCTTGCTGTTGGTTCACCTGGTAAATCCGCACCACCTTGGCTACCTTGATAAAACTCATGAATCGTTTGCCATCCTGCACCTTGTAATAAAGTTCTTATATTTCTTAAATGCTGAAAATCAGCCTCACCATCATCCCCATAACCATCACCTTCACTTGAACCAATTCCAATGCCATTGGTCATCCAAGGTGACAAAAATGGACTTTTTTCATAAGCTAAAAGTTTATTGACAATGGTGGTCATTTCGGTGGCGTTACCAGATAATCTACCAACCATCATTTCAGGGTAATGATCTGTGCCAACAAGCTGTCCATAAAAGGAATCGCTATATAGTTGTTCACCAGCACCACTTGTTCCATAAGTATGAATTGGCATCACATCATGGTCACCAATTAATAAAAGATAAGCATTTGCATTGTCAGCGTTATAATTATTCTGAATTAGTGTTTTTAGTTGGGCAGACGTTGTTCCACTTTCAATAGTGATCAGTTGCGTGTGACAACCTTTTTGTTTTTTCCATTCAATAAGTGGCGAAATAGCGTTAAGATATTGTGGCGTATTTGGTGCAACAACTATTAATTTTCCATTTTCTCTATTTAATGGAACATATGACCGCGTATTGTCTTTCAGATTAATGAAATGATCTTTTTGGGATTCATACATGGGGTCATTTTGAATATTATCATTAAGTTCCTCAATCAATTGGGTGTTATCTAATAAATTATCTGATTTTATTGAAACCCTCACATTTTGATAAATGCGCAAAACCTTTGTTACCGGATTATATTGATAGGGGTAAAAAACCACGTGTACACCATTCATTTGACGCCAATTATAAACCTCGCTTACCTCTGCAATTTTTGATGGGTAAAATTCGTTCGTTTGGTAGGTTGCACCAAAAGTAAAGTTAAGGGCATTTGGATTTTGATTTCTATATAATACACCTTTTGAAGGAACCACCAAAAAATCTTGAATTTCTGTATAGCCATCGTGTTCAATCTCAAAATTAACGGCAGAATCATTGGTAGGCACCCACACTGCTTTTGAAAAATAGGGCAATTCTGGTTTACCTCTTTCATCTAAAACCACTTTAAACTGTTTGGTGAAGCTTTGATAATTCAAATCATTGACCTTTATATAATTTGGTTGTACCTGTTCAGTTTTGTTTTCTAAGGTAACATAGTTATTGTTTTTTGTTGAAACAAGTGCTATACTTTGTGCATTTGCCAAAACACCAACCAACAAAATACCGTACAATAAAATATTTTTAATCATGACTTAAAGGGTTTAAAGCATGCAATTTAACAAAAAAATCTATCCGATAACTATTTTGATAAAAAAATCTATCTTTGAACTTTAATTTTAACAGCATGAAAATAGTCAAATGCCTTTTTTTATTGTTTACAATATGTAATTATTCACAAAATTGTGATGAAGAAGCTGCGCGTCATTATCATCAAAAACTTAATGAACACTATGGTGATCTAGAAAAATCTCCACTAAAAGCTAAAGATTTAGAGTCGTTCAAATCCCTTAAGTTTTTTGACGTCAACATGGCCTTTTGTGTGAAGGCAAAGCTTGTTTTAACACCAGAGGAAAAACCCTTTGAAATGTTAACCACAACTGACCGTAAACCTTTGTATGTAAAATATGGTATTTTGCATTTTGAAATTAATGGCAAAGCCTGTCAATTGGAAGCTTATAAATCAATTCCTAAAGATAAGTCAATTATCAATAATTTTTTATTTATACCATTTACTGATTTAACGTCTGGCAATGAAAGTTATGGCGGCGGGCGCTATCTTGATATTGAAATACCTGAAAGCGATGCATTGACCATTGATTTTAACAAATGTTATAATCCATATTGTGCTTATAACGAGAAATATTCATGCCCCCTCACCCCTGCTGTCAATGATTTGGCAGTGGAAATTAAAGCTGGCGTGAAGACGTTTAAATAACCTTTACGAACTGCAACTTAAAGCTGAACAGCCCACCTTATTCAGCGCCCAATCTGGTCTTTTAGCAAACCATTGCTCGTATTCAGGTTGTTCGTCATAAGGATTTTTAAGTAAAATGAAAAAGGTGTTGACTAAGGAAAAATCATCTTTTTCAGCAGCTTCGATAGCTAATTGCGCCATATAATTTCTAAAAATATACTTCGGATTAGCTAAGCGCATCATGCCGAGATGATTATCAATATTTGATGTATTTTTGGTATGTTGATAATCTTCAAACCAAGTTTTCCAATTGGCTATATATGGGTCAAAATTTTTAACATAACTACTTGATTTTAATAAAGGTAAATACTCTTCAAAATCACCATCAAAACTAATCAACTGTCTAAAAAACAAAGTCATATCCAATTGACTATTTTCTAAATTTCCAATAAGCGGATTAATCAAAGGTTTTACCAATTCAGCTTCTAGACCTAATTTTCTACCAAACATTTCTTTTCTTTTTTGATCATAGTAATTTGGCAAATCATCCATGACTTTTTGTAAAGGTTCCGCTTCTTCTATGGCAGGATATAAGGCATTTAACAGCTGATAGATGTTCCAAAAAGCTACATTAATTTGCTCACCAAAGGCATAGCGATGTTCAGAATCTGAAGTGTTTGGTGTCCAATCTCGGTTATAATCTTCAACCCAACCATAGGGGCCAAAATCAATGGTTAAGCCTAAAATAGATAAATTATCTGTATTCAAAACACCATGCACAAAACCAACACGTTCCCATTCGACCACTAAGTCGATAGTTTTTTTGGCTAATTCATCAACAAAAGCGATATAAACTTCTTTAGAGGGTTGTCCTAAATGTTGATAATGATTAATAATCACATAATCCAACAATTGCTTCAGCAAATCAGTCTCTTGATTAGCTGCATGAATTTGAAAACTCCCAAATCTAAGAAAAGAGGGTGCCACTCTACTGACAATTGCGCCTTTTTCATAATTTGCGTTGCCATCATAAAGCATGTCTCTTAGGACTTCATCGCCAGTGAGTGCCAAAGAAAAAACTCGAGTGGTAGGAATACCTAAATAATGCATGGCTTCACTGCATAAATATTCACGAATTGAACTTCTCAAAACGGCTAAACCATCGCCTTTTCTTGAATATGGGGTTTTGCCAGCGCCTTTCAGTTGAACAGTCCAAGCTTCATTATTTTTTAATATTTCACCTAAATTAATCGCTCTGCCATCGCCTAATTGCCCTGCCCAATGCCCAAATTGATGCCCGCCATAGCGCATGGCATAAGGTTTGGCGTCTTTAGGCAAAGTATTACCAGTCATCAACTTTAAAAAATCTTGAGAATGATAATCTTCTTTTTCCATATCAAAAGATCTCAAAAAATCTTCATTTAAATGAATCATTTTTGGTTTTTTGGTAGGTGTTGGATTAACAAAAGAAAAACAGGCATTTTTTACCAACCGCACATGATTTGTTTCAAGATTGTCTGCTTTTAAATGATTGGTAAAATGATTGATTAGTTGCATTTTGCTAAAACTGGTCTAATTATTTGATTTATCTCGTTTTAAAAATTGATTCTCGCAAAGGCGCAAAGACGCACAGGTTTTACAAAATTAATGTAAAAAAATTCAATTCTTATAATTTATTTGTTGTGATATATCTCGTTTTAAAAATTGATTCTCGCAAAGGCGCAAAGACGCAAAGGTTTTACAAAATTAATATAAATTGAAATGCTATCAAAAGCTAAATATATAAATCAAAAAATTATTCCTTTAGACCATTTACAACGCGTTTGATACCATTTTTATGTATATTCCCATTAAAATTTATTAATAATCCAAGATTTAATTTTGTTAATTTTAAATACGTCAAAAGTTGTTTATAATGCACTGCTTCCAATTCTCTTATTGATTTAATTTCTGTAATCAATTGACTTTCAACAATAAAATCGGCACGAAATCCTTTGTCAATTTTAATTTCATCCCAAAAAAAATCTACAGCCTTTTGGCGTTCAAAGGATAAATTATTTTTAGTTAATTCATAGGACAAGATCTCCTCATATACCGATTCCAATAATCCAGGACCAAGTTTTCTATGAATATCAATACAAATTCCTATAACTTGTCTTGATAAATAATTTTCATTAGCATACATTTTAAGTCAAAAATTTGAATGAACAATTAGAATTTGAATTAAGACGTTTTTAAAGTTATTTAATAATATTTTAGTCTATTTCATCAGAATCAAATCTTTGCGCCTCCGCGCCTCTGCGTGACAATGTATTTATTAGTAAAATTATTTAGTTAACCGATGAATAAATATAGCACTTCTTTTGATTAAAACTGGAAAGTGTTCTAAATTCATATTTTCTTGGGGGGTATGGGTGCCTTCACCTGTTGCACCAAGACCATCAATGCAATCTAACAGGTCAGCCACATAAGACACATCGGCTGCTCCCCTACTCATCAAATCTTGTGGTTTCACTTCACCTAAACCAATTGATTGACTGGTTTGATTAAGAATTTCTAGTAACGCATAATTACCCTTGGAATCGCCCATTGAAGGAATGCCATCTACAAATTTGATTTCGGCAGATGTTTGATTTAAGTTTTTTCCTGCTATTTCTTGCATTTTTTGTTTGATCCAATCCCGTTGTTCCTGACCTACAAATCTAAAATCGCCTTTAACTATAGTGGTTTTTGTTACGATATTGGTTTTCCCTGAAGCAGAACCAGCAATTTTCTTGGAGTCAAAATTAACTTCTGATCCGCCAACAATCACACCAGGATTAAAGGTTACATTTGGCACTTTGTCAAAGGTTTCTCTAAATTCATTGAGAATTCGCGCGGCTTCTAAAATTGAACCATAGCCTAAATCTGGAGTAAATATACCTGATGAATGACCTTGTTTACCCGTAATTTTTATTTCCCAGTCTGATACACCTCTTCTGCCAACCACAGCTAAATCTACACCAGCGCCTGTTTCATAGCCTATGGCATAGTCATGGCCTTGCGCAGTTTCCCGAAAATGTTTTCTACCAATTGAAGTTGGCTTAAACGATTCTTCTTCATCGCCAGCAAAGTAAACCGTGATGTGTCGGTCTTTGAGCAAGCCTAATTCATGCAAAGCTTTTAATGATGCAAAAATCATGGCATTTCCTCCTTTCATGTCGTTTGTACCTTGACCAGATGCTGTTTTTTCATCAATAATGGTAAAAGGTTGAAAAGGCATATCCCTTTCATAAACCGTATCTAAGTGACCAATAAAAAAGAGCTTTTTCCCTTTTTTGCCTTTTCGGGTAGCAACAAAATGAGGGCCACGTTTATGTGATTCTGGGACTTCAACACATTGAACTTCAAAGCCAATTTTAGAAAACTCTCTTTGATAAACCTTACATACTTCTCTTACACCTTCCACGTTAAACGTACCAGAATTAATGTTAACGGTTTCTTCCAACAGTTTTAGGGTTTCATTATAATTTTTTTCAATGCGTTCAACAATTTTTTTTTCGGTTTTTGAAAGTGCTTTCATATTTATTTGTTGAGCCTGCATTTGCATAATCATAAGAAAAAGCAGGCTTGTTAGTAATTTATACATGGTTTTTACTTTGATACAAATATAAATAAAAAAGGCAAACAAAAAATTGCTTGCCTTTTAAAACCCAAAAATTCAAAATTTTTAAAATTTGAATTAACGAAAATCTGCGATTTTCTCAGGGTAAACCTAAAAACTTAAAAAAATCACTCTTACTTACGGCTACAAATTTACACGCTGTTCAATATAATTAATCTAAAATCAATTAATCAGTTAATTATTATAACAAAAATAGATAAAATAATTAATAATTTAAACAATTTAACGTGTTTTTTACTTTGTATTAAAAATTTTAAAGCTACTCAAAAAGTATTTAAAAAATTCTAAGCATTAGCCAAGTTAACATGCCTTATGTTTATTCATTCAAAATTTTCCATAATTCATCTTTCAACTCTTTTAAACCTTGTTGCGCAACCGATGAAACAATCATGAATTTTTCCTTTTTTAGTGACTTTTTAAGTTCTGCTTCAAGTTCCACTTTCAGTTCATCATCAAGCATATCC
This sequence comes from Flavobacterium sp., assembly GCA_044347145.1. GTDB lineage: Bacteria > Bacteroidota > Bacteroidia > Flavobacteriales > Flavobacteriaceae > Flavobacterium. The sequence goes on from JBIIXU010000020.1 coordinate 26,819, forward strand.
GCTTTAGAAATCATGATTAGGCGTTGCTTTTGCAACATTTCTGAATTATATCGCTTAAGTTCACCCAATAAAATATCGAATTCCTTCTTTATATCTGGCGAATCTGCAGGAATTAAAAACAACAAAACAGCATTCCGTTCTATATGTCGTAAAAAATAATGCCCCAGACCTTTGCCTTCTGCTGCACCTTCTATGATACCTGGAATATCGGCAATAACAAAAGACTGAAAATCACGGTATTCAACAATTCCTAAATTTGGTTTTAAGGTGGTGAATGCATAATCTGCAATTTTTGGCTTGGCGGAAGTTAAGACTGATAACAAAGTAGATTTCCCTGCATTAGGAAAACCAACTAAACCAACATCTGCTAAGACTTTTAGTTCTAAAATAACCTCAGCTTCTTCACCATATAACCCAGGTTGTGCGTAGCGAGGCGTTTGGTTTGTTGCACTTCTAAAATGCCAGTTACCTAAACCCCCTTTGCCGCCTTTACACAAAATAACTTCTTCATCTTCTTTTGTTATTTCAAATAAAAACTCGCCAGTTTCTTTGTCTTTTACAACCGTTCCTAGCGGGACATCAATATATTTATCTTCGCCATCAGCACCGGTACTTCTGCTACTCGCACCATCTCCACCATGACCTGCTTTGGCATGTCTTAAAAACTTTAAATGAAAAAGTGTCCAAAGATTTTTACTGCCTCTTAGAATCACATGACCACCACGACCACCGTCGCCACCATCTGGGCCGCCTTTTTCAATAAACTTTTCCCGATGCAAGTGAGATGAACCTTTTCCTCCTTTGCCAGAAGCTGCATATATTTTTACGTAATCAACAAAATTGCCTTCAGTCATTTATATTTGTATATTGTAAAATTGTATAATGTATTGTTTTAGAGTGTATTAAGACTCGAGTGTTAAACAACCCACTTGCCTTGAACTTTTAAAACTTGCTCTATCACATCTCTAACCGCACCTTCTCCACCTTTTTGATGTGAAACGTATTTTGAAATGGCCTTTACTTCTGCACAAGCATCTTGCGGACAGGTTGGTAAACCTACTAATTTCATCGGGTAAAGATCTGGAATGTCATCACCCATATAGAGCACTTCTTCCATTTTTATTTGATAAATATCACAAAATTCTTTCAATACCTCTACCTTATCTGATATGCCTAAATGGATATCGGTTACGCCTAAATTTCTCAGGCGTTCTCGTACGCCTTCGTTTTTTCCGCCAGAGATTACACAAATATTAAAGCCTTGATTTAGCGCTTCTTTCAAAACGTAACCATCTTTAATGTTCATTTGTCTCAACAATTCACCGGAGGTTGTGACGTGAAGCATGCTATTGGTTAAAACGCCATCAACATCAAACACAAAACATTTGATATTGTTCATTAAAATTTTATAATTCATTTTTCCTAATTGCTAGTGATATGGTTTTATAAATAGTTTTTAAAAGCTCATCGTCTAAAAGTTCTAAATGCGCCTGCATGGTTGATTCATCACCTCTTTTGGCAGGACCCGTTTGTGCCTCTTTTGGATGTAAATATTTGATTTTATTTGTTGTTTCCTCTATTAATGGCATCAAAAGTTCAAAAGGCACTTGATGCTTTTCGCTTAAAGAAGCCCCAATATGATACAGATGATTGACAAAATTGCATACAAATACGGCACAAAGGTGCAAAATTTTTCTTTGATGACTAGAAACATGCGCTACTTTTGAAGAAATTTTATTGGCCAAATCTTCTAGAAAAGCCAAATTATGAGGATTATTTGCTTCAATGCAAAGCGGCGTTTGACTAAAATCAATATCTTTTGACATGCTAAAAGTCTGCAAAGGATAAAACACCCCGAAATTTAAATGTTGACCAAAAACAGACATCGGTTGCGTCCCTGAGGTATGAACAACCAACGTATTCTTTAATAAAATTTGCTCAGCAATAGCAGGTAAAGCTTGGTCTGAAACGGCAACAATCAAAAGGTCTGCTTCTGATAATTGATTAATATCCGCTACCCATTGTGCATGGTTGATCCATCCTGATACTTTTTCAAATTGACGGGCGCAAACTTGTTTCAATTCAAAATTTTTGTTGTTTTTGAAAAGCGTAATCAAATGAAAAGCCACTTGGCCCGAACCAATAATTGATACTTGATAAATCATTTCACTTTTATAAGGTTATCTAAGGTTTGAATATCTTCTACACCAAAACATTGTTGCTTCTTTATGCAAACAACTGGCGCAAGTTTGCACAATTTTTTACATTTAGATTTTTCAATTTTCACTTTTTTTCCCAAATCATTCGCTGTAACGAAGGCTTTTAAATGCGCTTTGACGCCTTCATTTTTTCTTTTACATTTTTTGCCGTTACAATATGAAATCTTTACCTTTTTCATTGAAAATTATCGATGGGCAAAATTAGTGAAATATTTGGGTTTATTGTTTAAAACTCAAAACTTAACTGAACGCTCACATCTTTTTTTGGTGTAGCAAGTATTTCTTCTTTGGGCACATTATTAAGATTTGACAAAGAAATACCTAACAAACGCACAGAATCTTTTAGTTTTTCCTGATATAGCAGTTGCTTGGCTTCCTCTATAATAATGTCTTTGTTGGCTACAAAATATTTAATGGTTTTGCTGCGGGTTTGTAATGTAAAGTCTGAATATTTTATTTTGAGGGTAATCGTTTTTCCAGACAATTTATAGCGGTTTAATCGTTTGGCTAATTCATTAGCAATTAGCACAATTTTTTCTTCGAGATAAATTTCTGAAGATAAATTTTCTTCAAAAGTATATTCAGTAGCTACAGATTTGGCTTGCCGCTCCGAAACCACGGGACTATGGCTGATGCCTCTCGACATGTTGTAATAATATTCGGCTTGGTTGCCAAAATGCTGGTCTAAAAAAGATAAATCCTTTGCTTTTAAATCTTTGCCTGTAAAAATGCCTACTTGATACATCTTCTCAGCTGTGACCTTACCAATGCCATAAAATTTTCTGATGTCTAAAGCTTCTATAAAGGCTTCAACTTCTTCTGGTTTAACCGTTTTTTGACCATTTGGTTTATTGTAATCCGAAGCAATTTTGGCCACAAACTTATTCACAGAAATACCAGCGGAAGCAGTTAAACCCGTTTTTTGATGAATTTTACACCTAATTTCTTGCGCAATATGCGTCGCGCTCCAAATGTTCTTCTTATTTTTAGTGACATCCAAATAAGCTTCATCAAGTGATAATGGCTCAACCAAATCGGTATACTCAAGAAAAATCTGTTGAATTTGCTTTGAAATGGTTTTGTAACGGTCAAATCTTAGACGAACAAAAATTAAATCGGGACAAAGTTTTTTAGCTAAAACGCCGGTCATGGCACTTCTAACGCCGAATTTTCGCGCTTCATAACTGGCTGCACTAATCACCCCGCGGACTTCACTGCCACCAACAGCAATGGGCTTTCCTCTCAAGTCGGGGTTGTCCAATTGCTCCACAGAGGCATAAAAAGCATCCATGTCTATGTGAATAATTTTTCTGGGGTGAATGCTTTCCATTAATAAAAACAATTAGTTGATTAACCTAAAGAGACACCGAAGCCTTTATAATCGATAAGGGTCTAATTTTTATAAATTATCCTTCAAATAATTCAAAACGTTTTGTTCAATACGCGCATCAATATTTGTAATATCAGCTTTTTCGAAAGGCATACCAAGAATATGTTCGTAAAGTTCAATATATCTGGTGGTGATTGAACCAATAAATTCATCGGTCATATCAGGAATTTGTTGGCCTTCTAGACCTTGAAACCCATTTTGAATCAACCATTGTCGAACAAATTCTTTTGACAGTTGTTTTTGCTGTTCGCCATTAGCTTGACGGGCTTCATAGCCTTCCGCATAAAAATACCTCGAAGAGTCTGGGGTATGAATTTCGTCAATTAACACGATGTCTCCCGCCTTATTTTTTCCAAATTCATATTTGGTATCAACCAGTAAAAGGCCTCTTTCTTTTGCAATGTCACTACCACGTTTATACAAGGCGTGGGTATATTTTTCTAATTGTAAATAATCTGCTTCCGAGACTATTTGTTGCTTGAGAATGTCTTCACGAGAAATATCTTCATCATGCGTGCCTTTAGCAGCCTTTGTTGTAGGAGTAATAATGGGCGAGGGAAAACGGTCATTTTCTTTCAAGCCATCAGGCATGGCTACGCCACAAATCATTCTTTTTCCTGCTTGGTATTCTCTATAGGCGTGACCTGTTAAATATCCTCTAATCACCATTTCTACTTTAAAAGGTTGGCAGAGTTGGCCAATTGCTACATTAGGATCTGGCGTGGCGATTAACCAATTGGGCACAATATCTTCCGTTAATTTCATAAAGGCCGTTGCAATTTGATTGAGCATTTGCCCTTTGAATGGAATACCTTTTGGCATAACCACATCAAAAGCAGATAAACGGTCTGATGCAATAATGATTAAAAGGTCATCATTGATGTTATAAACATCTCTCACTTTGCCTTTATAAACTGATTTTTGGTTTGGAAAGTTGAAATTGGTGTCGGTTAAAGCATGCATAGATTTGGGTTTGCGCAAAATTAAACTTTTTGCATCGAAAAGCAAAATATTATGATGTTTTAGTTAAGAACCCCGAAAGGGTTTTTAACCCTTTCGGGGTTGATGACCATGCAAAAACATGAACATAATTTTTTTTTCTTTATAACTTTAAAACCTACATTTGCATTATTAAAATTAATTACTAAAACCCTCAAAAGATGAAAAAATCAGCCATTGCAAAAATGCCAGAATACTTTGATAAATACATTCATTTGACTGATGATGTCACTTATATGGCGGCTTTAGAAATAAGTTTGCAAGAATTAGAAAATGCGCCTTTAGATAAATGGAAAGCCCTTGACAGCCAAGTTTATGCCCCCGGAAAATGGACAGTCAAAGATATTTTGCAACATTATATTGATACTGAAAGAGTTCTTGTCTATCGCACGACAGCCATTGCGAGGGGCGATCAACAAAACTTATTGCCCTTTGATGAAGAAGATTACGCCAAAAATACCAATGCCAATAACCGCACAGTTTTAGATTTGGTTACTGAATTGAAATTAGTTAGACAAGGCACCATGGCCATGTTTCGTTCATTTACACCAGACATGATGTTAAGAATTGGCAATGCTTTTAATGGGATAAAATATGAGCCTTTGTCGCTAGCTTTTGTAATCGCTGGTCATCAGCGTTGGCATATGAAGGTTTTGGAAGAGAGGTATTATCCGCTGTTGGAGGAGTAGTGAAAAAAAAAATATACGCACGGTAAAAAATTAGAGATACAAAGTAGGTCACTTATTTTTTAGTGATTTTAGAAATAGTTTGGCCAATGGCTTTGGAGGGTTTGGCCATATCTTTTTGAGCTAAAACTATAGCCTCTAACAATAAGGCTTTTACATCTGGGTTCCTATAATCGCTAGATTTGCTTATATCAATATGTCTAATTAACCGACCTGTGCCCGTGAGCAATTTGCGGGGATTTAGCAAAACTGTACCTTTATTAAATCCCAAATTCAAATGATTGGTATAGATGGGCAACATACAAAAGGCATCACCTAGCTTATCTGATACTGAAAAAACAGCCGTCAAAGCATGTGTATGGTACAAAAGTTCGTTACTGTCTGGATATATTTCCAAAACGTATTGTCGCAAATCAATAAATAAATCAATAATAGCTTGTGATTTAAAATCTAACAAGTTTTGAAAGTCGGGATGAATTGGGCGTGCTGGTTTCAATAGATTTGGTGATAATTATAAATGAACAAAAATAACAAATACTTTTGATTTCCGCGTTCGTAGAATTACATTTAACCATAAACAACTGATGGTCTGCGAAAAGTAGCACAAACCATCAGGTTAATTTCATTTATTTTTATCGTTACGACTGAAAACTGAGATTGAAAACTATATCAGTGAAAAGATTGCTTCGTACCTCGCAATGACTGCAAACTGTCATGATAGCTATCGGGTGAAAACTGCCTACTGCGACTAAAAACTGCCTCCTCCCTTTACGCCATATTCCTAAAAACCAACTCATCATCAAAACTATCTAGTAAAATAGCTTGCTCATGTGTTACTTTGCCTGCCAAAATATCTTTTGACAATGCATTCAACACTTCTCGCTGAATGGTTCGCTTCACTGGGCGTGCGCCATAATGCGGATCAAATCCTTTATTGGCTAAATATGCAATGGCTTCTGGCGTGGCTTCTAAAGTAATGTGCTGATTGGCTAACATTTTTTTCAAACCTTTTAATTGAATTTCAACAATAGCCTTAATATTAGCAGCCGTTAAAGGCGCAAACATCACAATTTCATCAATACGGTTCAAAAACTCTGGCCGAACCGTTTGTTTAAGTAAACCCAAAACTTCTACTTTTGCTACTTCCGACGCCGCTTCTACACTACCTTTGAAGTTATCAAAAGTCTCTTGAATAACCTGACTACCCAGGTTTGAAGTCATGATGATAATCGTATTTTTGAAATCAGCCACACGACCTTTATTGTCTGTTAAACGACCTTCATCTAAAACCTGCAATAAAATATTAAAGGTGTCCGGATGTGCTTTTTCAATTTCATCAAGTAAAACCACTGAATATGGTTTTCTTCTGACGGCTTCTGTCAACTGACCACCTTCATCATAACCTACATAGCCTGGAGGCGCGCCAACCAAACGGCTTACGCTGTGTCTTTCTTGATATTCACTCATGTCTATGCGTGTCATGGCGTTTTCGTCGTCAAACAAATAAGCCGCCAAAGTTTTGGCTAGTTCTGTTTTACCAACGCCTGTTGTGCCTAAAAACAAAAAGGAACCAATGGGCTTTCGCGGATCTTGCAAGCCTGCTCTGCTCCTACGCACCGCATCACTAATAGCAATTATTGCTTCTTCTTGCCCAATCACACGTTTGTGTAATTCGTTTTCTAAATTCAAAAGTTTTTCTCTTTCAGATTGTAGCATTTTTTGAACAGGTATGCCTGTCCATTTGGCTACTACTTCAGCAATATCATCATGCGTGACCTCTTCTTTAATGAGGGCTTTGGCATTTTGGTTGTTGTCCAATTGCTTTTCAAAATCCTCCAATTGCTGTTGTAAATCTTTCAAAGTACCGTATCGGATTTCTGCCACTTTGCCATAATCACCTTCGCGCTCAGCACGTTCTGCTTCAAGTTTTTTATCTTCAATGGCTTTTTTGATACTTTGCACCTGATCGACCACATCCTTTTCAGATTTCCAACGGCTATACAAACTTTGACGTTGCTCTTGTAAATCGGCTAGTTCAAAATTTAAGGCTTTGACCTTCACATCATCATTCTCCCTTTTAATAGCTTCAATTTCAATGGATAACTGCATAATTTTTCTATCAATCACATCCAACTCTTCAGGTTTAGAATTAATTTCCATGCGCAGTTTTGAAGCTGCTTCATCCATTAAATCAATAGCTTTGTCGGGTAAAAATCTATTGGTGATATACCGCTGACTTAATTCCACCGCAGCAATAATTGCATCATCTTTTATGCGTACTTGGTGATGGGTTTCATATTTTTCTTTAATGCCACGCAAAATTGAAATGGCACTTTCTGTATCAGGTTCCTCTATTATAACCTTTTGAAAACGTCGCTCCAAAGCTTTGTCTTTTTCAAAATATTTTTGAAATTCATCCAAAGTAGTTGCTCCTATAGCTCTTAATTCACCTCTAGCCAATGCTGGTTTAAGTATATTGGCTGCATCCATGGCACCTTCTCCCCCACCTGCGCCAACAAGTGTATGAATTTCATCAATGAACAAAACGATTTCTCCGTCGGCTGAGGTTACCTCTTTTACAACAGCTTTTAAGCGTTCTTCAAACTCTCCTTTATATTTGGCACCAGCTATTAATGCACCCATATCTAGTGAATAAATAACCTTATCCTTTAAATTTTCAGGCACATCACCAGCGATGATGCGGTGAGCCAAACCTTCGGCTATGGCAGTCTTACCAACACCTGGTTCGCCAATCAACATCGGATTATTTTTGGTTCGTCTGGTTAAAATCTGTAAAACACGTCTAATTTCTTCATCACGACCAATGACTGGGTCAAGTTTGCCTATTCGTGCCATTTCATTGAGATTTTTGGCATATTTGTTCAAGCTATTATAGGTCTCTTCTGCAGAAGCAGAGGTCACTTTTTCGCCTTTTCGCAATTCTTTTATGGTCTGTTCAAGCTGCGATTTAGTCACGCCATTGTCCTTTAGCATTTGCGCCACTTTGCTCTTCGATTGAAAAACTGCTAACAGTAAATGTTCTAAGGTCACAAATTCATCTTTCATGTTTTTGGCTACCAGACTGGCATCATTAAGCATGGTCACGGTTTCTCTGCCAAACATCAATTCGCCACCACTCACTTTTGAAAAACTTTGTAAAGTGCTGTCCAAAGCTTTTTCGAGCATAGGCAAATTAACATTAACTTTTTTCAATAAATAGGGCATCAAATGTTGGTCTTGTTCCAACATGGCCTTAAAAATATGCTCAATCTCCACTTGTTGGTGACCGAAACCTTGCGCCAATTCTTGCGCATGTTGCAATACTTCTTGCGCTTTTATTGTAAAATTTTTTATGTTCATGGTTTTATTTTTTTTTAAATTTAATGATAACTACAAATAATCAATAGATGTTCCAAATATGAAAAACAGACAAAATGACTTAAATTTAAACTCTAAACAATTGATTATTAGACATAATGTCATTTTTTATAAGCTAATCTTGTGCTGACGATTAGTTAATGTCAGCATAGAGGCATTTATCGTCTGCATCAGGGCTATGGTGTGTACATTTAAGAAAAATTCTGCCAATTTGACACCTTGCCCCTTTTGGCTTAGCTTTTGCATTATTGGTAGCCGTATAAATGTCAAAAATATTATCCCATGAATACTGATGATTTGAAAGATCAATTAGAAGAACAAAACCCTGTAGAAACAAACACAGAAGATCAGAATATTACCCAAGAAACTGAAAATCAAGAAACTGAACTTACCACTGAAGAACGGTTATCTGTTGATTTAGCTAAGGAACGCGACAAATTTTTGAGGTTATTTGCTGAATTTGAAAACTATAAAAAGCGTACGTCAAAAGAGCGAATAGACTTGTTTAAAACCGCTAATCAAGAAGTGCTATTGGCCATGCTACCAGTTTTAGATGATTTTGAAAGGGCTTGGACGCAAGTTTCTAAATCTGAAGATGAAAATTTAAAGTTAGGTGTTCAATTGATTCACGATAAATTTAAATCAACTTTAGAATCAAAAGGATTAGAACAGGTGAAAATTGCTGCTGGTGATGCTTTTGATGCTGATTTCGCTGAAGCAATCACACAAATTCCTGCGCCATCAGACGATTTAAAAGGAAAAATTGTTGATGTGATAGAAAAAGGCTATAAATTAGGTGATAAAATAATTCGGTTTCCAAAAGTTGTCATCGGACAATAATACTATACAATCATGAAGAAAGATTATTACGAGATATTAGGCATAACCAAAGGCGCTAGTGCTGAAGAAATAAAAAAAGCTTACAGAAAAAAAGCGATCCAATATCACCCAGATAAAAATCCAGGTGATAAAGCTGCTGAAGAAAATTTTAAAGTAGCGGCCGAAGCCTACGAAGTTTTAAGCGATCCTGACAAAAAAGCACGTTATGACCAATACGGCCATGCAGCTTTTGAAGGTGGTGGTGGTTTTGGCGGCGGTGGCATGAATATGGATGACATATTTAGCCATTTTGGTGATATTTTTGGTAGCGCTTTTGGCGGTGGCGGCGGTTTCGGTGGCTTTGGCGGCGGCGGCGGTCAAAGACGCATGAAAGGTAGTAATCTTAGAATAAAGGTAAAGGTTACCTTGGAAGAAATTGCAACTGGCGTTGAGAAAAAAGTTAAAGTTAAACGAAAAATTCAAGCAGCTGGCGTCAGTTATAAAACTTGCGGTACTTGTAATGGATCTGGTCAGGTGATGCGTGTGACCAATACCATATTAGGTCGGATGCAAACCGCTTCTACTTGTCCAACTTGTGGTGGTAGTGGACAAACCATCCAATCAAAACCAAATGAGGCCGATGCACAAGGTATGATTACCCAAGAAGACACCGTTTCAATAAAAATACCAGCTGGTGTGGCACACGATATGCAACTTAAGGTGTCTGGTAAAGGTAATGATGCGCCTGGCAATGGCATCGCTGGTGATCTAATTGTTGTGATTGAAGAAGCTGAACACCCAACGTTGAAACGCGAAGATGACAATTTGCATTTAGATTTATACATTAGTGTGTCCGAAGCGGCGCTTGGCGCTTCAAAAGAAATAGATACAGTTACTGGAAAAATTAGAATTAAGTTAGAAGATGGTATTCAATCAGGGAAGATACTGCGTATAAAAGGGAAGGGATTGCCAAGCTTAAGATATCATGAAAATGGTGATTTATTGATTCATGTGAATGTTTGGACACCTAAAAAATTAAGTGCGGAACAAAAGTCGTTTTTTGAAAAAATGCTGACTGATGACAATTTTATCCCTAATCCGCAGGCTTCAGATAAAAGTTTTTTTGAAAAAATTAAAGAGATGTTTAGTTAGGCTTTGATTTTAAAAACTTTATAATTTTTATTTTTTTTTTTTAATTTATTGCCAATTAAAATTTATCTTATATATTTGCGTATTACTAATCCAAATTAGTAATTCTTTTTCATAACAATTTTTTTTTCCTCCCTCGAGCTTGCTCAAGGGAGGTTTTTTTTGAAGTAATTTAAACTTTTTTGCAATTGCTAAAAGAATAAACCACCGCATTCCAAAAATAAACACCTATAGCTGGCTAAAACCGTCAAGTTATTAACATTTACTTTTAACATTACTTTAACAAGT